>JAEUUJ010000083.1 GCA_016786495.1 Cyclobacteriaceae bacterium
TGGGTCGATGCATCCATTCCTCCCGACAAGCGCTTCGTGTATTACCTGCTCGGAGCGAAGGGAATTTGTGTGGTTCCGATCTCTTCGTTCTGTTCCGATCTGCAAGGCTTCCGGGTAACGCTGCTGGAGGAAGATGAACACGAACTTGTGAGAACATTCACCGCGATCCGCGATGGTATTGTTGAGTACCTTGGCAGCTAACCTAACGTTCGTTCTGAGAAACCTTTAAATTATTTTGCCGTTTCCCTTGAACGGCACCGGTAAATTTGTGAGAATTGTATCCACACAGAATATTATGCTGAACAAAAGCACTTTAACAGAACGTCTTTTAACCCTTACCACAGGGATCGGCAGCACTGTGCTCTCTGTCATTATTATTCTTCTGGATAAACCCGGGGCGATAGTGTAGAGCTTATTGAAAGAACTAGCGACCGCCTCGGAAACCCCGGGGCGGTTTTGTTTTATATGGACTAACACAAACTAACAGTTGTTAAAAATAAGTATGTACTACAACGCAAACACCATTCTCTTTTTAAACGGCAAATACATTAAAGCCACCGATGCCACTACGGATCTGTACAGTCAAACACTTCACTACGGCTACGGAGTGTTCGAAGGCATCCGCTCATACGAAACATCCAACGGAGCAAAAATTTTTAAAGCTGTTGAACACTTCGAAAGACTAAAGAAAAGCTGCGAACTGGTGAATATACCCTTCAACTACGATACAGACGAACTGATTCAGATCTCGTACAACGTGTTGAAGAAAAATAACATGTCCGATGCGTACATCCGCCCGTTGGTGTATTGTAGTCCGAATATGCAGTTGCAGGCACCGAAAGAAGTTTACCTGATGATCTGTGCGTGGGAATGGGGAAAATACCTCGGTGATTCATTACTGAACCTGTGCATCTCCTCCTACCAGCGACCGAATCCGAATTCCGTAAAGGTAGAAGCAAAGGTTACCGGTCACTACATCAATTCGATCCTGGCAACCAGCGAAGCCAAAGTTCGCGGTTTCGATGAAGCCCTGATGCTCGACATGAACGGCAACGTAGCAGAAGGTCCGGGCGCTAATTTCTTTATCGAACAAGACGGTGTACTCTACACTCCTCCCCTCGGTCACATCCTCCCCGGCATTACACGCGAAACGGTTATCAACATCTGTCGCGAACTCGAAATACCACTCGTTGAAAAATACTTCACTCCGCAAGAATTGGAGGGCATCGACTCGGCTTTCATGTGCGGAACGGCTGCAGAGATCATTGGCATCAACACAATTGACGCCCGGCCCATGAAAAAGAAATGGAAAGAAAGCCTCGGATCAACCATCCAGGAAGTCTATAAAAATATTGTGTTAGAAAAGTCTTACGCGGATATCATCATCTGAGCATGAGTTTGAACAAATACAGTCGTACCATCACGCAAGACCCAACACTGCCCGCATCGCAGGCGATGCTGTACGGCATTGGATTGTCGGAGCACGACCTGACTAAAGCTCAGGTAGGTATCGTAAGCACCGGGTTTGATGGCAACACCTGCAACATGCACCTCAACGCACTGGCTACGGAAGTGAAGCAAGCCGTGTGGGATCAGGAACTTGTAGGCTTGATCTTTCACACGATCGGTGTAAGCGATGGTATCAGCAACGGTACAGCCGGCATGCGCTATTCGTTGGTAAGCCGCGATGTGATTGCCGATTCAATTGAAACGGTGTGTGGCGCGCAATACTACGATGGATTGATTGCCGTGGTAGGCTGCGACAAAAATATGCCGGGTGCACTCATGGCCATGGGACGATTGAATCGCCCTGCGATCATGGTGTATGGCGGAACGATTGCCGGTGGCCATTACAAAGGCCGTGAGCTGAACATCGTATCAGCATTTGAAGCCCTCGGTGAAAAGCTTCAGAATAAACTGAGTGACGAAGATTACAAAGGCATCATTAAAAATTCCTGTCCGGGTGCAGGTGCGTGTGGTGGAATGTATACCGCTAACACCATGGCTTCCGCGATTGAAGCACTTGGAATGGCGTTGCCTTACTCATCATCCAATCCTGCGTTGAGCAAAGAAAAATCGGCCGAGTGTGCCGATGCCGGAAAAGCGATTCGCGTGTTGCTGGAAAAAGATCTGAAACCACGTGAAATCATGACTTTCAAAGCATTCGAAAATGCAATCACCGTGGTGATGGCATTAGGCGGATCAACCAATGCAGTGCTTCACCTCATCGCGATGGCGAAAAGTGTGGGCGTCAAATTAACGCAAGATGATTTCCAGCGCATCTCGAACAAAACACCTTTGCTGGCAGATTTAAAACCAAGCGGCAAATACCTGATGGAAGCGCTGCACCAAATTGGCGGAGTGCCTGCTGTGATGAAATATCTATTGAAGGAAGGTTTTCTGCATGGCGATTGTATCACCGTTACCGGGAAGACAATTGCTGAAAATGTTGCCAGCGCAAAAGACCTCGACTTCGGTAAACAGGATATTATCACTCCGCGTGAAAAGCCACTCAAGGCAACCGGCCACATTCAAATTCTGTATGGCAACCTGGCGGAGAAAGGTGCGGTAGCCAAGATCACCGGCAAAGAAGGCGAGCGTTTCACCGGACCAGCACGCGTGTTTGATGGTGAATTTACGCTGGTTGACGGACTGAAAGAAGGCCGCATCAAACATGGTGATGTGATTGTGATCCGGTATGTGGGTCCGAAAGGGGCGCCCGGCATGCCGGAAATGTTGAAGCCGACTTCGCTGATTATCGGAGCGGGCTTTGGAAAAACAGTTGCGTTAATAACCGACGGTCGCTTTAGTGGTGGTTCACACGGGTTCGTGATCGGTCACATTACACCCGAAGCATTCGATGGCGGATTGCTCGCACTGGTTCACGACAATGATCCGATTGAAATCGATGTTACCAAAAACCAGATCAACCTGCTGGTGAGTGACGAAGAAATCAAAAAAAGAAAAGCTGCGCATCAACCGAAGCCGCTTCCGGTTTCAAATGGTGTGCTGTATAAATATTCAAAACTTGTAAAGACTGCTGCAGATGGATGCGTTACTGACGAAGACTAAACCCGACACAAAAGAAGTTACCAAACAACGAATCTCCGGTTCGGAAGCCTTGTTGCGTTGCCTGGTCGCGGAAGGTGTTGACATTTTGTTCGGCTACCCGGGTGGTGCCATCATGCCGGTGTACGATGCGCTGTATGGATTCAAAGACCGGCTGAACCACATTCTGGTTCGTCATGAGCAAGGTGCCATTCATGCTGCACAAGGGTATGCGCGTGCCACCGGTAAAACCGGAGTGGCGCTTGCAACATCCGGACCGGGTGCTTCCAATTTAATTACCGGACTGGCCGATGCCATGATCGATTCAACTCCGGTGGTTTGTATTACCGGTCAGGTTGCCGAGCACTTGTTGGGTACGGATGCATTCCAGGAAATGGACGTGATCAACACAACACTTCCCGTAACCAAGTGGAACGTGCAGATCACCGAAGCATCCCATATCGCCTCGCAGGTAGCAAAGGCGTTTTATATCGCGCGAAGCGGTCGCCCAGGGCCGGTACTCATTGATATCACCAAGAATGCCCAGTTCGAAATGATCGATGAGTTCGACTACGAGAAATGTGAATCGGTTCGTACGTATGCCCCCAAACCAAAACTTAATCATTCAGCCGTTGAAGCGGCTGCGGATCTGATCAACAGCGCAAAAAAACCATACATCCTCGTTGGACAAGGCATTCAATTAAGCGGGGCTGAAAAAGAATTACTGGCATTCGTTGAGAAATCGGGCATCCCGGTTGCATCCACGCTACTCGGACTGTCTACAATCCCGACCAGTCACCCGTTGTATGTGGGTTATCTTGGCATGCACGGAAACTACGGTCCGAATGTGTTAACGAATTCCTGCGATGTATTAATCGCGATCGGCATGCGTTTCGATGACCGCGTTACCGGAAATGTGGCCAAGTATGCCAAGCAAGCGAAGGTCGTTCACATTGAACTCGATAAAGCCGAAATCAATAAAATTGTAAAAGCCGATGTAGCGGTTCATGCCGATGCGAAAGAAGCATTGAAAGCATTGCTTTCGCTGATTAACGAAAACAAACATGCCGAATGGCACCGCAGGTTTACCGAAGCTGCGCGTGTGGAACACGAAAAAGTAATCCAGTTCGACTACTACCCGCTGGAAAAATCGTTACGCATGGGCGAAGTAATCCGTGAGCTGGGAGAACAAACCAAAGGTGAAGCTGTCATTGTAACCGATGTGGGCCAGCACCAGATGGTAACCTCGCGGTACTATCCGTTCCGTAAAACAAGAAGCAACATCACATCCGGCGGAGCGGGAACCATGGGCTTTGCATTGCCCGCTGCGATGGGTGCCGCGCTGGCGGTTCCGGAGAAACAGGTTGTAGCAATTATCGGTGATGGCGGGTTTCAGATGACCGTCCAGGAACTGGGAACGATCATGCAATACCAGATTCCGGTGAAGATCATTGTATTGAACAACAACTTCCTGGGCATGGTACGCCAGTGGCAGCAGTTGTTTTTTGAAAAGCGGTATTCGTTTACCGAAATGACCAATCCGAATTTTGTTGCCTTGGCTGCAGCCTACTCCATTCCCGCAAAGAAAGTTTCGGAACGCCATGAATTGAAAGACGGTCTGGCGGAAATGCTCGCGAGCAAAGGGCCGTACTTCCTGGAGGTTGTAGTGGAGAAGGAAGAAAACGTTTTCCCGATGGTTCCCACGGGAGCAGGCGTTGCAGAAATACTGTTAGAGCCAGAAACCAAACGATAATGAAGCAGGAGTTCACCATAGAGATTTCAAGCGACAATAATTTTTCGGTGCTGAACCGGATTATTAATGTCTTAAACCGGAGACGCGTTCGCATCAAGAAATTGATGGCCCACGAACACGAGGATGACTTCCGCAAAGGCGGAGCAATTATTCTGGTTCACACAACGCCTGATCTGATCGAAAAGGTCAAGCATCAATTGGAGAAACTGATTGAAGTCGATTACGCGAATTATTTCAGCGGAAGCGATCATTACATCACGCTCAGCGAACGAATCGTTGACGTGGATTAATTCTACTAAGATCAAAAACGATATACTTTAGACTAATAACTAACAATTAAATACTAACGAAATGGCAAAAATCAATTTTGGAGGAACGATAGAAGATGTGGTAACCCGCGAAGAGTTCCCGATGGAAAAAGCGCTCGAAGTAATGAAGAATGAAACGATCGCCATTATCGGATACGGGGTGCAGGGACCTGCGCAGGCATTAAACCTCCGCGATAACGGCTTCAACGTAATTGTCGGACAGCGCAAAGGTTCAAAAACGTGGGACAAGGCCGTATCGCACGGCTGGGTTCCGGGTGAAACACTGTTTGACATTGAAGAAGCTGCCAAGCAGGGAACCGTAATTCAGTTCCTGCTGTCGGATGCCGGTCAGATTGCCCTGTGGCCAACGATCAAGCCATACCTCACAAAAGGTAAAACGCTCTATTTCTCACATGGCTTCGGAATCACGTTTAAAGAACAAACCGGTATTGTTCCGCCAGCCGATGTTGACGTTGTACTCGCAGCACCAAAAGGCTCAGGAACTTCCGTTCGCAGACTGTTCCTGCAGGGCAAAGGTATTAACGCGAGTTACGCAGTGTTCCAGAATGCCAGCGGTAACGCAACGCAAAAAGCTATCGCACTGGGAATCGGTGTAGGGGCCGGCTACTTGTTCGAAACGGATTTCAAAAAAGAAGTGTATTCCGACTTATCAGGCGAACGCGGAACATTGATGGGCGCGATTGCTGGAATTTTCGAAGCACAGTATGAGGTGCTTCGTTCGAAAGGCCACTCACCATCGGAAGCATTCAATGAAACGGTTGAAGAACTGACCCAATCGCTGATGCCGCTGGTTGCTGAAAATGGAATGGACTGGATGTACGCAAACTGTTCAACCACGGCACAACGCGGTGCGCTCGACTGGAAAAAGAAATTCAAAGCCGCTACGCTTCCCGTATTTAAAGAATTATACGAAAGCGTTGAGACGGGCGCAGAAGCAAAACGGACGATAGAAACCTGCAGCAAACCCGACTATCGCGAAAAGCTTGCGGAAGAGCTGAAAGAACTCCGCGAAAGCGAGTTGTGGCAGGCTGGCGCGGCTGTACGTGCCTTGCGTCCGGAAAAAGCCAGCGTAGAAGCATCGATGATAAATTAATTCAATCATTTAACCGCAGAGACGCAAAATATTGCGTCTCTGCTCAAATAAAAATGACCGAAACAATCGCACATAAATTGGACATTAACGCTGCTGCCGAAACGCTGAAGAATGTGGCGCTTAAAACTCCGTTGCAGTTTCATCGCAAGCTGTCGGAAAAGTTTAAGGCTGAGATTTACCTGAAGCGTGAAGATCTCCAGGTTGTGCGGTCGTACAAAATCCGCGGAGCGTATAATTTGATTCAAAGTCTGACAGAGGATCAGCGCACGCGCGGTGTGGTATGTGCCAGTGCAGGCAATCACGCGCAAGGCGTAGCCTTCTCATGCCGTCAGTTGAGTATCAGGGGAGTGATCTACATGCCGGCCATTACGCCCAAGCAGAAGATTAACCAGGTGCGGATGTTTGGCGGAGATAACATCGAGATTGTTTTGATCGGTGATACGTTTGATGAATGCCAGGAACATGCGCTTAAACACACTGCGCTGCACGAGATGACGTTCATTCCACCGTTTGATCATTTGAAGGTGATTGAAGGTCAGGGTACGGTTGCCAAGGAAATCTTCGATGAGCTTTCGAATGTCGACTACATTTTTGTTCCGATCGGCGGTGGCGGATTGTGTGCCGGTGTTTCGCAATACACCCTAACATACTCACCCAATACAAAGATTGTAGGTGTTGAGCCCCAGGGCGCACCTTCCATGAAAGAAGCCTTAAAGGCAGGAAGGCCGGTTGTTCTGGAGACCATTCAGCGGTTTGTAGACGGGGCTTCCGTAAAGAAAGTGGGCGACATTACGTTTCAGCTCGCCAAAGATTCGCTGGTGGATATGTTGCTGGTTCCGGAAGGAAAGGTAAGCTCTACCATTTTACAGCTTTACAACGAAGATGCAATTGTAGCAGAGCCGGCAGGCGCGTTGTCGATTGCTGCGCTGGATCAGTATGCTGATCAGATTAAAGGAAAGAAAGTTGTTTGCGTGCTCAGTGGCGGCAATAACGACATCGACCGGATGAATGAGATCAAAGAGCGGTCGTTGTTGTACGAAGGATTGAAGCATTATTTCATCGTGCGGTTTGCCCAACGGCCGGGAGCATTGAAGGAATTTGTGAACCACATTCTGGGCCCTACGGATGACATTGTGCGTTTCGAGTTTATCCAGAAGCACAACAAGGAAACCGGGCCGGCACTAATCGGTATTGAGGTGAAGTCTAAAGATGATTTTAAGGAATTGATCACACGGATGGATAGTTATAAACTCAACTATACGCTGGTGAATCAGAATGAGAATTTGTTTGAGTATCTGGTTTAAGGGCTGTCAGGCTGAGTCTGCCTGGCGGCAGACAGGCTTGTCGAAGCCAACTTTACAGCCGAGTCATGTTTCGACAGGCTCAACATGACAACTCAGCAAACATTTTTAAAAAATCAATTGTTTTAACCAACACAAAGTAGTTTCTTCGAAATACGAATCATGCAGCGCAGCAATCATCATAGTACATTTTCATCACCCATTCCGGGTGTAAGCGCTGCTATGCCGGTGATCATTACGATCACAACAACAACCATTACGGGGTAACCCGTTCATACTACCATATTACCCGAACTCTTTTTGCGCTGTTATGCCAGGCATGACACAAGGCGCTTCAACATGTAATCATCCCGTTAAAAATGAAAGTGATAAAATTTGGCGGCTCTTCGGTCGCCACCCCGGAACGGATCAAATCGGTGATCAACATCATCAAACCCTATTCGCAAAGTGATTTAGCGATTGTGTTTTCTGCGTTTGGCGGAGTAACAGACGTGCTCATTCAATTGAGTACGCTTGCGCTCGAAGGCAATACGGGTTATCGTGCCAAACTGGAAGAACTTGAAACGCGTCATTTAGATGCCGTTCGGAATCTCATCAGCATAAAAAATCAAAGCGGCATTTTAGCGCAGGTGAAAATCCAGATCAATGAACTGGAAGGCGTGCTTCAGGGCGTATTTCTTGTGAAAGAACGAACCCTGCGTACGCTGGATTATATCATGAGTTTTGGGGAACGACTTTCTGCCTACATCATTTCCGAAGCGATGAAAGATGCGGGACTTCCGGCTGAATACCTCGATACGCGAAAAGTAATCCGCACCGACAATCAGTTCGGATACGCCAAAGTGGATTTTGACGTGACGAATAAATTGATCGCCACACATTTTAAATTTCACGATGCCTTGCAAATCATCACAGGCTTCATCGCCACTTCCGAAAGCGGTGAAACCACCACACTGGGGCGAAGTGGCTCAGATTACACCGCAGCGATTTTTGCCGGTGCGTTAAAAGTTTCTTCGCTCGAAATCTGGACCGATGTGGATGGGATGATGACGGCCGATCCGCGGCTTGTGAAAAAAGCGTTTACCATTCCCACCATGAGTTACGAGGAAGCGATGGAACTTTCGCACTTCGGTGCCAAGGTAATCTTTCCTTCCACCTTGCTTCCCGCGATGGCGCACAACATTCCGATTTGGGTAAAGAACACATTTAATCCATCGCATGAAGGAACGCTGATCAGTGCCGAGTCAACCAATGGAAAACTGATCAAAGGCATTTCGTCCATGAATGGCATCAGCTTACTGAACATCCAGGGAAGTGGAATGCTGGGCGTAGTGGGCGTTTCCATGCGGTTGTTTTCAACCCTCGCACAGGAGAAAATCAACGTGATTCTGATCAGCCAGGCATCCTCCGAACACTCCATTTGTATTGCCATTGAAAGTACATTGGCTGCAAGGGCAAAGTCCGCGTTGAAGCGCGAGTTTCAGCATGAGATCCACAACGAACTTATTGATGACGTGCATGTGACCGACAACTTATCGATTGTGGCCACGGTTGGCGATGGCATGAAACATCATCCCGGCACCAGTGGCAGAATGTTTAGCGCTTTGGGCAAGAATGGTATTAATGTCGTGGCAATTGCACAAGGCTCGTCTGAGCGAAATATCTCTGCAGTAATTAAACAAGAAGATGTTGCGAAGGCACTGAACGTGTTGCATGACGCATTCTTCTTGTCGGACCGAAAAACGGCACACGTGTTTTTGGCAGGCACCGGGCTGATCGGTAAGGCGCTGCTCAACCAGGTAAGGGAGCAATTCAACAAATTGTCGGAAGAGAACAAGCTGGAGGTTCGTATTAACGGAATGGCCAATAGCAAAAAAATGATGTTTAGCGAGCAGGGTCTTTCACTTGAGCAGGCCGTTGAAACGTTAAACGAAAAGGGCGAGCCGATGAACCTGGAAGCTTTCTATCAGAACATGACCAGCATGAATTTACCGAGTTCAATTTTTGTCGACTGTACCTCTAGTGAAGCCGTGGCCGGATTGTATGAACGGATTCTCGATTCGAATATTTCCATTGTTACTCCGAATAAAAAGGCCAATTCCGGAAGTCAGCAGGTTTACCAGCAGTTGAAAAGAACAGCCCGCCAACGCGGAGTACGCTTTTTATATGAGACAAACGTGGGCGCGGGATTGCCCGTAATCAACACACTGAACGATTTGTTATTGAGTGGCGACAGAGTCATTCGCATTGAAGCGGTGCTGAGCGGAACGCTGAACTTCATTTTCAGTTCCTTCAATGGCAGCAAACCCTTCAGTGACATCGTAAAAGAAGCGAAAGAGAAAGGTTACACCGAACCCGATCCGCGTGACGACTTAAGCGGTACCGATGTAGCGCGGAAAATTCTCATTCTTTCCCGCGAATGCGGGCTGTCGCTGGAGTTGGGAGATATCCCAATTCAAAACCTTGTGCCGCAAGATTGCCGGGAACAAAAAACGACCGAAGAATTTCTCCAGGCATTGCAAAAACACGATGCTGAATTTGAAGCGTTACGAAAGGAGGCGGAATCCAAGCAACAAAAACTTCGCTACCAGGCAATCCTGGAAAACGGAAACGTGTCCGTTGCGCTCAAGCCGGTGGATAGTTCGCATCCATTCTATTCTTTATCCGGAAGCGATAACATAATTTTACTCACAACCGAACGCTACCACGAACGCCCGATGGTTATCCGAGGTCCGGGTGCAGGCGCTGAAGTTACGGCTGCAGGTGTGTTTGCCGACATCATCAGAATTGGTGGGCGTATATAAAGTGAACACGAGAGATATGAATACCAAAAAAATTCACGCATATGCTCCTGCCTCCATTGGCAACGTCTCCTGCGGATTCGATGTGATGGGCATGGCTGTGGACGCCCCCGGTGACGAAGTGATTCTGACACTCAATGATTCCGGAGTTGTTTCCATAAAAGACATTGAGGGCGACAACGGCAAGCTTCCGCGAAAAGCAGAAGAGAACACAGCCGGAGTGGCGGTGATTGAGTTTCTGAAAGCGATCGAAAGCAATCATGGTGCAGAGATCACGCTCATCAAAAATCTTCCGTTGGGTAGTGGCATGGGCTCCAGCGCGGCAAGTGCGGTGGCGGCCGTGATTGCGATTAACCGTGCACTCGGTAATCCATTTTTAAAAGCCGATTTACTCCCGTTTGTCATGCAGGCAGAATTTGTAGCGTGCGGTTCTGCGCATGCCGACAATGCGGCACCGAGTCTGCTGGGTGGTTTGATTTTGATCCGTGATAACCATCCGCTGGACATCATCGAAATCCCAACGCCCGAAGAATTGATGTGTGTACTGGTTCATCCGCATGTGGAAGTCAAAACCCGCGATGCACGACAAGTGCTAAAAACATCCGTGCCCTTGAAAGATGCCATCACGCAATGGGGCAACACCGCAGCGCTGGTGGCAGGTATGATGAAACCCGACTATGAATTGATTGGACGTTCATTACAGGATGTTGTAGCCGAACCGATGCGATCGGTTTTGATTCCGGGCTTTCACAGCATTAAACAGGCGGCCGTTACTGCAGGTGCACTGGGTTGCGGTATTTCGGGTTCCGGGCCTACTATGTTTTCGTTTTGCAAAGGAAAGGCCATTGCAGATAACGTGGGTGTCGCCATGCAACAACAATTCGCAGCCGTTGGCCTGCAAAGTGAAGTGTATGTATCAAAAGTTAATAAAGCGGGAGCGAGAGTGATTGGTTAACGAATGCGAAACCTGTCAGCCTGAGTTTATCGAAGGCCAGGTTTCGACAAAACTGCCTGCGTCCGGCAGGCTCAACCTGATAAAATAATGAACTACTACAGCACAAATAATAAAAAATCAACCGTCAGCCTGAAGGAAGCTGTGCTCAAAGGGCTTGCGCCCGACAAGGGCTTGTATATGCCCGAGTCAATTCCGGTACTGCCGGAATCGTTCTTCGATTCCCTTCCGGGAAAATCTTTTCAGCAGATTGCTTATGAAGTAGCCCACGCACTTTTGCAGCAGGATGTTCCGGCTGATGAGTTACGAAAAATGGTCGAACACACGATCACGTTTGATGCTCCGCTGGTTGAAATTGAAAAAAGTGTTTTCTCACTGGAGTTGTTTCACGGCCCTACATTGGCATTCAAAGATTTTGGTGCGCGGTTCATGTCGCAGTTATTGAGCTGGTTTGCGAAAGCAGAAAAGCGGGAGATCGTTATCCTCGTAGCAACTTCCGGGGATACGGGCAGTGCGGTAGCCAACGGATTCCTGGGGGTACCGGGCGTAAAAGTTGTGGTGCTGTATCCATCCGGAAAAGTGAGCGATATTCAGGAGAAACAATTTACGACCCTCGGACAAAACATCACCGCGCTTGAGGTTGACGGCACATTCGATGATTGTCAGCGGTTAGTGAAAGAAGCTTTCCTGGATGAAGAGCTTAACAAAGAGTTTTTCCTCACATCAGCCAACTCGATTAACATTGCACGCCTGATCCCGCAGTCGTTTTACTACTTCTATGCGTGGTCGCGATTGAAAGATCGCAGCAACGTTGTATTCTCTGTTCCGAGTGGAAATTTCGGCAACCTCACGGCCGGATTGATCGCCAAGCGGATGGGTTTACCGATCAGACATTTTATTGCTTCCACCAATCGTAACGACATTGTTCCGGAATATCTCGACACCGGAACTTTCAATCCGAAGCCCTCACAGGCTACCGTCAGCAACGCGATGGACGTTGGCAATCCGAGTAACTTTGCGCGCATGATGGATCTGTATGCAAACGATCTGAACAATATCAAAGCAGATATTACGGGTTATAGGTTCTCGGACGATGAAACCAAACAAGCCATGCGAGCGGTTTATGAAACATCAAACTACACCCTCGATCCACACGGAGCAGTTGGCTACCTGGGGCTAAAGAAATATCTGTCAGAACATACCGAAGCCAAAGGAGTGTTTTTAGAAACCGCGCATCCGGCTAAGTTTTTGGACGTGGTTGAGGATACATTGAAGACGGAAGTTAAAATTCCTGAAAGGCTAAAACAGTTTGTTAAAGGAAATAAAAAGTCCATTCCGTGTTCAAAGGACTTTGTGCATTTTCGAAGCATTGCGATCAGCTTATTGAAGTAGGGTCTTTACTTCTTCATCAACGTTATCTGCGACAATAAAATCGCGGTAATAAACTTCACCGTCTCTCGTCTCGCTTCGGTAATCGAAGTCGACCACCAGCAAGAAGTAGTTTTTTTCATCCTTCAGGATATCCGAAACATCAAATGGCCGTTCGTTTATAACTTTATCAATAATTATTTCCACTTTTTTATTCGGAACAAAATAAAGTCCACACATTGACTGCGCCCCGATTTCCAAATAAAGTGGATCCAACTTTTTCCTATCGAGAACTTTTACAAGTCCGGCCTGTCCGGGAATAAAACTAAAAAGGTAACTCCACCACACTTTGGAGCACCAGCCGCTCCAAATCACTTCAACCGACTCATTAGTTCTTAACTCCCTGTAAAAACTTCTGGTTTGACTTCCCATACCGTGAATAAGCAAAGTAAAATCAGCGGAGCTTATTACATTCAGTTTGGATAAGGCTGCAAGCATATTCTCCAAAACTTGAATTTCAATTTCACCGGTTATTCTATTCTTCATAAACTTGATGCTTTCGAAATATAACGCATAACTAACACCCGTAAGCACAAACTTTTTCAAATAATCCTTTACACAAGGCGTTCAAAGTTTCATATTAGCAGCTAGAACCATCCGGAGGTTATATCCATTCCGGCAAGCCGTCCTGACGATACTGTCAGGACGGTTTTGTTTTAAATAGGCCATAACAAACTAACGCTTGTTATTTACGCATGTCGCAACCGAAAACAATTTTTGAAAAGATCTGGGACAAACACGTTGTCAAACGTGCTGACGGTTACCCGGATGCTGTATTCATCGACCGTCATTTTATCCACGAAGTAACCAGCCCGCAGGCCTTCGATGGCTTGCGCAAGCGCGGCATTGGCGTATTCAATGTAAACCGCACCACCGCAACGGCCGATCATAACGTTCCCACAAAAGACCAGCACCTTCCCATCAAGGAGGCTTTATCGCGGCATCAGGTGGAAACGCTACGCAAGAACTGCGCGGAGTTTGGCGTAGAACTATACGACCTTGGCCATCCCTTCCAGGGCATTGTGCATATTATCGGACCGGAACTTGGGCTTACCCTCCCGGGGATGACCATTGTGTGTGGCGACAGCCATACCTCCACGCACGGGGCGTTTGGCAACGTAGCGTTTGGCATCGGAACCTCGGAAGTGGAGCAAGTACTGGCCACGCAATGCATTCTGCAATACAAGCCGAAGACGATGAAGATCGAGATCAACGGCAAGCTCGGCAAAGGCGTGGTGAGCAAAGACATTATTTTGTACATCATCTCTAAAATCTCTGCCAGCGGAGCAACGGGATACTTTGTAGAGTATGCAGGCGATGCCATTCGGTCACTTTCGATGGAAGCCCGGATGACCATCTGCAACATGAGCATTGAGATGGGCGCCCGGGGTGGATTGATTGCACCCGATGAAACAACGTTTGCCTACATCAAGGGAAGAAAGTTTGCCCCACAAGGCGCAGCGTTCGACCTGGCCGTAGAAGAATGGAAAAAATTGAAAACGGATGAAGGTGCGAAGTACGACACCGTACTCACATTCGATGCAGCCGACATCGCACCGATGATTACGTACGGAACCAATCCGGGCATGGGCATGAAGGTTACCGATCGCATCCCAACCGCCAATGAATTGAAAGAACTTAACGAACAGGTTTCGTTTAAAAAGTCGCTCGAGTATATGGGCCTTGAACAAGGTTCGCAGTTGCTCGGCAAAGCAATTGACTATGTATTTATCGGCAGCTGCACCAACGCGCGCATTGAAGACCTGCGCGAAGTGGCAGCGATGGTGAGAGGAAAGAAAAAAGCTGCTGGCGTAGAAGTATGGGTTGTGCCCGGATCGAAACAAGTTCAGGAACAGGCGAAGAAAGAAGGCCTCGATAAAATTTTTGAGGCGGCAGGTTTCGAATTGCGCGAACCCGGCTGTTCCGCGTGTCTGGGCATGAATGAAGATAAAATACCCGCAGGCAAATATTGCATCAGCACATCGAACCGGAATTTCGAAGGCCGTCAGGGTCCGAAATCAAGAACGTTTTTAGCAAGTCCGTTGAGTGCCGCTGCAGCTGCGATTACCGGCAAAGTGACTGATGTCCGAGAGTTTAACGTTAAAAGTTAATCGTTAATAGGAGAACGATACGATTAACTGATAACTAATAACTATTAACGAAATATGAGTAAAGAAAAATTTCAAAAGCTAATATCACCCGCGGTACCGATCGCGGTTGAGAATATCGATACCGATCAGATTATTCCTGCCCGGTTCTTAAAGGCCACAACGCGCGAAGGATTTGGTGATAACCTGTTCCGCGACTGGCGATATGACGGGAACAACAATCCGATTGCTGAGTTTCCCTTGAACAATGCTGCGTACACCGGGAAAATTCTGGTGGCGGGAAAAAACTTTGGATGCGGCAGCAGTCGCGAACATGCCGCCTGGGCAATCTATGATTACGGTTTCCGGGTGGTGGTGTCGAGCTTCTTTGCCGACATCTTCAAGAATAATGCATTGAACAATGCCGTACTGCCGGTTGTTGTATCCGATCAGTTTTTGAACGAGTTATTGGAAACGATTCAACGTGATCCGAAAACAGAAGTAACCGTTGATCTCGAAAATCAATTCATCAGCTTCAATGGCAAGAAAGAAGGTTTCCAAATCAACGCCTATAAAAAGACATGCCTGATGAACGGGTATGATGATATTGACTACCTGTTGAGTCTGAATAGAGAGATTAAGGAGTACGATTTAACACATTAATCAGTTTCCTGTTTCCAGACTCCGGTTTACCGGTAACTGGCAACCGGAATCTGGTACCAAAAAAATAAAGTATAGTGAACAAGAAGATTATAATACTACCCGGAGACGGAATCGGCAAGGAAGTAACGGCCGAAGGAAAGAAGGTTTTGAAAAAGATCGGTGAGGTCTTCGGACATGAATTTACTTTTGAAGAAGCGCAAATCGGTCACGATGCCATCGAGGCTACCGGAAATCCTTTACCGGAGGAAACCCTCGCCAAGCTTAAGAACTGTGATGCAATTTTATTTGGAGCCGTTGGCCATCCGAAATACGATAACGACCCAACGTTAAAAGTTCGTCCCGAACAAGGCTTGCTGAAAATGCGCAAAGAACTTGGTCTGTACGCCAACCTTCGTCCGATTAAATTATTTGACGAACTGCTCGAAGCTTCCAGCATCAAACCGGAAATTCTGAAAGGTTCAGACATTCTCTTCTTCCGTGAACTTACGGGTGATGTTTACTTCGGAGAGAAGGGCCGGAAAGATGAAGGCAAAACGGCTTACGATCTGATGATCTATCAGAAGTATGAAATCGAACGAATTGCGCACAAGGCTTTCAAAGCCGCACAAACCCGCAGCAAAAAAGTTACCTCGGTCGACAAAGCTAATGTACTCGAAAGCTCCAGGTTATGGCGCGAAGTGGTGAATGAAGTAAGCAAGCAATACCCGGACGTGAAGCTCGAGCATCAGTTTATCGATGCCGCAGCCATGAAGCTGATTCAGAATCCGAAAAGCTTTGACGTGGTGCTTACCGGAAACCTGTTTGGCGATATCCTCACGGATGAAGCTTCGCAGATTGCCGGCTCGATGGGTATGCTCGCGTCTGCCTCGATAGGCGATACTGTTGGCTTGTATGAACCCATTCACGGAAGCGCGCACGATATCACCGGAAAGGGAATTGCAAACCCTCTGGCTTCTATCCTGTCGGTTGCCCTGATGCTGGATATTTCCTTCGGATTGAAGAACGAAGCGGATGCGGTAATCAACGCAGTGGAGCAGGCCCTGAAAGAGGGCTGGAGGACGAGTGACATTGCTGATGCAAAAACTGCAAAAGAAAAAATCCTGAACACCCAAAAGATGGGTGACACCGTGATCAGCAAACTGACCAATAACAAAGAAACCATAAACATGACTGCGCTGAACACCGCAAGCTTCATCGCATCAACGTCAATTAACTAATAACATTAACCTATAACCTACAGGTATGGCTAAGAAAATTGAAATCTTCGACACAACCCTCCGCGATGGCGAACAAGTACCGGGTTGCCAGTTAAAGACTGAAGAAAAGGTCATCATTGCGCGTGAGCTGGAAGCGCTTGGCGTGGATGTGATCGAAGCGGGTTTCCCGATTTCAAGTCCCGGAGATTTTCTTTCGGTGGTAGAAATTTCAAAAGCGGTGAAAGAACCGGTTGTCTGCGGACTTACCCGCTCGAAGAAAGAAGATATTGACGTGGCGGCCGAGGCCCTGCGGCATGCTAAACGCGGAAGAATCCATACCGGAATCGGTTCATCCGATGTTCACATTTTGCACAAGTTCCGCAGCACACGCGAACAGGTGCTGGAACAAGGCGCATGGGCAACCAAATATGCGAAAGACAAAGGCTATGAAGTTGAGTTCTATGCAGAAGATGCCGGTCGTGCCGACCTGCCTTTCCTGGCAAAACTGGTCGAGGCTGTTATTGCAGCCGGTGCTGATGTCGTAAACATTCCGGACACCACGGGTTATTGTCTTCCGCATCTCTACGGCAAGCGCATTCAATACCTGATGGAAAACGTGAAGAACATCGATAAAGCCGTGATCTCCGTGCATTGCCACAACGATCTTGGGATGGCGACCGCGAATACCATCTCAGGATTGATCAATGGCGCCCGTCAGGCGGAAGTGACCATCAACGGTATTGGTGAACGTGCGGGAAATACTTCCCTGGAAGAAGTAGCGATGACCTTGAAAGTTCACAAAGACCTTGACCTCTACACCAACATTAAGTCGGAGCGCATTTTTGAATTAAGTCATCTCGTTTCCGGTATGATGCGCATGCCGGTACAGGCAAACAAAGCGATCGTTGGCCGGAATGCATTTGCACACTCGTCGGGTATCCACCAGGACGGTTTCTTGAAGCATGCCGAAAACTATGAAATCATTAACCCGGCTGATGTGGGCGTTCCGTCTTCATCCATTGTGCTTACGGCAAGAAGCGGCCGTGCAGCACTGAAGCACCGGGTCGAATTGCTTGGCCACAGTGTGGAAGGTGCACAACTGAATATGCTGTACGAAAACTTTCTCATCGTGGCCGATGAGAAAAAAGAAGTGAACGATGACGACCTGCTGGTACTGGTAAACAATCAGGAGGTTCTGAGCCGTTAATGGCAAACTTCGTTTAGCTGTTTCACAAAATCTTCCATTGCATCCCACGAGACCACGACAGCCCGGGAGCAACCGGAGTTGAGCGCAAGCGCCTGATTGCGAAAATTGTCTTTGTTAAGGGCAACCACTTTCCCGGTTCGGGTATCGAATACGAGATATTCCTTTTTGTTGATTTCGATTCCCCCCAATACTTCACTGACCATCTGGCCGGTATTGGCGGCATTTTCGATTGACTGATTTATATCCTGGCCATTTTTCAGACTTCGCGCGAGTGCGCGCTGCGCAGCATCTTTCGCCAGTGAGTCGGCTATGTGGTTTTTAATGGAGGTAAAAAACTCATTTTCAACTTTTGAATATGGATTGAGGCTTAAGCGGAATCTCCCATCCACCATTCTTAACAGATAGCCATCTACATAGCCATCCCAAATATTCATCTTGCCGTCAATCTGTTGTCCGAATTCAGCAAGCTTACCGCCTTTAATGATTGACGCAACCTCCGATCCCTCCGGCAGAAAGCCAATGTTGTAAATGAAAAAGTCGTAATCGCTGAGATCCCGGAACTGAGCCACCTTTCCGATGACCTTTTCTCCGGTTGGCAGAATAATGTAACCGGGCTGAAAGTTCTTAACGGGGTTTTTAAAATCGTTAGCGTATTTTTTCTCAAATACCTGGGGATCGAGCGCGATCGACTTGATTTCGGCAGCAGCTATTTCCTTTTTCTCTTCTCCAGTGTTCACTTTCACGCGAAGCAAACTCGTTTCATTCTTCTTGCGGAAGAACGTGATCTTGCCTTTTACTTCACTGCCATCGGTAAGCGTTACAGTTCCTTTGAAGGGCTGACTGGACTGGGTATTCCCTAGCAAGTTTGGATACGCAATGGTGTTATAATCGATCGGGGTAACATTTCTCACAAGAACCTGTTGCGCCTGAACCACAAGCGAACAAATCGTAAACAGTATCAGCGCTGGAATTTTCATGGGGAGGAGTTTTCTAAAGATACTCCTTTAAAGCCTAACTTTTAATCTTCTCCAGGAATCCGGCCGGGATTGACGCAACCTTTCGTTTTTCATAGTCGAAAAACACAATTCCGGTTTTCCCGATGGCCACATCTTTACCGGTTTCCTTATTGCGCAGCCGGTAGAACATGTCGAAACCGTACTTGTTGAAATCCGTTAACGCGACCTCAATTACCAGAACGTCTCCCAGAAAAGCTTCTGATTTGTATACCACTGCGGCATCCGCCACGATATGACCGATAGTACCTTCGAAACTTAGTTCATTACGATACCCAAGGCTCCGGTAGAATTGAATGCGTGCCTCCTGCATGAGGGTGAGGATCGAATCGTTCCCGACATGGTTTCCATAATTAAGATCAGCAGCACGAACGGTTAGCTCACACGTGAACTTTGTTTCGTCAGGAAAATCGAGCTGAAGGCGGGGCATGTGACTCGCTAGGATTTCTTAAACTTTTGAAAAACAAAATAAAAGATACTAGATGCAACAAGAAACAGAATAGCCGGGATCACCTCTTCCTTCTTCAGGTTCGATAAAAACCATCCGGTTGCCATCAATGCGAGTATCGGAACAGTGATACCACCGGGAATATTAAACGAAGTTTCCCTGCTTACATTCCGGAGTTTAATGGTTGCGAATATGATTCCCAGATAAATAATGAGCAGCGCTGTGCTGGCCATGGTAGCGAGTTCCCGAAATCCTCCGCTGACGGAGAGAATAAACCCGATTACTGTATACACAATAACCGACCAGTAAGGTGTTGCATATTTCGGGTGAATCGCGGCCAGGAACTTCGGCAATACACCATCGCGTGCTCCGGCGAATAGTAATCGGGAAGACGCTAAGATGTCACCACTTACCAATCCAAAGCAGGAGATTGCCGCACCCGCGATCAACATGCTGACACCAAACGGTCCAAGCGCACGTTCGGCAACTTTTGCCAGCGGAGCTTCTTTGTAAATAGCCAGATCCGGACCTAACACACCCTGCGCTACCAGGTGAATTGACAGATAAATCACAAACACCAAAAATGCTCCCACGAGCAATCCGATCGGAATTGTTCGAACCGGGTTCCGGATTTCTCCGGATGCATTCAACGCTGTCTCTGCTCCTCCGCCAAACGCGAAGAATAAAAGAAGGGAAACCGAACCAAGCTGATGAACAGCCGGAAAACCATTCCAGCTATAGTTATCGAAATTGATCATAAAACATCCGGCAACGATCAGCACCACCAGGGGAAGAATTTTCGCGATGGTGTTAATCTCCACCAGTCTGACGCCTTGCTTCACGCCCCGAACATTCGTCCAGCCGATAAACGAAAACACAACGGCCATCAGTGTCACTCTTCCAACCGTTGTTTTCAACACCGGAAAGAAAATTGAAAGACTGTCGACCAACAGGTTTGTCACAGCGGCATCGGCCATTACGGCATACCCGAACCAGTACAGCGAGTTGATTAAAAATCCGGCATACGGCCCGAAAGCTTTTTCCACATACACGTACGCACCACCGGTTGATGTAAACTTTGTGCCCAGTGAAACGAAGCACAACAACATCAGCATAAGCAGTGTCACGCAAATCACGTAGGCCATCCACGAAGCCGTACCGAGATACCCCGCCACATCAGCCGGAAGGGCAAAGATGCCGGCACCGATTGTCAGGTTGATCGTGCCGAGAATGAGTGCCCGCGTTCCGATAATTCGCTTGAGTCCTTCGCTTGGGGTTTGGTTCACGGGCGGTTATTTGTTGAAATGTAGCGAATTTTTGCACTGTTTTCAGCAAGAATCAGGTTTCAAACCGCCCGCGGTGCGCTGCATCTTTACGTAACAAAATCAATATTTTTATGACCGTGTCAGAGCAGGAAATCAACTATCAGCGTATTGAGCAGGCGATCGTATACCTGGAAAAAAATTTCCAGCGTCAGCCTGAGCTGGATGAGGTTGCCGAACAGGTTCATCTTTCTCCGTTTCATTTTCAGCGGATTTTTACCGAATGGGCTGGTATCAGTCCGAAAAGATTCTTACAATTTTTGACCGTTGATTTCTTAAAGGCAAAATTGAATGAAACCCGAAACCTGATTGAAGCTGCTGAGTCGGCCGGACTCTCCGGGCAATCACGCGTGTATGATTTATTCACTACGCTGGAAGCAGTCACTCCACAAGAATACAAGCTGAAAGGTTCAGGCATCCGCATTGAATATGGAATTCATGAAACACCTTTTGGCACATGTTTGATTGGTGTCACCGAACGTGGTATTTGCTGGTTATCTTTTATTCAACCCGATGAAGATGTGTTCAAAAGCATTGAAGAGATGAAACAGCATTGGAACAACTCGGTGTTCCACCAGAATAACGAGTACACCCAAACGTTTACGCAAAAGATTTTTAACCCGCAGCAACGCCAGGATAAGCTTCATGTATTGGTGAAGGGCACAAATTTCCAAATCAAAGTCTGGGAAGCACTCCTGAAAATTCCGATGGGTTCCGTAACAACGTATCAGGGAATCGCAAAACAAATTCAGAGCCCCAAGGCCATGCAGGCTGTTGGGTCGGCTGTCGGTTCCAATCATATCGCCTACCTGATTCCCTGCCACCGGGTAATCCGCAAAGACGGAATCCTCGGAGAATACCGCTGGAACCCCACCCGCAAAAAAGGTATGATCGGCTGGGAAATGGCGAAGATCGATTCATAAATGCCGGTGCCGCGAATGGCGAGGTGTATGTGCTATGGAGACGCAAAATCTTGCGTCTCCACATATTAACATGAAACATAATCACAACCATTTTACATACATTTACGTAATTAATCATAAGCGAATATGAAAGGAACCAACCTGGGCGAATTTGAGGAACTGGTGTTGCTAACCATTGCTGCGCTCATGAGCGAAGCGTACAGTGTTGCCATTTGCGATGAACTCGAAAAGCAAACCGGCCGATCGGCCAAGCTGGGCGTTGTTCACGCAGTATTGAACAGGCTTGAAGAAAAAGGCCTGGTAAAAAGTAAACTGGGTGAAGCAACCAGCACGCGTGGCGGAAAACGTAAACGGTACTATTCGGTAACGGCCGCGGGAAAGTCGGCTTTGCTTAAGGCGAAAGAGGTTCGGGATAATCTCTGGAGCATGATTCCCAACATGTCGTTGAAAAACATCTGATGAAGCCGCGCAAAGAAATTCGGCCTCCACGGCTGGCTGAAAAGTTCCTCTCGTGGTATTGCCGGCCGGAACTGCTGGAAGATTTGCAGGGCGATTTGAATGAATACTTTCATCGCAATGCCAAGTCAAGAGGTGTACTACGCGCAAAACTTATTTACGCCATCGATGTCTTGAAATTTTTGCGACTCTATACCGTGCGAAAGCCGGAATTTATCAACATCCTAATTAATTGGATTATGCTGGGCAGTTATGTAAAAACCTCCGGGCGCAGTATTCTGCGCAATAAGTTGTTCTCCGCGATCAACATCATCGGTCTGGCCGTCAGCATGTCGGTGGGACTGCTCATGATCGGAATTATCTCCGACATCTACTCATACGATACGTTTCACGAGCATCACGACCGCATTTACCGGATTTCGAGTCAATACCAGTGGCTTGAAAACAAAAATGATCACGGTAACGCCTCAAACTCCATGATGGTCGGAAAAGCCATGCAGGAGAATTTTCCGGAGGTTGAAAAAACCGCTGTGCTGCACACGGGTTTCGGTGGCGATCTTCAGTTTGGAGAAACTACCGTCTCCCTTAATGGCTTGTGGGCAAACGAATCAATGTTTGATGTATTCTCCTTCACCCTGCTGGAAGGAAATCCGGCCACTGCCCTTAAGCAGCCATTCTCCATTGTGCTGACCGAAACATCCGCACACAAGCTGTTTGGCGATGGTAACGCACTCGGAAAAACCATTACACTCAACAAAGACCGGCAGTACACCATTACGGGAATTATGAAAGATATCCCAAAATTCTCGCACATAAAGTTTGACTTACTCGGCTCACTGAATACCCGCGAAATCACCAAAGAAGACGATCGCGAATGGGATTGGGACAATGTGTGGAGTACGTACGTCTACGTGTTGATGCAGCCAGGCACCGATATCGAGGCTTTTCAATCCAAGCTTAATGCCTATGCTAGGCAAAACGACAACCTGATACCAAACGTAAAAGTTTACCTGGGTTGTCAGCCGATAACCGACATTCTGGTCGGTGAGGATCTTAACAATCAGATCGGACCAACATTCGGGAAAATAACATTTTGGATTTTCATCGCGATCACCGCCGTGATCTTACTTTCCGCTGCCTTCAATTACACCAATCTATCCATCGCACGGTCGCTGAGACGTTCCCGTGAAGTGGGCGTTCGCAAAATCATCGGTGCTGTGAAGGGCCATATCATCGGCCAATTTGTGGTTGAGTCTATTATCATCTCGCTTCTGGCACTCGTTTTTGCCTTTGGACTATTCATCCTGCTAAAACCTCATTTGTTAAGCCTGCAGGGCGATCTCCAGGAGTTGCTGGTACTTGACATCTCCCCTGCATTGGTTGGCTATTTCGTTTTATTCGCCCTGATGGTCGGGGCATTGGCCGGCATTATGCCAGCCCTTTTCTTTTCGAAAATAAATGCTGTGAAGGTATTGAAAGATGTTTCGGGCATCCAAGTGTTCCGGAAGATCACGATGCGAAAGGTGTTGATCGTATTTCAATACTGCATTTCGATCATCTTCATCACCTCGATGTTCATCCTCCACAAGCAATACAAACACTTCCTCGCGTTCAATCTCGGATTTACGACCGAAAACATTGTCAACGTAAGCCTGCAGGGCAACAAAGCCGATCCAATCGTTGACGACTTACGCGCTCTTCCGGAAGTGGAGAACATTTCCCGTTCGCGACTGATTACCAGTACGGGCAATTATTGGGGTGCACACCTGAAAACCGAAAAAGATCCGACTGATTCAGCACTGGTGTGGCACAACTTTATCGATGAGAACTATCTGCCCCTGCATGACTTCAAATTTTTGGCCGGAAGAAACTTTGAAGCAAAACCTGACAGTGCCAAAGAGACCGAGATAATCGTCAATCAAAACGTTCTCAAGCGTTTCAACATTGCAAGTCAGATACCTGCGGATGCGATCGGTGAAACCGTGAAACTCGACAATCAGAAAGTCACCATTATCGGTGTGCTGAGTGATTTCACGTATGGAAAGGCCGACAGTAAAAATTCAAACGAGGTTATATTCCGGTATGGAAAAAAGGAGGCTGCTTACCTGAACGTGAAGCTACAAACCCATAACCGGATCGAAACGCAGGCAAAGATGGAGGCCATCTGGAAAAAACATGACTCCGTACATCCCATGTATGCCAAGCTCTATACCGATCAGATTCGCGACAGCTATGATGGCCTTGAAGCATCGATCAAGCTCGCAACCTTCATGGCTGCCATGGCGATATGCATTTCTTCACTGGGGCTGTTAGGCATGGTGGTATTCACGACCGAAACCCGCTTGCGCGAAGTGAGCATACGAAAAGTGCTGGGGGCCAGTGAAGGCAAACTGATCTTTCTGTTGGGCCGTGGGTTTATTGTATTGCTGGCGATCGCCTCGGCCATTTCGCTGCCCGTAACCTATCTCTTTTTCGACAAGATTTTACTGGTCCAGATCGGTAATCATACCTCGATTGCACCATTCGAAATGTTTGCAGGCGTGATCGGAATTCTTGTGTTGGCTGGAGTGCTGATCGGATCGCAAACCTTTAAGGTAGCCCGGGCCAACCCGGCCGAGGTATTGAAGAATGAATAACAATCACGGATCGCGCACGATACAAAACAACAGAGACGCACGATCGTGCGTCTCTATATTAGTTTGCCAGTGAAGGTTTACCCTTATTTCTTCTCCGACTCAAACGAGATTGACGTTGAATTCACGCAATAGCGTTGTCCGGTAACGGTTGGACCATCATCGAAAATATGCCCGAGGTGTGAACCGCATTTCGCGCATAAAATTTCCGTGCGAATCATGCCGTGTGAAGTATCGCGCACCTGCTTGATTTTTCCGCCTTCAACCTCGCGGTCAAAGCTCGGCCAGCCGCAGTTCGAATCGAACTTCATGTCGGACGTGAACAATTCATTCCCGCAGGCTGCGCATTTGTACATGCCCTTCTCTTTGTGCATATAGAACTTGCCGCTGAACGGCCGGTCCGTTCCTTTTTCGCGAAGCACGTAATATTGCTCTGGCGTAAGAATTTTCTTCCACTCTTCTTCCGTCCGGTTTATTTCAAGTTTGTTTTCCATAGCTTTTTCTTCTTTTTGAGGCGTTGCCGGTTTATTCTGACCGCTTCCTGAACATGCAGCAAACAGTCCTACCATCAGCATAAATCCAATTTTACCAAAATTTCGCATAGTGAGTGTTTTACATGATCAATATACGGTAAACAACCCTGGGCCGGATTTAGTTTTCGCAGGATTTACGGCCAAATGTCGCCCGGCAGACGAACCTGAACTTTTCACGCGGGTTTCACGTATCATTATCAACTGATATATTTGCATCTGTCAATACAATGGCGCTAACCGCAAAGCAAATCGAGAAAATTTCTAAAGCCCTGGGCGACACCAACCGGCTCAAGATTTTGCAGCACATCTCCAAAAAAGGTGGCTGCGGCGCATGTTCCGACATTCAGGAAGAAAGCGACCTAGCCCAGCCTTCTGTAAGCCATCACATTAAGGTGCTGATTGAGGCGGGACTGATTGAACCGGAAAAAGAGGGCCGAAACCACAAATACAACCTGAATGAGAAGGTTTTGAAGGACTATACCGCATCCATCGGGGCACTGAAATTCACCTGAAAAAATTTTTTATGAAAATACATCGAAAAATTTCAATGTATCGATGAACTAAAAATCGGCCGGTTGCGTCTTGTTTAGTATAGCCCCATCAAAAGGGCTTTTATCGGACAAAATCTATCGAAATATTTAAATATATAATTTAATCAATACTTGCTATGAGTTCAAAACCTGCACTTACCCCTTACCCGCTGGGCAATACCGAATTGAAGAACCGGATCGCGATGGCGCCCATGACCCGCAGCCGCGCGTTAAACAATATCCCAAATGAATTGATAGCCGAATATTATGCGCAGCGCGCTTCTGCAGGCCTGATCATTACCGAGGGAACTTCACCTTCGCCCAACGGATTGGGCTATGCCCGTATTCCGGGTATTTTTTCCGCAGAACAAGTTAAGGGCTGGAAGAACGTAACATCGGCTGTTCATAAAAACGGAGGAAAGATTTTTGTACAACTCATGCACACCGGTCGCGTAAGCCATGCACTTAATCTTCCTGAAGGTGCTACCGTACTGGCTCCGTCCGCTGTGGCACTTCCGGGTGAAATCTGGACCGACCAGCAAGGAATGCAGGCCTACACGCCAGCGCACGCCATGACAGCCGGGCAACTTGCTGATGCAAAACGTGAATTTGTACAAGCTGCTATTCATGCAGTTGAGGCCGGTTTTGATGGTGTTGAACTTCATGCGGCCAACGGATATCTGTTGGAACAATTCTTATCGCCTCACACCAATCAACGTACCGATGCATACGGAGGCGGGGTTGAAAATCGCGCAAGGTTTGTATTGGAGGTAACTCAGGCTGTGAGCGAAGCCATCGGCAAGGAAAAAACCGGAATCCGCCTCTCGCCTTTCGGAACCAACAACGATATCCGCAACTACCCGGGTGTAGATGTGATGTACGGATACCTCGCGGAAGAATTAAACAAACTCGGCATCGCGTATCTCCACGTAACGGATCAAACAGCCGGACATAAATCCGAAGTTGTTGATTTGGTTAAGACCTCGCTTCGCAAAAAATTCCGGAACACGCTCATTCTGTCGGGCGGCCATACCCTGGCAAGCGCAGAAGAGGCAATCAGCCTTGGCTTAGCCGACCTGGTTTCGTTTGGGCGACCCTTCATCACCAATCCAGATCTGGTGAACCGTTTTCAGAAAAATCTTCCGCTCAACATTAAACTGGATTCGAAGACGCTTTACGCGGCCGATGCCAAGGGCTACACCGACTACCCGGTATTTGAAGAAGAACTACTCAGCGCATAAAAAAATAACTACATACCCTTTAAACATTTCGTTATGTCTACAAAAATCAAATCCCTGTCAACCATCATCACCCGGTCATTGCTGGGGCTGATTTATTTATTCTTCGGATTAAATTTCTTCCTGCATTATCTGCCAACTCCGCCGGCTCAAACCGGAGCTGCGGGAAGTTTTCTGGGCGGACTATTTCAAGCCGGGTATTTTTTTCCGATGGTAAAAGGTCTTGAAGTTCTTTTGGGCGGCTTTCTGCTATTGAATTTTCTGACCCCGCTTTCGCTGGTGATCCTCGCTCCGATTAGCCTGAACATTCTGTTGTTTCATCTATTCCTCGCGCCAACGAACATCGCCATAGCGATCGTAATCGTTGCCCTGCATGTGTTCTTGTTCTGGGCGTACCGGAAAAATTATCGCAGTATTTTCGATCCGAATGTTCTGCTAACCTGACATTAAACCAAACCCTTATAAAAATGAAAAGCCCAGTCCTGACGGAGCTGAGCTTTTCTGCTTTATAGGATACCTGTAGTTAATACGGTTCTGCACCAGTATTAGGTCCCATAAAGCTCCCCCAGTACTTATATGTCTTTTCCATCACGTGTGAATTCGTTTCCGGCCAGTGATTTTTGTCGAAGCCGGGCGCGTTTTCCAACACTTCTTTCTTCTGATGCAGAATGAAAGCGTGACGGCCTGTATCAATAGTTAATGCTTTAAAGGGTACGGCAAAATATTTTTCACCAATGCCCAGGAAACCTCCGAACTCAATCACAACATACTCTACTCGTCCGTCCTGAAGATTTACCATGATTTCACGAATCTCTCCAAGGTTTTCGTCCAGGTTATTATACACCTTATCTCCAATGATGGAAGACGTAGTCAGGTACTTCACCGGAGTGTTGGCATAGTGCCCTTCATGATTTTCACCCGTTAAGTTGTCTCTGTCCAAGGTAGTGGTCGCCATAATAATCGTGGTTTCGATTGAATGTTGGCAACTATCAGACCATCGGAAAACGGCGGTTTTGAGCCAAAATGAAGGCGCAGATTCCACAAAATTGTTTAACCGGTGTGGAAAGCGTGGAAAATACTTCACATTTTTAAGGATGAAGAAGAAGGAATGCCCGGCGTGCGCGATGGAGGTTGATGAAAAGAGTAACGTGTGCCCGATCTGCGGTTATGAGTTTACCTCCACCGGAGGCAGCCGGAAATGGATTGCGATATTTCTGCTTGTACTGATTGCCCTTTACTTTTTTGGACGATTTATCTTCTAATATGTTCGTACTGAAGCTTAAACACTGGCAAGTTTTTATTCCAATGGTCCTGGCATTTTTTGTCATGAACGTTACCATTGAAAGCAACCCGCAGCTATCGGGCATGTTAACCCTCGTCGGATTATTGATTTGGTTCAGCTGGCTATTTCTGACCGGAAATTCACTCTACCACCTGTTACCCACCAGAATCGAAGTCAATCATACCCTATACATAATCAATAGTTTTTTATGGATAGCAGTTTACGCCATCATCATGATTATCTCAGATGGGCAGGGAATGACTTTTGAAGGTTGGATTGCGTTGCCATTCTTTTATGTAGCATTTGCGTTTTTGCACTCCTTCACGTTTCCGGCAAAAATGTTAGTCAGTATCGAAAAGAACAAGAAGGCAACCTTCGGTGAATATTTTGGAACGTTTTTACTGTTTTGCTTTATCCCCATTGGCATCTGGTTAATCCAGCCGCGTATTAACAAAATTGTTAATAATGAGGTAAAGGAAGAACCCGTAAATTAATTCTTCAGCACAAGCTGATACGCCTCCTTATAATGTTTAATCAGATTCGACCAGTCGAAAATAGATGAGTTGTTCTCAACATTATTACGTTGCATGATGCGTTCGCGTCTCGACTGATTGACAAATTTGTACATCACATCGGTTAACTGGTTGGCCGACCACTCGAACGTGCGCTTGCCGCGTTCAATCACGTGCAAACCGTATTGATTATGTTCCGGCAAATGCCGGAGCAAGTAATCGCCAAACCCGGAAAGGTCGCTGGTGATAGACGGAACTCCGCTTGCCATACACTCCAGCGGGGTATAACCCCATGGCTCATAATAGCTCGGAAACACACCCAGGTGACAGCCCCGCACAAACTGATGGTATTCCATCCCGAAGAGCGGACTGCTGGTGGTTATAAAATCCGGATGGTAAACAATCTTCACCGGATCCTTCGGACTATTAAGAAGCTTGTTCGCATTCAGACACATTAAAATATCATCCTGCGACTCATTCACTAAATTATGGGTGACTACAGCCGGATTGGCCTTCGTTTTCCAGGCCTGAATAGTTCTGCGATAGCGCAATTTCCAATATTCGTCTACAAACTCATTTAAGTTAGGAAGCTGGTTATCGGTTCGCGTTGTGCTTTCATAGAACAACTTTTTACCGATCTGCTTTTCGATGGCATCGCACGTTTGCGAAATCTCCTGCATCATGGCCATTGCCTGCAGTACTTCCGGCTTGATGCTGTAGAAGTCGCGCTTGGTGACGAAGAACATCACTACGGTTAAATCGGTCTTCTCTTTCTTCAACCGTTGGTTGAGCCGGCTCAGTGCCTCCAGCGTTAAATCAAATCCTTTGTTTTTATACTCATACCGGCCAGATGTGAACAGGTATATTGTTTTATTCAGATCAAACGAATACGAGTGAAAGAAATGCGACATCACAAACTCGTGGATTTCTTCCTTGTAGCGCAGGTGCAGGTTTTGGAATTCATGCAGCGCCTCAAACCGTTCGATATTTAAACCATTCGGCAGAATCACTTCCGGCTTTCGCTTAAGCAGATGCCGGCATTCGCGGGCGGTAACTTCGCTCACCGTGGTGAGCACATCGGCCTTCTGCGCGCACGCGAACTCGATTCCGGCCTCAGCTTCCACACCAAATTTCCGGGCTTCCTCCCGCCAGTTAAAGAACGGCAGGTGCGCATAGAACAGCGGAGAGTTAATCGCCAAATGGCGGCCCAATTGTGTGGCATGCGTAGTGAATACGGTTTTCACCGGCATGTTCTCTTTCTTAATGTCAAGAATGGGCAATCCGGCCATCCATTCATGGAAATGGGCTATGATCGGCTTGTCTTTTGGAGCGAGCGCAGCGAGCTCATCGATGAATAACTTGGTTAAGTAACTGAAGGCTACCACCTGATCAATCAACGCATGCTGAGTGGGTGTGCCGATCGAATGATTCTTCCACAACAGGTACTTAACCACATTCAGCGCCTTGTCTTGAATAGCATTGGGATTCAATAGCACCACCCGCGGTTTTCCGGTGATAAGCCAGGTGGCGTATTGAACATCGTATCCTTTTTTACGCAAGGCGGCAGCTGCCAGGCCGAAAATATCCTGTGCATCGTCCAGGGGCTCCAATTCAGCCTGAATATTCTTATTTACATACGGGCCAATCATGCAATAATTACCGCCCGCATAATCGACCATGCACGGGGCTTTCGACCGGATCACGGTGTAGATCCCGCCCACCTGATTACAAACCTCCCAGGCCACCTCCAGAATCAATCCATTGGGAAATTGCTTCGCTACCTGTGCCGCCTTTTTTGACATCTTATAAGCCAGAATGGCCGTTTTTCCTTTCTAAATCTATCAAAATAAATGTCAAAATTTCTGATTCCGCGCTTTTCCACTCAATGGATTGCGTTTTGATGTCATAGCCGCGAGAGCAAAACATATGAACTTCGAAAAATTTACGATCAAGTCGCAGGAGGCTTTGCAGAAGTCGGCAGAGATTGCCATGAGCAAACAGCAACAGGCAATTGAACCCGGTCATGTGCTGAAAGCCATTCTGGAAGTCGATGAAAATGTATCGAACTACGTTTTCAAAAAGCTGAATGTAAACGAGACCATTCTCGTAAACAAGCTTGACGAGATTCTTAATTCGTATCCGCATGTAAGCGGACAACAACCGTATTTATCAAACACGACCAATCAGGTGTTGCAAAATGCGGAGAAAGAATTGCGTGAATTCAAAGACGAGTACATCTCAGTCGAGCATCTCTTGCTGGCCTTGCTGGCAACCAAAGACAAAGTATCAAGCATTTTAAAGGATGCCGGGTTTGAGCGTGCGGGATTGATCAAGGCGATTAAAGAACTTCGCGGTGGTTCAAAAGTTACCGATCAGAATGCGGAAGCGAAATACAAATCACTGGAGCGTTACTCTAAAAACCTGAACGATCTCGCGAAAAAAGGCAAGATCGATCCGGTAATCGGGCGTGATGAAGAAATCAGGCGTGTGCTTCAAATTCTTTCCCGCAGAACGAAAAACAACCCTATCCTTTTGGGTGAACCGGGAGTTGGTAAGACCGCCATCGTGGAAGGTATGGCCCAGCGCATCGTAGATGGTGATGTTCCTGAAAATCTGAAAGAAAAAATTCTGGTATCGCTCGACATGGGCTTACTTGTGGCGGGTGCAAAATACAAGGGTGAGTTTGAAGAACGCCTGAAAGCAGTCATCAAAGAGGTGACCGATTCAAACGGACAGATCATTCTCTTCATTGATGAGATTCATACACTCATCGGTGCGGGTGGTGGCGAGGGCGCTATGGATGCTGCAAACCTCCTAAAACCTGCGTTGGCGCGCGGGGAGCTGCATGCCATCGGGGCCACCACGTTAAAAGAGTACCAGAAGTATGTCGAAAAAGACAAAGCACTCGAGCGCAGATTCCAGGCCGTAATGGTAGACGAACCTTCCGTGGAAGATTCTATCTCTATTCTTCGCGGGATCAAAGACAAATACGAACTGCACCACGGTGTGCGCATTAAAGACGATGCTGTTATCTCAGCCGTTGAACTGTCGAGCCGCTACATCAGCGACCGGTTTTTACCCGATAAGGCAATCGACCTGATGGATGAAGCGGCCGCAAAACTTCGTCTTGAAATGGATTCCTTACCGGAAGAGCTTGATGAGTTGAACCGCAAGATCATGCAACTGGAGATTGAGCGCGAAGCGATCCGGAGGGAGAAAGACAAAGGCAAGGAAACCTTGTTGAATAAAGAGATTGCTGAACTGTCGGAGGAGCGCAACTCCCTGAAAGCAAAATGGGAAAGTGAAAAGAGTGTGGTTCACGGCATCCAAAAAGAAAAAGAAAACATCGATAAGCTGAAGTTCGAAGCCGAGCAGGCCGAAAAGGCTGGCGACTATGGTAAGGTTGCAGAGATACGCTACGGAAAAATTACCGAAGCCGAAAAACGGCTGAACGAATTTCAGCTGAAAATGAAAAATATGCAGGGCGAGAAATCGCTGCTGAAAGAAGAAGTAGACAGTGAAGACATCGCAGAAGTGGTAGCCAAGTGGACCGGAATTCCCGTTTCAAAAATGCTGCAGAGCGATCGTGAAAAACTGTTGCATCTCGAAGAAGAGTTAAGCAAGCGCGTTGCAGGCCAGGAAGAAGCAATTCAGGCGCTGAGCGATGCCGTACGGAGAAGTCGTGCGGGATTACAGGATCCAAAACGTCCTATTGGTTCATTCATTTTCATGGGAACCACGGGCGTGGGAAAAACAGAGTTGTCGAAGGCACTGGCAGACTATCTCTTCAACGATGAGAACGCGATGGTGCGGATCGACATGAGTGAGTACCAGGAACGTCACAGCGTAAGCAGGCTGATTGGTGCGCCTCCGGGATATGTTGGTTATGATGAAGGCGGACAATTAACTGAAGCTGTTCGCAGAAAACCATATTCTGTGATTCTGCTGGATGAAATCGAAAAAGCACATCCGGATGTTTTCAATATTCTTTTACAAGTATTGGATGACGGAAGGCTTACGGATAACAAGGGCCGCATGGCGAACTTTAAAAATACGATTATCATCATGACTACGAATATCGGTTCGCAGTTAATCCAGGAAAATTTCGAGAAGATCAATGATGAGAACTATTTTGAAGTTCTGGAAACCACGAAGGATGAAGTGTTAACGCTGTTGCGTAAAACGGTTCGTCCGGAATTTGTAAACCGGATTGACGAGATCATCATGTTCCGTCCGCTGAGCCAAAAAGACATTCGAAAGGTTGTAGACATTCAGGTTGATCTGATCAGGAAACGTTTGGATGAGGCGGGTGTAAAGATCGAAATCTCAGATGCCGCAAGGGATCGTCTGGCGAAGCTTGGGTTTGATCCGCAGTTTGGTGCACGACCCTTAAAACGCGTGCTTCAGCGGGAATTGTTGAACGAATTATCAAAACAAATATTGTCCGGAAAGGTTAGTAAAGATTCTATAATTTTTATCGACCTGAAGAATGAAACTGACTTCGTCTTCGAGAACTTAAATGAGGCGACCGCTGTTATATAAGCAGGTTTAAGATAATATCCGTTTCCCGGGTTCCCCGGGGGCGGGTAGGTTGAGGGGTTTGGTTGATTGCCCCGGGGTGGTTCCCGGGGCTTTTTTTGTCCTTAGAAAAATGCCAGGCCGGTGTAATCCGCATTCCGATTGCAACACTTATTTGTCATGCTGGCGATAACAGACCTCTCCAAAAAATACGGTTCACATACGGTGCTGACCATATCCGGACTGACTATCCCGGATGGGACATTTTGGGTAGAAGGTGGCAATGGGTCGGGGAAAACCACACTGCTGAAAATCATCGCAGGTATTTGTCCGTTCGAGGGGGCCGTCAGTATCAACGGGATTGATCTGGTAAAGTCACCCGTTGTATATCGCAGGCAGATTTCATACGCCGAAGCAGAGCCGCAATTTCCGGGAATCTTAACCGGAACCGAACTGATTCGATTCTTTCAAAAAACACGAAATGCAGACCCATCGCAGGTTAACCAGCTGATCAGCCAGTTTAACATCCGTGATTTTTTAGATCGGCCGGTAGGTGGCTATTCAAGCGGAATGATGAAAAAATTATCGATCCTGCTGGCATTCATCGGTCCGCAAAAACTCATTTTGCTTGACGAGCCGCTGATCACGCTGGACGTAAATTTTACTCCGATACTCCTTTCAATAATTCACGAGGCGCAAACAAACGGAATTTCCTTTTTGATTACGTCACACCAGGCGTTTGAGCAAAATATCTTGTCGTTTGATGGAAGGCTTGTCGTGCGCGACCAAACCGTTCAGTTGACATGAGCGCCATTCAAAACGCGTTGGTTAAAACCGTGGTGATTCCGTTCTACCGGAGCCATGCCGGCTTGCTGTTGTTTGTTTTCCTAATCATGTTCGGAACCGTTGAATCGAACCAGCTGGTCAACTATCATCGTGCGCTTATTGAAGGGATGTTCGAAGCACCCGTGTTTCTGATGGTCGTCATGCTGGTTTGGCTTCTCTACAGTACAAAAATTCTGATCTATGTTCTCTCCCTTTTCAGAACGCCAGACTATCGCTTTTTTACTGACCTGACGTTACTCCCGCGCACCGTTTCATTTTTCAACCTCGTGCTTACGGTGATCACATGTTTCCTCCCCGTGTTAGCGTACTCCGTCTTCATTTGCCTGATCGGTTTTTCGAAAGGCTACTATGTGCCCAGTATACTGATTTTGATTTTTCAGTGCGCATTGTGCGTCTTCAATACATATGCCATCCTGGTCGTTACGGGGACCCAACATCGGTTTACGTGGAAAATTCCGGGCTTAAGGATACCCAACGTAGCGGGAAGAATAGGTTTTTACGTCTCATACTTTTTAACCGAAGAAAAGATTGCGTTGCTGATCAGCAAAACATTCTCGCTGGCCCTGTTATATATTGTTCGCGAAGCCACCGTTGCCGGTGACGATTTTCGCATCCTTGGATTGACGTGGGTATTCGTGTTGCTGTCGCACACCTTCCTGCTCCCGAAAGTCAGAATCTTCGAAGACCGGTATCTTATCTGGATCAAAGCGCTCCCCTTCAAAACATTACACACGTGCCTGATGTACATCCTGTTTTATGCCGGCCTGATGTTACCCGAACTGGTGTTCAGCATCAGCATGATGGGAAACATGGGCGAATTACTATGGCTCGTACTCCTGTCAGCGGGCGTGCTGTTTTTCATTCACGTCTATCTGCTGAAACCACAACGCGATCCGGAAAAATTCAGCACGTTTTTATTCTGGCTTTTTATGACAAGCTTTTTCGCAATTCTCAGCAAACTTATCATTCCGTTTTCGCTCGTACTGATCGCTGCCGCGTGTATCCGCCTTGTTCAGCGATATTATCGCTACGAACCAGCTGTTGAATGACCAGGCAATTGCTTCGGTAGCAGTGATTGGCATGCGGGACGAAAACCCATTCAGTGAGATCATTTCTCAAGACTCTGCTCCATGTTCCGGAAGATGTACTTCAGCGCCTGAACGGCAAACGTGATCAGGTTACCGAATGCGCTCCACACCCAACCCGGGTTTATCGGAGCACGACATGATACCGTCTTTTAAGATAAAGCCACCCGTGACCTCATCTTTGCCCAAATCCAGACTGCCATCCAGATCGATGTATTTCGTGTTACTGCACGCAAAGGCTGCGTGAAGCGCAGCTGTAATGCTTACAATACTCTCATCGTTACACCCCCAGAACAAATCGACTTTCGCATGAAGTGCGAGGTCAGCAATTTTTAACGCCTCATTCACACCGCCACATTTCATCAGCTTGATGTTGAAAATACCCGCCGCACGTGGCGGGGTGATCAGCTTCAGCGCATCCGCGGGTGAAAGCAGCGATTCGTCAGCGGCAATCTTAACTTTGATCTCGTCAGGCAAGGCTTTCATTTCATCGATTGACTTTGCCGGGAGCGGCTGTTCAATCAATTCAATATTCAGGGTTGTCGTTCGCTTATAAAAGTCTTTCGTTTGCTGTGGCGTGTAGCCCTGATTTGCATCAATACGAATGACCATGCGGTTTCCAAAATGCTCACGCAGTTTTACCAGCCGTTCAATATCTTCTTCCAGGTCTTTGCCCAGCTTCACTTTCAGGATCTTAAATCCGCGTTCATCGTATTCCTTCGCTTCCTTCAGAGTCTCCTCAACATTTTTGATCCCGATCGTATTGGAGGTTGGCAGCGATTTAATTTTTTGTCCGAGAAATTTTACCAAAGGAACACCAAGGTGTTTCGTTAACGCATCATAGATCGCGATATCCAGTGCGGCGCGCGCTGCCGGATTTTTTGGAAACTTCTGCAATACGTCAAAAAGCAACTGGTTCGCTTCGCGGATGTCGCGACCAACCAAAAAATCCAGGTTCTTTTCTTCCAGCGCAGCGATGGTCGAATCGAAATACTCGCCCGTCACGTACTCGCTCGGATTACCCGCTCCGATGCCCGTTACCCCGTTCTCCAACGTGATCTCCACAAACGCATTGCTGACCGAATCGATGGTTTTAAATGCGATGGTGTATGGTTTGGTGTTGGCCAGATCGGCCTTCCATGTCTTTACGCTTTTGATTTTCATTTCGATTCGCGGATAAGTTTTTCAAAAATAGGCAGCAGGCGATCTAACCCGTCTTCCAGCGGAAGCACGGCCGGAATACCAAGTTCTTTTTCGTATTCAGCAGCTATCTTCCTGGCTTCTTCAGGCGTCTGCTTTGACGTGTTGAGGGTAACGGCAACCGTAGGCGCTCCGTAAATTTTGATGAGCTCAATTTCTTCTTTCGGCTGCGCGATGTAGGCCGGATAATACTCCAGATCCTTATACTGTTTGCGTTTCGGGTTATGCTGAAGCACCACGGCAGTTGCATCGGCCGAAACGATCCACTCCGCGCCCGCAGGACCGCTCGGATTGCGCAACGAAGACTGGCCTTCAATAAAAATGATGTCAGGTTTCGCTTCCAGGTAACAGGTGTGAATGGCATGTTCCATCTCACCCGAGATAAAATCGTTCAGGGTTGAATCGAAAATAAACCCATACTTCGCGCCCTGCATCCATCCGGTTTGGCCCGTATAAATCATCTCGGCTTTGTAGCCGGCTTTCCGCATGGCCTCTACCAAAAACCGCGTAGTCGTTCTCTTGCCCAGTGCGCAGTCGGTACCCAGCACGGCAATCTTCGGACATTTAACCTCCTTTATTTTTCCGCTCCAAAAGTTCAGGTCTTTAAATTTCTTGGGTTTGCGAACGTCAATGATTTCCAGCCCTTTGCTTTTCGCGAGTTGGGCAAGGTCTTCATGCTCCGAAACATGATCATGCAAGCCATTAACAATGCCCATGTTATTTTCCAATGCTTCGCGCAACAACGCGCGTAACGAATCCGGTATCACCCCGCCTTTCGTAGCTACACCCACCACGCAATAGTCGGCTTTGATTTTCCCTGCTGCTTCCGAAATTGACGTGAACACAGGTATACCACGGTTTTTTCCATCCAACACTTCACCGGCATCTTTTCCGGCATGTTTCTCATCAACAATGCCAACAATTTCAAAACGATCGGTTCCGCGAATCAGACCGTGGGCAGTTTTCGCGCTGTTGGTATCCAGGTATCCGCCTGTGATCACGAGGGCCTTACTTTTCATAAACGGGTAAAAATTCAGGGTGCAATATAGGAGTTCCGGCTAACGGGTACGATCGTAGGTGAGTACAAATTTTGATAGATCAGGAGCGTATTTGCGATCGCGCTGTAGTTCGTATTCATACATCAGCCTGCCCAGATTTTTGAAAAAGGGAAAACCAAGCGAATCGTAGTCGTATACACCGTCATTGTAAACGCCATCGGTGTTCACATTGATAACGGCCGAAAGCATAAATTCAATCTTGTTATCAAAATCAACGATGTAAGCATTGTCGATCAGGTAGCCGTAGGCATCCCCTACTTTGTTAAAAATGCGAATGTTTTTTGGAATCGGACTCTTTTCTTGTCCGTACATCAGGAACTTACAAAACGCATCGAAGTATGTCGTGTCTTTCGAATAAGGTGGCCATTCCGTTTCCGTTGGAAGTTGCGACATGTACTGATACAGAAACGTGTAGTCGTCATCCGTCAGGTTGAATTTCCGGTTTGACGGTGCCTGTTCCGGAAAAAGTAAATTTTGCAGGAATGCTTGTTGATCCGTTAATGAATAAAAATTCTTGTACGTAAACTCAAACGGATGGTTAACCAGCAACGTGTCATTCTTATAGTAGGCCATGCCCCTGAAAATACGAGCCGGTGGTTTAATAGAGTCTGCATTGAATAGCATGGGCTGCGTATAAAGTACGTTGCCGTCTTTTAGAAATCGTACGGCTTCGGTATGCCGGTTTTGATCCGGCTTTAAAAAACGTTCCAGGCGATGCAGCAAGCGCACGGAATATCCATGCTCCCTCAACTTTTCATTGGCGTCTTTCTGACCCAGAAATTCATACAGCCGGTTATAGGCATCGTTGTCGCTGGTAACCAGAATTTTCTTGATGTAATGTGCGGCAGACGGCAAGCCGGATTCGGATGTCGTATCCCTCACCACAGAGAGTTGACCGGAATACGCACTGTCGTGCAGCATAATCGCATACTTATCCAACCCGGCAATGTTTAGCGTGTTGATCTTATCAAGCGCCAGCACGCACAAAGGAAGTTTTACAGTGGAGGCCGGATAAAAGTATCGCAGCGAGTCAACATTAAATTTGAATTGCCGGAAGGATGGAACGTTGTGCTCATCCCGGTTGATCTGCGTGTAAATAATCTGGACTTCAAGTGAATCTTTATTGGCAAGAATGTCCGCGAATTTCTCCGGCTCGCGTTTCATCAGATTCTCCAGCAAGTGCTCATCCTCCGGGATGGATGCCGAGCATCCGGCCAGGATAAGTGCAAAAAGAAACGGCAGGCGTCTGATCATCCCCGAAGATAAGGTTTTACCGCTGCTTGGGACGATTTTGCGTAACTTTGTGTTATGATCGCGGTGAACAAACGGGACGTACGAAAGCTAAAACTGGAAGAACTGAAAGAGTTTTTCGTTCAGCACAACGAGAAACCGTTTCGCGCGCAACAGGTTTACGAGTGGCTTTGGAAGAAATCCGCCAAAGATTTCGACCAGATGACCAACCTGTCCCTGCCTGTTCGGGAGTTGCTGAAAACGCATTTCACGATCAATCACATCCAGGTCGATACCATGCAGCGCAGCGCTGACGGTACGATAAAAAATGCAGTAAAGCTTCATGATGGGTTGGTGGTGGAATCGGTTTTGATTCCGACTGAAGATCGCATTACCGCCTGCGTTTCTTCACAGGTAGGCTGCAGCCTGGATTGCAAGTTTTGTGCAACCGCTCGTCTGAAGCGGATGCGCAACCTGAATCCCGATGAAATTTACGATCAGGTGGTGGCCATCAAACAACAGGCTGAACTGTTCTTCAACCGACCGTTAACCAACATCGTGTTTATGGGCATGGGTGAGCCGTTACTCAACTATGCGAATGTTGTGGCCGCGATCGACAAGATTACCTCGGAAGAAGGTTTAAACATGGCATCGAAGCGCATCACGCTTTCTACGGTGGGCATTACGAAGATGATTAAAAAGATGGCCGATGACGGGGTAAAGTTTAACCTGGCCGTTTCCCTGCACTCAGCCAAAGACGAGGTACGTTCATCCATCATGCCGATCAACGAAACAAACTCCCTTGACGAACTCGCTGAAGCACTCAAATATTGGTACAAGAAAACCAAACGCAAGGTTACGTTCGAATACGTGGTGTGGAAAGGTATCAACGACACCGAAGATCACGCACTGGCGTTGGCAAAATTCTGCAAACATGTTCCCTCTAAAGTTAACCTGATCGAATACAACCCGATTGATGACGGGGAGTTTCAGCAAGCCTCCGAAAAAGCGCTCGCGATGTACCAGCGTACGCTCGAACAACACGGCACGCAGTCGTTTGTGCGTAGAAGCCGGGGCAAAGACATTGACGCAGCCTGCGGCCAATTGGCTAATAAATCGTAAGATTTTATCAATCCGATAAAACTAATGGCCCGATTTTCATGTCTTGTGAACGTGAGGTCTGGTTTCCTGAAGATTATCGCTTTCCTGCTTGTTATGGCAGGGCTGACCAATTCAGCGTTTTGTCAGCGTACTACCCGCGTAGTCGTAGTCGACTCTGTTTCGTTTGAATCACTCCCGGCTGTATTTGTAATCGTCAAGAATTCAAAAAAATCATTTCTGGCGGATCCTTCCGGTATCTTCACAATTCAGGCAAATGCAACCGATACACTGGTATTGTCGCATGTGGGTTATCATCCGGTTATGATCCCGTTGTTTTTTGAAGAAGACGCGATCATGGTACGAATGCGGCCGAAAGTTACCTTGCTGGACGAAGTCGTTATTTCGTCCCGCAAGCTATACCCCAACGAGTTAAATCCCAGAACAAGCAAGGTACCCGAAACTAAAACGGTTTGGGGAACCCTGAATCAGCCATGGGAATATTTCAACAAACGCGAAAAAGAAAAACGCAAGCTGGTTAAGTTGATGCAGGAAAACGACCGCATCAAAACATTCCTCGAAGTGATTACCGATCCTTCTATCAAAGAAGAACTCATGGGCGTTTATGAAATAGAAGAAACAGCGTACTACGATATTCTCGTTCGCTTTAACCAGCAAAAGTTACCGGTTATATATTCCAACGACTCCGAAAAAATTATCGAGGCCCTCCACACTTTCTTCGAAAAAGAAACACGCTAACTTCACGCGCTGGGAGGAATTCCATACCTTGATCGATATTTTCCCTTATGAGTCCTGATATTAAGGCCCTTACCGAGGCATTAAATTTTTCACCTGACAACCATGCGCTCAGGCTTCTGCTGGCGAACCTGCTGCTGGCAAATGGCCAACCCGAAGAGGCAGAAACCCATTTTAAAATTTTGCTCGCAAACAGTACTGCCGGCAATGACGCCAAACTGGGTCTGGCCAAGTGCTATGTCCAGCAAGGGAAAAACAGCGCAGCCGTTGTTATCCTGGAAGAATTGCTGGAGGCAAAACCCGATGATACCGATTTGCTCCTTTTAATCAGCCGGGCCCTCCTCCGCAACGATGAGTCCGCGAAAGCGATTGAATATTATAAAAGATGCCTGGCGCTTAATCCCAAGATTACAGACGAGGAACTTGACCAAAACCTGCGCAACACCGGCTCGAATGAACTTTCGGAATTGATTACGTCCATTGAAAACAGTCTCGCAGTTGAAAAGCCCAAAATAAAGTTCGATGAAGTGGGCGGTATGGATCGCGTGAAAGACGAGATTAACATTAAAATTATTCAACCGCTTCAGTATCCGGATTTATACAAGGCCTACGGGAAAAAAATTGGCGGTGGCATCCTGATGTATGGCCCGCCGGGTTGCGGAAAAACTCATCTTGCCCGCGCTACTGCCGGTCAGATAAACGCAAAATTTATTTCCATTGGTATTCATGATGTTCTCGACATGTGGCTTGGCAACAGCGAGAAAAAACTTCATGAATTATTTGATCTCGCGAGGAGACAGGCCCCCTGCGTATTATTTTTTGATGAGATTGATGCGTTGGGTGCAAGCCGCACCGACATGCGTCATTCATCGGGTAAGATGCTCATTAACCAATTCCTGACTGAATTGGATGGAGTTGAGTTCTCGAACGAAGGCGTACTAATTTTGGGTGCAACCAACGCGCCCTGGCATTTAGATCCGGCATTCAGACGGCCCGGCCGTTTCGACCGAATCATTTTTGTTCATCCACCCGATGTAGCCGGCCGCGAAGCAATTTTAAAAATACTCCTGAAAGACAAACCGCTTGGTTCCGTTGACCTCGCAGCAATAGCGAAGGTGACAGACGATTTTTCGGGTGCCGATTTAATGTCGGTGGTAAACCGAACCATCGAAGATAAATTGAGAGAAGCCTTTACAGCCGGAGGCATTCAGCCGATCCAAACGAAAGACTTGTTGAAATCCGCCAAACAAGTAAAGCCCTCTACCAAAGAGTGGTTTACCTCCGCACGAAACTATGCGCTGTACTCGAATGAGTCAGGCATTTACGATGACATTCTCGAATACCTTAAAATAAAGAAATAGCCCATGACCGATCATCTTTTAGAACGCGCTTCCCAATTAGTAAACCTGAAACGCTATCCGGAAGCCGAACAATACCTTAAAGATGTGCTCACGACCGAGCCGAAGAATATCCATGCGCTGATTCTGATGGCACTTTGCAAGAGTGAACTCAAACAACATGGCGAGGCACTCGCAAACATTAAAGCTGCGCTCGCCCAGGAGCCAACCAATCCGGAAGTACTGCACATCTACGCCTACATACTGTTAAAGAACGATGCGTATGCAGAAGCTGAGAAGTACATCAATAGTGCAATCCTGTTCGATCCGCAAAATGCTGATTACTTCGGGTTGCTGGCAAACATCAAACTTCAGAAAAAAGAATGGGAAGCTGCACTCACGAATGCAAACAACGGATTAGCGATTGATCCGGAACACATTGCCTGCCTCAACGTACGTTCTACAGCCTTGTTTAAACTTGACCGGAAGCAGGAAGCTTACGAAACGATCCGGGAGTCGCTCCAAAACGATCCGGAAAACGATTATACGCATACCAATATCGGTTGGGGACTGCTTGAAAAAGGTGATCATAAGAAAGCACTTGAACATTTTCGGGAAGCGTTGAAAATCAATCCGGAAAACAGTTCTGCGAAAGCAGGCCTGGTGCAGGGGCTGAAGGCGCGTTACCTGTTCTACCGCATCTTTCTGAAATATGCCTTTTGGATTGGCAACATGAAGGGAGGTTTACAATGGGGAATCATTATCGGTTTTTACTTGGGAGCACGGGTTCTGCGATACATCGCGGCCACAAACGAGAGTTTTGCACCGTTCATTAACCCGATTATTTTCCTGTATACGTTGTTTGCGATCAGTACCTGGGTGATCGGGCCGTTGTCGAATCTCTTCCTTCGGCTCAATGTCTACGGTCGCTATGCACTCTCTCCGGAGCAAACCCGGTCGTCAAATTTCGTGGGGGTGGCGTTGCTCACGGGCATTATCGGGTTTATGTTGTTAATCATGATAGACGACCCGATTTTCTTTATGATCGGGATATTCGGGTTGACCATGATGATTCCGCTTTCATCGATGTTTAATCCCCCAAAAGAGAGCAACAAGAGGATACTCATTGGATATACCATAGGACTGGTAGTTGTAGCAGTGCTGGAAATGCTCCAATACCTGACGACAGGAGAAATGAGCGTATTGGCTTCTGTTTACCTGATTGGCGTATTCGTGTATGGCTGGATTGCCAACGCGATGATTATTCGCTGATTACTTTTTGCTGGCGTTAAAGAGCTTTTCTTTCTCTTCTTTGGTAAGACTTTCATAGCCACGATCTGAGATCTTGTCAAGAATGGCATCGATCTCGGCTTGTGAGGCTTTGGATGGTGAAGCCGGCTTTGCGGAACGCTTATCTTCTTTTCGGTACGTGACTTTTACAGCAGGCTTGCTTTTGAAGAGGTCTTTAAACCAATCGAGTGTTACTGTGATCCATCCACCCCAGTTAACTCCGGCTTTCAATTGCTTGATGTAAATAAATCCAAGTAACGCACCACCGAGGTGGGCAATATTTCCTCCGGCATTCACTTGCGTGGTTCCGAGGTACGAAACAACGACATAGAACAGGGCGATATACTTGATTCGAACCGGACCAAGAAATAACAGAAAAAATGTGTAGTCGGGTAAAAGTGTTGCGGCAGCCACCATGATCGCGAAAACTGCCGCTGATGCACCCACCATCCCTTCAAAATCTGACCGTTCAGCAAAAAAAGGAATGGTATTGAACATCAACAGGTATAGCAAACCGCCTGCAAGACCGCCCAGTATGTAAATCGCGGTCAGTTTGTCGCTCCCCAAATATTCCACAAGCAATTTGCCAAACCAGTAAAGTCCCAGCATGTTAAAAAGGATGTGAAAAATGTCGAAGCGGCTGTGGGCAAACATGTACGTGATTAACGTCCAGGGTCGACTTAGAAATTCTGCCATCGTAGGCGGAATCAGGAATTGTTTGTAGATGAAGTCAGGAATAGCCGGAGCCTGTGCGATCAGCCCGATAACCGATATAAAACCAATCACCAAAAAGATCACCACGTTAATGATGATCAACTGCGCATGCGCGTTGTTGTGTCGTTGAAATGCATTTTTAAAGTCGTCAAACATATCCGAGTCGTTAGTACCGGCCCTGGCTTCTCCAAAACAGAAGTAAAACTATGGCTATCACAATTCCACCCAAGTGAGCGAGGTGTGCAACATCATCGCCCGCAGCCCGCGGTCTGAAACTGCTGATGATTGTGATCGATCCCAATACCAATACCACATATTTTGCTTTGAAAGAAATCGGAAAAAAGAGCAGCCTCATTTCCATATTGGCAAATATAATTCCGAACGCGGTCATCACCCCATAAACAGCGCCTGAAGCTCCTAACATGTAAGGGTACGAATCTGTTCCAAGAAAGATCGTCATCAGCACATAAAATATGGCCGCACCCAGTCCGGCTGCCATGTAGAAGAACAAAAACTTGCGCTGGCCCCAGTATTCTTCCAGCGTTGGCCCGAAAGCCAGCAGGAACAGCATGTTTCCAAAAATATGGCCAAAACCATCGTGTGCAAACATGTAGGTGAACAGTTGAAACGGCTTGAAACAATCGGTACGAACGTTGAATAATGCAATGAACGATGTGAGCAGGTCGTCCGACAGCAGGTTCGGGTAGCCAATGCAATAGCCTACATCGACCTGTGGAGAAATGGCCTGAAGTATAAAAATGACAACATTAATGATCAACAGATTCTTAACAACAGGTGTGAGGCGGAACATCAGTCAGTTTTTTCAGCTATAGACGGTTAAAATAACTTTCAAGTTTACCCAATTCAAAAATATAAAATGTAGGCTTGCCCTCAGGTGAATAATTCGGCGTTTTACACAAAAACAGGCTGTTCAGTAGTTCCTGCATTTCCTCCCGCTCAAGCCGCTGTCCGGTTTTGATCGAAGCGCGCTTCGCCAGTGCCCGAGTCAAATTCTCCTGTAACGGCAACGACAGTTCCGACTGGTTATGTTTGAACTGATCAACCAGACCCTCAAACAGATCCTTTTCCGTTACGTGCTTCAGGTTGGCCGGAACACCGTTGACAAGCAATGTGTTTTTTCCAAAAATCTCAAAGCGGAAACCCAAGCCCTTGATCTCCTGCTCCATTTCCATGATTAAAGCAAAGTCGGCTGCAGGAAAGGTGATCGTTTTTGGAAACAGGCTTTGCTGTGTGGGGGCCGAGCGGTATTTCAAATCCTCGGTAAACTTCTCGAACAACACCCGCTCGTGTGCGCTTTGCTGATCCACGATCATTAACCCGTTTTTGATCTGCCGGAGAATGTACCGGTTGTGAAGCTGCGCGATGATTTTCTCTTCCGTATCCGGATTAGAAGTAGAACCCGCGAGGTCGGACTCTACTTTAATACTTTGCTGCGTAACGGATTGGGTGAACTTGGTACCCAGCTCCGATTCAAAAAGCTTCTCCCAGTTCTGCTGGTTTGATTTCGTTAACGAAGACTGAAAACGTTCTTCGAAGTAAACTTGTTTGGCCGATTCAGCCGAAGCGTTACCCAGCTTCGTGATCAGATTAATGTCCTCATGAAAATCAATGGATGGCGCCAGGTTATGAGCTCCTAATGCCTGCCGCACAGCAGCCCGCACCACGGCATATACGGCCCGTTCATCATCAAACTTGATTTCGGTTTTTGTAGGATGAACGTTCACATCAATGTGTTTCGGATCAATCTCGATGAACAAAACATAAAACGGAAAACTGCCTTCCGGCAATAATCCCTCAAAGGCCGTCATCACTGCGTGGCCCAGGTAGTTGCTGCGGATGAAGCGCTTGTTTACGAATAAAAATTGTTCGCCCCGTGTTTTGCGGGCAAACTCAGGCTTACCAACTACACCCAAAACTTTTACATAGTCGGTTTCTTCCTGGCATGGCGCAAGTTGTTCCTGGTATGTCTTGCCAAACAGGTTTACAATTCGCTGACTTAGCGCCCCGGTGAACGATGTACTTTTGGTTGCCGGCAAATCGTACACCAACTCATCACCTTGCGTAAACGAAAACGAAATTTCCGTGTGTGCCAGGGCAAGCCGGTGAAACTCATCCAATATGTGCCGTAACTCTACCGGATTTGACTTTAAAAAATTCCTGCGCGCAGGAATATTATAAAACAAGTTTTTAATACAGATGTTCGTGCCTTTCTCGCATGCGACCGGTTCCTGCCGCTTCACATCCGATCCTTCCACTACCAGCAATGTTCCCAGTTCCTGATCAGCCTTTCGTGTTTTCATCTCCATCTGCGACACCGCAGCGATGGAAGCCAAAGCCTCTCCGCGAAAACCCATGGTGCGGATTGTGAACAAATCTTCCGCTTTGCGAATCTTGGAAGTCGCATGCCGCTCCAGACTCATGCGTGCGTCCGTCTCACTCATACCCGATCCATTATCGATCACCTGAATCAGGCTTTTGCCCGCCTCCTTCACAATCAGCTTAACGCTGCCCGCGTTGGCATCAATCGCGTTTTCCATCAACTCTTTAACCGCGGAAGCAGGGCGCTGAACAACCTCGCCCGCTGCAATCTGGTTGGCAATGGAATCCGGTAAAAGCTGGATTATATCGGGCATGAAAAGCGAAGGGATTTTTATAATTTCAAGGCTTACAAAAATGCCTCTATTCAGCATGAATTACAAAGGCAAACAGAAGGATGCATAAAAAAGTTTGGGTTGTTTTTATCGTGTGGTTGGCGGTTTTACCGGTTTATGCACAGTCGGCAAAAAGTGCGTGGGTCGACAGCGTATTGAACACATTAAGCCTTCCGGCAAAACTCGGGCAGGTGCTCATGATTCCGCTTGACGGCAGCGGTGATCAAAACGACATCGAAAAAACCCTGAATGCAATCCGCAAGAATAGAATCGGTGGAGTAGTGGTATCCGGTGGCGGACCCGTCAGGATGGCACGCACGATCAATGCCTTGCAATCCGAAAATGAAGTACCCGTGCTTGTTGGCATGAATGCTGAACAAGGTGCCGGAGCAGCAATCGACAGCGTATTAAAATTTCCAGATCCGATCGCCCTCGGTGCCGTACGCGATGACAGCCTGAGCTGGTTTCTGGGTGAACAGGTTGGCAAACAATTAAACTTACTGGGAGTTCATATAAACTTTGCGCCCACAGCTGACCTAAGCACATCGTTCATAAATCCCGAACTGTTCGTTGACTCGTACGGTGAAAACAAAGATCGGGTCACAAAAAAAATTGTCACCTACCAGGCCGGCCTTCGGCAACAAGGCGTTATCTGTATTGCAAAATACTATCCCGATAACGGAATTCGCGTAACTGACTTTCGCAAAGGAGAACCTTTGGTGCAGAGCAGTACCGATCCTTCAAGGCTGTATCCACTGCAAATCATGATTGACCATCACCTTGCAGGAGTTGTTACGGCCTATGAACATGAGGTGATTTTTCCGACAAAAAAAAGACGCTTTGCAGATCGCAAGAAAGTTCTATCGGATGCTTTGCCAACCCTGTATTCAGGAACGTACCTGAGGCAACAGGTAAACCTGAAAGGACTTGTTTTCAGTTTTATTCCGGATATCCGTGAGCTCAACAAAAAATACAAGGCTGGGGATGCTGAAGTGTTTGCCTTCCAGGCCGGTAACGATGTTCTGTTGTTTCCCCAAAACATCAATGCAACCATCCGTAAGATGCGCAGGGCCATCCGGAAAAATAAATCGCTGGAAAAGCAGCTCGATGAAAGTGTCAGGAAAATTCTGGCGCTGAAATACGATGCGGGGTTGAATACAAAAAAACGCCTTGAAACCACCAACCTCACCGCACGACTCAACAACATCAATACAACCGTGCTGCGGAACACGCTGATCGAAAGATCAATCACGGTGGTGCGTGACGATCAGGGTGATGTGCCGGTAAAAGAACTTGACCGGTCGTTCGCCTCGCTCGCCATCGGTGGCTCAAATGAAAGTATATTGACTAATTACCTGTCGGAATATGTACCGGTCGCGCGGTACGTTATGAAATCCGACACCAGCGGACTTTTTCTCACGTTGCAAAAACATGACGTGATCATTGCAGCCATTTATCCGGATGGCGATTCGCTCGCTGTTTCATACAAACACATTTTAGAGCGGCTTAGCACCCGGAAAAAAGTAATCGCGGTTCTGTTCGATTCTCCGGCACGGCTGAGTCAGCTTGAACAACTTCCGATCATTGTTCAGGCGTACGCACCGGATGACGATGTTCAGAAAATCGTTGCGCAAATTATTTTTGGAGCACGCACCGCAAGTGGTACGTTGCCGGTGTCGGTGACGAACACACTAAAAGAAGGATCAGGAATACAAACCACGTCACTTGCACGCCTCGGATACGATCTTCCGGAAATGGCGGGAATGAACCCCGAGCTGCTGAACAACGTGACACAAATCGCCAACAGCGCAATTGCGCAAAAAGCTATTCCAGGCTGCCAGGTAATCATCGCACGAAAAGGGAAAATTGTATACGATGGAAATTTTGGCTGGCAAACGTACGACCAGAAAAATCCCATCACGAGAAATTCGATTTACGACCTCGCGTCTGTAACCAAAGTAACGGCCACACTGCAGGTATCGATGTTCCTGTACGAACGAGGAATGCTCGACATCTACAAGAAAGCCTCGTATTATTTACCCGAACTCGACAGCACAAACAAAAAGGATCTTATCGTAAAAGATATCCTGACACACCAGGCCGGGTTGATCCCGTTCATTCCGTTTTGGGTTCAAACGGTTAAGGATTCGGTGTTACTGCCGGAGTACTACAGCCATGAACGAAGCGAGGCATATCCGTTGCAAATCGCTCCTTCCCTGTTTGGAATTAAGAGCCTTCCTGACAGTCTATGGAAGTGGAGTATCAATTCGCGGCTGCGCGAAAAACCAGTCCGTACACCGTACAATTATATATACAGCGACATCGGGTTGTATATCATGCATCACATCAACGAAAAGCTGATCAACCAGCCGCAGCAGGATTTCCTTCGTCAGAATCTCTACGATCCGCTTGGCGCGGAAACGATGGGCTATTTACCACTCGAACGTTTTGATGCATCACGAATCGTTCCTACTGAAAACGATAAACTTTTCAGAAGAGAGTTGCTGGTGGGCACTGTTCATGATGAAGGTGCGGCCATGCTGGGGGGTTTGGCCGGACATGCCGGGAACTTCAGCAATGCAACGGATTTGTTAAAGCTAGGTCAGATGCTTTTGCAAAAAGGGTATTATGGCGGCTATCGATATTACAAGCCGGAAACGGTTGACTACTTCACTGCAAAACAATTCGATACCAGCCGCAGAGGGCTGGGGTGGGACAAGCCCGTGCAAAGCGACTGGGCCAGCCCGACATCTGTTCTGGCTTCGCCCAAAACATTCGGCCACACCGGCTTCACCGGAACCTGTATCTGGATCGATCCCGAATTCGACCTGGTGTTTGTTTTCCTTTCAAACCGGGTTTACCCCACCCGTAACAACAATAAACTTTCTTCCCTGAATATACGTTCTCGCATGCAGGATGTGATTTATCAGTCGATTTTCGAGTACGGGAAGTATGGCGAAAACCAGTTCAGCTCGAAACTTATACCTTACATCCTGAATACCCGCAACTAAAAACCCTAACGCGTGAACCAGATTAAAATCGGCATCGTATGTTATCCCACATTCGGGGGTAGCGGTGTTGTAGCAACCGAGCTTGGCAAAGCGCTCGCCCAGGAAGGACACAAAGTGCACTTCATCACCTATTCGCAGCCGAGCCGGTTGGACTTTCTGAACGAGAATTTGTTTTATCACGAAGTGAGCATCCGGTCATACCCGTTGTTCGAATATCCACCTTATGAACTTGCGCTTGCCAGTAAAATGGTGAGTGTGGTAAAAAATGAAAAGCTTGATTTGCTGCACGTTCATTACGCCATTCCGCATGCATCGGCTGCCTACATGGCGAAGCAAATTTTGAAATCGCATGGCATTAACATTCCTGTCGTAACAACATTGCACGGTACCGATATTACCCTCGTGGGTAAAGATGCATCGTACGAACCGGTCGTAACCTTCAGCATTAATCAATCCGATGGTGTAACCGCGGTGTCGGAAGACCTTCGTAAAGAAACCTATCTTCACTTCAAGATCACCAACGATATTCAGGTGATTCCCAACTTTATCGACCTCGAGAAATTCAAAAAGCAAAAGAAAGATCACTTCAAAAAAGCGATCTGTCCGAACGGCGAAATGCTTATCGTTCATACCTCAAACTTTCGCAAGGTTAAACGCATTGGCGATGTGATCAAGGTATTCAATAACATCCACAAAGAAATCCCGGCTAAATTGCTGATGATCGGTGACGGCCCGGAACGTGCCATGGCCGAAGATTTATGTCGCGAACTCAACATCACCCAGGATGTTCGATTCCTCGGTAAACTTGAAGCAGTGGAAGAAGTGTTATCGGTAGCTGACTTATTCCTGATGCCTTCTGAAAAGGAGAGTTTCGGACTGGCCGCCCTGGAAGCCATGGCATGCGAAGTGCCGGTTATCTCATCAAACACAGGCGGTATCCCCGAGCTCAACATCAACGGTGTTACCGGCTTCATGAGCAACATCGGAGACGTGGAAGACATGACCAAAAAGTCGTTGATCGTACTCGACAAAAACAACCTGCCGAGGTTTAAAGAAAACGCGCTGAAGCGGGCTCAGGAGTTTGATATAAGCCGAATTCTACCGCTTTACGAAGCCTATTATCAGAAGGTTATGGAAAAAGCGGCAAGCAGCATTTCCGTGTGACAAAAGTCAGCAAAAGGTTCCCGCTAAGGGCTTCATAATGACTTTTTTACCCTTAAATTTGCGCAAAATTCAGTGAGATGGCAGAAGTGAAACCTCAAAACAAAGGAACCAAACAGCTTTTTAAGAGTCCGGTATTAGAAAAACTCAGCCGCACGCACATTTCCGTGCCACTGATCGTATTTTTCTCGTATTCGGCCGCGTTGCTGTATTGGAGCGTGGTAAACACCACTTTACCCGTTTGGGTTACAGTAGCCTTGTTCTTTGCGGGGATGGTATTTTTCACGTGGGTTGAATACCTCATGCACCGGTATGTTTTTCATATGGAGGTGTACAATCAGTCGCGTGAGAAACTGCAGTATGTTATTCATGGTGTGCACCACGAATATCCGAAAGACAAAACACGACTGGCCATGCCTCCGTTGTTGAGTATTACCATCTCGACTGTATTGTTGCTGATCCTTCGGGTACTGATGGGCGACTATGTATTCGCCTTCCTGCCGGGATTTTTGTGCGGCTATGCATTATACCTCTCCGCACATTATGTTATCCATGCTTATCAGCCTCCTAAAAACTTCCTGAAATACCTCTGGATAAACCACGGAATCCACCACTATAAAAATGGAGAAATGGTGTTTGGCGTTTCATCGCCTATGTGGGACTACATCTACGGAACGATGGACACACCCATCAAGCGTAAACATTCAGAATCGATCCGCCATTATGACGAGTTGCATCCTGAGCAACACGACCACCATCACCACACGCATTAACATGAAAAGGCCCTTCTCCCGATAATCGAAAGAAGGGCCTTTTTTTGACTGTATTTCCAGTTCTTAAATTCTTGTTTGTTTTACCGGCTGGGCTTTTGGAGCCTTGCTATAGGTTGGACACGAATAGCTTGCGCACGATGCCAGAGTAAAAGCCGCTAATACAACAATTGCCAGTAATGATCTTTTCATGCTTCTGAATTTGGTTGACAAACACAAAAGTAACCCCATTTTACCGTAGGAACGTTCCACTCAGCCTAAAAATTATTCAGCCGGGCCCCTAAACCCGTATTTTTTTGAATTTGACGAACAGAAAGCGGTAAATATTGGTTTTATTAGAACTTCCCGCGATTAAGATAACAGATGTTAGGACACCGGTTCACGCAGTACACGCCTCCCCCGGAACAGGGTAAAAGCGATTTCGACAAGCTTCATAAGATTTTTATGCAGCTCGTGCTGATCACGGCCGGGAACGTGGGAGAGGCACTTTCGTGGCTCACAGAGCTCGATAAACAGTATGGGCTGACCAATCCTAACTACGGCATTGGCGATTTCATTGAACAGCTCAAGCGGGAGGGTTATATCACCGATGAGGGCCCAAAAGGCGAATTCAAACTGAATTCAAAAAGTGAGCAAATCCTTCGGAAATCGGCCCTCGAGGAAATCTTCGGAAAACTGAAAAAGTCAAAAGGCGGAGAGCACCAAACGCTGCATACCGGCCGCGATGGCGAACAAACCACCGAACGACGGGAATATGAGTTTGGTGATACGCTGGAGCAAATCTCCGTCACCGATTCGTTGCGCAATGCCCAGATCAATCATGGCGTGGACAATTTCTTTATGACCGAAAATGATCTGGAGATCATGGAGAGCGAATTCAAAGCACAAACCTCCACGGTGCTGATGATCGACATCTCTCACTCGATGATCTTGTACGGAGAAGACCGGATCACACCAGCCAAGAAAGTGGCCATGGCATTATCGGAACTGATCACAAAAAAATATCCGAAGGATACACTGGATATTCTCGTATTTGGCGATGATGCTTGGCAGATTGAAATCAAAGACCTGCCCTACCTGCAGGTTGGCCCATATCACACCAACACCGTTGCCGGACTGGAGTTAGGGATGGACATCCTGCGCAGGCGCAAGAATCCGAACAAACAGGTATTCATGATCACCGATGGAAAGCCTACCTGCATTAAAGAAGGAATTAAATACTATAAGAACAGCTTCGGGCTGGACACAAAAATTCTGAACAAGACCTATACCCTTGCCGCACAACTAAAAAAACTCAAGATACCCGTCACCACATTCATGATCGCAACCGATCCCTACCTGAAGTCGTTCGTTCGCGAGTTTACCAAGATCAATAACGGCAACGCCTATTACAGCGGACTGGAAGGTTTGGGTAATCTCGTATTTGAAGACTTTAAAAAGAACAGACGTAAATCTCTCTAATGAAGTTGACCGTTATACGCCATCCGTGGATCATCACGGTAACGGATAATGAACAACGGATAACGACTAACTAAACGATGAAACAAGCAAAAACCCTTGGCGAGCTTAAAGCTTCCGGCTATCAATCCAAATCCATTAAAACTGAGCTTCGCGAGAACCTCATCAAAAAGTTAAAGAATAAAGAAACAGTCTTCCAGGGCATTTGGGGCTACGAAGAAACCGTTATTCCGGATTTGGAACGTGCCATCCTCGCGGGGCATGACGTCAATCTGTTGGGCTTGCGCGGACAGGCAAAAACACGCCTCGCCCGTTTGATGGTGCAATTGCTTGACGAATACATTCCGGTAGTAGAAGGTTCGGAACTGAATGATGATCCGCTTCAGCCGCTGTCGCGATATGCAAAAGACAAGCTTGCAGAATTGGGCGATAACACCCCGATCGCATGGTTGCACCGCGATGAACGTTATTCCGAAAAACTGGCTACACCCGATGTTTCCATTGCCGATTTGATCGGTGACGTAGACCCGATTAAAGCTGCTTCCCTGAAACTCCCATACTCCGATGAGCGCGTAATTCATTTCGGATTGATCCCGCGTTCTAACCGCAGCATTTTCGTGATTAACGAACTTCCCGATTTACAGGCGCGAATTCAGGTGGCGCTGTTCAACATTCTTCAGGAAGGTGATATCCAGATTCGTGGCTTTAAGATTCGCATGCCGCTGGATTTACAATTTGTCTTTACTGCCAACCCGGAAGACTATACTAACCGCGGAAGCATTGTAACGCCCCTGAAAGATCGTATCGATAGTCAGATCATAACACACTATCCGAAAACACTCGACATCGGGAAACGAATTACCCAACAGGAAGCCAACCTGAAACCCGAACAAAAAGCGATTACCGTTCACGAACTGGCAAAAGACCTGATCGAACAAATTGCATTCGAGGCACGCAAAAGTGAGTTCATTGATGCGAAGAGCGGTGTCTCAGCCCGATTGACTATCTCTGCCTATGAAAACCTGGTGGCTGCTGCCGAGCGCAGGAGCATCATTAACAATGAAAAGAATGCATCCATCCGCGTAAGCGACTTCATCGGGGTGGTTCCTGCCATAACGGGTAAAGTTGAACTGGTTTACGAAGGCGAGCAGGAAGGACCCGGCATCGTGGCGCAGAACCTGATTGGAAAAGCTATCCGCACACAATTCATGAACTACTTCCCTGATCCTGATAAATTCAGGAAACAGAAAGAGAAAAGTCCGTATAAAAAGATTGCCGACTGGTTCAGCGAAGGAAACAAAATCGACCTGCTGCACGACATGAACCAAGCCGACTTTGAAAAGGCATTGAAAAGTGTTCCCGGTTTGGCCGATCTGATCAAAGAATATCAAAAGGCTCAACCCGATGCCGTAAAACTGTTCCTCATGGAGTTTGCGTTGCATGGACTGGCCGAGTACAGCCTGATCAGCAAACACAACCTGACCGCCGGAAACCAGTTCAAGGATTTACTGAGCAGCATGTTCACCCTGCCGAAGAACTTCTCGGAAGATGATGAGGATGATGACGAAACGTTGAGTGGCGGAAGAAAGCGTTGACACACCGTTTGTCATTTGTAGAGTTAGCCGGGGCGTGTCTTACGAACGTTGTGCAGGAGTATTAGAGGCGTCAAGGTGACTTAACACTTCCTTAACGAGGGACGTTAAAGGTATAAAAAAAATTCACTTTTTATCCTCTTTCAAGTTCGCACGGGTTTTCAGTACATTTAGTCAACCAAGTTCTTTGTGCAGGTATGTCGAAAACCCAAAAGGAGAAGAAGATCTTCGTGCTGGATACTTCTGTAATTATCTATGAACACAATTCCATCCTCAATTTTGCCGAACACGATATAGGAATTCCGATTACCGTCCTCGAGGAACTCGACAATTTTAAAAAAGGCAACGACACCAAGAATTTTGAGGCACGGGAGTTCATTCGCCTGATCGACAAGCTTGCTAAGGGCCAGATGCTTCATAACTGGAACCCGCTCAACGGCAAAAGCAAGGGAAATTTCAAAGTCATCATGGATACCAGCGGCACCGAGCGGCTGGATGCCAATAAAGTTTTCAACGAAGACAAAGCCGATCACCGGATCCTGAATGCCGCGCTTTCGCTTCAAAAGGAGGAAAAAGGCCGCCGGGTTATCCTGGTTTCCAAAGACGTAAACCTTCGCCTGAAGGCGATGTCGCTCGGCCTGCTTGCGGAAGACTACACAACGGGTAAGGTTCAGAACATTTCTTCGCTCTACACGGGTCGTACCGTAATCGAGGATGTTGATTCAAATATGATCAACCTCCTCTACGACAAAGGGTATTGCCCGCCCAAAGAGATTCTGGGCAAGCTTGAACCCGAGAAGAATCACTTCTATATTCTGAAAAGCGGAAAGAAGTCGGTACTGGCCTACTACAATCCGTACAACGAGATGATCGAGCAGGTTGAAAAGCGCTCGGTGTATGGAATTAAGCCCCGCAATGCCGAACAGACCTTTGCCATACATGCGGTGATGAAGCCTGAAATTAAACTGGTGTCAATTCAGGGTGTAGCCGGTACCGGAAAAACATTGCTTGCCCTGGCGGGAGCCCTCGAGCAGAAGCGCGAGTTCAAGCAAATCTATCTGGCAAGGCCGATTGTTCCCCTGAGTAACAAAGACATTGGCTACCTGCCGGGCGACATCAAGTCGAAGCTCAATCCATACATGGAACCGCTTTGGGACAACCTGAAGTATATCCAAAATCAATACAGCGAAACCGACAAAGAATATTCAAAGATCACCGAGATGGTGAATCAGGAAAAGCTGGTGATCACGCCCCTGGCGTACATCCGCGGAAGAAGCCTTTCAAACATCTGCTTTATTGTGGATGAAGCGCAGAACCTGACACCCCATGAAGTAAAAACAATTATTACCCGCGCAGGTGAAAACACCAAGTTCATTTTTACGGGCGACATTTATCAGATTGATACGCCTTACCTCGATTCTCAAAGTAACGGCCTTTCGTACCTGATCGACCGGTTAAAGAACCACGAATTGTATGCGCACATCACGCTTGAGAAAGGTGAACGTTCGGAGCTGGCAAACCTCGCCAACCACCTCTTGTAACTGAACCGTGCTAAAAGCAAAAGGGATGCTGTTGCATCCCTTTTTTATTTGCAGTTACTATTACTTACTTCTTCTTTAACACCTTCACGATTGTATCCCCGATTTCAGCCGGTGATTCAACTACGTGGATGCCGCATTCGCGCATAATTTTCATTTTCGCTGCGGCAGTATCTTCTGCTCCGCCAATGATCGCACCGGCATGGCCCATTCGTCTTCCCGGAGGAGCTGTTTGTCCGGCAATGAATCCAACTACCGGTTTCTTGTTTCCGGTTTCTTTGATCCAGCGTGCTGCAGTTGGTTCATAGTTACCACCAATCTCACCAATCATCACGATTGCATCTGTTTCAGGATCGTTCATGAGCAATTCAACCGCATCTTTTGTAGGTGTTCCGATAATCGGGTCGCCCCCGATACCGATGGCCGTTGATATTCCCAAGCCTGCCTTAACAATTTGGTCGGCCGCCTCATAGGTTAACGTTCCTGATTTGGATACGACTCCGATCCGGCCCTTCTTAAACACGAAGCCCGGCATGATACCTACCTTAGCCTCGCCCGGAGTTATCACCCCCGGACAGTTCGGCCCGATCAGCACCACATCTTTTTTATTTTTGAGGTATTTCTTGGCCACCATCATATCCTTCACAGGGATACCTTCGGTAATGGTGATTACTACCTTAATACCAGCCTCCGTTGCCTCCATAATCGCATCCGCTGCAAAAGCCGGGGGCACAAAAATGATCGTAACATCCGCACCGGTTTTTTCAACCGCTTCCTTTACCGTGTTGAATACCGGGCGACCGAGGTGTTCGGTGCCACCCTTTCCAGGTGTTACCCCGCCTACTACGTTGGTACCATATTCGATCATCTGGCCGGCATGGAAAGACCCTTCCGATCCGGTGAAGCCCTGCACAATTACACGGGAATTTTTATTTACTAATACGCTCATGGAGGTGTTTTTGAACCCTACAAAAATAGGATATAAAACGGCTCTGCCAAACGTGTTTTTAAAACAGAAAGGCCCGACTTACGCGTGTAAATCAGGCCTTTATGATTCGGTTGAAAAGATTTATTTGAACTCCATACGTTTCAGGAATTCGGCATACGCATTTTTATAAAGTTCTACATCCGGAGCCTTCCTATAGGCTTCATGATAAGCCGTTAACGCATCTACCAGAAGTAAATTCTCCTCGTAAAATCCAGCGAGCACATACTGAGTCAACGCAGATGAGCGATCCATAGAAGGATCTAACTGAGCCATCAGGCTGTCAATTTTTGTTCGGTCATCTTTTTGAAGTCGCTTAACAATATAATTCTTCGAGCCGGCTCCGGGTTTGTCCTTGGCAACAATCCGCACCATTACCTGCGGCTCACGTTTAAATTTATCGTCATTTAAGGAAATTGTCACGAACGATTCAGTTGCATCAATTCGCGCAATGTCTTCTTCCATCAAATTGGAGAAAATAACCTGGTAAGGACCTTTCACGTTGTTCGTTGACCATGCAATGGTAACCTGATCCCCATATGCCTTCGACAAATCCGACTCAGGAAGGAAAGCAAGAATCACATCTTTGGGCACAACCGGTCCACGGTGTACAGCTCCCGTTGCCGAAAGTCTGTTCTTTTTTTGCTGTTCGCTGCTGAGAATAAAATCAGTGTACTTATTAATAACACTGGTTCCCGGGTTCACTTTTGCAACCAGGTCAGAAACTTTAAAGGTTTTTGCCTCGCGAACCTCAAGAGGCTTACCGCTCGCGTGGATCAGTCCAAGATAGGCGTTTTCGCCAACCTTAACTTCGTCTGTCGGTTTCAGCGAAGCCCCAACCTTTATCGTCTGCCAATTATTATCATTTTTTACTTCTGTTTTTCCCTTACTCACCAGCACTTTGAAAGCGTACGTTTGGGCAAACAGCAATTGATTCACGAAAAGAAAAGCCAAGACAAAAAATAAACGAATTTTCATGTAGTTAATTGGGTTGTGGGTTAAAGCAAAAGAGCCGCAACAGCAGCTCTTTCATGATGCTGTTATATAAAAAATTATTTCTTGATGTTGTTTCTGATCAAAAAGTCATCATACGCTTCCTGGTATGAAGTTACTTCGGGTTCCAGTTTAATTGCTTTCTCATACGCTGCTATGGCATCAATCAACAGATGATTATTTTCATAGAAGCCTGCCAAAATCAATTGTTGCATGGCTGATTCTTCAGTCACTTCGCTCACTACTGTTTTCAATTCAGCATTGAGTTTCTCTGCATTCTTTGCATCCAATGCCTGAATAACAAATCTCTTTGAGTCCTGCTTCGCATTTGCCTTTGAGAGCACCTGCAACACCAGACCTTTTGAGAATGGATCTCCGGGAACATTAAACTTGTACTTGGGATCTTTCACATCGATACTCACGGTTTTCTCAGCTGTTTCGATTCTGGCGAGTTCTTCATCCGCCATATTCAAAACAACAATTACATAAGGACCCGGAACGGTTGTCGTCCAGCTAACAACGGCCACGTTGTTCATGATGGATGTTTGGTTCTCAGGCAAGTGAACATTGATCTCGCTTGGATCACCGCGGTGAACAGCTCCCGTTGCGCTAAGGCGGTTTTTCTTGGTCTCAGCGTTTGAACTTAAAATGAAGTCGGTGTATTTGTTAACAACACTAGAACCGGCAGCAATCTTCTTTGTAAGATCAGCGACTTTATAGTTCCCTGCCTCGCGAACCTCCAACGGCTTGCCCTGGGCAGAGATCAATCCGAGATAAGCGTTATCAGCAAGTTTTACTTCGTCAGTTGACTTCAGACTTGAACCGGTCTTAATAGGCTGCCACGTGTCTCCGGTCTTCACTTCATTCGAGCCTTTGTTCGCCATCACTTTAAAGGCATAGTCTTGAGAAAATGCCGTTGAGGTGATAAAAAGAAGCGCAACTATAGCGGTTAACTTTCTGGTTTTCATGGGTTTGGAAACTGATTTATAGGGCAAATTTACTAAATAATCCGAACTCAGGGCGTTAATACCCGCTTCCTCCTTTTGGTAATCCACCGTCTCCGTTTAATGGTCTGAAACAGCGTTTTTACGACAGATTCGTAGATTTCATAGCAGGTTCCCACCAAGGCCAACGCTGCCAGCGTAATGGTCAGATTCAGCTTAAAATTTGCCAAACTGAACACGTACACCATAACAAACGTAAAAAGCAAGATTTGAACCAGCTGGAGTACAATACTAAGGGCATCGAACCATTTCGGAATCTTTAGATGAATAAGCGAAAACAATGCCACATTCAGGAAACAGACTATGATGGCAATTGCCCATTGCTGCCAAACTGCGAGTTGATCGACATAGTCTTCGTCCAAAATCATTGACACTGCATTGGCGTGAACCACTACCCCGTACATGTCGGGTCGTGTTTTGCCAGCATAATTTTTATTTAAAGGTGTTATAAACTTATCGTCCCAAGAAGTATCCCGTAGCGTCTCTCCCAAAAAACCCATAATCACAATTTTGTCCTTAATCATACTTCCCACGAACATACTCGTATCAAGCGCCTGTTCACAATCCAGCACTGCATACCGACCGGCAAAGTTCGAAGCGCCATACCAGTCGACTATATTGCCACGATAGTTAATCGCTTCGAGAAAGTTTCCGCGATCCAGAAACCTACGTGTTTTAACAGAATCGTAGAGCATCGCAATTCTGACAGAAAATGCAAGCTCAGGATTTCCGTTAACCGTGATGGTGGGATTTAGGGCGCGACAAACTTTTAGATCTTCCTGATTTTCGGCATCTGTGTCTAAGTTTACAAAGCCTTCGTATGCATCCTGCCGGAGGTAGTCATCGGTATGCTCCAGCGAATCATAAATTTGAACGTCCCCCAATTCACGGACAAGCTTTTTAGTCTGCCACAATTTATGCGCAAGTACCATCCGACCTTGAGCTTGTCGCACCGCCTCACCAAAAATCATATTCCCCAACGTATCGTACAACCCAGGGCAACTGATCGAGTCCGTAAATCCGCCATCGCACGCAAATATGATGTCAAGTGCAATTACCTTTGGTTTAAAGTGGTTGAGCGTTAATATCTGCTGACCGATTTCTCCCCGCGAAAGCTTTCCGATGTTAACGATGACGATGTTCGTATCCAATGGTGGATCTTCACGAAGTTGTGAAAAGGCAATGTCCGTCATTTCCATGTCTCCCAAAGCCTTCCCCAAGGGATCGAACGCGTTAAAAATAGCAAGAGTTGTAATGCCATACAGACCGCCTAATACAGCAAAAACAAACGCGGTTGCGATCACACAGTCTATCCAAAACTTTTTCATGGGGGTACGGTAAGTATCCCTAAATTTAGGCATTTAGGTCAAAAAATATTACGTGAAACAGCGCCTGTCAACCGAGGAATATGCTGCCGGAGTCGCTGCCGGTGACCGGATCATTCTGGCCAAAGCCATCAGTTTGGCCGAAAGCAGTCTTCCCGAAGATCAGGAGCAGGCCCTGGCATTAATTTCAAAACTCACGCCCTCCAAAAACTCCATCCGCATTGGCATCACCGGAGTTCCGGGTGTGGGTAAGAGCACCTTTATTGAAGCATTCGGAAAGTATATTACTTCCCTGAATAAAAAACTGGCGGTATTAACAATCGATCCAAGCAGTCAGGTTACGAAAGGAAGCATTCTTGGTGATAAAACACGCATGGATGAACTTTCTAAAAATCCGCTTGCCTTCATCCGGCCTACAGCATCCGGCAACACACTTGGCGGAACAGGTTCGAAAACACGCGAATCCATTTTACTGTGTGAAGCGGCAGGGTATGACGTAATTCTTGTTGAAACGGTCGGTGTGGGCCAATCCGAAACGAGTGTTAAAAATCTGGTCGACTTCTTTCTGCTGCTCATGCTGGCCGGGGCAGGAGATGAACTTCAGGGTATCAAAAAAGGTATCATGGAAATGGCCGACACCATACTCATTACAAAGGCCGATGGTGATAACCTGAAGCGGGCACGCGAGGCGCAGGCCGATTACCAGCATGCGCTGAATTTATTTAGCGACAACCAATCCGGTTGGAAGCCCAACGTATTGACGTGCTCGGCTTTGAACGGAACAGGCATCCGGGAGGTGTGGCACACCATCGAACTGTTCCGGGATCAGCTAACGCAAAATGGATACCTGGATGTCCAGCGCAACGCACAACGGATCACGGCGTTTCACGAATCGTTCGAGCACCTGCTGAAAAACGAATTATCCAAATTCCCGGGTCTTCGGGAAAAGGCTGAGGCACTCGAGGAACAGGTCGCAAAACAGGGCTTGCCTCCACATCGGGCCGCTGCCAAATTGATAACACTTTACCGCGAAGCGGTTAAAAAATCCTAATCCTTCTTCCTGAAACCATAAGGGCAGTGGCGACAGCCGCTTTTGCAACAGTACCCGCGTTTTCGATGATAGGCTTCCGTAAAAACGAGCAGGCCGTTTTCGAAATAGTAATCTTCCGTAGCATTATCCTTCGGCTTTTCCTTTTCCTTCGACATAGATCAGCGTGTGATTAAAGGTATCAAAGATTAAACAGAATTAAAGTATCATTGCGATATGAAAAAATTGCTTACGGCAGCTATCCTGTTTGTCACGTTTGCGGGCCACGCACAATCGATTCGCTATGCGACCGGCTTCCGCGTAACGCCCATGGGAAGCGCTAACCTGGTTGAAGTTACCTATCCTTACAAAGGCGCAACCTCAGGTTATAAATATCTGCTGGTGAAGCGCGGAACAACCGCGCCTAAACATGGTGACGATGTAAAAGTAATTTATACGCCAATTCAACGAATTGTTTGCACCTCAACCACCCATATCCCGTTGCTCGACTACCTGGAAGTGAGTAACAAACTGGTTGGCTTCCCGACCACCGACTACATAAGTTCCGAGAAAACACGAAAGCTCATTGATGCAGGGAAGGTTGAAGAACTGGGTATCGATAAAGGCATGAACATCGAAAAACTGGTGATGCTAAAGCCCGACATGGTGATGAGTTACACCATGACAGCCGACTTAGGTCAGTTGAAGAAAATTCAAGAGCTTGGAATACCGGTTGTTCTGAATGCCGAATACCTGGAAGAACATCCGCTTGGCCGGGCCGAATGGATTAAATTCATGGCGTTGTTCTTCGAAAAGGAAAAAGAAGCCGATAAGATCTTTAGCATGATCGAACAAAACTACCTGGAAACAAAGAAGCTGGTAAGCCGGGTGAGTAAACGACCTACCGTACTGAGCGGTGTCATGTACAGCGATGCTTGGTTCATGCCCGGAGGCCGGAACTACGCTGCAAAACTCCTGAACGATGCCGGCACCGACTACCTTTGGAAAGCTGATTCAACAAAAGGCTTTTTGCAATTGAGCTTCGAAGCGGTTTTCGAAAAGGCCTATGCTGCTGACCTATGGATCGGTATCGCATCCTTCGGCACCCTGGAAGAAATGAAAAATGCTGATGAGCGTTACACGAAATTTAACCCCTACCAGATTCGGCAGGTTTATACCTACAATGCCCGTCAGGGTGCAAAAGGCGGCAGTGAATTCCTGGAGTTAGGCTACCTGAGACCAGACATTATTCTGAAAGATCTCGTGAAAATCGCTCACCCTGAATTACTTCCGGCTCATGAACTTTATTTTCACAAGCGACTGATCAAGTAAAAAACACGGCAGGGGATTTGCTTTTTTCAGCAAAACCCTGGCCCATGAAAACACTCCCCTTCCTCGCGCTCCTGATCGTAGTTTGTACAGGCTGTTCAACGTACCAGTATGCCACGATCAGCAGTCCGCTTAAAAAAGAAAATCAACACGAGTTTATAGTCGAAAATGATACCGTTAAAATCACGTACGACTTTAGCGGAGAACAGGGGCCGGTGAAAATTTCACTTTATAATAAACTTTCAACGCCATTGTATGTCGACTGGAGCAAGTCGGCATTAATCATTGGCGACATGCGCAAAAGCTACTCCGACAAAAATCTCTCGTTAGCAGCCGAAATGAATGGAACCGAAACGCGGTGGATGAACTACACCTCGCAATCGGCAACAATCAATGGAAAACTCACGAGTGGTGAGGTATCCGGATTTATTCCCCCTAAATCACAGGCACAGGAAACACCCTTGACGTTAAGTCCAAAACTCTTTCAACTGCCTACTGCTGCCAACGAGAAAAACCGGAAAATGGAAGAGGGAATCATCGTAGAATTCAAATCGTACACACTGAACGAATCGCCCCTCACATTCCGAAGTTATCTCACACTTTCCGCAAAGGCAGATCTCTCCGAACCGATTCACTTTGATCATGAATTCTGGGTTTCAGAGGTCTTTCAAACCCTGAATGGCCCCAAAAAATTCGCTACAAAGCCCAATCGGTTTCATTTAAAAAAGACTTCTTATGCAGGCGCCTGCGTACTGGGGGTGGCCACCCTCGGGGGAGTGATTTGGGCGCTGCAGTATCAAAACGAAAAAGCCTCCCTGGATTAAGGAGGCTTCTTATTTTCTGAGCGCGTTTTAACTACACTTTGATTTCAACATCAACGCCACTTGGAAGCTCGAGCTTCATCAGGGCATCAACTGTTTTTGCGCTGTTTGAATAGATATCAACCAAACGCTTGTAGGTGCACAGCTGAAACTGCTCACGTGACTTCTTGTTTACGTGAGGTGAACGAAGTACGGTAAAAATTTCACGCTCCGTTGGCAACGGAATTGGTCCGCTAACCACAGCGCCTGTAGCTTTCACTGCGCGCACGATTTTTTCAGATGACTTATCAACCAACGTGTGGTCGTAAGATTTCAATTTAATTCTGATTTTCTGGTTCATAATCTAAACGTCTTTTAGATATTTTATTTAGCGGCTACAGCGCCCTTTACTTCTTCAATTACTTTATCGGCAAGGTTCTTCGGAACCGGTGAGTAGTGAGAGAATGTCAGGTTAGCTGACGCACGACCTGAAGTCAATGTTCTCAAGTCGGTGATGTAACCGAAAAGTTCTTTCAGCGGCACATCTGCCTTGATCACCTGCGCTCCACCCCGTGTATCCATTCCTTTCATGATACCTCTTCTGCGGTTCAAGTCACCTGTTACAGAACCTGTGTACTCATCCGGAGAAATTACCTCAACGCCCATGATTGGTTCGAGCAGTTGCGGAGCACATTTGCTGGCCGCTTCTTTGAAACCGATACGAGCTGCCAATTCAAACGACAGAGAGTCAGAGTCTACATCATGGTATGAACCATGGAACAGACGAACTTTCATCGAGTCAATCGGATAACCCGCCAACGGTCCGTTACTCATGGATTGTTCGAAGCCTTTCTGAATAGCCGGGATGAATTCGCGAGGGATCACACCGCCTACGATATCATTCTCGAATTCAAGACCTGGCTTGTCTTCAGGGCCAAGTTCACGTGGTCCGATTTCGAATACGATATCCGCAAACTTACCGCGACCACCGGTCTGCTTCTTGTAAACTTCTTTATGCTCAACCGATTTGGTAAGCGCTTCTTTGTAAGCAACCTGGGGAGCACCCTGGTTGATTTCTACTTTAAATTCACGCTTCAGACGGTCGATGATGATCTCCAGGTGAAGTTCACCCATACCGCGAAGAATAGTCTGACCAGTCTCCTGATCGGTATTTACGCGAAGTGTTGGATCTTCTTCAACAAGTTTTGAAATCGCCATACCCAGTTTATCGGCATCAGCCTGCTTCTTAGGCTCGATTGCGTACCCGATAACAGGTTCCGGGAAGATCATTGACTCCAGTACCACCGGACGTTTTTCATCGCACAGTGTGTCACCCGTTTTAATGTCTTTGAACCCAACAACCGCACCAATGTCACCAGCCTGTAATCGTTCAATCTGGTTCTGCTTGTTAGCGTGCATCTGGAATACGCGTGAGATACGTTCTTTCTGGCCAGAACGTGTGTTCTGAATATAAGAACCTGACTCAAGCACGCCCGAGTATGCGCGTACGAAGCAAAGACGACCTACGAATGGGTCTGTTGCAATCTTAAATGCAAGACCTACAAATGGCTCGTTTTCGTTCGGGCGAATTTCGACTTCAGCTTCTGTGTCCGGATTTGTACCGATGATTACATCCTTATCCAATGGAGAAGGAAGCAATTCCATCACGTAGTCCAGCATTGTCTGAACGCCTTTATTCTTGAATGAAGAACCGCACATCATTGGAACGATCTTCATATCAATAGTAGCCTTGCGAAGTGCTGTCAGAATTTCCGTCTCAGAAATTGAGTTCGGATCTTCAAAGAATTTCTCGATGAGCGTTTCATCATATTCAGCAACAGCTTCAAGCAATTTCTCGCGGTATTCAGCTGCTTCTGCAACCATGTCTTCCGGAATCGGGATAACCTGGAAGGTCATACCCTTATCGTTCTCATTCCAGATAATACCCCGGTTGTTGATCAAGTCAACCACTCCGCGGAAGTTATCCTCCGAACCGATTGGCAATTGAAGCGCAACGGCATTGCTGCCCAATTGTTCCTTCACCTGCTTACAAACTCCGAGGAAGTCTGCACCCGAACGGTCCATTTTATTGACGAACCCGATACGAGCAACCTTGTAGTTGTCGGCCAGGCGCCAGTTCGTTTCTGACTGAGGCTCAACACCATCAACCGAACTGAACAGGAACACAAGACCATCCAACACACGAAGTGAACGGTTCACCTCAACGGTAAAGTCAACGTGACCCGGTGTATCAATGATGTTTACGTGATATTCGTTATTGCGGTATTTCCAGTGAACTGTAGTTGCGGCAGAGGTAATCGTGATACCACGCTCCTGCTCCTGCGCCATCCAGTCCATCGTGGCTGCACCTTCGTGCACTTCACCAATTTTATGATTCACCCCTGCATAGTACAGGATACGCTCGGTAGTTGTTGTTTTTCCGGCATCAATGTGAGCCGCAATACCGATGTTTCTGGTGAATTTAAGATCTCTTGCCATGAATAGTTATTGCTGGAAAATTAGAATCTGAAATGAGAGAAGGCTTTGTTCGCATCGGCCATCCGGTGCGTATCCTCTTTCTTCTTGATGGCAGCACCTTCGCCTTTTGATGCAGCGATGATTTCTGCTGCGAGTTTGTCCATCATGGTTTTTTCACCACGCAGACGAGAGAAGTCGATGAGCCACTTGATGCTCAGGTTGATCTTACGCTCAGGACGGATTTCAACCGGCACCTGGAACGTTGCCCCGCCTACACGACGGCTTTTCACCTCAACAGAAGGCATCAGGTTGTTCATGGCGCGCTTCCACACTTCAAGACCGCTTTCACCTGTCTTCTTCTCTACCTGCTCGATCGCATCATAGAAAATTCCGTAAGCAACGCTCTTCTTGCCTTGCTCCATCAGATAGTTTACAAACTTGGTTACAAGTGTGTCCTGAAACTTAGGGTCAGGAAGTAAGTATCTTTTTTTAGGTTTTGCTTTTCTCATCGCTTCTGAAAATTATTTTTTGCCTTTTGCTGCCGGAGCTGCTGCTGCACCAGCTTTAGGACGTTTTGCACCATACTTAGAGCGGCTCTGCTTACGGCCGTTTACACCGGCAGTATCCAACGCGCCACGCACGATGTGGTAACGAACACCGGGAAGGTCCTTCACCCTGCCACCGCGGATCAGCACAATTGAGTGTTCCTGCAGGTTGTGTCCTTCGCCAGGGATGTATGCGTTAACCTCCTTTTGGTTGGTCAAGCGAACACGAGCCACTTTACGCATAGCTGAGTTTGGCTTCTTCGGTGTTGTGGTGTACACACGTGTACAAACACCTCTGCGCTGAGGGCATGAATCGAGGGCCGGAGACTTGGATTTAAACTCCAATTTCTTGCGTCCTTTTCTTACAAGTTGCTGAATGGTAGGCATTTATAATGTTTATTATGAACCTTTCAAAAATTAGGACTGCAAAGGTATCATAAAGAAGGCTTGTTACAAAACCCTGATCAAAAGATTTTTAACAGGCAAAGGGCCATTTCGGGCTGATTTTCAGCTTTTTACAGATCGGCGAAAAGATTTAATACGCCCATAAACCCGCATTTTAAGGCGGAAATCACTTCCCGGCTGGCGTCTTTTCGCGGATTTTTACTCTTTCCAGGAGCAATTCTGGCTGGTCGGTAGTGATAAAATCGAACCCCTGATCCAGCAGCCAGTCCATATCTTCTGCCGCATTTACGGTCCAGGCGTTCAGGATCATTCCGTCTTTTTTGAGCTGGCCGATCCACTCAGGATTTTTGCGGTAAACCGAGATGTGATAGTCTGCCCCGCTGATGCCGTCTGCTTTAAGTTCAGCGGGCGTTTTATCGCCCGTGAGATACTGGGTGATAGCCTTTGGATCGAGGGCGTGGATTCGTTTCAGGATGGCGTAGTCGAAACTGATGTACACCACCCGGTTTTCCACCCCGAGTTTCTCCACCAGTGCCAGCGCTTTTTCGGCTGCCCGGATACCCTGTGTTTTATCAACGATGGATGGTTTTACTTCCACGATCAGTCGCGTTGAGCTATTGCGCTTGCTGCCCGCTTTCAGGTAGTCTTCCAGCGTAGGCAGTTTTTCGCCATTCTTGAGTTTATGCTTCGAGAGTTCCTGATATGTCTTCCGTTCGATTGTATCTTCTGCGTAAAGCGGATCGTGGTTAATTACCAGCACGTCATCTTTTGTCATTCGAACATCAAACTCAGCGCCGGCAGCCTTCAGTTCAATAGCCTTCCTTAACGATGCAATGGAATTCTGCGGAAGCGTATCCATTTTCCAGGCCCCGCGGTGCGCGATAGTCTTATTGTCGGTAAAGGATACGCGTGCCGATGAAGAACACGAGGCCAAAGCCCAAATTAAAAATGCTGCAGCTAACAATCTCATAGTACTCACCAAACGGTGATCCGGTCAGCTTCAGGTTTATACATTTTGTCTCCGGGCTGAACATTAAATGCCTTATAAAAAGGCGTGAAGTTCATCAACGGTCCGTTTACCCGCCACTTCGCAGGTGAATGTGAGTTGGTGTTCACGTACATCCGCAGAAACTCATCGCGGGTTTTCACGCGCCAGATCCGTGCAACGGAAATGAAAAAGCGCTGATCAGGTGTAAACCCGTCAATCCGGGTTGTATCCTGTCCCTGCTGCGTCAGCTTAAATGCATCATACGCAATGGCTACTCCGGCAATGTCTGCGGTATTTTCGCCTACCGTCAAAGGACCCTTTATGTGTACTGAATCGAGTACTGTAAACTGGTTGTACTGGTCAATCACTTGCCGTGTTCTTGCCTGAAATTTTTCATAGTCAGCTTTCGTCCACCAGTCTGTAACGTTTCCTGATTTATCAAACTGCGCACCCTGGTCATCGAATGAATGTGTGATCTCATGTCCGATCACCATACCAATCCCGCCATAGTTCAGCGCATCGTCGGCATATAAATCGAAATAAGGTGACTGGAGGATGCCCGCAGGAAAAACAATTTCATTCAGCGGAGGATTGTTATATGCTGTTACGGTAGGCGGTGTCGTCAGCCATTCACTTCGGTCAACCGGCTGTCCAAGTTTGCTTACGTTATAGAGGTAGTCGTTTCGGTTGGCTGCGAGGCTATTTTCGAAATACGTATCGCGTTTCACATCAACGGCGGAGTAATCGCGCCATTTGTCGGGGTACCCAATCTTCTCCGTAAATGCATAAAGTTTTTCTTTTGCCTTTGCCTTCGTAGAGTCGCTCATCCAGTCGAGCTTCGTGATTCGGGCCTCAAAAGCTTTCTTTAGATTATCCACCAGCACACGCATGTGTTTCTTTGCCTCCTCGGGAAAATACTTTTTCACATAAAGTTGTGCTAAGGCATGCCCAAGCGAGCGATCAACCGCCTGAGTCATTTCTTCCGCGCGTGGCTTTTGCACGGCTTGCCCGGTGAGTGCCTTGTTGTATTCAAACGAGGCATCTACAAAAGGTTTACTGAGGTAGCCCGCATAACTGGTGAGTGAGTTTGCTTTCAGGTAAACCTTCCAGTCGCTTAGCGGAACCGTTTTCAATAACGTATTCAGTTTGTCATAGTATGCAGGCTGACCAACATTGACTGAATCGACAGCAGCACCCAACTGGTTCAGGACCAATGACCAATTCAGGTTTGTATGTTTTTTGGCAAGCGCTGCTACCGCGAATTTGTTGTAGTTTACCCTTACGTCCCGGAGTTCAATGTTCGTTCTGTGCGAACCCGCCAATTGTTTTTCCAACGCAAATGTGGTTTGGGCGTTTCGAGCGGCTGTTGTTGCATCAACTCCTGTTAATTCAAATAACCGCGCCAGATAGTTCTTATAAGCGTTTTGGATTTTGACGGTTGACGAATCCGTCTTGAAATAGTAATCTCTTTCGGGCAGGCCGATACCGGTTTGAACGAATTGCGCAATGTTAACGCTGCTGTTGTGATCGTCTGGCCCGACATAAAAACCAAGAATTGAAGCATTGCCCGTCTTCTGCTCATCGCATACCAGTTTCAACAAACCGTTAACATCATTCAACGCATCGATCCGCGTTAGTAACGGCTTAATCGGTTCGTAACCCCGTTTGTTAATCGCAGCGGTGTCCATTCCGGAAGCATAAAAATCTCCCACTTTCTGTTCGATGCTACCCGGAGCGTTATCAGCTTTTGAAACACTGTCGAGGATCGCGCGCAGGCGCATGCGCTGCGGAAAATTCAAAAACGAATACGACCCCACACCCGTCTGACTCTCCGGAATTCTCGCAGTGTCGTACCAGATACCATTCACATACGTGAAGAAGTCATCTCCCGGTTTACGGGTTGAATCAATGCCAGTGATGGTGACGTGACTCGTTGGCTTGTCCGTGTTTTGGTTGCACGCAACCATCGCTACGATTAAAAGAAGGGGAATTAGTTTTTTCATACCTGATACGAGCGAGTATTTGAACAAAGATAGCCTTTCGGCTAAAATCCCGAGGGTCCTTTCAACAAACGTTCAACTTAAAGTAGCTATCAGCGTGACAGCGCAAACAAATAAATTCCATTGCGCAAGACCAAACGCAAACCCTTCAGGTTCTTTTTTGTAACAGATATACGCTGCGCTTATCGTCATCATCACATGCCAGAAATACCAGGTGTTATCCTCAAGCCAATCGTTGAATATGAGAATAACCCCGAATACCAGAACTCCAAAATGCAACAACTGTAACACCCTATAGATTGCCTTTCTCCGCGCGAGCATTTCTTCACGCTCTTTCTTTTCACGCTCCCAACGCTTGCGCTTGTATTCGCGTTTATACACTTCCCGCGGATCCTCCTGCGGTTCAGGTACGATGAATATTGATGCAAAACCGCGATCGTATTGAGCACGCTTTTCAGGATCAGATAAAATGTCGTACGCGTAGTTGATCGCAACGATCTGCTCATGCGATGATTCCGGTGATCGCCTGTCGGGATGATAACGTTTTACCAGATCGCGATAGGCGCGTTTGATTTCAAGGTCAGTCGCATGGACAGATACGCCCAGGATTGCGTACGGGTTCACGTTGGATACTACTATGCTTCTCCCATCGTTCCACCGAAGTTCATGGGAAACTTGGGTGCTCCTTGTGTTTGCTTAATCGTTCCGAAGTTTGCTTCGTACTTATCGATATTCTCTTTCAGTGCTCCCAATAAGCGTTTTGCATGCTCAGGCGTAACGATTACTCGCGCTTTCACTCTGGCTTTTGGCACGCCCGGCATTAGCTTAATGAAGTCAATTACAAACTCGCTGTTCGAGTGTGCAATCATGGCCAGGTTGGAATAAATTCCCTCCGCAATCTCTTCGGAGAGCTCTATGTTAATCTGGTTCTGCTGGATATTGTCTTTTTTCTCGTCTGCCATAGCTATTTATAATTCAACAATGAGTTGATTTAATAATTCAACGATGCGGTGATGCTAAGGTACTAAAAAACAAATGTGCGAACAGTTTCCCATTCGCACATAGTTAAATTGATCAATTGTTAAATCAGGTTAGTCCTGCAGCTCTTTCTCGCGATCCTTCTGCTTCGTTTCATTTGCTTCTACGAAGGCATCGTACTCGTCTTTATGCGTCACGATCATGTCTACGTACTTGCGCTGACCCGTTCCGGCAGGGATCAGGTGACCTACGATCACGTTCTCCTTCATGCCCATCAGTGCATCGCGCTTACCGCGGATCGCGGCTTCGCTCAACACTTTAGTTGTTTCCTGGAACGATGCTGCTGACAGCCAGCTTTCAGTTTTCAACGATGCCTGGGTAATACCCTGAAGCGTTGGTCTTGAAACCGCAGCTAATGCATCGCGTACTTCTACGAGCTTCTTGTCGTTTCTGCGCAGCGTTGAGTTCTCATCGCGGAGTTCACGTGCCGTAATAATCTGGCCCGGCTTGAACCGCTCGGAGTCTCCCGCTTCGATCACAACTTTCTTATCAAGAATCAAGTCGTTCTCTTCACGGAACGTAAGCTTGTCAACAAATTCTCCCGGAAGGAAGGTTGTATCGCCCGGATCGAGGATTTCAACTTTCTGCATCATCTGGCTTACGATACACTCGATGTGCTTGTCGTTGATCTTCACACCCTGCAGACGGTAAACTTCCTGAATTTCATTCACCAGGTATTCCTGTACTGCAGTTGGTCCTTTGATCGCCAGGATATCGCCCGGAGAAATTGATCCGTCAGACAATGGCTGACCTGCTTTCACAAAGTCGTTATCCTGAACCAAAATGTGTTTCGACAACGGTACGAGGTAACGCTTCTGAACACCATCACGTGATTCGATGAAGATTTCACGGTTACCGCGCTTGATACCACCATAGGTTACTACACCGTCAATCTCACTCACTACTGCAGGGTTTGAAGGATTACGCGCTTCAAACAATTCCGTCACACGAGGAAGACCTCCGGTAATATCACGTGACTTACCATACGTACGCGGGATTTTCACCAGCACCTGGCCAGGCTTAATCTTATCGCCTTCATCCACCGCAAGGTGAGCCCCTACCGGGATGTTGTATGATTTAGTCTCTGATTTACCCTTCACGACAATCGCAGGGTTTTTAGTCTTGTCACGTGTCTCAGTAATAACTTTCTCACGGTGACCAGTCTGTTCGTCAGATTCTTCCTTGTACGTGATACCTTCGATAATGGCTTCGTATCCGATCTCACCCTCGAATTCCGACAAGATCACAGCGTTGTAAGGATCCCAGAAGCAAAGCTCCTCGCCTTTATCAACTTTCTGCTTGTCTTTCACCTTCAGGTAAGCACCGTAAGGAACGTTGTTAGAAATCAACACGCGGCCGTTCTCCTTATCCAGTATACGAATCTCTCCTGTACGACCCATTACAACCGTTACTTTATTGCCTTCACGGTCTGTTGTGTCGATGGTACGGATACCTTCAAATTCAACTACTCCCGGGAACTTCGCTTTAATGTTTGCATCAACCGCAATGTTCGATGCTGTACCACCCACGTGGAATGTACGGAGGGTAAGCTGTGTTCCAGGTTCACCGATTGACTGAGCCGCGATCACACCTACTGCTTCACCAGACTGTACCATTTTACCGGTAGCCAGGTTACGGCCGTAACATTTTGCGCAACCACCCATCTTCGATTCACAAGTCAGGATCGAGCGGATCTCCACTTCTTCGATAGAAGTTTCTTCGATACGTTTTGCGATTTCTTCTGTGATTTCTTCGTTGGCAGCAAGGATCAACTCCTCGTTCAACGGATCATAGATATTGTGTACGGTTACACGGCCGAGGATACGCTCTGACAAAGGCTCAACTATATCTTCGTTGTCTTTCAATGCCTGAACTTTCAATCCGCGCAACGTGCCGCAATCTTCTTCTGTAATTACCAGGTCGTGTGCAACGTCAACCAACCTACGAGTCAGGTAACCTGCATCGGCTGTTTTCAACGCTGTATCGGCAAGACCTTTACGTGCACCGTGTGTAGAGATAAAGTACTCCAACACGTCCAAACCTTCTTTAAAGTTCGAAAGGATCGGGTTCTCGATGATCGAACCAACTGAACCGGCAAGGTTCTTCTGCGGTTTTGCCATCAAACCACGCATACCTCCGAGCTGACGAATCTGTTCACGGGAACCACGGGCTCCTGAGTGCATCATCATGTAGATCGGGTTGAAGCCCTGGTTATCATCTTCCAGCTGACGCATCAGTGTGTTGGTCAGCATGGTGTTCGCACGTGTCCAGATATCGATTACCTGGTTGTAACGTTCGTTGTCGGTGATAAGACCCATCATGTAGTTGTTCCAAACGGCATCAACTTCTTTCTGCGCTTCTCCTACGAATTTTTCTTTTTCAACCGGAATCTTCACGTCATTCAATCCCATTGACAAACCTCCGCGGTACGCCATCTGGAAACCGAGCTCCTTGATATCATCCAGGAATTTAGCAGCCTTGGAAGGGCCAGCTGTCTTATAAACATCTGCGATAATCGTTTGCAGTTTCTTCTTGGTCAACAATTCATCTACGAAGCCTGTTTCTTCAGGAACGTATTGATTGAATAACACCCGGCCCACAACGGTATCGATCAGCTTGTAAGAATGCTTGCCTGTCTTCTTATCTTTTACCTGAACCCGCACTTTAATGTTTGCATGCTTCGAAAGTTTGCCTTCGTTGAATGCAATCACGATCTCCTCAGTTGAGTAGAACTTGCGGCCCTCGCCAACGACTGGATGTTCAGGTGTACTCTTTCTTCCTTTTGTCAGGTAGTAGAGACCAAGCACCATGTCTTGAGAAGGTACGGTTACCGGTGCACCGTTCGCAGGGTTTAGAATGTTGTGCGATGACAACATTAGTAACGAAGCTTCAAGAATCGCCTCTTGTCCGAGCGGTACGTGAACAGCCATCTGGTCACCGTCAAAGTCAGCGTTAAACGCTGTACACACGAGCGGGTGGAGCTGGATAGCTTTTCCTTCGATCAGCTTCGGCTGGAAAGCCTGGATACCCAGTCTGTGGAGCGTAGGGGCACGGTTCAAAAGAACGGGATGTCCTTTCAATACGTTTTCCAAAATATCCCAGATCACAGGATCCTTGCGGTCAACAATTTTCTTAGCCGACTTCACCGTCTTCACAATTCCTCTTTCGATGAGCTTGCGGATAATAAACGGCTTGAACAATTCGGCCGCCATATCTTTTGGCAGACCGCACTCATGCAATTTCAATTCAGGACCCACCACAATTACGGAACGGCCTGAGTAGTCAACACGCTTACCCAACAGGTTCTGACGGAAACGTCCCTGCTTACCTTTCAGCATGTCGCTCAAAGACTTCAGCGCACGGTTACCATCTGAACGAACAGCATTCACTTTACGTGAGTTGTCGAACAGCGAGTCAACCGCTTCCTGGAGCATACGCTTCTCGTTACGAAGGATCACTTCAGGAGCTTTGATATCGATCAAACGCTTCAGACGGTTGTTACGGATAATCACACGTCTGTAGAGGTCGTTCAAGTCAGAGGTAGCAAAACGGCCACCATCCAACGGAACTAACGGACGCAATTCCGGTGGAATTACAGGCACCATTTTAATAACCATCCACTCAGGCTTGTTCTCTACGCGTGTATTCGCATCGCGGAAAGCTTCAACAACTTTCAAACGCTTCAACGCTTCAGCTTTACGCTGCTGTGAAGTGTCGGTTGCTGCCTGGTGACGAAGATCGTATGACAACTGGTCAAGCTGAAGGCGTGACAACAGCATCTCCAGTGCATCAGCACCCATCTTCGCGATAAATTTCTTCGGATCGTTGTCATCCAGCATCTGGTTCTCACGCGGAAGCTTGTCGATGATGTCGAGATATTCTTCTTCTGTTAAGAAGTCCATCCGGTTCACACCGTCTTCTTCCTTGATACCCGGCTGAATAACTACGTAGCGCTCATAATAAATAATCTGGTCGAGCTTCTTGGTTGGAAGACCCAGGAGATAACCGATTTTATTAGGAAGCGAACGGAAATACCAGATGTGAGCTACAGGCACCACCAGTTCGATGTGACCCATACGCTCGCGTCTTACTTTCTTCTCGGTAACTTCTACACCGCAACGGTCGCAGATAATGCCTTTGTACCGAATGCGCTTGTATTTACCGCAGTGACATTCCCAGTCTTTCACCGGACCGAAGATGCGCTCGCAGAACAACCCGCCCATTTCAGGCTTGTAGGTTCTGTAGTTGATCGTCTCCGGCTGGGTTACTTCACCGTGCGAGCTTTCCAGGATTGACTCCGGAGAAGCAAGGCTGATGGTGATCGTAGAGAAGTCGCTGTTGATTTTTTTATTTTTTCTGAAAGACATATATCAAGTTTTCAGTTAGTGATTCATTTTCTATTTAGGGATCAGGGGTTAGGCATTGTTTCTAATGCCTAATGCCCGATACCGAATTTTAGTTCATCGAAATCTCAAGGGCCAAGCCTCTGAGTTCATGCACCAATACGTTGAACGACTCAGGGATATTTGGCTTCCGCATGTTCTCGCCCTTCACGATTGATTCGTATGCTTTCGCACGACCAACCACATCGTCAGACTTAATTGTGAGAATTTCCTGCAGAATATGCGATGCTCCGAATGCCTCGATCGCCCAAACCTCCATTTCTCCGAAACGCTGACCACCAAACTGTGCTTTACCACCGAGAGGCTGTTGCGTAATGAGAGAGTAAGGTCCGATAGAACGTGCGTGCATTTTATCGTCAACCAGGTGACCCAGTTTCAGCATGTATGCCACACCTACCGTAACCGGTTGATCGAAACGCTGTCCGGTCAAACCATCGTACAGGTAAGCTCTTCCAAATTCCGGAAGACCCGCTTCTTTCAATTCAGCTTGTACCTGATCGATTGAAGCACCGTCAAAGATCGGAGTAGCATACTTACGGCCGAGTTTCAAACCAGCCCATGCCAACACCGCTTCGTACAGCTGACCGAGGTTCATACGCGATGGTACGCCCAACGGGTTCAAGCAGATATCCAACGGCGTTCCGTCTTCGAGGAAAGGCATGTCCTGATCCTGCACGATACGGGCGACAACACCCTTGTTACCGTGACGACCGGCCATCTTATCTCCTACTTTCAGTTTACGCTTCTTCGCTACATACACTTTTGCAAGCTGTACGATACCGGTAGGAAGTTCATCTCCCACTTCGAGTGTGAAACGCTCACGCTTGAAGTCACCGGCATATGAATTTCTCTTCACGAGATAGTTCTTCACAGTCTGTGCTACCAGATCATTGGTGTGATCATCGCTTGTCCAGTTTTCCAGGCTGATGTCGGAAATCAGGTTAACCTCTTCCGGCACGCTGTAGTTACTTTCATCGCGGTAGATGTTCTTGTCAGGGAAGAGATTGCTCTCGATCACCTTCGCAGAGAACTTCACGCCTTTGCTGATTAATTCATCACCGAACTTATGCTTCACACCATTGCTGGTTTTGCCGTTCAGGATCGCAGAAAGTTTCTTGATCACTTCACCGCGCAGATCGCTCAGTTGCTTGCTGTATTTGTTCTTCAGTGCATCCAGCTCTTTCTTCGACTTGTTGCGTACATCTTTGTCGCGCTTCGGACGAGAGAACAGCTTGGTATCAATAACCACACCTTTCAGTGATGGAGGTGCCTTCATCGAAGCATCTTTCACATCACCTGCCTTGTCACCGAAGATCGCCCGGAGGAGTTTCTCTTCCGGCGTTGGGTCGGTTTCACCTTTCGGGGTGATTTTACCAATCAGGATGTCGCCTTCTTTTACTTCCGCTCCGATCCGGATGATACCGTTTTCATCGAGGTGTTTAACCGCCTCTTCGCTCACGTTCGGGATTTCAGAAGTCAATTCTTCTTCACCGCGTTTTGTGTCGCGAACTTCAAGTTCAAACTCTTCAATGTGGATTGAAGTATAAATATCATCCCGTACCACCTTCTCGGAGATTACAATCGCATCCTCGAAGTTATAACCCTGCCATGGCATGTAGCCTACGAGCAGGTTTCTTCCAAGGGCAAGTTCTCCGTTGTTCGTTGCATAACCTTCCACCAGTGGCTGACCTTTCACCACGCGGTCTCCCTTGCGAACAAGCGGAGTGTGGTTGATACAGGTGTCCTGGTTGGTTCGGCGGAACTTGATCAGGTTGTACGTTTTGTATTCGTTATCAAATGTGACAAGCTTGCGCTCATCATCCGTATCATATTTAATGATCACTTTCTTCGCATCCACGAAATCAACCACACCCGAACCTTCGGCTGTGATCAACGCACGTGAATCCAATGCTACGCGACCTTCGAGACCGGTTCCTACAATTGGCGCCTGCGGACGTACCAACGGTACTGCCTGACGCTGCATGTTTGAACCCATCAACGCACGGTTCGCATCATCGTGTTCAAGGAATGGAATCATGGAAGCCGCTACCGATACAATCTGGTTAGGAGCAATGTCCATGTACTTCAGATCTTTCGGTTCTACCACCGGGAAGTCACCTTCAAAACGTGCCTTCACACGCTCTTCGATAAATTCACCGTTAGGCTTAATCTTCACATTCGCCTGCGCGATGTTGTGTGTATCTTCTTCTTCGGCGGTTAAGAAAACAAGTTCTTTTGTTTTCACTTTACCATTCTCAACCTTGCGGTAAGGTGTTTCGATAAAGCCCATCTTGTTCACTTTCGCGTGAACGCAGAGAGACGAAATCAAACCGATGTTCGGACCTTCCGGAGTTTCGATGGTACACAAACGGCCATAGTGGGTGTAGTGAACGTCACGAACCTCAAAGCCTGCACGTTCTCTTGAAAGACCGCCTGGTCCGAGTGCCGACATTCTGCGCTTGTGTGTAATCTCTGCCAATGGATTGGTTTGATCCATGAACTGAGACAACTGGTTTGTACCAAAGAATGAGTTGATTACCGAAGACAGTGTACGCGCGTTGATCAAATCAACGGGTTTGAAATCTTCGTTATCGCGAACGTTCATTCTTTCTTTAATGGTACGCGCCATACGCGCGAGACCTACACCAAACTGCGAGTACAATTGTTCACCAACGGTACGCACGCGTCTGTTAGAAAGGTGATCGATATCATCGATCAGTGCTTTTGAGTTGATCAGACCGATCAGGTACTTCACGATCAGGATGATATCATCCTTCGTTAATACGCGGTGGTCGAAGCTCAGGTCAAGACCAAGCTTTTTGTTGATCCGGTAACGGCCAACTTCACCCAGGTCATAACGCTTTTCGCTGAAGAACAGGCTCTGGATCACATCACGCGCTGTTTGTTCGTCAGGAGCTTCTGTATTTCTTAATTGACGGTAGATCTGCTCAACCGCTTCTTTTTCGGAGTTTGAGTTATCCTTAGAAAGCGTATTGAAGATGATCAGGTAGTCGGCAATGTTCACATCCTCGCGGTGGAGGATAATTGACTTCACGCCAGATTCCAGGATCACGTCAGCATCTTCGGCAGAGATCAGGTGATCACGCTCGAGCAACACTTCGTTGCGGTCGATTGACACCACCTCGCCAGTATCTTCATCCACGAAGTCTTCCGTCCAGGTACGAAGCACCCGGGCAGCAAGCTTGCGGCCTACCACTTTCTTCAGTGTATTCTTGTTTGCCTCCACTTCTTCTGACAAGCCGAAGAGGTCAAGAATGTCTTTATCGGTACCGTAACCAATTGCACGGAGCAATGTAGTTACCGGGAATTTTTTCTTACGATCGATGTATGCGTACATCACGCTGTTCACATCGGTTGCGAATTCGATCCACGAACCTTTGAACGGAATGATACGTGCAGAGTAAAGTTTCGTTCCGTTGGTGTGCTTGCTCATCGCGAAGAACACACCGGGTGAACGGTGCAACTGCGATACGATGACACGCTCAGCACCATTGATTACGAACGAACCTTTTTCGGTCATGTACGGGATATTGCCCAGGAACACTTCCTGTTCGATGGTCTCGAAATCTTCGTTGTCCTCATCGTTACAGGTGAGGCGAAGCTTTGCCTTCAGGGGCACAGAGAATGTTAATCCTCTGTCGATACACTCATCTACGTTATATTTTGGCGGATCGATTGTATAATCTACAAACTCGAGCACGAAATTTTCGCGTGAGTCGGAGATTGGGAAGTTTTCAGCGAATACTTTATATAAGCCTTCGTTCTGCCGTTTTTCGGCAGGTGTATCGATCTGCAAAAAGTCTTGAAACGACTGGAGTTGTAAATCCAGAAAGTCGGGGTAGTCGATGATCTTCTCAATGGATGAGAAATCAATTCTACCGGTATTAGTTTTTTTTGCCAAGGTACTTTAATGTTTAAGTTCTTAAATCCCGGACGCGCTACGTATGGACAGGTACAAATACGAATAGACCGCGTCCCGACTGTTGTCGGGAACGAGGCCTAATCGAGTTTTTATTGAGACGGTACCTTCGCCTTCAAGAAGAAATTACTTCAACTCAACTTCGGCACCAGCCTCAACGAGTTGCTTCTTAAGGTTTTCAGCTTCGTCTTTCGGTAAACCTTCTTTGATTGTCTTAGGAGCGCCATCAACCATGTCTTTTGCTTCTTTCAAGCCAAGACCAGTCAATTCTTTCACAAGTTTCACAATTTGAAGCTTGTTAGGGCCAGATGCTTTCAACACAACATCGAAGTTGGTTTTCTCAGCAGCAGCAGCCGCGCCACCACCTGCAGCACCACCACCTGCTACCACTGTAGCAGCAGCCGGTTCAATGCCATATGTTTCTTTCAGGTAAGAAGCTAATTCGTTTACTTCTTTTACAGTGAGTTCAACAAGTTGATCTCCAAGAGCTTTTACGTCAGCCATTTTATTAAGTGTTAAAGTTTTTAGTCAATTGATTTAGTTGGTTCCTGGTTGTTCGCCACCTTCCGTTCCTTTTTTGTGTAAAAGGCCTGCAATAACAGTACGGGCAGGTGATTGCAACAAGGCAATGAGTTCGCCAATGAGTTCGTCTCTCGACTTCAACTCAGAAAGCGCATTTACGTGTTCGTCTCCGATATAAAATTCGGATTTCAGGGAGGCGGCTTTCAATACGGGCTTGCCTTCCAATTTCTTACGAAACTCTTTGATCACTTTTGCAGGAGCGTTGCCGACCTCTTTCGAGAACATCACGCCTGAAAAGCCGCTGAGTACGTTGAAAATTGGAGAGAAGTCAGTGCCTTTCTGATTCTCCAGCGCTTTCTGAATCAATGAGTTCTTGTAAACTCTGTATTCGATACCGCTTTTGAAGCAAAGTCTTCTGAAGTTATTGATCTGCTCAACGGTGAAACCGCTTGCATCCGTAACATAGAAGTGGGCATTGTCTGCAAACTTTTGCGTAAGCTCCTCTATAATCTGTGCTTTTTCTTCTCTGGTCATGTTACAATGTTTTAAATACCAGCAATGGAACTTGCGTCTACTTTAATGCCCGGGCTCATCGTGGTTGAGATCGCGATACTTTTGAAGTACGTACCTTTTGCCGATGAGGGTTTCAGTTTAGCAATCGTCTGGAGCATTTCCGCTGCATTGTCCTTAAGTTTATCAGGAGAGAAGGAAGCTTTCCCGATGCCAACGTGAATGATACCAGTCTTATCAATTTTGAAGTCGATTTTACCGGCTTTTACTTCTTTCACGGCTTTACCAACTTCAAGCGTAACAGTTCCTGATTTAGGGTTTGGCATCAAGCCGCGAGGACCTAATACTTTACCCAGTCTACCAACTTTCGCCATTACTGTAGGAGTACAGATAATAACATCAATGTCGGTCCATCCGCCTTCGATTTTTGTAATGTAATCGTCAAGGCCTACGTGTTCTGCACCGGCATCTTTTGCTTCCTGAACTTTATCAGGTGTACACAGTACCAGTACGCGAACGGTCTTACCTAATCCATGCGGCAGGGCAACAACGCCACGTACCATCTGGTCAGATTTCTTGGGGTCAACGCCTAAGCGAACATCCAGATCAACCGAAGCATCAAACTTAGTGAAGGTGATGTCTTTCAGCATTTTGGTTGCCTCTTCCAGAGAGTAAACTTTCTCCAGATTGAATTTGGCGGTGACTGCTTTTCTGTTCTTCGAAATTCTTGCCATACCTCAAATGTTATTTAGCCCAGGGTGCTGTTCCAGACACGGTAACGCCCATGCTGCGCGCAGTACCTGCAATCATTTTCATTGCTGACTCAATTTTGAATGCGTTGAGGTCAGGCATTTTCGTTTCTGCAATCTTTTTCACCTGATCCCAGGTGATTGAACCTACCTTCGTACGGTTAGGTTCTGCAGACCCCTTCTGCTTTTTCATAGCCTCTAAAATGAGGTTTGCTGCCGGAGGAGTTTTGATGACGAAGTCGAACGACTTGTCATTGTAAATCGTGATCAATACGGGTAAAAGCTGCCCGGGCTTATCCTGGGTTCTTGCATTAAACTGCTTGCAAAAATCCATGATGTTAAGACCCTTGCTACCCAGGGCCGGACCAATTGGAGGAGCCGGGTTAGCTGAGTTTCCTTTTACCTGCAGTTTCAAATATCCTGTAACTTGTTTTGCCATTTTGCGTGGGTACTAATTACTCTTGTTTTTCAACCTGCATGTAATTCAATTCGACCGGAGTGTTCCGACCGAAAATCTTCACCATGACATTTAACTTTTTCTTTTCTTCGAATATTTCCTCTACGGTTCCGGTGAAGCCTGAGAATGGGCCGTCCATCACCTTTACAGATTCTCCTTTGATAAAAGGAGTACCCAGTTTTTCTTCGAAGCTGTCAATCTCATCAACTTTACCGAGAATCCTGTTCACCTCTGACTGACGAAGGGCTACAGGTTCTTTGGAAGCTCCGGTTCCGTTGTTGCCGAGAAAACCAATCACACCCGGAATGTTATTCACGGTATGATAAGCCTCCCCGTTTGATAGATCCGCAGACAGAAGTACATAACCCGGAAAGAAATTTCTTTCTCTCACGCGTTTTTTTCCGCCACGCATCTCATATACTTTCTCAGATGGTATGAGCACCTGAGGGATATATTCTGTTAATTTTTCACGCTCGATTTCGTTCTCCAGGTAGGTTTTCACCTTTTTCTCCTGGCCGCTAACCACGCGCAAAACGTACCACTTAAGTTCACCGACTGCTGCCATGCTTTGTTCGGTTAAAATGCACTATAAAACCACTGCAAACCCGTCTTGAAAACCCAGTCAACCGCACCAATCACCAAAGCAAAAATGGTAGAGGCAACCAACACCAGGATTGCGCTGCCCTGGAGTTCGCTATAGGATGACCATGAAACTTTGTTTTTCATTTCATCCCATGATTCGGCAAAGTAATTTCCAATCTTCTGCATCAGTGTTACTTTAAATTCTATTCCTAAACCGACCTGAAATCGGCATTTTTAGCACGGGCGGAGAGATTCGAACTCCCATCAACGGTTTTGGAGACCGCTATTCTGCCATTGAACTACGCCCGTTTTTTGTTGGTTCCGGGCTCATTTAAGGCAGATTTCGCTTCAGGCCCCTAACCCCCTTGAACCCATCCAATTATAGCCCCCACCGCACTCGAAGTCCAAAAAGGACTGCAAATTTAGGAGAAAATTTGGAAAAATATTAGTCTGATTGAAAATTTTCGGGTTACCTGCAGCCCTGATTTCCAGTGGCTTAGGAAACTTCAGGAAAGAAATAATTTACCTGCCCTCACCTCCGCCCTTTCCGGGCAGAATCGTGCCTGAGGACCCTTTTTGCTGATAAATAACCCATCAGCTACCTTGTTATCGCCAACCCGAATAGCTATGTATTATATCCTGTTTTATAAAACCATTGATAACTATGTTGAGAAGCGCGTGCCCTTCCGGGAGGAGCATTTGCGGCTGGCGAACGAGGCCCGCAGCAACGGCACACTGGTGATGGCGGGAGCGCTGGCCGATCCGGCCGATGAGGCGGTGCTGGTATTCAAGGCCGAAAGCCCGAAGGTTGCCGAGGATTTTGCGAAGAACGATCCGTATGTGAAAAACGGACTGATTACAGAATGGAAGGTACGGCCGTGGACGGTGGTAGTTGGCAGCTGAGACATCGTATTAAACACAGTGTAAATTTTCTGCTGAACTTACAATGTGAGTACGCTTGCAGACGCGTCACGCAGCATGCTGTAGCCGGAGGATTTCTCAGTCGATGTTCTTCCGGTGTGAATTATTCGTGACGGCTGCTCCTTCGAAATGACGTGCGGATCGAATCGCTGTGCTGAGAACGTAAACCTTTCGCGTGAGGGATAGCAGCGGAAAGCCCGCAGCGTAAGCGAGGACTTGCAGCGAATAGCCCGGCCCCGATGCTGAACGGAGTGAACGCATTGGGACACGCCCCAATAAAAAAGCCCTGACGTTTCCGTCAAGGCCTTTTTACTTTAAACCTTTTAGTTCGGCTTAGTCGAGGATTTCAGTTACCTGACCTGAACCTACGGTACGGCCACCTTCGCGGATCGCGAAACGAAGACCTTTTTCCATAGCGATCTTGTTGATCAACTGAACTTCGATAGAGATGTTATCTCCAGGCATAACCATTTCAACACCTGCAGGGAGCATGATCTCGCCTGTTACGTCAGTTGTACGGAAGTAGAACTGAGGACGGTATTTGTTAAAGAATGGCGTGTGACGACCACCTTCTTCTTTAGAAAGTACGTACACTTCAGCCTTGAATTTCGCGTGAGGGGTTACTGAGCCAGGCTTACAGATAACCATACCGCGCTTAATTTGTTCTTTTTCGATACCACGGAGCAGAAGACCTGTGTTATCACCAGCTTCACCTCTGTCAAGGATCTTACGGAACATTTCTACACCTGTGATAGTAGAAGTAAGGTTTTCAGCACCCATACCGAGGATCTGAACCGGGTCACCGGTTTTGATCACACCGCGCTCAATACGGCCGGTAGCAACTGTACCACGACCTGTGATTGAGAACACGTCTTCAACAGGCATCAGGAAGTCTTTGTCAACCAGACGAACCGGGATTGGAATGTACTCATCCACAGCGTTCATCAGTTCTTCAACTTTAGCAACCCACTTTGGCTCACCGTTCAATGCACCGAGTGCAGAACCGCGGATAACCGGCATGGTATCGCCAGGGAAGCTGTAAGCAGACATCAATTCACGAACTTCCATTTCAACGAGGTCCAACAATTCTGCATCGTCAACCAAGTCAACTTTGTTCATGAATACAACTAGTGCAGGTACACCTACCTGACGAGCAAGCAGGATGTGCTCGCGTGTCTGTGGCATTGGACCGTCAGTTGCAGCTACTACGAGGATAGCTCCGTCCATCTGGGCAGCACCCGTAACCATGTTCTTCACATAGTCAGCGTGACCCGGACAGTCTACGTGTGCATAGTGACGCTTGTCAGTAGCATACTCAACGTGTGAGGTGTTGATGGTGATACCGCGTTCTTTTTCTTCAGGAGCGTTATCGATTGAAGAGAAGTCACGAACTGCAGCAAGTCCTTTTGAAGAAAGAACTTTTGTGATTGCAGCAGTGAGGGTTGTTTTACCGTGGTCAACGTGACCGATGGTACCGATGTTTACGTGTGGTTTCGACCGGTCGAATGTTTCCTTAGCCATATTTGAAAATCAGTTAAAAGTTTAAAGTGTATAGTTATTAATTAGTTACTATTCAGGTTGCCGGTCTGCGACCTGCAACACACCCTAAACATGTTAAGCCTTTCGGATAAGGGTAATTCAAATGCTTTCTCCGTCACGCTCATGGTGTTCGCTACGCACCCGTGATGGCGATTACATTTTATTTCCAGTACAAAACTTCCTGACATCTTCAGGAATTCGGTTGCTTCCTAAGAAGCAGAGCTGTTGAAGAGAATTGAACCTGCCTGCCGGCAGGCAGGCTCTCGACCATTGCTGGTACAAGATTGGTTTAAAACCTTAACAGGTTTGAGCTGTTGAAGAGAATTGAACTCTCGACCTCTTCCTTACCAAGGAAGTGCTCTACCCCTGAGCTACAACAGCCTTGCGGGTTGTTAGTGACTAACTACCCAGAGCGGGAGACGAGGCTCGAACTCGCCACCTATAGCTTGGAAGGCTATCGCTCTACCAAATGAGCTACTCCCGCTTATTCATCCACCGGTGCTTTCGCGAAGGTGGATTCTTGTCAGCTTTTGCCGAGGCTGCAGCTGACACAGTGGGGAAGACAGGATTCGAACCTGTGAAGTCATAAGACAACAGATTTACAGTCTGTCCCAGTTGGCCGCTTTGGTACTTCCCCAGTTAGTATAATTTGGGGTCGGCCAACCCTCAAACCTTTTTCAATATTTCTCAAGAACGACTTAAAAGCCCCGTTTTTGGCGGGGCTTTTGAAAAAGAGAGTGCAAAATTATACGGTTTTTTGGTTTAGTCAAACGCTGGATCAGGATAATTAGGATTTAGGGGGCTGGCAGAATTTGCCATTCGGGCTCAAAAAGCCCTTTTGCAAGCTTCGTTGATTACAGGATGATGATGTCCTTCACTACCTCCCTGCCGAACTCCTTCTGGAATACCTCCAGCACGTGCCCCTTGTGCAGCAGAAAGTCGTTTTTCATGGAAGGTGATTTAAACTCGACAAACAGGACTTTGTCTTTGATATAAACCTTTTTCGTGCGTTTGGCGATTGGGCCGCCCACAAGTCGTTCCCAGGACGCTACCAGGGTAGCCTCATCAAATTTCGATTCGATGCGGAACGTGCCGAGCATTTGCCGCACAGCATCTCCGATCGATTGAAACTCGTTGGGTTTTTTGGCCATGCTGTAAAGATAGAAGGTGGAAGTTAGAAGTTAGCATTGGTGACTGCTACCGGGCGTGTTTTACAACTCCGTTTTGGACTTCGAAAATCTTTGCCTTTACACCGGCTTCCTTTAAGATTTCGCGGCTGCGGCCGCTGCGGGCATCGGTGATAAAAATCTGGCCGAAATTCCCGTCCGAGATCAGCGACATGAGTTTTACAATCCGCACATCGTCAAGCTTATCGAAAATATCGTCCAGCAACAGGAGTGGCTTTTTTTTGGAGGCTTGCGCAAGTATTTGAAATTCAGCCAGTTTTAAGCCGATCAAAAACGATTTCTGCTGGCCCTGCGAGCCGAATTTTTTTAACTCGCCCGCGTTCAGTGAAAACAAAAAGTCATCGCGATGGATGCCGGAAGATGTTCGTTGCAGCACAATGTCCCGCTGGAGATTCTTTTTTAATAAATCCGCGAAAGCGGTTTCCTCTACATCGGATCGGTAGGTAATCGACACTTTCTCTTTGGCCTCTTTTCCGGCCAGTTGTTTATACCACTTCTCAAACAGCGGATGATATTCCGTTAAAAACGATTTGCGGGTTTCATGGATGTATGTAGCCGCGGGTACCAGCTTCTCATCATAACTGTCGAGCAGATCCTGATCGATGATTCCGCGTTCCGAAAACAGTCGCAACAAACCATTCCGCTGACGCAAAACCTGAGTATACGTTATCAGGTTTTCGAGGTATTGGTGATTCATCTGCGAAAGCAGTCCATCGAAAAATTTTCTGCGTTGTTCGCTGCCGTCCCAGATGAGTTCGATATCGTTGGGTGCTATGAGTACGAGCGGATACTTGCCAATATGCTCGGCCATTTTTTTGTACTCGTTCCCGTCTTCACTCATGGCTTTCTTCGAGCCCCGGATAAAAGAGCAAAGCACTTCCGTTTGGTTTTTCTTATCGATAAAGACTCCCTTCACAAAAAATTGATTTTCCTCCTGCCGGATGTTCTGCGTATCAGAGGCGGCGGATGCACTTTTGGTCAACGATAAATAATACACCGCATCGAGCAGGTTGGTTTTGCCACTGCCGTTCAGTCCAAAGAAACAATTCACCGCGGATGACAGCTCGAGGGTAGCCTCTTCGTAGTTCTTGAAATTATAGAGTGTAAGTTTTTCGAGGTGCACGGGTAAAAATGGTGTTTTGAGCCTGCCTCTGCCGGCAAGTAAGCCCCCGAAGCCGAATTCAGTGAATTGCTTTGCTATTGCGCATTTCAGGGTTAATTTCGCAGTTCAGTTCACGAAAAATCAAAAATAGGGATATGCCCGCGACAACCAAAGCCAATAAGCCGGAGCCTGCGAAGAAGACGGATTCCAAAACAGAGTTTTCAAAAGAAACTTACCTGTTCTGGTATGAGAGCATGCTGCTGATGCGCAAGTTCGAAGAGAAGGCCGGACAGCTTTACGGTCAGCAAAAGATTAAGGGCTTCTGTCACCTGTACATCGGGCAAGAGGCATGTGCAGCCGGATCGGTATCGGCATTGAAAAAAGGCGACAAGTACATCACTGCTTATCGCGATCACGCTCATCCCCTGGCATTGGGAACCAGCCCGAACGCCATCATGGCCGAACTATATGGTAAGGCAACAGGTGTTTCGAAAGGCAAAGGCGGCTCGATGCACATGTTTGATAAAGAAGTTGGATTTGTGGGTGGTCACGGAATTGTGGGTGGTCAGGTTCCGCTTGGCGCGGGATTGGCATTCGCTGAAAAATATAACAAGACCGGAAACCTGTGTATTTGCTACATGGGTGATGGAGCGGTTCGCCAGGGAGCTTTTCACGAAGCCTTGAACATGGCGATGTTGTGGAAACTGCCCGTAATTTTTGTTATCGAGAACAACGGTTATGCCATGGGTACCTCGGTGAAGCGTACTTCGAACGTAACGGATTTATACACGCTTGGCGAGGCTTTCGATATGCCATCGGAGCCGGTAGACGGAATGGACGTAGAGGAAGTGCACCGTGCGGTGGCACGCGCTGCGGAACGTGCCCGCGCAGGCGAAGGCCCTACGTTACTGGAGTTCAGAACGTATCGGTATAAAGGACACTCGATGAGTGACCCTCAGAAGTATCGGAGTAAGGACGAGGTGGAAAGCTACAAGCAGCGTGACCCTGTAGAAGTGATTAAAAGTGCACTGCTGACCAAGAAATTTGCAACCGAGCAGGAAATTGAAGCGATCGACCAGAAAGTGATGGCCCAGGTAGAGGAGAGCGTGAAGTTTGCTGAGGAGTCGCCTTTTCCGGATCCGTCAGAAGCCTTTACAGAGGTTTACCAAGAACCTGATTATCCGCTGATTACCGATTAATTCCGGCATTTCTTCCGGGCTCGCAGGTTTGTTTAGAATCCACTAATTATTAGTTTTGCATCCCGCTTTTTGGCGGGATTATCTTATTATCATGGCTAAGAAAAAAGAAAACAAGAACGAATTGCTTGAGAATCCGGATGCGCTGGCTGAGCGCCTCGGCAGCGCAGAAAACTGGATGGAGCGCAATTCCAAAACCGTTATTGCACTTGTAGCGATTGTGCTGCTCGCAGTAGCAGGCTATTTCGGTTTTAACTATTACAAGAAATCGCAGGATGCACAGGCCCAGCCTCAGATGTTTCAGGCTGTGTATTATTTCGAAGCCGACAGCCTTGATCTGGCCCTGAATGGTGATGGCAACAACCTGGGTTTCCTGAACATCATTGAAGACTATAAATTCAGCAGCGCAGCAAACCTGGCGCATTTTTACGCGGGTGTTTGCTACCTCAAAAAGGGTGAATTTGATGCAGCCATTTTATACCTGGAAGATTTCAGTGCAGACGATCTATTAGTACAGGCACGTGCCTACAGCCTGATTGGTGATGCACACATGGAGAAAGGTGAGTACGAAGATGCCGCGCGTTTCTATGACAAAGCCGCTAACTACAAACCGAACAAGCAGTATTCACCTGCTTATCTGATGAAAGCTGCCCTTGCGTATGAGAAATTGAATCAAAACGACAAAGCGAAAGACGCTTACTCAAAAATCATCAGCGACTTCTGGGATTCTCAGGAATACCAGAACGCAGTGAAATTCAAGGCTCGTCTGGAGACCAACTCCTAGATTAACTGCCTGATTTGAAAATTTAGAAATGCGAATGGGATTCATTCGCATTTCTTTTTTAGCGTATCTTCATTTTCAATGATCACATTCTCAACTCTTCAATTGACATGGCAGGAACATTAACCTCCGGAAAAATCAAAACCTCGAAGAAGCTTTCGAACAAGAAATTCGCCATTGTTGTGGCGGAGTGGAATGATGAAATTACAGAAGCTTTATATGAAGGTGCGCGCAATTCGTTGCTTGCTCACGGAGTAAAGAAATCCGACATTATGCGCAAGAATGTTCCCGGCAGTTTTGAACTGACACTGGGCGGTTTGTGGATGGCTGAGAAGAAAAATATCGATGCGGTGATTTGTTTAGGCTGTGTGATCCAAGGCGATACTCCGCATTTCGATTATATCTGCCAGGCGGTAGCCTATGGCATCACCGAAGTAAACATCAAGACACGGAAACCCGTGATCTTTGGCGTGCTCACCACGCTGAACAAGCAACAAGCGATGGATCGCGCGGGCGGCAAACTCGGCAACAAAGGTGAAGAAGCCGCAATTACAGCGATTAAGATGCTGGAGTTTTAAGCCACTTATGCACTAATTGCGAATCTTATCAAAAACCAAGGGCAAAAATTAATCTGAACACGCGAAACTAGATCTTTTTAAATGCTTAATTTAGTTTCTATGTGGGCGGTTGGGGCCTGACGGCTCCGGCAATTATTTTGATCCAAAAGTTACCCCTATGAATTTTAACAAGTTGGTGGCAGGGCTGCTTTTAAGTTGTGTAATTATCGGCTGTTCCGATGACGAATCTCCATCATCTGGCAACGTATATACTTTAACTGTTCCCGAGGGATATGACGAGCACAGTCAATTCATGGCATTTATCAGTGACCAAAACGGGGGTATTCTGGATAAGGGGAGCTGTGATGTGGGTGAAAGTTTAAACCTATATGCTCCTTCTGATTATCAAGGTGCTGTGAACTTTCATTATGTGCATCGCAGAGAGGTTACTGATTTTGTTCAATATTCCATTAATACTTCACCGGAAGTAGCTGCCGGATTTGAAATGAAACTTAATGAGGGTACTCCTGTAGAGTGGCCATTGTCGCATTGGGTAGAGGTTCACGACATCCCGGCAGAATATAAATCTATGCGTCATGTGGGTCCGACGGTTATGCAAAAAAACTCATACGTTTTAACTGATCCATTGGGTGGGAAACAACTTTTCTATTCTTCATATTCAACTGGCCCAATAACTTATGTTCTCACATATCCGGGTGGAAAGTTTCCCAGGTATTTGCATTTCAGTGAGCCGGAACCAGACTTTACCGTTGATGTAGACTTTTCTGAATTCATTACTGTTGAGCCGTCAAACTTAAATGTGGGTCAGTCTGTCGATGAAATTTTTGTTGGTATAAGTGGGTTGTATCCTAATGGGGTGACTTCATCACTCGGCGGCATAACAGAAGAAGACACCGACAACATCGACCTGTATTACTATCCTGAAGACGTTATTCCCGATTTCCGCACCACGTTGACTATTGACAAGGGAATTTTCCATTATGAATACATCAAGTATGGCGGTCAGGTTACGGAAATGCGCTGGCTTGATGCCGACTTGATTTCACTCGAAACGACTGACAACAAGGTTTCATTTTCTGCAAGTGGCACATATACATCAATCGCCATGTCGAGCTCCGAAAGTTGGTCGGTGGGCACTGTCGACTATGCACTAACATGGAGGATCAATGCCGGCCCACGAAGTACATTGACGATGGCTTTGCCGGATATCGCTCCGTTATTGCAAAACCAGTGGCCTGACCTTAGTCAAACGCCCGTAGTTTTTGACTATTTATCTGCAACCAAATATTCAGTTACCAACAACTTGGGTGAGATTCTTTCAATAGGAAAACAGTTTTAATAGCCCTGAGGCACTGCATCAAAAACTCACTTCGAGTTTTTCGCTAAACACACTCTCAGCGCCACCTTCCATTACAACCCTCAGGTAATAGCTATACGCTGTATTCATGGAAACCTGGCTGGGAGAAATACCAATCCAGTGATCGCTGTAGATGAAATGTGAAGATTAAGAAAGTCACTATGGCCAAAAAGGATTAATCATGTTGCCCTTTTTTTTACAGCTGCTGAAATCTCATGACACAGAATTGTAACAGTAAAAAAAGTTGTCACCATATAAACCTCCACAAATTGCTGACTTTTATTGAGTCCGTAAAAAGAAAACACTGCAATGCTGGCTAGGAATGAAATTGCCCAAATTATAATCGTTCGAACTAAATTTTGTTTGCCATTCAATAAAAAAAGGGCCCATAGATAATGAGGGATAAAAGTGATGCAAACAATCACAATAAGATTTAACTTATCTCCATCGAAATATGTTACAAGAAACCCTAATAAAAGGACTTCTAAAATGTACATCATATAAAAATAAAGTCTCTTTTTCATTTATGTTCCAATCACTATTCCAATTTATCGTTGATAAATTCAAGTTCCGTTTTTGATCAATCCGTGATCTTACTTCCAAGAATATCTATTAACAACTTACTATTATTCTTTATTTGGATATTTTAGTGATGGGGGCTTTAATGGCTTTTACTCATTGCCTTTGTTTCCATCTTTATTATATCCCCGAGGATCATTATAGTCGCCTTCGTTGAAACATTAAGCGTGTACCAAATTTCAAAATGCCTGATGATAGCTATATGTTACATAGCCTTTATAGCCACTTGATTGTAACACGAATGATTCTAAAAAATAGCAAGCGCAAGCAGCATTACTGCCTAATGATATACTCTCTGATCCAGTTCATGCCATGAGGTTTCGAACTCAATTCGGCTGGAGTGTGATTATCTAGCGCTGGTATTTTCGTTTTCAGCCAACAATTATAATTTTCAACTTCATTCTTAAACATCGACTTGGATAAAGCGGCTAATGCCTGATATATATCGTCTTCAAAAAGATGATCAGATTTTATCTGATTGTAAAAATCATAATGTTTCACAAGCTCGTCCTTTACAACTTTCTGTTGAAAATGATTCCAGTAATCCTGATTGAAGTATCTCCAAAGTTCGCCCATCAGTTGATAACTTTTCTTAGGTTTATTTTCGAACGTTGTACAAGCATTATGCTTTAACAATATCATACTGATCTCAACTTTCAACTACCGCCACTGTCGCTCAGGTTTGGAAAACAAACCAACGCGTAGGTCAGCCGGCATCGAAATCTTCCAAATTCCGTGAACATAAAGTTGTGCATCAAACACTTTATCGGCCCTGCTTAAGTGGTAAATGGCAACATATTGCAGATCGGGCTCCGATGCTTCAACTATAGACATCTCAGCAGAAAGTTGCTGGCCTTGATTGGGAATTTCAGCAATTAAATTGTTTATCGATTTACTATTCAATGTGGATTTGATTTGCAAGTCAAATGAACTTGACATGTGAATAAGCTCTGCATTACTAAAATTTTTCCAGTAAAGACGAATCACCCGGCTGCCTTCCAACACACCCGCTAAATCCATCTTAACATAGGCGTTTCCTCTAGTTAAAAAGCCAATATGTTGTTTGCTCACCCATCCCATCGGTTCCGGGGCTTTCACATAAGTTTTAGTTTTAAAACAATCGACCCTACTAGCTTGATTGTACAGGTCAAATTCAAAAATTTCATACTTGATATCAATCATATCCTGCTGATTAAGCCTCGTCCGATTTCTATAAAAGATCTTTTCTTAATCACCAGATTTTTGGTGGGTTAATTTCTTTTTAAAAGCTCCTGAAGATCAATCAGTCCCACTTTCTTGATCCCAGCCATATCCAACTCCTGTGGCGTATGCTCATACAAGAATGCAAAATGTCTTGCATCAATTTGAACGATGTCAAAAACCTGCAGATGTTTTAAGTTAAAATCCAACACAACTTCTCTCTCACCATAACGTAGAGTCACGTAGCACTTAGGATATGCCAGTCTACTACTGATTCCTTCAATCCTCAAATACATGTCCTTAATCAGGGAACTGTCCTTGATTTCAACCCCGCACCGAAAGTTGGTGTTTGTGTCTACACATGATGCGTAGTGCTCCAGCATGCTGCCTGCGTGAGTTGGACGAGGTTGGTAATTCAAGTGAACAGTGTCTCCACTCATTGAAACATAAACCAAAATTTCATCGTCTAATCATTACACTTGCTTATAGCTATTTATTGATTGTATTTCCCTTTTCATCATATCCAGCCGGATATCTGCCATATCGTAACTTATAGTCTTCTAATGTCATAGGCTCACCCATATTGCCATAAAAACTGTTGGGATTAGCTTTATCAAGAAATCTTTGCCAGTCTTCTTTTTCTTTCTGCTTCTGCTCTTCACTTTTAGCATTTTCCTTGATTTGTTCAGTTATTTTCTTTCTCTCTTCAACTTTATTCAGAATAAATGCTAATTGATTACGTTCTTCAAGTAAATCTGACACTTCGGACCAGTCAAAGGTTGCTTTAGGAGACTCCAATGCCATTTTCACCAATATTTCTATTGTTTCAGCATTTAGCTCAAGAGGCAATTCATTCCTTTTTATTCGCTTCATATTATAAAGTCTCTACAAAATCAATGTAATAAACTTTCATTCCATCAATAGTCTTTTGCACGCCATTTTCGATTACAGGTATTGGCTCTGACACCTGCTCTAACTTCTGATAATTCAACAACACTTCTTCCTGAATTTGCACTTAGGTACATGTAACCATTATAGGAGTGTTAATGAGCTACGTGCGTGCTACCACTAAAGCAGCTTAAGGCACAAAAATAAAAGAGGCTCCCCTTGGAGCCTCTTACTTAATCTTGCCTTACTCAGGCCTCATTACTTTATTAATTTGATGCACAACCCCTGCGTTTGTCAGGACATTTGGTCCCGTTATCGTTGGATGTACAGTTTTGAAATCCTCAAGAGTAACTGTTCCCAGGGCCTTTACTTTGAAAGTCTTTCCAGACAACAATGTGTTGACATTTTGATTGAGAGAAAGATCAGTCGTTAGCACCCTGCCTGCAGCTATGTGATATTTTACTACATTGGTAAGATAGATAAGTTTAGGGTCAGCATCTGCCAATCCGTTTATGTATGTAATGCCAGTTGCTTCGCTATTCACCACCGTTCCGCCACCGCCACTTAGGGAGTCCAAAAACTGTACAAATCCCGCATCAATTGGAGCAAAGAAAGTATAATCAGGCAGGTTTACAGCCGGAACATTAGGGCGAACCGTTAGCGCCAAACCTGTCTTCTTAATGGCATTTGCGAACAGGTCGTAATTGTTACCAGAAGTCGCTCCTACTGTCACCGTAACAGGTGATACTGCATAATTTACAGTAATACCAAGCGTGTTACCAATGGCACTGCCTGTGCTGATTGCAGTAAGGAACTTGTTCACTTCGTGGATCACACCATTAGCTCCTTCTAAGTCAGCAACTCTGACTTTCGCACCATTTGCACCGGCATTAGCATTTACATAAACCGTGCCGCCTGATTTCGAAAGAGAAAGACGAGCCGAGTTGATGGTAGTGAACACTTGCGAGTTCATGATGTCAGCGGCAGGCTTAGCCGAGCTGATGATATGGTATTGTAAGCGGGCGGTAAACACAGCAAGTGTGGGGTTTGAAGACGATGACAGGTTGTTAACATAGTTTACAATAGCAACGTCTCCGGGGCCTCCACCGATAATTGGCTGGAAGTACGCACGGAATGCACTATCCGTCGGTGCAAACACAGTGTGTTGGCCCGAATTGATGTTTGCGAGGGATATTCCAATACCTGTTTTAGCAATCGCTGCAGAAAAAATCTGCAATGTTGTGTCCGCCGCAGCGATTTCTGAGAGCGTTGTACCTGCCGCAGGTTCTGGCGATTCAAATTCTTCAGCACAGCGCGTGAGCAGGCCGAATGATACGGCCGCCAGGCACCATACCATGACTTTTCTTATATAGGTTGATTTGTTCATAGACTTCATCGGTTTAGTTGTGCTTAACTTCAGTGATCTTCAGAGCTTCTGAACCAGTTCCACCTACAAATCCGGAAGCAACAATCGTATAGCTGCTGCCAGCGGTAAAGGTAACGTTCGGTATGCTCGCTAATACAGTGCCGCCTGAGTCTCGCACTTCAATTGTATACGTATTCGGAGTACCTCCCGGGGCAATGGTCTGCAGGGTGAAATTTGCAGCCGTCACGTTTGGGGTATTTGAACCCACAGAAGGGGTTTGTCCGCCTGCGTTGCTCATGATGTACGAGCTACCAGACCCGTTTAAAGGAATATCTGCCCCGGTACCGCTCACGAACTTCAGCACGATACGAAGTGTTCCCAGGCTTGGCGAAGCATTTAGCACACGGAAACCTGCCTTCGTGGTTTCTTCGCCTGCAGCAAAGGTCGGGAAGAAATCACGCCATAAATAAAACCGAGGTCCTCCCACATCGCTGCTACCCAGCGGCACAACGCCTATCGGGGTCATGAACGAAGGATTGGTATTCGCATTGTACTTCTTCACCAGATTAAATGCCGTTACTGGATTTGCGCTGGCATATGCCGTGGAAGCTTCGGTATCGACTCCAAAGTTCTTAACATTCAAATAAATGGTTGTGTCTCCCCCGCCGGTAATCTTCGGTGCAGTAAACGAATTCTTGTACGAGTAATACGTAACATCACCCACATTTTTTGAATTAAGTGTACGCAGCGGTTGTGGTCTGTTGATGGAGTCAACCGCGATTACCGTGTACGAAAATCCACTCGTTGCTGTGAAGTTGTTAGCATTAGCGTTACCCGCACGATAAATTAGATCACTGCTTCCTAACGTTCCGCCAATTGTACCACCTGCGGCCTTTGAACGGATGTTAGTATTGGCAATCACTGCGTTTGAGGTGAGGGGCACAGCCGTGTAAGCCGTCTGGCCTTCTCCCACTTCGAGCGTTGCGCCTGCCTTTACGTTGTTAACATACAAATCAAGCGCGGGCGCATCCGGTGTTGCGTTGATGAACAAAAAATTGGCGCTGAAATTTGACACTTCAGTAGCCGGAACAGGTTTGGGCATTTCCGGGTCTTCACAGGCAGCAAAACCTGTCAACGCGGTAATGGCGAATATTTTTATATAATTTCTCATAGTGTATCTCATTAATCTTAGTTAAAGATGTAACGTAAGCCAATCTGCATCTGCCAGCGTCCGCTTACGGTTTGATCCGGAATGAACGACTCACGTAACGGAGTTCCGTCAGCATTTACATCAAACGCATACACTGGCTTTCCGGTGGTAACAGAACCCGTTGGTGCTGTTGCCAAACCTGCAGTGTGTGGCTGCTCATAGCCTACAAAACGCAACAGGTTTGAACGTGACGCAAACTTCACAAGGCCCCACTTCGAGTTCAGCATGTTCAGCGCATTCTCAACATTCACCGACAGTTGGAAGGTTTGACGCTTACCCTTCACGTTCACATAGAAATCCTGGAGTACGCTCAGGTTGAGGCGATTTACCCAAGGAGCAAAAGCAGCGTTGCGGGAAGCATACTCTCCACGGTGATCCGACAGGTATTTGTCTTGTTTAATATAGTTGTCCAACTGAGTCCATATCTGATCAACGGTACGTGTATCGGTTGCACCGGAAGTTGTTAACGCGATCTCCTCCTGGCTCTTAGGAACATACATCAAATCGCCATTCACGCCATCACTGTTGATATCTCCGTTATAAACATATGAGAAAGGATTGCCTACGCGTCCTTCATACGTAACGCCAAACGTAGTAGCAAAATGTTCGAGGTATTCAATCTTATACGATGCGTACGCGATTACACGGTGCGGTGTAAGTGTGTTTGCATACGATAAACCTGGATTGTTAGCGCCCATAACACTCACCTGGGAGTTATAGATACTTCCCGCGGTTGTGCCGGTAGCAGGGTTGATTTCACGTGCGTCAGTATACGTGTAGGCACCCGACACCATGAAGTTACGGCTGAAGGTTTTCTGTAACTGAGCAGTAATGCTCCATTGGTATCCCTTCTTCGTATTATCAAGCACAAGTGCCTGACCTACGTCACCACTAATTCTTCTGTCGTTACCATAGATCTGACGAGCTGACCCAGCAGGGCTCCACAATGGACGGCCGTCACCTGCAAGCGTTCCCACAGGATCTTTCAGGTTGGCATTCCGGATAAAGATTGCGTTCAGATCTTTTGTGTAGATCATCTCCAACGTACCCACGATGCCAAACGGCAACTGCTTGTCAACGGCAAGGTTTGTACGCCACACCTGCGGGAACTTGAAGTTCTTCGAAAGTGTATTAGTTGTTGTTACGTTAGCCGGGCGACCAAAGTTAACGTTGTTCGGATCGCTAATGATCACCGGGTTACCAGTGCTTGGATTAGTGAGGGTTTCTGAATTCGGACGAAACGGTGACGTGCTAAAATTGTACGGGAAGCCATCGCCTGTGTTATCCAACGGTACAGTAGTCGAGTTAAACTCGCCAAAGTACAAACCGTTGGCGTTAACGGTGTTAGACAACCAAACGAATGGAACGCGGCCCGTGAGTACGCCCGTACCACCACGTACCTGCGTTGCGCGGTCTCCGGTAACATCCCAGTTAAACCCAACGCGTGGCGACCAAAGCGGCTTCACCTCCGGCCAGCCACCTACTCGAAGTTGCTCACCATTGAAGTCGATCTGGTTGATGTAGTTATTTCGGTCGAGGTCGGTCAGGTATAACGGAACATCAACACGCAAACCTCCGATGATTTTCAGATTCGGGATTCCGGTATATTCATCCTGAACATAAAAGCCCATCTGAAGCGCAGACCACTTGGCTGCAGTTCCAGAAGGTCCGCCTTGCGAAGCAACGTATTGAATCGTATACGCAGAAGGTCCGGCTGTAGCCGTGGTAGCAGGGTTCGCATCAGCATAAAAATCGGCCAAACTGTTGTAGCGGTACACACCATTAAATAACTGTGTGAAGACGTTATTAAAGCTATACAGCTCGTTGTTCGTACCTACCGTCACGGTATGATTCTTCAGATAGATTGAGAAGTTATCATTGATTTGCAACACATCCTGGTCAAGCTTGTTGTTCGGGGTAAACGGATCGGGGCCGAAAGAAGTCATTGCTTGTCCGTTCGGTCCAAGAATGTCAACCAACGGGAAATTAGGTACCGCAAGGCCACCCGCATTTTCGCGGAAGTCGCGGAATGCAGTGTATCCTGCTACCAACGTGTTTGTAAACTTACCTCCACCCAGAGTTGAGTTAAGTTCGGCCGTTACCGAATAGTTATTGTTGTTGATTCTGTAGTAAGAAGACGAGAAAGAAAGAACGTTGTTCGAGTTACCACGACCTCCGGGCAGGTTAGGTCCAAAACCGGTTGATCCGCTGGGTGGCTGATCCTGATATGCATTGGTCACATTACCACGGAGCGTAAGCTTGTGGTTCTGATTGATGTTGTAGTCGAGACGCATTACGTAGCGAATGCTGTTTGTCTCACGATCAAAGTTCTTGTACGAACCGGGATTGTAACCCACCGTATTAATCAGGAAGTCGCGCAAGCCCGCAAGACCTGTTTCCGGATCATTATCGTCTGTGCCTTGTGTAGCACCTACAATAGATTGATCCTTGCTTTTACGAACCGGGTTTGTGTAAAACGGATCAGTACGTTTTTCAAACTCCAGGTTAGCAAAGAAGAAAAGCTTGTTCTTGATGATCGGTCCACCCAAACGAACGCCATAGTTTTGGAACTTAAAGCTCGGCACTGGCAATTCAACACCATCAACTTTCTTTCCGGCAAGACTTTCGTTACGGAAGAAATAATACGCTGAACCGCTGAATTCATTAGTACCGCTTCGCGTAATCGCACTGATACCCGCACCGGTGAAGTTACCCTGGCGAACATCGTACGGTGAAAGCGATACCGTGATCTCCTGGATCGCATCCATGCTGAACGGAGTTGTTGCTGACTGACCGGCAGGCAGCGGGCTCAAACCGAATACGTTGTTGGCCGTTGCACCGTCAATAGACAAGTTGTTGTAGATCGCAGCCCGCCCGCCAAACGAAAACTGGCTACCGCCCGCCTGTGGTGTGAGACGCGAAATGTCGCGGAAGTCGCGACCAATAGAAGGCAACGTCTGGATTTGTGTTACACTGAAGTTCGATGATGTTCCCATCTTGTCGGAGTTCAGCGTAGGGTCTACCTTGCTGGAAATCACTACCTCGGTAAGTTCGGCAGCATCCTCGAGCAGATTAAAATTCTGAACAAAAGATTGACCCAACTGCAGGTAGATGTTTTCGGTCACTTGTTCTTTGTAACCAATGATGGTTACTTTAACGGTGTAGGGACCGCCTACACGCATACCGAGCAGATTATAGTAGCCGTCCTCGCGTGACGCTACTCCATATGTCGTTCCGGAAGGGGTATGCGTTGCGATAATTGTCGCACCCGGCACTACCGCTCCCTTTGAATCCTTCACCACTCCCGTCATAGAAGCAGTTGTAACCCCTTGCGCCATAGCCGCACCAACGGCTAACAGCACAATGGCTGATAGAAGTAAAATTCTCCTCATAGATGATTAAGGTTTTTAGGTGGTTGTTGTGTAATACAAAACTAAGGCTTTGCCGGGTATTAAAGTTTACAGCATGTTTAAATCTGCCCACAAATTGTTTACATGGATTTAACACACTTCATATGCCACTTATGGAAAAGGTTGTAATTCCCTGATTTATACTGTCTTATTTTATCGCTATTCTTACAAAAAATATTTTTCCATGAGAAAAGTCAGCCCCCTCCTGATAACGTTTGCGATCCTGGTCAACTCCGCGGCAGCCCAGGTTGACCTATCGTACTACCTGCCCGACAGTGTGACGTACAACCCCGCAATTCCGACCCCAAAATCGGTTATCGGGCATGAGGTGGGCGAATGGCACGTCTCTCACGACAAACTGGTGCAATACATGCGGGCGTTGGATCAGGCCTCCGACCGCATCACGCTCGATGTAATTGGCCAGTCGCACGAGGCCCGGCCGCTGCTTCTGCTCACCATCACCTCCCCGTCTAACCACGCCAATATTGAGACAATTCGTACCCAGCACCTGAAACTTTCCAATCCCGCCGGTTCGGAATCGCTGGACGTAAAAAATATGCCCGCAGTATTTTACATGGGGCACAGTATTCACGGCAACGAACCCAGCGGGAGCAATGCCGCTATGTTAACAGCGTATTTCCTGGCAGCCGCGCAGGGAAAGAAAATTGACGAGTACCTCCGCAATACGATTATTCTGCTCGATCCAAGCTTCAACCCTGACGGACTCCAACGGTTTAGCAGTTGGGTGAATTCGCGAAAAAGCAATGTAATCTCTACCGATCCGGCCGACATCGAGCACAACGAAGCGTGGCCGGGCGGGCGAACCAATCATTATTGGTTTGATCTTAACCGCGACTGGCTGGTAGCGCAGCAACCCGAATCGCAGGGGCGCGTGAAGAAATTTCATACCTGGAGACCCAACGTACTCACCGATCATCACGAAATGGGGACGAATGCAACATTCTTCTTTCAACCCGGAGTTCCATCGCGGGTACACCCGCTGACTCCGATAAAAAATCAGGAACTCACGCGACTAATCGGAAAGTTTCACGCCCGGGCACTTGATTCTATCGGCTCACTCTATTATACACAGGAAGGCTACGATGATTTTTACTACGGCAAAGGTTCAACCTTCCCGGACGTGCAGGGCGCAATCGGAATTCTATTTGAACAGGCCAGCTCTCGCGGGCATGCTCAGGAAAGTGTAAACGGAGTACTCCGCTTCCCGTTTACAATTCGCAACCAATTCGTTACCGCTTTAAGCACATTGGCGGCTGTTAATGCGATGCGCGTTGACTTGCTGAACTATCAGCGTGATTTCTTCAAATCAGCGTTACGCGTGGCGGCTAAAGACCCGGTAAAGACTATCGCGTTTGGATCAAACGATGTGGCGCGCGCTACGCTGCTTGCAGAAGTAATTGGTCGGCATGGCATTGACATTCAAAAGCTCAACAATCAAGCAGTAAACGGCAAACGTTACACCACTGTGTACGGTGTATTGCTCAATCAGCCCCAGTATACACTCATTAAAAGCATGTTTGAAAAACGTACACAATTTGCCGACAGCATGTTTTACGATATTTCAGCCTGGACACTTCCCCTGGCGTACGGAGTTGACTATGAAGAATTGAAAACAGTTGTGTCGGGTGAAAAGGTAATCAACTTCAAAATTCCGGCAGGGAAGCTGATTGGCGGTAACTCCGAATATGCATACGTGTTTGAACCTACGGGATATTTCGTTCCGCGCTCTGTTAACCGTTTATTACAACATAACCTCCGCGTAAAAGTTGCGACTGAACCGTTCTTTCATCCAAGCGGAAAAAAATTCGAACGCGGGTCGATCCTGGTACCTGTAGCCGGTCAGGAGAAAAGTGAAGAATCAATCTCATATCTAATTAAACAGATCTTAAACGATGGTATCGATGTGTATGCTTTCAACACCGGCCTCGACTACCAGGGCGTTAGCCTGGGGAGTGGTTCCTTTGCTGTGATCCGGAAACCAGAGATTGCCTTGCTTGCCGGTGATGGTGTTAGTTCAAACGATGCGGGCGAATTGTGGCACCTGCTTGATCACCGTTATCAAATTCCGGTAACGTTACTGCCCGTTGATGCCGTAAGTCGCATCAATCTTTCCAAATACAATACGCTGATCTTTCCTGCAGGGTCGTACAACTCCATCAATGATTCGGGAAAAGAAAAATTGAAATCATGGGTTCAGAGTGGCGGTGTAATCATCGGATTTGAAAATGCATTGCAATGGCTGCAGAGTGCCGGTATTGGAAAATTTGAAATGAAATCAAGCGAAAATGCCGACAAGCAAACGGCAGCAAGACCATACGCATCGTTGGATGAATACCGCGGAGCACAGGAGTCGCCCGGGGCAATTTTTGAAGCGAGTGCAGACCTAACCCACCCGTTGCTGTACGGCTATGACCGAAACGGTCTTTCCATTTTTAAATCGAACAACATTTTCATGGAGAAATCCAAAAATCCGTATGCCAACCCGTTAACCTTTGGAAACGCCCCGTTGCAGACCGGCTACATCTCGAAACAAAATTACACACTCCTTAAAAATTCGTCAGTAGCAGGGGTATCCGCGATGGGCTCCGGGCGGGTGATCGGGTTTACCGACAATGTGTGTTTTCGCGCGTTTTGGCTGGGTACCAACAAGCTCTTTACCAATGCGATTTTCTACGGACCGACCATTAACAGCGGTTCGGCACGATAATTTCAACGGCAGCGGAACGTTGTTGACGGTGCGATAAGAAATAACGTTCTTACCGCAGTTTAACTTGTGCGTTTTCTGTGCCGATGCGGTTTAGGGTAATATTTGTGTTGACTTGCTTGCTCATGCTGATGGCAGCGCAAGCAACCCATGCCCAGAAAGCGAAACCGAAACCAAAAAAGGAAGACGAAGAGAAGAAAACCCTTACACAAAAAGTTTCCAGGCGCGTAATGAAGCTTGTGAAACAAAATCCGGGCGATACGATTGTCGATCAAAAATCAGAATCGGGCTTCCGTCAGTATCAGGGTAAAATCGTTCGCAAAATTATTGTCAATCATATCGGTTTTGAACGCAACATCAACGATACCACAAAATATCGTGTTGTTAACACCGTTACGCGGGTGGCCAATTCACTGCACACCGACACCAAAGAACAAGTCATCCGAAACAACCTGTTCATCCGCACAAACAAACCGCTTGATCCCTATAAGCTCGCGGATAATGAACGCTACCTGCGTGACCTCCCCTTCATTCTTGACGCACGTATCGTGGTAAAGCCCGTTCGCGGCAATCGCGACATGGTTGACGTGATTGTTTATACGCGGGATGTGTTCAGTATTGGCGGTAGTCTGTCGGTCAAATCGAAAACCAGTGTTCAGTACCGGATTTATGATGCCAACCTTGCCGGTTGGGGGCAACGCACGGAATACAGAAGTGTCATCGACATTGATCGTGATCCCAAGTTTGGTCATCAATTCCTTTACAGCAAGAACAGTATCAAAGGAACATTCATTAACGGAACAATTTCGTATACTCAACTTAATACAGGAGCAAGTTATGGCCTGGAAAATGAAAGTGCGCTTTATCTGAAACTTGATCGTCCGCTGGTGTCTCCTTATACACGATGGGCAGGCGGACTTGAATTAAGCCGAAACTGGTCGGTTAACGTTTTTGGTGCAGAGGCTGCAGATTTTCGTGATTACGGTTATTACGTGAAAGACTTATGGGTTGGTTATAACATCGGTATCAAGAACCGTGTTGAGAATCGTAACCGCCATTTTGTGGGCATTCGCACGTTTGGTCAGAGCTTCAATCATACTCCGGAGCAACAGACCGGTGAGGATACACTCCTCTATCGAAACCAGCAGTTTGTGCTGGGGCAGTTCACGTTTTATAATCAGAACTTCTACCGTACCAAGTATGTGTATGGTTTCGGGCGAACGGAAGACGTTCCTTACGGTACGCGTATTTCATTGTTGTTCGGTCAAACCAAGCAAATGGGCCTTGTACGTCCGTACGCGGGTGCGGAAATTGAAAAATCGGTATTCCATAAGAGTGGCGACTTCATGCAGTATGCTGTTCGCGTAGGTGGTTATCAACGCGACAAAGAACTTCAGGATGTGGTGATGCTTGCTTCTGCCAATTTATTCAGCCGGCTCATGCTCTGGAAAGGGTTGAAAATCCGGCAGTCAATCGGTGCAAGTTACACTACCATACTCAACCGGAACGTGAGTTTGCCGTTACGCATCGACAACGAACTGGGCATCGACCGCTTTAGAAGCGACAGCACCACCTGGGGAACACAGCGATTAAGTATGCACCTGGAAACGGTAGTGTACATCCGGCCCACGTTACTCGGTTTCAACTTCGCACCCTTTGCTTTTGCCGACCTGGCGATGATCGCACCTGAACGGGAAGTGCTCATCAAACAAAAACCTTACTTTGGATTAGGCGGTGGCGTGAGAACAAGAAACGAAAACCTGATTTTCGGTACGATTGAATTGCGCATGTTTTACTTCCCGCGTGTAACAGAAGACCTTTCGAAATTCCGAATCTCTGTATCGAGCAACCTGCGGGTGAAGTTTAGTTCATCGTTTATTAAGGCGCCTTCGTTTATTTCTTATAATTAGCGAATGAAGCGGTTTTTGCTCATGGTTTTGGTTGCCGGGGGTTTGTTAGCCATGGCAGTCTTTGCAAACTACTGGCTAAAGACCCAACCCATAGGCATTGCTGTTTCTAACATATCTATCGATACCCTGCAATCACTCCCCGATAAAAACCGAGAGATTGTCAATTTTATTGAAGCTAATGGCGCTTCGCTTGCACCAACCTACGATTCGGTTGTTTGTACCGAATTTGTAATCAAGGCCATTAATCATTTTAATAACCTGACTCCTCAGGAAAGAAACCTGATCAGAATAATCACTCAAGATGATTTGATGTCTTTGATTGAAACCGATTCCCCGATCATCAGAGGCGTTCAAACCGCTCTTCTTTTCAACAGAAAGGGAAACGTCATTGACGATTTCTCAAAGGTTAAACCCGGTGACTTCGTGCAGTTTTGGAATAGTTACAATGGGTCAGCTTTTGGTCATTGTGGAATAGTTCATTCCATGGAAGCAAATAAAAGCCTGACTGTATTCTCTTCCCATCCGCTAACCCATGGATATGGAAAGCAAACATTTTTATGGCCCGATAAGGTCTTCTTTGTAAGACTGAATTAATCCCTGACCTTCACTCCGACTGAAGCAATCCATGCGTTAAGTATCGCGAGTTCATCGGGCGTTACTTTCGTTTCTGGATGCAGCCACAAATAACTTTTTATCGGCATATGGCCCTCGGCAATCTGTTCTGAAACTTCCTCCAGCTTGTGATTGGCTTTCTTGGTAGAATACGTTTTGAATTCCGAAAAATCCAGTTCGTCCTTGCCCTCCTTGATGTGCGAAGCCATCCACCAGCCAATCGGCTGCACGTGCACATACCATGGATATTTTGTGTTGTTGCTGTGGCAATCGTAACATTTTTTTACTAAAAGTTCGTGCGCGGCCACCGGCATATTGTACGTGTACGAGATATCGTTTTGCGAGAGCGACTCCGATTGATTCTTGGTAGGCTGCATTACCTGCATCAGCAGCACGATAACCAAAAGGCCGATTAGTATCTTTCTAGCCATAGGATTCGGGTTAGATACGAAAAGTAACTCCGTTCTTGCGGTTTTCCAACCACTGGCTTACCTTGTTCAACCCAACCGATCCCCTATGAGAAAAATCTTTATCATTAGCAGCATTGCCATTTCAGCCCTGGTTCTTGTTTGGGCATATTTCTGGATTGAGGCACTGTTTGCGTTCCTGCTGATCATTCCGCTCATCTACATGGGTGTTGCCGATATGATGCAGAATCGCCAGGCCATCCGAAAGAATTTTCCTTTGCTTGGTCGTTTGCGATATGTGTTTGAAGACATGCGTCCGAAAATCCAGCAGTATTTTGTGGAGTCAGACACTGACGGAACTCCGCTGAACCGAAACGAGCGATCGGTTATCTATCAGCGCGCCAAGAAGCAGATTGATACGATCCCATTCGGAACACAACTCAATGTATACGCAGAAGGATACGAGTGGATGACCCACTCGGTTAACGCCCTTGATCATAACAAACTCGATCACAATCCGCGGGTGCGCGTGGGTAACAAAGATTGCAAACAACCGTACGATGCCAGCGTCCTGAACGTTTCCGCGATGAGCTTCGGATCGTTAAGTCCGAACGCGATTGAAGCGTTAAACTCGGGTGCGAAGGCGGGCGGTTTTGCACACAATACGGGCGAAGGCGGCATTAGTCCCTATCACCTGAAGCACGGTGGCGATCTCATCTGGCAAATCGGTACCGGGTACTTCGGTGCGCGTGATACCAACGGAAACTTTTCTCCGGAAGCCTTTACAAAAAATGCCTTGCGGCCTCAGGTTAAAATGATTGAAATCAAATTATCACAAGGTGCAAAGCCCGGTCATGGCGGAATTCTTCCAGCAAAAAAGAATACCCCTGAGATTGCTGCCATTCGTGGCGTGCAGGCAGGAACTACCGTTTTCTCGCCTCCGTATCATAGTGCATTCAATACGCCGATCGGTTTAATTCAGTTTGTAAAACAGTTGCGCGAACTTTCGGGCGGCAAGCCCATCGGCTTCAAACTGTGTATTGGTCGCAAGAGTGAGTTTCTCGCCATTTGTAAAGCGATGGTTCAATTGAACACGTACCCGGATTTTATTACGATCGATGGCGGTGAAGGTGGAACAGGCGCAGCACCTCCGGAGTTTTCAAACTTCGTGGGTATGCCATTGCTGGATGCACTGGCGTTTGCCGATGACGCCTTGCGCGGATTCGGAATTCGCGAACACATCAAGCTCGATTGTTCGGGAAAAATTCTGACAGGTTTTCACATTGTTCGCGCGATGGCATTGGGTGCCGACTTCTGTAACAGCGCCCGTGCGATGATGCTTGCACTGGGATGTATTCAGGCATTGGAGTGTAACAAGAACACCTGCCCTACGGGTGTGGCTACGCAGGATCCGTACTTCATGAAAGGTCTGGATGTTACGGATAAAGCCGCACGCGTAACGAACTATCACCACAACACGGTTGGGAGCTTTGTTGAATTGCTGTCGTGTTCGGGGCTCGACAATCCGGAGAAAATCAACCGCAGTCATGTTTACCGCAGGGTATTTATGAACATGGTGAAAACGTACGAAGAGATTTATCCGCCTCTGCCGGATGGTTGTTTGCTGGACGGTGGCGATGCTCCGATTGAGTTTGAGTCTTATTTGAACAAGGCATCCGCGGAAGCGTTTTAACTCCATGACATACGAAGATGAGCCGTATTGGATTTACGGAACTATCGGTGTCATTCTGTTTCGATTCTGGAATAAGGACAAGACGTACATCAATCTGATTTCAGTTTTTGCTGCGGGTCTTATTGCAAGCCAGTCTCTAACCTCATATACAGTCATTCAAAATACAGAGATCATCTGGGCGATTTCTTCGGCTGGTATTTTTGTGTTTTATTCTCTGCGATTTAAACGCAAATCGGAAAAGCAGATTATCGATTACGTTAAGATTGGTGGTGTAATGTTACTCATTATTTATCCAATACCCTTTTGGATACTTTTTCAACTTGTCATCACACCGTTTTGGCACCTTCTATTATACGCGACCCCATTCATTCTCGCATCAATTTTTGTTTACGATAGAATGATTTTAAAGCCTGAACCCATGAAAAAGAAATTCACGATCATATTACTGATACAAACCGTCTTGATCTTCGCGCTTTTCATTTTTGCAATCATTCAGAAAATGGAGGCTGATAGACTTGCCGAGGAAGCCGAACGTCAAAGACGAAATGTGGAAAATCAACAAAAACTAATCCATGCGATGCGGGTGACAATGGATGAAATGAAGGCTTCTGCGAGATAACACTCAAACATTTTTGAATAAAATTCGTATCTTTGCGAAACCTTTTTTGCAGCGTGATCCGAAAATTTTTTCCGCTCGACAAGAATTACGTGCTTGAACAAGCACAACTTTCCCTTCAACCACACCTGCTGGATTACCTCGTTGACTTCGTTAAGGTGCAGTACATGCTCCAATACAATCCGCTGGGCATTGTAGACGAAACCGTTCAGCGGATCGAAAGCCATACCTCGGACGATAACACTAGGCTGAACGAACTTTACCTCAACCTGATGGGCATTTTCCGGTTTCGCAACTATCAGGATAACCAGCTGGAATTCGTGTTTGACGGCCGCGACCCTTTTGAAAAATACTCCGAAGAATGGCAAACCGAGTTCAAAAAGTGGGCTCGCGAACTCTGCCAGCATAAAAACTTCATCTGGGGCGTACTCGAGCTGACGGTCTTCTATCCGCAGGATGACGAGGCAAATTTCATCGGCAACCGGCTCAACACATTCGTGACCCAGTTCTTCGAACTAAAAATTCATCCCCAAAAGGGTATCCTGAAAAAGAATATTGCCTGAAGTATTAACTTTAGGGATGCGCATTTTTGTATCCATCGTTTTGCTGGCCTTTCTTTTCTCGTGTGATGAGCAAAAAGATTGCTGCCCTGGGCCCGATCCGACGAACAAAGATTTGATCCGCGGCACCGATATTTCCTTTCTCCCTGAAATAGAAGAAGCCGGAGTTGTTTTCAAAGACGCTGCCGGTGTGGAGAAAAACATGCTCGACATTTTGAAGGAAAGCGGAGTGAATACTATTCGCATCCGATTATGGCACACACCTGCGACCGGGCACTCCTCGCTCGAAGAAGTTAAGGCTCTTGCAACCCGCGTTAAAGCAAAGGGCATGCGTGTTTGGTTAAGTGTACACTACTCGGATACATGGGCCGACCCGGGACACCAGATTAAACCCGAAGCCTGGAGTGATGCATCGTTTACCGATTTGCAAGACAGTGTGTATCGGTACACCAAAAAAATAATGACTGCAATTGATCCCGATATCATCCAGATCGGCAACGAAATTAATCCGGGCTTTCTGCTTCCAGACGGAGGAACGGGAGCCAGTACACTACCCAACTTCATTGCGTTGCTAAAAAAAGGTGTTCAGGCTGTTCGGGAAACTTCAGACGATACCGAAATTATGATGCACGTAGCGGGCCTCGATGGAGCCAACTGGTTCTATCAACAGCTCTCTGCTAATAATGTCGATTATGACTTGATTGGTTTGTCGTACTACCCCATCTGGCACGGCAAAGATTTGAATGTCGTTCAGTCGACTGTCCAGAGCCTGGGCTTTGCATACAACAAACAAGTTGTGCTGGCCGAAACAGCGTATCCTTTTTCGCTGCTGTGGGAAGACTGGACAAACAACATCGTAGGCGAAAACGGTCAGTTGGTTTCCGGTTATCCGGCTACGCCCGAAGGCCAGAAGAACTTTCTGCTCAAGCTTCGCGAAATCATGAACAAATCTTCAAAGGGTGCAGGGTTTTGCTACTGGGGTACGGAGTGGGTGTCGTTTAAGGGCGATGAGGCCACAGACGGATCATCCTGGGAAAATCAAGCCTTATTTGATTTTAACAATAAAGCCGTGCCGGCTCTCGAAGCCTTTGCAGAATAGGCCGCTATCGCCTGATCTCAAAACGCTGAAACTTTTTTATTCCGGTATCCTCGACCACAACGTTCGACACCTTGGCGCGGGGAGGTCCCGCTTCACACCAGGCTATAAAGCTGTTCACATCCTCCTCCTCCCCTTCTGCTTCGAGGTAAACACTTCCGTCAGGTTGATTTTGTGCAAACCCCGTCACGTGCAACCGTTCGGCCGCGTCCCGGGCAGACGCTCGATAAAAAACTCCCTGAACTTTTCCGGTAACCGTGATCTTTACCGCCTTCATCCGATCAGAAAATATATTCGGTGCTTAAAAACAAAGACTCCCGATTTTTGATAATCGTACTGATCAGTTGCTTGTTCTCATCGGTAGTTTTAGTCGCTACCAGTGTGCGAATCGAAAATACCCGCAAGGCATCGTGTACCGAAAGCGTTCCTTCAGCAGAGTCTTTTCTTCCGTTGAACGGAAATGAATCGGGCCCGCGCTGGCTTTGTGTATTCAAATTGATACGGCCAACCTGGTTGGAGAACATATCGATCAGTCGGGCAATGGTTTTTGAATCGTTGCCAAAAATGCTCACCTGCTGACCAAAGTTGGAATTAATCACATAGTGCATAGGCTCTTCCACGTCATCGTAGGCAATGATGGGTACAACCGGTCCGAACTGCTCTTCGTAATAAATGCGCATCTTGTCGTTAACCGGATACAAAACGGCCGGGTAGAAAAACGTCTCGTTCGTTTCCCCTCCATGCTCGTTCATGATTTTCGCTCCGAACTTTTTAGCATCCTCCACCAATTCCGTCAGGTACTTCGTTTTGCCCGGTTCCGGTAATGGAGTAAGGTTTACGCCAGAATCCCACGGCATTCCCGGTTTTAGTTTTTTGATGGCTTCGTTGAATTTTTGAATAAACTTATCAACGATGCTGCGATGCACATACAAGATTTTCAGCGCGGTACAACGCTGCCCATTGAATGACAGTGAGCCGGTGATACACTCGCTTACCGCGATGTCGAGGTCGGCATCCGGCAACACAATCGCAGGATTTTTTGCGTCCAGGCCAAGTATCGCTTTCAGGCGATGCGGTTTGGGGTGAAGTTTCTTCAGATCGTTGGCGCCTTTATTCGTACCGATGAAAGCAAACACATCAAGTCTTCCGCTTTCCATCAGTGAACCAACGGTTTCCCTTCCTTTGCCGTAAATAATATTGATCACGCCTTTCGGGAAGCTGTCGCGGAACGCTTCGAGCAAGGGTTTAATCAAAAGCACGCCATACTTCGCAGGTTTAAATACCACGGTGTTACCCATGATCAACGCGGGAATCAGTGTTGTAAAAGTTTCATTGAGCGGATAATTGTACGGGCCCATACAGAGTGCTACACCCAGGGGCACACGCCTGATCTGTGCCATGAAACCTTGCTCTTCGATGATCTTGGCAGAATGCCGGTCGAGGTCCTTTAACGACTTAATGGTATCAACAATGTAATCACAGGTGCGATCGAATTCCTTTTCAGAATCTTTGAGCGGTTTTCCGATTTCCCACATCAGCAGCTTAACAACTTCGCTGCGCTTCTCGCGCATGCGAGCCAGAAATGTTTCCACGTGCGCGATACGATCCGCCACCGACATCATCGGCCACTCGCCCTTGCCCAAATCATGCGCACGAACAGCCACATCGAGCGCCTTCATGGCCTCTGCTGCATTCAGCAACGGAGTGCTGCCGAGAATTTTTTGCTGATGACCGGTGCCCTCTTTAACAAAAACCGGACTCATCACCGGAGCAAGTTCACCCTGCCAGGTTTTTAGTTCGCCATCAATCAGGTATTCACGTTGTTCGATGTAGGTGTCAAGTTTGTACGCATCGGGAATAGACGATGATTCAGGGAAAATGTTTGTGAGGGGATTACTCATTCGGTTTTAGTAATTATCGGTTAATGAATTGTCAAGGTTCTTTACCAACGCTATGCCTGACGAAGTTCCGAGGCGCGAAGCTCCGGCTTCGATCAAGGCTATGGCCTGTTCACGGGTTTTAATTCCACCCGAAGCTTTTATTCCTACTTCAGCCGGAACAGCCCTGCGCATGATTCGTACATGCTCAACCTTTGCACCCGTTGGTGCAAACCCGGTAGAAGTTTTCACGAAGTCGGCTCCGGCATCTGCACAAAGCTTACACGCTTGCTCCAGTTCTTCATCGGAAAGATACGCGGTTTCAACAATAACTTTCAGAAGCTTACCATGATCGTGTGCCAGTTTGCTGCACTTGGCTAATTCAATCTTGGTCCAGGGAATTCCGGTTTTGAAAGACGTGATGTTCCAGACAACATCAACTTCATCTGCACCATTGTCGATTGCACGCTTAATTTCATCGAGCTTAGTTTCGGTCATGTTGTAACCCAGTGGAAATCCGGCTACGGTGACGAGTAAAATTTTATCGCTTGCGATTTCTCGCCTGGCACGTTTTACCCAGAAAGGAGGAACGCACACACCCAGAAAGTGATGGGCTCGCGCTTCGTCTACAACCCTGTCGATATCACGGATCGCTAGCGTTGGACTGAGATTAGTATGTTCGATGTAAGACGCAAGGTTCACCGATACAAGTTACGATGAACCTTTCAATTGGCAATTAGTGCCAGATTTCACATTCCTTGCAAAACTTCATTTTGCCGGGTTTATGTTTTTTGGGTTTGCGTTTGTGACCAAAGTACGTGAAGTCGGAATACTGGGGTTTGAGCATTTCTTTTTCGGCCTTACGGTGGGCTTTAACAACCTCCCTCATCCGATCTTCATGCTCTTCCATCGCGTTACGGCTAACTTTTCGCGACTTGCTTTTTTTTGTTTTACCCTTCTTTTCAGGCTCATAGTCTTCGGCCGGAAAATAGGGTGTCAGCGAGCTGGGTTGCTGCGCACTCTGAACTTTCTTGGGTTTCTTTTTCGACTGTGCAAAGGAAACTGTGGAGGCACACAGTATCAGCAAGATGACGAGGGGGATTCGTGACATAGCGCAAAGATATTGGTTGCCGGTTAAACTCAAGAAGGCCGCTGATATTGCCCAATCTGCCTTCCGGAATCGACCAGTTGCAAGTTATAGCCGTTAATCTGTAAAAAAGTGATACAGGAGAAGTCCTGTAATGGCCACCCCGATAAGCAGCAACACGTAACCAAAGATTTTGGCCCGGGTAAAATAGCCGCGAACAGGCATGTTTTCTTTCATCCTACTCGATGGAGGTTAAGCCAAAAACATTGAAAAACAGGTAAATCAACCCTGAAAGGGCCATCATGTACGCAAACAGTTTTGCGCGATTGAAGTAGGCTTGTGCCGATAACGTCTTTTTCATACAGTTTCGGGTCAGGTGTTAAAGTATAACTTCAATTAAGCCCGAAAAGTTGTTTGAAGTGTCTGAAATTTCGGTCAAGTGGGCAGATCAGCGCTTAAAATGCTGTTAAATGGGTTAAAAAATCACCCCTTGACCACACTGCCAATCATCTGGAGTGTTGAAAGTGTGGGTGTTGGCCGTCCGCCCCGCGGTTCGATGGTCACGGCAAAAGCGCCCGCTCCCGCCATATCTTTCATTCGCAACAGCCCGGTTCCTGTCTCCATATCGAATACTCCGGCATCAACCGGTTTACCATCCACCATAGCCCAAAGCTGGTACTGGTTAGCGGAGGCTAGCGTCTTCATGTTCTCAATGCTGAGATAAACTTCCCGTGTTTTCTCATTCCAATACACGTATGCTTTTGAATCTGGAGCATTTTCACTTCCTGACATCATCACACGTTTAAAGTCGGGGCTTCCGATCACGTGCATGTCGCTTTGCATTTTATCCAGTCGCTGATTAACCGTGTTGTAATCCTGCGCCATCTGGCGATTCTGGGTAATGAGCGTAGTGAGATTCTCTTCGCTGGCCTTCCACCGGCCATAATATTCATAGGCCAGGTAGGACGAAATGAGCGCAATCGCGATGGAGGCCGCGGCAGCATACTTCCAAACCGGTGAAATCATGGCAACAATTTTTCCTTCCGGTTTCCCGGATTCGATTTTGCTAAAGATTTCTGACTTGAGTGACGCCCGGGGCGCGATAGCCGCTTTCATCAGCAACTGCTCCTGCGTCTCTTCAATGCGGGCAAGCTCAGCGCTAAGCTCCGGATATTGTGCCAGGTTCTTCTCCACGGCAGTTCGTTCTTCTGCCGAAAGTTCACCCAGCGCATACGCTTCCAGAATTCCTGACGATATGTATTCCGCTACATTCAAGTTTTTAAAATCAAACGTAATTGTTTCATGGCAATTCGCAATCGGGTTTTTACCGTGCCCAGCGGAATGTCAAATTCTTCCGCAACTTCGGCCTGGGTATACCCTTTCAAATACAGGTGATCCACAATGAACCGCTGATCCGGCGGCAAGCCTGCAAGCACCTCTCTTAAACCGATGCTGTCAACCTGCTGCTCGGCAAATTCCCCGGTTTTTACATCACTTACGTAGTTCTCAATGCCTCCGGTTTTGTTTTCACGACTTATTTCTTTCGATCGTATTTTATCGATCGCCTGGTTTTTAGCCAGGTTGAGCATCCAGGTAAATAATCTTCCTTTAGAAGGATCATAGGTGTCGATGCGGTTCCAGATTTTCAAAAAAACATCTTGCAAAACCTCCTCGGCCACTTCTTCTTTTTTTACAATCCGGCAGATCGCGCCATACAACGCTCCTGAGTAATGATCATAGAGATACTCCAAGGCCAGCTTATCCTTCGAGCGGAGCTGCGCAACAAGGGTTGATTCTTCTATATGAGATGTGGTTGGGCTGATAGCTTGTCTGTTGATTTCAAATATAACAGTTCAAGCCAACAAATTGTTACTCTTAGTTTCCCTTCGCGATAGCGGTTTAAAAACTAGGCGAATATTCTTCATCGTTCCGGAATCCAATAATCAATGTGATCTCGTACGTAGTAGACAATCAAAATATATACACATGAAAAAGCTAATGATGACAGTGCTCAGCTTGATTATCCTCGGATCATCTTCTTTTGCGCAAAAAATGGTGGGTGGTGCAGCGATGTACGCAACAAAAAACATCATTGAGAATGCCGTGAACTCGAACGATCATACAACACTGGTGGCTGCTGTTAAAGCTGCCGGGCTGGCGGAAACGCTTCAGGGAAAAGGGCCTTTCACCGTATTTGCGCCTACCAATGATGCATTTGCCAAGTTGCCTGCCGGAACCGTTGATAACCTGTTGAAGCCGGAAAATAAAGCTGTGCTTTCGGGTGTACTCACGTATCACGTAGTAGCGGGTAAATGGAGTTCTGCAGACGTTGCCCAGGCGATAAAAGCCAGTGATGGCAAAGCCGAACTAAAAACTGTACAGGGTGGAAAGTTATGGGCCATGATGGTTGGTAATGACGTTGTGCTGAAAGATGAAAAAGGTAACACAGCAAAAATCACCATCATGGATGTTGAGCAGTCGAACGGAACAATCCACGTGGTTGACGCCGTGCTCATGCCGAAATAAAAAGTGAAGTTGGTTTAAATGAAAAGTCCCGCGGGTTGGTTTACCCCGGGACTTTGCGCTAAGGCTGATCGGTTCTTACAAGTGAATCACTTCACCGTAGGCAGCCGCTGCAGCTTCCATCACCGCCTCGCTCATTGTCGGGTGCGGATGAACAGACTTAATAATTTCATGACCTGTTGTTTCCAGGTTACGGGCAACTACCACTTCGGCAATCATCTCGGTAACATTGGCACCGATAAAATGTGCACCCAGCCATTCACCATATTTTGCATCGAAGATAACTTTCACGAAACCATCCGGGGCTCCGGCCGCTTTAGCTTTTCCGGAAGCCGTAAACGGAAACTTACCAACCTTAATTTCATAGCCGGCTTTCTTCGCAGCCTCTTCGGTATATCCTACCGAAGCAATCTCAGGACTGCAATAGGTACAACCCGGGATGTTGTTATAGTTGATTGGGTGTGGCTTTAGTCCGGCAATAGCTTCCACACAGGTAATACCTTCTGCAGATGCTACGTGCGCGAGCGCAGGACCCTTCACGATATCACCAATCGCGTACACGCCCGATACATTGGTTTTGTAGAAATCGTCAACGATAACTTTTCCTTTGTCGGTTTTCACGCCCACCTCTTCCAGGCCAATGCCTTCGAGATTGGTGGCAACACCCACTGCAGAGAGAACGATATCAGCTTCCAATTTAACCTCACCGTCTTTTGTTTTAACAGTAGCCACACATCCTTTTCCGGTCGTGTCGACTTTTGTTACCTCGGCATTGGTATGGATGGTGATGCCTGCTTTCTTAAACGATTTTTCCAGTTGTTTTGAAACCTCCTCATCTTCAACGGGAACAATGCGCGGCATGAATTCAACAATCGTTACTTCAGTACCCATGGTGTTGTAGAAGTATGCAAACTCAACGCCAATCGCCCCGGATCCTACAACAATCATTTTCTTCGGTTGCTCAGGCAATACCATGGCTTCACGATACCCGATAATTTTTTTACCATCAATTTTCAAGGCAGGAAGTTCGCGTGAGCGTGCTCCGGTTGCCAGGATAATATGTTTGGCTTCATGATCTTCTTTCTTGCCATCGGCTGATGTTACTTCGACTTTACCGCCTTTCTTAAGCTTGCCGGTTCCGGCAATGTGTTCGATCTTATTTTTCTTGAACAGGAACTGAATTCCTTTGCTCATGCCTGCAGCTACTTCTCGGCTACGCTTTACAACAGCACCAAAGTCGGCCTTGGCATCTTTTACATCAATTCCATAATCTTTCGCATGCTGCAGGTATTCAAAAACCTGGGCACTCTTTAACAAGGCTTTCGTCGGGATACAGCCCCAGTTCAGGCAGATTCCGCCCAACTCAGCTTTTTCGACAACGCCTACTTTCATGCCCAATTGCGATGCGCGGATTGCCGCAACATAACCACCCGGACCTGAACCAATTACGATAACATCATATTTTGCCATACTGCGAAAGATTTAATTCTAAAAACGCGGTCAAAGATACCGTTTGCCCGATTCTTTCAAAAGTTCGTTTACGGGGTTCACTTTTAAATTCTGCGATTAATTGGCAATTTTGAGATATGTTTAACCGGCTAACGCTTATCCATGCGGCAGGTTTTGTTCTGCTCATCATCGGAGGCTTTCTGAAAACACAGGCCCTTGAGGCTGGCGAGTTCTTTACCTGGTTCGCCATCGGGCTGCTTGCGGTTAGTATCCCGCAATCCATCTATCAGTTCATCAAAAGGAAAAAGACGAATCAAACCACATAAACATCCAGCATAATTTTCGAATCATGACATTATTAAAAGGAAAAACTGCGCTCATCACCGGAGCATCAAAAGGAATCGGACGATCTATCGCCCTTACGTATGCCGAGCAGGGCGCCAACGTTGCCTTCACCTACCTTTCGAGTGTGGAGCAGGGCCAGGCACTTGAAGCCGAACTCGCATCAAAAGGCGTGAAAGCAAAAGGCTATCGTTCCGATGCATCGGATTATGCGCAGGCCGAAAAGCTGATCAACGATGTGGTGGCCGATTTCGGGGCGCTCGACATTCTTGTGAACAATGCCGGTATTACTCAGGATACCTTGCTACTCCGCATGAGCGAAGAGCAATGGGACAAAGTGATTAACGTGAATTTGAAATCGTGCTTCAACACCGTGAAGGCTGCCACCAAGCCGATGATGAAACAAAAGAGCGGCTCTATAATTAATATGACTTCGGTAGTGGGCTTGAAAGGAAATGCCGGCCAGGCAAACTATGCCGCCTCGAAAGCGGGTATCATCGGGTTTACCAAATCAGTAGCCCTTGAGTTAGGTTCACGCGGAATCCGTTCGAACGCAATCGCTCCGGGATTTATTGAAACAGAAATGACAGCCGTGCTCGATCCAAAAACAGTTCAGAGCTGGCGCGATGCCATACCCCTGAAGCGGGGAGGAAAACCGGAAGACGTAGCCAATGCGTGCGTGTTCCTCGGCTCGGATATGTCGACTTACATCTCCGGACAGGTGCTCCAGGTGGACGGTGGAATGTTAACCTAATTTCGATTTTCGAATGACGAATGTCGAATTATGAGTCTCAAACCAATATTCGACATTCGGAATTCTGCATTCGAAATTGTCTTTGCTAACGTTTGTTAGATCAACTTTTAAAAAAATTATTTGCAACCGCTTGGAAACCAATCCTTCCAGGCCTACGTTTGTATCATCAAGTCGAGAGGGCATTTCGCCAAATCGATTTATAAAGAAGCGCTGAGAGAACAGGCTCTAAGACGCGCTAGCAACCTCGAAAAGGTGCTAAAGCCTGCCCTGAAGAAGGTCTTCCGGGAACGATAAACCGATGTAAAATGAAAAATTTCATCAACACCATTTCAGCCGAATTCCGCCAGGGATTCCGCGTGTTCACTTCCCAACTCGATCAAGCCATTTGTAATCTGTTCGCCAACAACAAGTGTATGTGTTGTTGCTGCTGTTGCTAAGCGAAGCGTTTCCGCGTCCTTAACAACACACTAGCCTATGACCATGTCATGTGACAGGCATTTTGGTTACGGCTATGTCCATTTATCATCATCATAAAACAGATTCAAAAACATTTAAAACATACACATCATGAGCTTACAATTCGAAACACTTCAATTACACGCTGGCCAGGAAGTTGATCCTACAACCGGTTCACGCGCAGTTCCCATTTATCAGACAACATCGTACGCATTCAAAAATGCCGAGCACGGTGCCAACCTTTTCGCCCTGAAAGAGTTTGGTAACATTTACACACGCATTATGAACCCTACCACCGATGTGTTTGAAAAACGCATCGCTGCGCTGGAGGGTGGCGTAGCGGCATTGGCAGTCGGGTCAGGTCAGGCAGCGCAGTTCATTGCGCTCAATAATATCTTGCAGTCGGGCGAGAACTTTGTGTCAACGTCATTCCTGTATGGCGGCACTTACAATCAGTTCAAAGTTGCTTTCAAAAGACTGGGCATCGATGTTCGCTTTGCGGAAGGCGACAAGCCGGAAGCATTCGAAAAACTGATCGATAAAAACACAAAAGCGCTTTACATCGAAACCATCGGCAATCCGGGATTTAACATTCCTGATTTTGAAGCGATTGCAGCACTCGCCAAGAAACATGACCTGCCGCTGATCGTTGACAATACGTTTGGCGCTGCCGGATATTTATTCAGACCGCTCGAACATGGCGCTAACGTGGTGGTTGAATCAGCCACCAAGTGGATTGGCGGGCATGGTACCAGCATTGGCGGTGTGATCGTGGATGGCGGAAACTACAATTGGGGCAACGGTAAATTTCCCCAGTTCACAGAGCCCTCCGAAGGTTATCACGGCCTGAAATTCTGGGACATCTTTGGCGAAGGTAATCCGCTGGGCTTGCCCAACATCGCATACATCATCCGGGCCCGTGTGGAAGGATTACGCGATTTCGGGCCGGCTATTTCTCCGTTCAATTCATTCCTCCTGTTGCAGGGACTTGAAACGTTATCACTTCGCGTGCAACGTTCGGTCGACAATGCACTGGCACTGGCGCAATGGCTTGAGAAACATCCTGAGGTAGAAAGCGTGAACTATCCCGGACTCGAGAGCAGCACCTATCACAAACTCGCCAAGAAATATCTGCGCAATGGTTTTGGGGCTGTACTCTCGTTCACCGTGAAAGGGACGAAAGAAAATGCCGGAAAAGTTATCGACAGCCTTAAACTGGTGAGTCATCTTGCCAACGTAGGCGATGGCAAAACGCTGATTATTCAACCGTCTGCTACCACACATCAGCAACTGAGCGATGAAGAACAACTCACAGCCGGTGTACTGCCAACGCTCCTGCGGGTATCCGTTGGGTATGAACACATCACCGATATCAAGGCCGACTTTGAACAGGCGTTTGATAAAGTTTTCAAAAAGGAGCTCATCGAAAAGTAATGCAGAAAACGGATCACACCTTTCATTATCATCAACCTTTCGAACTGGAGTCGGGTAAAACATTACCCGGCTTCCAGCTTCGATACACTACGCTCGGGCGATTAAATGCTTCGCGTTCAAACATTGTGTGGGTTTGCCATGCACTGACGGGAAGTTCAGATGTCACGTCCTGGTGGAGTACCTTATTCACGGAAGACAGTCCTTTCAATCCGAACGATCATTTCATCATTTGTGTCAACATGCCGGGCGGATGTTATGGCTCAACCGGGCCATTGTCTATTAACCCGGAAACAGGAAAGCCCTACTTTCACAGTTTTCCTGCACTCACGAACCGTGATATAGTGAGGGCCTTTGATCTGTTGCGTGAACATCTGGGTTTCGAAAAGGTAAATACGCTGATCGGAGCTTCACTGGGTGGTCAGCAATTGCTCGAATGGGCAGTTTCAAAACCCGAAGTGTTCGGGCACATTATTGCTATCGCGACCAATGCCTTTCATTCCCCCTGGGGAATTGCATTCAACGAAGCCCAGCGCCTGGCGATTGAAGCCGATCCTACCTGGAAAGAAAATGATGAACGGGCTGGTTTGAATGGGATGAAGGCTGCCCGTGCGATCGGCATGTTGTCGTACCGGCATTACACAGGTTTTGCCCAATCACAATCGGAACGTTCAACTGAAGTAACCGAAGATTTCCGCGCAGCAACCTATCAACGCTACCAGGGGGAAAAGCTTGCGAAGCGCTTCAACGCCTATACGTACTGGCTGCTGTCTAAAATGATGGATAGTCATAACCTCGGTCGCGGAAAAGAATCCGTGGAAGAAGCCTTACGATCCATCCGCGCGAAAGTATTAGTCATCAGCATCGATACCGACATCTTATTTCCACCGGAAGAACAACAGTTTTTAGCCAAACATATTCCAGACGCCACCCTCAAAACACTTTCATCCGCTTACGGGCATGACGGGTTTTTAGTGGAGTTCGAAACATTCAAAAAAATTATCAAAGAATTTTATCAACCAACCTTACGCAACGTATTAGTATGAGAAAGAAATTAACATTGGGTTTATTCGGTTTTGGATGTGTAGGCCAGGGATTATACCACGTGCTCGAAGAAACCCATGGACTGAAAGCAACCATTAAGAAGATTGTAGTTAAGAACAAGGACAAACAACGTCCGCTGAATCAGGATCTTTTCACATTCGACAAAGAAGCTGTACTGAACGATCCGGAGATAGATGTGGTGGTTGAGTTGATTGACGATGCAAATGCCGCATTCGAAATTTTGAAAACCGCGCTGAAGAACGGCAAGCACGTGGTTACCGCAAACAAGAAAATGATTGCCGAGCACCTGGAAGAAATCTTTTTTCTCCAGCAACAATACGATCGGTCAGTTTTGTACGAAGGTGCCGTGTGCGGAAGCATTCCGATTCTCCGTAATCTGGAGGAATACTACGATAACGATCTCTTAACCGGAATCGAAGGAATCTTCAATGGTTCTACCAACTACATCCTCACCAAAGTTTTTGAAGAACGGAAAGGGTATGCCGAGGCATTGAAACAAGCTCAGGACCTTGGCTTTGCGGAATCGGATCCGCGGCTTGATGTTCAGGCATTCGATCCGAAGTTCAAACTAACGATTGCCATTGCGCATGCCTTTGGTGTATTTGTAAAGCCTGAGAACATCATCAACATTGGTATCGACCGGATTTCTGACCTTGATCTGAAGTTTGCGCGCGAGAAAGGTTACGCCATTAAATTAATTGCACGCGCTATTCGGGTTGATGGAAAAATATATGGCCTTGTAGCCCCGCAGTTTGTAGAAGCTGAAAACCCGCTAAGCAATATCCGGCTGGAATACAATGCAGTTCAACTGCAGGGTGCTTTCGCGGATAAGCAGTTATTTGTTGGCAAAGGTGCCGGAAGTTATCCTACCGGCTCAGCCGTGCTGTCCGACATTTCAGCACTCACATACGACTATCGCTACGAATACAAAAAGACACACCAGCTTCCGCGGAATGAGTTTTCAAATGACTGGTCAATCGAGACGTTTGTTCGGTTCCCGAAAGGAGAAAATGTTTCGATCCGCGATTTCGAAAAATTCGAAGCCGGGTATGCAGCCGGTGGCCAGCAATACATGGTAGGCCAAACCGACTTCGCCAAGCTGAGCTCCTGGGCACAAAACGAGAACATTGGTATTGTGCTGGCTCCTCAGGCCACGTTTAAACCGGTGGCAAAACCGGTGGTATCTGAACTGCTTTCGGCTTAATTCGTAATTCATCTGCTGCGTTCCAACGGTAGAGCCGCGTTCGGGGTCTAATCTGGAAAACGCGGTATGAAAAAAATTACAGGATTAGCCAAAGTTGCGATACTGATCGCATTTGTGGCCTGCAATACGGAAATGAATGATCTGGCTGAAGCTCAGTCGGAACGGGTATGTGGCTGTACCGATAATACCTGGCTTGAAAACATGATTGAGGCGCTGGCGGCAAACACAACGCAGCAGGCAAAAATTACCCGGTACTGGTACCATAATGAAACCGTGTACCTCGTTGACTCGTGCATCGGCTGCGCGGATGCGATGCAGATTCTGTATAGCTGTTCTGGCGAACAACGCTGCACCTTTGGCGGCATTGCCGGACTCAATACATGCCCCGACTTCGCTGAACAGGCAACGCGCAAAAAGGACGTGTGGCATAATTGACCGTTTGGGTTCGAGGGTAAATCATGATAGCTTTGCATAAAGGCTGTCATGGATTTAACCATCTTATTTTCCCCCATTGACGAGAGTGTTTATTCAAACATCACCTCGCACGCATCATTCTATAAAAGCATCCGCATATTCGGAGATAAAATGCCGGCCTACAAGGATGCACACATGGCTATCTTTGGTGTAAAGGAATCCCGTGGTGGTGAAAACAATTCCGGTTCTTCACAGGGGCCCGATGAAATCCGTAAAAAGCTCTACAATCTAAAAAAAGGAAACGGCAGCTATCGTATTGTAGACCTGGGCAACCTGAATCCCGGCCATGATCTGGATGAAACATACGTCCGCATCAGCGAAGTGTGCCGCATCCTTCTTGAGAACAACGTGCTCCCAATCATCATTGGCGGAACTCATGATTTGGATTACGGCCAATACTCGGGGTATGAAACCATGAGCAAGCTGGTGAGCCTGCTAAACATTGATGCATTTCTTGATCTCGAGGACAAAAAAGATTCGGCCGCTAATCAGCAGCATATCCATAAAATTCTCCTGCACGAACCGAATTATCTTTTCAGTTACACACACCTGGCTTACCAGAGTTATCTGATTGATCCCACGCATACGGCAGTGTTGGAGAAATTGTATTTCGAAGCATTCCGCATCGGTCAAATGCGTACCAGTCTACAGGAAATGGAACCGGTAATTCGCAATGCCGACATGCTTTCGTTTGATATCACCGCTGTCCGTTCTTCTGACGCGCCCGGCAATGCGAATGCACAACCCTTCGGCCTCACCGGTGAAGAAGCTTGCCAGATTTGCTGGTATGCCGGACAAAACGAGAAACTCAGTTCCATCGGGTTCTATGAATACAATCCTGATTTCGATGATGCGCACAAAAAGACCGCTTCGGTTATCAGCACGATGATCTGGTATTTTATTGAAGGATATTATCATCGCAAAAACGAACAGAATTTTAAGAGCAACGACTTTCTTAAATATGTTGCTGCGCTTCAGGCCGAGCCCGAAACGATCACGTTTTATAAGAGCAAGTTCAGCGAAAAATGGTGGATGGAAGTGCCTTATCCGGCCGGTCGCGAGCGCTATTCCCGCAACAGTATTGTTCCCTGCAGCTACAACGATTACCAGCTTGCCACCAAAGGCGAAGTGCCGGAGCGTTATATTACAACGCTGGCCAAGCTGATGTAAAAAAATCCTGCAGCGCGTCTTCGTGAACAAAAGTTTGTACTATCTTACTTGACGTTTATAGTTACATGAAGCGCCTCCCGGTCTTAATTGTATTATTATGTTCCGCTTTTGCTGCCGATGGTCAATCGGCTGCGGGCAAGCTGACATGGGCACAGGCGCTGAAAACAAAAAAAGCTACACTTTACATTTATTGGTACGAATCACGGCCATTCATCTACCAGGATCAGAATGGCGAAATGAAAGGTATTGAGCATGAAATCCTAACGGGATTCAAAGACTATGTGCGCGAAAAGTATCGTGTTGACCTGACGCTTCAGTGGAAGGAAACCCAGAATTTTGAAAACACTTATCTAACCGTTTGTAATGAAAAATTGCCTGGAGCTTTCGGAGTTTCAGCTTTTTCGATTACTCAAAAACGGAAAGAGCGCGTAAAGTTTACGTTGCCCTACATGCCCGACATCTCGGTACTTATTTCCAGTAAGAACATTCCTATCGTTCAAAATGGTGAAGAGTTCGACAAGATTTTTTCGGGCCTTGAAGCCATCACAATTAAAGGAACAACCTACGAAGAAGATCTTCATAAGCTGAAGGCCGAACGCGGCATTGATTTTAAGATGCGGTATGTGCCTAGCTATCAAAATATCCTGGCCACCATCTCCGGTTCTGAGAGCGCGTTCGGTGTAATCGACTTGCCTACGTACATGGTCGATTTGAATAAAAATGCCGGTATGTCGGTTAATCGCCAGAACATTGTTCCATTCAAACGTGAAGGGCTCGCCTTTATCACTCCGCTGAACAGCGATTGGGCTGAGCCGGTTAACGAGTACCTCAGTGGCGGAAAGTTTCAGCTTACCATCGACCCCATCATGGGCAAGTACCTCGATCATTCGGTATATAACTTCATGGAAGATCTGGCCAACTCGGCTGATAACGAAGTGATGTTGCTCACCTTCGAAAAAGAGATCCAGCATCGCGACCAGCAAGGAAAGAGTGAACAGATTTTACGCGAGAGTATTTTCCGGAATATTCTTACCGCCAGCATAACGGTTGTGTTTGTTTTTCTGGTGATCATATTCCTGTTGTACCGAAAGCAAAACAAGATTAACCAGCAGCTCACGAATCAAAAGAAAGAAATCGAAGACCAACGACTCAACATCGAACGTCAGAATGCACAGCTGGAGAGGCGGAACGAACAATTATCGCACCTCAACGAAGAGAAGAACAACCTGATCAAAATTCTGGCGCACGATCTACGCACGCCAATTAATCAGGTACAGGGGCTGGCACAACTGCTGCTGCTGGAGAATCCTTCGTTCAATGAAGAACAAAAGGACTCCATTCATCGCATTATCGACTCATCGATCCGGTTAAATACGATGATTGGAAAAATTTTGGATGTAGATGCAATCGAAAGCAATCGGATCAACTTGCAACTCGAAACCATGGATCTAAATACGCTCACCAAACGTGTGGTGGGAAGTTTTGAGCGAATTGCAGCAAAAAAAGATATTCAACTGGCCTTCTCCGCGGCAGACGGGCCCATGGCCGTCAAAGGCGATATCCTCTACATGACAGAGATTATCGAAAACCTGATATCGAATGCCATCAAATTTTCCGAATGGAATAAAAAAGTGGTTGTCGCACTCGGTGCGTGCGAAGTTAACGTTCGGTTAAAAATTCAGGATGAAGGTCCTGGCCTCACCGACGAAGACAAACAAAAGATTTTCCAGAAGTTTCAACGACTGAGTGCCCGCCCCACTGCGGGGGAGTATTCAACCGGTCTTGGCTTATCCATCGTTAAAAAATATACCGAACTCATGAATGGCCGGGTTTGGTACGAATCTACCGAAGGAGCCGGCACCGCCTTTTTCCTCGAGTTCCCCAAGGTTTAACAAATCACCCTTTTGCAGGGATGAAAAATTGCGCAGGAATCTGCAAACTTGTTCCATGAACATTCATTCCACTCGTACCGCGTTAGCGATTGTTCGCATCGCGGCTGCAGGCAACATGCTGATTCATGGCATTTCACGAACGGCTACCGGTGGTGTAGCAGGTTTTGATGAATATCTCACATCGCTTGGCTTTCCACCCTACGCAGCGTTCATCATCACGGCATTCGAGTTGATTGCCGCGGTGCTTATTATTATCAACCGCTGGACCAGTATTCTCTCCATTTTCTTTTGCGTAGAACTTGTTATGGGAATCATTCTCGTTCACGGTCCGGAGGGATGGTTTGTGGTGGGGCACGGAAGAAACGGATCGGAATACAATGTGTTGCTGATGTTGTGTTTTATCAGCTCGATCATTGCGTATTGGCCAAAAAAAGAAGGACAGAAATAACTTCTGCCCTTCACCACCCAACCTGCCGAAACTATTTTAATTCTATTTTGTTGCCGAGGCTTAACGTGGTTAAATCAAGTTTCGCATAGAAATACTCGTCATCCCGATAATCGTATTTACCGTTGCGGTTATTATCCCGCTGAAACTTAACGAGTGCGAAGTTTTGTTTCTCAAAAATTTGTATGGACAGTACGCTCTCATTCTTTGTCGACAAACATCTCAGGTTTTTACCGAAATTATCCGCCACGTACAAAATATCCGGATCGTCACTATCGATACGGCCGTTTTGGTTATAGTCAATGTCTTTAACGCGAAGTATCACGCACTTTTTAGTTCGATTTGTTCCATGGAGGTGATCATGAACCGACTTCGTATAATAAAATGGAATTCGAAAGTCCATGATGTACGTGTCCTTTTTGAAAAGTATTTTGCTGCTGTCGCTCTGAACGTTGTAGAAAACGAGGTTCGCATAATAGTGACCTAAAATAGCCAGCTTGTTGGATGAGAAGACTGACACATCATATTGAACCGGGATCAAAAAACTGCTTGCGCTGTCAAGGATGATAGGATTATCCAGGTACGGCAGCTTGCTGCTTTGCGCCCGTAGCGCATGTGAACAGCATAAACTTATCATCAGCGTACTGCCGATGATAAGTTTCTTACAAATTGATTTCATTATTCCCATGTCAGGTTTTTGGATTTTGCTTTTGCCTTGATGGAATTGATCAGGGCTGCGTCAAGCATTTTATCCTGGTCTGCCTTCGGTGTGTTCTTTGCGATGTACTCCTGACGCTGCTTGTTTACTGACTGGATTTCTGACTGAATCTTCGCGCGTTCGGCCGATTTTTCTTTTACATACGCCTTGCGCTTTTCGACACTCATACCTTTCATTTCACTGGGAAGCTCATCATCTTTTGCCTTGCTGATCACTTCTTCATTTTCTTTAGACGCATCCACCAGGTCCCAGGTTGAGTTTACGTAGGCCGATGAACTCTTTGACACTGCACGCTCAGCTTTGTTAGCAGCTCCATAGCTCGCAGCGTTGTTATCCTGCGCCTCCTGCATTTCCTTTTTCCGGGAACCTGTTGATCCGTAATACACGTACGTTTTGTTCAGCTGATCATTCAATTGCGAAAGGCGGTCATCATACGGAGTAGCGATATAAACGGTCTTGCTGTTTTGCTCAATGCTCATAAAACTTCCGCCCCCGATGTCGGCACCATCTTTCCAGTTCGAATTCAGACCTTCGTTAAAGTCACCGCAATAGATTGTATTCACGATCACACCTTTCTCTTTAGCAAGTGCACAGGCCTCGCGGTAGGAAACTGATCCTTGCGTAAACGGCTCGTTACCCGCAATAAAAATCATTTTTAAGTCGGCATTGGAGTTCGACCAGTCGAGCTGATTCAATGAGGTACGGATAACATGTCCGCAGAATTCGCTTCCGCCATTGGTGCGAAGGGCAAACAGTTTTTCAGAGATCAAATCCAGGTCATTTGTTAACGTGCTTACCTGCCGGATGTAACCCTCGGAAGAAGGCAGTCCATCGTTTCCATATTCATACAGCGCAATCTTGATTTTTGGTTTGGAGCCATCGCCACATTTAGCAGCAGCAAGCTCGTTTACAATTTTCCAGAGCTGTGATTTAGCCTGATCAATCAGGCCGTCCATGCTGTTGCTTGTATCCAGCAACAAGGCCAGCATGATGGTTTGATCTTTTGCCGGTCGTGGTGTTTCAATTCGTTTGGCCGCGAAGCCAGTTTGCGTACCCAGCATAAAAACTGAGATCAGAAAGAACGAGGCTGCATACCGTGATATCCGGTTGCACAAACTTGTCGATGCGTTTGCAAAGACGAAGCGGTTGGGAAGCGTTTTCATAGCGTTATTGTTTTGGTAAATTTTACGCGAAAACTCTCCCCGGGGTACCTATACTTAGCCGGCAGACCTACACACTGGGTGAAACGATGACGTCACTTAGGCAAGCCTGTATTCCAGCCTTTTCCTTCGAAAACACGTTAAATTTAAAGTAGTAACTTTCCGGAATTCATGCCATGACCGCATATTTAAGAACATATTGTCTGATCATGTTTGCCTTGTTACTGGCAGGCAGCGCGTGGGCACAAGAACCTAGCAAAAAGGCCGTGAGCCGGTCAAGCGATTCGTACAGCGATATCAAAGCGCGGGCTAACACACGCGATATTCAACGATTGCTTAACGAAGCGGAAAAAACAAAAGAGAAAGATCCGAAAGGCGCCCTTGAAAATATTCGCGAAGCGCTGGCGATGAGCATTGTGAACGAGGATGCATTTAATGAAGGCCGGAGTTATCTGTTGTTGGGCGAGGTAAACGAAGCCATCGAGGAATGGAAGCTTGCTCTTGATAATTACACCCGGGCGTACCAAAGGTTTTCGCAAAACAATGCGAACGATGACAAAAGAGAAGAAAAGACTGTCGGCTTTTCATCGCCGGGTAGCAGCTTGCCCCAGCTCAAACAAGCATTAACAGGACTTGCTCAGGCAAACTTCCGGCTTGGCCAGTATGACGAGGCCCTCCATTACTATCGCGAACTATCCACGAAAAACCTTGCTCCCGAAGAAACGGCCGAATGTCAGTTGGCAATCTCCGAAGTTTACTATACCCAGGGTAACTACACCGAAGCTCAAAAGGCAGTTGAATCTATTCAATACAGTCCGAAAAAAATGGACGGCTCACTTTCGATTCGCATTCAAAATCAAAAAGCGAAAATTTACGCCCAGCAAAATCAGTTTGATAAAACGCAGGAACTCTATTCAAACTCCCTTCAAAATCAGCGGGCGGCTGGTGCAGCCGCACCGTCAAGTGCCCCCGTTCAGCAGTCTACGCAGGAGGCCAAAGAGGACATCGCGTCTGCTTTAAAGGACCAGGGAAAATTTGACGAGGAAATCAGTTTGCGCAGACAGGCCATCGAATACAACCTTGAGACCAACAACCTTTCGGAAGTGACGCGCGACAAAGTTGCGATCAGTAACACCTTTGTAGAAAAAGGTGATATTCCGGAGGCACTCAAGGAAGCCGAAGAAGCTGCAGCTATCGCAGATACGATAGACAATCCACAAACTCAGGCAAATGCATACCTGACCCTGGCCGATCTGTATGCAAAAAATAATCGCGCCAACCAAGCGCTGTCAGCGTATAAAAAATACAGTCAGGCGGTCGCAAAAAATGAAAAACAACATGAGGTCAGGCTTACCGATCGCTCGGAACTGATCAAACAACAGCAGGACATTGAAGAGCTTTCTAAAAACGTGTCGATTGGTCAGCGTGAAGAAAAAATCCAAAATCAAACTGTATTCCGGCAACAACTTATTATCTACGGATTGATTCTGATCATCCTGATCGTTGCTGTTGCCGCTTATTTCATTTATCGCAGTGCGCAGGCCAGCAAAACCGCCAATCAACTGCTCGCACTAAAGTCTTTGCGAAGCCAGATGAACCCGCACTTCATCTTTAATGCCCTGAATTCGGTAAATCACTTTGTAGCGCAGCAGGATGAACGCACAGCCAACAAATTTCTTTCTGAATTTTCACAGCTCATGCGACTGGTTCTTGAGAACTCGCAGGAAGATTTCATTCCCTTATACAAAGAGCAGGAAATTCTTGCGCTTTATTTGAAACTCGAACATTACCGCTTCCGCGACAAATTCGATTATGAAATCAATATAGATGATACCGTGAGCACCGAGACCATCGAAGTTCCGCCTATGCTCATTCAACCCTACATCGAAAACGCGGTGTGGCATGGCTTACGGTATAAGGAAACGAAAGGCAAATTGCAGCTTGATATTTCAAATGAAAATGGATTTTTAATAGTGTCCATAAAAGATGACGGTATTGGCCGAAAGAAATCAGCCGAATTAAAAACAGCCAATCAGAAAAAGCATACTTCCACGGGCCTGAAAAATATTCAGGAACGGCTTACAATCATCAACAAAGTTTATAAGACTCATTATCGCGTAGAAATTTCCGATCTCAACGATCTGGGCGGAACGCACGTGCGCATTTATATTCCGATAACCAAAACGCTGGCGGCATGATAAAAGCTGTAATTATTGATGACGAGAAAGACAGCCGCGACATCCTGGCTAACTACCTGAAAAAATACTGTCCTGATGTTACTGTATCGGGATTCGGGGAATCGGTAGCTACCGGATTAGAAGCCATCAAAACGCATAAACCTGATCTGATTTTTCTGGACATTGAAATGCCTTACGGGAACGGGTTTGATCTTCTTGACAAGGCTAGCGAAATTGATTTCGAAACGATTTTTGTTACCGCATTCGATAACTATGCGATTCAGGCGCTGAATCAAAGCGCTGCTTATTACCTGTTAAAACCCATTTCGATTGACGAGCTGATCAAAGCCGTTGATAAAATCCGGAAAGAACGCAGCGAGGAAAACTACACGCGTCATGCACAGGTGCTGCTCGATAACATGCGCACCACCGGGCAGCAGAAAATTATGTTGCCGACGCTGGAGGGTTTTGAAATTGTCACGATCAGTTCGATTTTATACTGCGAAGCAGCCGATAACTTTACAAAGTTCTACTTTGAAACAGGCCAGCCATTATTGATCTGCAGAACGCTGAAATACTTCGAAGATATCTTAAAAGACCATCGGTTCGTTCGGATTCATCGTTCGTACCTGATCAATCCCGACTATGTGATCCGTTATTCAAAAGGAAAGGGTGGTTCGGTTACGATGAAGAATAATCAGGAACTGGAGATTTCACCCAATAAGAAAGAAGAATTTCTTTCGCTGTTCGAGCGCTGATCCTAGTTTTTATAAACGTTCACCAGGAAAACACATTCTCTCAGCTTCTTCACCTGCTCAACCCGGGTGGAGTTTTTGATGGCATTTGTTTTCGGTAGCCGGATGGGTGCCTGCAACGAATCCAAAACGGAATCCAGGAGGATTTCTTTTAACACAGTCGACTTGATCGCAAACGCTGCACCTGCAGCTTGTGTTTGAACACCACTGATCATTCCTATCAGGGCGCCCTGTTTGTTTAACAACGGTCCGCCACTGTTTCCGGGGTTTACCGGAACTGAAATCTGGTACGCATTCGGGTTAGCACGATAACCAGTAAGCGAACTGATGGATCCTTCCCCAAACACAACCTCTTCACGCGGAAAGCCGAGCGTGTACACATCTTCGGCCAGATCGGCCTGATCCTCGCTTAATGTGTACGGCACCGATTGAATCTTTACGGGTGTAACAATCTTCAAAACCGAAACATCATTCACCGGGTCGCTGTGAACAACAACAGCTTTCAGGCTGCCATACTTCTCATTTTGAATGTAAACCGAGTCAGCCTTTGCGATTACGTGCTGACTGGTGATCACATATCCCTGAGCAGAAATCAAAAATCCTGTTGCAGCAAACTGTGGAGCCACTACCGGCTTGCGTTTCAAATCCTTTTCGAGTGCTGACTGTGTTTTTTGAATTTTATCAACGGTTCTGCGCAATTCCTGGTAATCGGAATTTTGTTGCGACCGGATGTTTTGCGTTGTCCACAGGGTTGCCGCAATACTGATCAACGCTACAGACGCTGCAACCGCGCTCAGCGTCTTATACTTTCTCCAGCCGCTTACCGGTAACGACACAACCGGTTTTTGCAAATCGGTATGCAGTACGTCCAGGCTTGCCTTAAGTTCAACACGTCTGCCATAGGCCTTAAGGGCATTTGCTATCTCCCGGTGTTCAGCCGCCTGCTTGCGAAACGACTCGTCTTCAGTCAAACGCTTTTCAATGTCCGCGGCTTCTTCTGCCGATAACGTCCCTTTCACATACCGGTCGAGCAATTCAAGTATCGTAAGCTGTTCGTTCATTTCCCTTTCCGTTGATCTTCAAAAAACAATTTCTTCAGTCGCTGCAAACACTTATACTTTTGGTTTTTTGCATTGTCAGCAGTGGTGTACCCGAACTTTTCGCGAATCAGCTCCATCGAAAAATCACGGATATAAAAATCCTCAATAATACTTCTGCACGGTTCGCCCAGCGCACGGAGCGACTCATGCATCCGTTCAAAACTCATTTCGCTTTGAAGCACCTCATCCATTTCATCTTCCAGGCCTTCGAAAAGTTCGCCCTCCGCAATGCTTACATCAAAGCGTCTCTTCTCAGACAGGCGTTTAAGCCATAACCTTCGGCACACCGCGTACAGATAGGTTTTGATTTTGCACGTTAATGCAAAACCCGGCTGCTGCGCGCGCTCATAGAAAGCGATGACGGCTTCCTGGAAAACGTCCTTTGCCTCCTGCTCTGTGCCACTGTTCGAACAAACCAGGTGGACCGCCATCGGGTAATGCGTCTTATAGAGCTCACCCAACGCTGCCTGATTGTTTTTCCTGATTTCTGCGAGTATTAATTCGTCAAAATAGTTCGCCACAGCAGCAAAGTCGGTTTGATACAATTTTCACTTCAAGGTAACCCGACAAAAATATGTTTTTCATTGGGTGACCTTGCCAAGTTTTCGGTATGAAGGCCAAATTTAAACCTGATATCATGAAAAAATCATTGAAAATGGCCTTCGCTGCCGGGTTGTGTGCATTTTTTGCCTTAACCCTTACGTTCTGCGGACCAAAGCCCGCTGAGACAACTGAAAACAAAGACACCGTAGTGGTTGAGCCGGCTCCTGTTGACACTGTGGCGGCTGACACAACAAAAGCAGACACGACTGCGACAGCACAATAAGGTAAAAGCCGTTACTGCGTAACGGCTTTTTCATTTCTACCCCGCTGGTCGACAAGCGGCTTCCACTTCCTTCTCCGCATTTCGTTTTCCTGAAATGCCGTTCTGATTTCTTTCAGTTTCCCGGATACGTTTCCAACGATTTAAACACACCCAACCATGAAAACACGGATGATACCCCTTTGCCTTTTATTTCTTACGGCCGCCTGCGGAAAAAAAGTTGAAGAAGTTAATAAGACAGGCGATACTGTTGAAGATGCCGCTCCAATACAAACAGTCGCTGGACAGGCATCCCCGCAACAGGCGCTTCACGATCTATATTCGAACGGAAAAACAAATTGATCAAAACGCTTGATTACCGATTCGAAGTGGACAACGTCAACAAGACAACGGAAGCCATTGAGCAGATTGTGAAAAAATATCCCGCCTATATATCGGACTCCAAAATGGAGCTTGAGAACCCAGTTTTGGAGAATACGCTTACCATTCGGGTCGAAAATGAATTTTTTCAGGACGTGGTAAAGGAAATTGACCAACTGGCAAGATTCGTTAACTACCGAACGATCACGACAGAAGATGTTGCAAAAGAATTTGTCGACCTGGAGTCGCGCATAAAAACCAAACGACAGGTTGAAGAACGTTATGCAGAAATCCTCCGTAGCAAGGCAGGAACCATCGCTGAGGTACTGGCAGCAGAAGAGAAAATCGGGGAGTTACACGAAGAAATCGAAGCAGCCATCAGCCGAATAAACTACCTGAAAGACCAGGTTAGCTATAGCACAATCAACCTCGAATACTACCAGAAGATTACCCAACAGATCGCTAAAGAAGATGTATCTTCAACAGGAAACGATTTTAAAAGAGCACTTTCGGCAGGCTGGAACGGCATCGTGGGCTTTGCACTTGCACTCGCATACATCTGGCCGGTGATTCTTGTGGCCTTCATCGGGGGCATGGTTTACCGGCTTCGCAAAAGAAGATTGCTTGTTGAGAATTAGCACTTCACAAAAAAATAATTTTTCTAAATAACGTTTTCACTTGTAAATAAAATCCGCGTTGATTTACCTTTGCATCATGCTCGTAGTAAAAGCATCATATCGATTTAGCACCGCACCGAATAGTGATATTCTGTGTAAGCCGCGGATTTTCAGTTAATCACATGTTGTGATCCTCCACTGAAAAGCCCGGCACCGTCCGGGTTTTTTGTTTTTTAACCCGAATCAATAAAAAACAAAAATGTCTGAAAAGACACTGGCATTGCTTTGCCTTTTGCGAAGCAAGCCCACTAAAACAGATAAATGATTATAAAAAATAGTATGTCAGCGAAAGCTGATGCAACACAAATGGAAAAGATTCATTGGATGGAAGAATACCTGGAAGAAGGGTTGCGGCTCGCGGCTGAAGAAGGCCATGAGCCTGCGCTCAAACTTCTGGAGAAGCTTTTGTATGATGAGCCGGGTTATTCCCGGCTGCATCATGCACTGGGCATCGTGTATTTTTACTATGCAGATAAGCTCGAACTGGCCGAGAAACATTTCCGGCTTGCGATACAGTTCGACTCACGCTTTGCCGAACCCTATTGGTACCTCGGCAAATTGCTAAGTGATGACGAACGATTAGACGAAGCGATTGATGTATATAAAAATGGCATGAACGCCAAACGGGCTCGAAAAGCAGAGCTCTTGAATGAAGCCGGGCGCGCGTATGAATTGAAAAAGAAATTCAAAACGGCCATCCGGCACTATAAGAAGGCGCTGGGCTATTCTGCAGAATTGTGGAATTGCCTGGTAATTGAACAAAGTATTAAACGTTGCAAACGCAAACAGAAACAACAGTAACGTCTTGCAGGCAAGACAGAAAGGAGTTCGTATGAAACGAAAAATGTTAAGTGGAAAGGATTTGATCAAAATCGGTTACCCGGAGGGCAAAGCAGTCGGCATTGCCATCAATACCGTTTTGAAATATTTCCGCAGAAGCGAAAAGGAAGAAATCTTTTCGATGCTGAAGGCTGTATTGGCCGATCCGAAAAAATTTGTGGATGACTCAATCTGGAATAAAACCGCATTGGCCCTGGTGCCCAGCGAGAAAAAATCGCGTGTTCACGAATTGCTGAAGAACCGGATTGAATATCCGATTTACGGAGCGGCAGAAATCGAAGAAGGTGCACGTAACCAGATGGAAATCGCCATGAAGCTGCCGGTAACGGTGGCCGGTGCACTAATGCCTGATGCGCATCAGGGTTATGGGCTGCCAATCGGTGGGGTACTCGCAACAGACAATGTTGTGATTCCCTACGGGGTAGGCGTTGATATCGGCTGCAGAATGTGTTTAAGCGCGTATCCGCTGGATGAAAAATTCCTCGAACGGCACCGCGCAAACCTCAAGCAGATATTGGTTGACAACACCCGTTTTGGATACGAAAAGTTTCAGCGCGCAAAAGATCACGAAGTGCTGTACCATAAAGCTTTCGATGAAATTCCGGTTGTACGGAACCTGCGGGGAAAAGCGATTGCGCAAATCGGTTCATCCGGAAGCGGTAATCACTTCGTGGAGTTCGGGTTGATGATGCTGCACGGGAACAACGAATGGAATTTGCCAGCCGGGCAATATCTATCCGTGCTTTCACACTCCGGTTCGCGCGGGTTGGGCGCAGAGATCGCCCGGCATTACACGCGCGTTGCAAAACAGGTTTGCCTGTTGCCCGGTCAGGCGTCAAGCCTCGCATGGCTCGACCTGAACACGGAAGCAGGGCAGGAATACTGGATTGCCATGAATCTTGCAGGTGATTACGCATCGGCCAATCATCACCAGATTCATGAACGAATCGCACAGGCGTTAGGTGAAAAGCATCTGTTGATGGTCGAGAACCACCACAACTTTGCCTGGAAAGAAAAATTACCTGACGGTACTGAGGTGATTGTTCACCGCAAAGGTGCTACTCCGGCCGGTGAAGGTGTACTTGGAATTATTCCGGGTTCGATGACTGCACCGGGTTTCGTAGTGAAAGGAAAAGGCAACGCATCGTCTCTTAATTCCGCTTCGCATGGAGCAGGGCGATTGATGTCGCGCGGAGTCGCCAAGCAAAGCATCACGAATAAAATGGTGAAGCAGGAATTGGCGAAACACGAGGTCGATTTACTGGGCGGTGGACTGGACGAAGCGCCCATGGCGTACAAAGACATCCGCCAGGTGATGAAACACCAGACCGATCTGGTGGAAGTGCTCGGAGAATTTACTCCGAAGATTGTAAGAATGTGTGGCGATGATTCAGCCGCAGAAGACTGATCCGAAACTGAGGTGCATGGCATGACCCGGTTTCGGGTTAGCATGGACTAACGTTTTTGAAAAGTGATGACACATATTGAATGGATTGAAAAATACTTGCAGGAAGCAGAGAAGCTGATTTACGAAAATAAAATCGAAGAAGGTTTTCGGATCATGAAAGATCTGTTGTACGAAGAACCAGGCTATGGAAGCCTGCACAACCACCTCGGCTGGGCGTACATGTATTACACCGGTGCCGATGGAATGGCAGAACTTCACCTGAAGATGGCGATTAAGTTCAACAGCGAATTTGCGCCAGCCTATCAACACCTGGGTACGTTACTGATCCGCATGGGTCGGTACGATGAAGCATTGGAGTACCTGGCAATTGGCTTGACCAAATACAACGCCAACCGTACGATGGTGCTGGAAAAAATCGCCAGTGTGTATGAATTGAAAAAGGATTACACCCAGGCGATCCGTACCTATAAAGAAGCGCTGGCTTCAACAACCGGCTTAGATGCAAACACCTACACCGAGGCCATTAAACGTTGTCGCAAAAAAAGGTGGGTGTTGATGTTTACATTTTAACCCCTGGTCTGCGCGATGCAGGCCAGGGAAAGTGTGAACCAGCACATACATGGTTTGATACAGACCAGCGATTTTGAAAAGTCAGGGGTATCAGATCACGTTAGGAGATCAAGCTAACTAAGTAGAAGCATAGCTCTGAAAAAGCTAAGGATCCGGAGCGTTACCGGGGGTCTCCACATAGCCAGCCTGCCGAAAGGCAGGGGCAAGACGCTATAATTTGTAGATGATCAGTGCCGGTGGTACAATAGCATAGTCGCTGACAAATGCGCTTTGATGACAATCGTCAGAGAGATCGAGGTTAAAGCCTGCCTTTGCCGGCAGGCAGGCCCTCCGTACCACAGAATATTTTCTATTTTAGTGAAAATATCCCCTATGAGAATTAAGGACTTCTTTCGGTTAGCCATAAAACTTTTCGGCTTGTACGCTCTGATATTTGCGTTGTTTACCGTGTTCCCACAAATGTTTGCTTATGTGGTTAGTGTACTTACAGGTTCGACTGAATTGTATTCAATCTTGTGGACCGTTGGTGTCGGTGGTGCACTCCTCTCATTTTATCTTTTTCTGGTATTTCAGCCGGACTGGACTATTCGCAAACTCAAGTTGGACAAGAACTTTGATTCGGAGCAGATAGAGTTTGGAGCCCTTGATCCCAAAGCGCTTCTGGGTATCGGCATAATTTTAATTGGTGGATTCATCATAATTGAAAACGTTGGTCTGTTTTTGAGTAACTCATTTTACTTCGTCAAGAGCATCGTAGCCACCTCGGATGAAGTTCGAATGCTATCAGCGCACGAATATGATACAAAGCGATTTGTGTTGAACCTTTTGAATATCATCATCGGCTATTTGCTCATCACGAACTTCCGGTTTCTCAGCAATATGCTCCTTTCCAAAAAAGAAGAAGATCAACACGTTTAACTGCAACGGGTCTTTGCTTGTGAATTAAAAAAAGCTCACCGGCCGGCGTGGCCCAAATCCGGGAATGTGTCGAGAATAGCATTTAAATGCACGTCCCCGTTTATGGAAAACGGCAGGCAATTGCATCTCACAATCACTACCAGCTGAAAAAACCATGAAAAACCCGGTTTCACTCACAATTCCCAAGCCCGGACTGGCGAAATGGGGCAATTTCAACCACACCACACTGGTGCGGGCAGAGCTGTTCCGCGGAAGCGAAAATGATAAAGTTGCCGTAAAAACGATTGAGGGAATTGTGCGTTCGGCTCACGATTTATCTGCACTTGCCGGGATTTCTGTAAAATTGAAAGGTACTAACCTGGAAGCACAAACTGACAGCAATGGCTGGTTCTCGATGCTGATTGAAAGACCTTCTGTCCACGACATCCTGATATTCACCTCAGCGGGATTCAGAACCACGCATCTTGCAATCGACAATGAAGATTTCCTGCACGTTAATCTCAAAGTTGCCGAGCAGGAAAAAATTTCCAGTGGCTCGAAACTCAAAAAGTTCTTTTCGTTCAGGAAGGATTTCTAAACTTCGTCTGTATCGCGTCTCTGTTTCAGCAAGCCAATTCCGGAAACAAAAAAGATAAACCCGAGAATGGCGAATGCCCACGGACTGACCGCCACGAGATTGGGACCAGAGATTCCCATAACTCCTACTATCAATCCTACGATGCCGATTAGCACGAGCACCAACGCTAATATTTTGATCATCTTTCTGCCGTTTATTTTTCGAGCCAGCCCTTCAGCTCATCGAGCTTTTTCTGAAGGTCAGCTTTAACAGCAGCAATTTTTGTGTCAATCTTACGGGTTGCCCCTTTTACAGGTATTTCGGTCATTTTATCAAGCGCACCGGTGTAGTAAGAAGTCCACACTTCTAAAATATGTTGCTCATCTGAAACCTTTCCTCCTTTTCCAACGGCTTCCTTACTCAGGGCAAATTCAACTTCAAGACGATCAATCGCATTCTTTTTAATTTCATCAATCAGCGTAAGCGTGGTATTTTCATCGGCGGAAGCAAGTATGTAAGCGGTAGCCAGGGCACTTACCCCAACATTCTTCATTTCATTCGAAGATGTCATGTCGAGCCGGTCGCCATCCGTATGATAAAACACATCGGTAAAATGCCACATGAGCAATCCTGGAATCTTGGCTTCCAAAAAAGGTGTGTGATCACTACCGCCTTCGAAGGGATTTGTGTTTACTACCCATCCGTTAAACTTCGACTGTTGCAAACACCGGTTCAATAACAAATCGTTGAAGTAGTGCGGAACCATTTGCGATTCCTTCAGCACGCTTCCACCCCATTCAGTATGCTTTTCTTTACCGCGTGTCCAGATTGCTGAAGGATCGGGCATCTTCTCGATTAAAAAAGTGCCGCCTGTTTTCGATACATCTTCACCCACCATATCCAGGCTTAGCCCCCATTTTATCCCGCTCGCACGATTGGCATCATCTTTAATGTAGCGGTCGGTCGATACGATTTCATCGCCCCATAAAAATGTAATGGTTCGCTGCGGAACAAACTTCTTTTCCTGAATAAGTTTTGCGGTAGTCCGGGCCATTTCCGCCAGCGTGGCAACACCCGTTGCATTGTCGTTCGCTCCTGGTTCCTGCACATGCGCGCTGTACACAAAGCGCTCATCCGGTTTTACGGTTCCCCGTGCGTTCGCTACCAGCGTAAGTTCATCGGCTTTGTAAATTTTAGTTTCAACCATAACGGTTACACGGACGACTCCTTTCGCAAGCGCTGCCTTCAGTTTTTCTTTTGCCTGATAGGAAAGCATAAGTGCCCACTTCTGATTCACGGAGTCCGTGTATGCGATACTTTGAAACTGAATTGAGTTTACGTTTTTCTCAGGCTGCGTGTATTCAGGGAGGGAATATGCCAGTACACCAATCGCTCCCTTTTCAACTGCCTGGCGATAGAGCTGATATGCCCCCGTCTCGGCCAGGGCGATTTTTCCTTTTAAGTCCTTGTTGGCAAAGTCCTCCTTTTTGCCGCGACCCACGTCAACAACTTCTGCTGTAACACCTTCCGCAGGCGTGCTGGCGGAATAGGTTGCAATCATATTCCGGTTGGTGACAAATTTCAGGAATGGTATCACTTCTCCTTCAAAACGCAGTGACGCATCGACCGGCTCCCACGTGGGGCGTCTCATTTTGCGGGTCTCGATGCGATACGTGAGCGGACCATCAGCCTCACCGTTTACTTCCTTTTTGTAGCCGGCATCCTTCAGTATTTTCTCCACAAAGTATATGCTTTCATCAAAACCTTTGTTCCCCGCCAATCTCCACCGCTGCTCAACAAATGCGGTTGTTGTATGGGTATGATCAGCCGAGAACTCGTTCCGGATATTGGCGTAGTGATTTTCAAAGGCCTGCTGTGCGTAGGTTAACTGCGTAGAACCGAACGCGATAAATAAGAAAGGAAGAAACTTCTTCATAGAGTAGTCATTACCACGCCAAGTTAAGCCGGAAAACGATAAACCAAACAAAATAAAAAAGATCCCCGAAAGGATCTTTTTGATTGGAGAAGAATACTCAGGACTTACTTCCTGGCCCAAACTTCTACCATAGCCTTTTCATTGTTCTTGTTTTCGGTATCATACCAAAACGTCACCTTCTCGATGATTCGTTTGTTACCGGCCAGATCAATCAACTCACCATCATTATCCTTACCCAAAACCTCCGGAAGTTCAACATCTTGTTTGTCGCCATTGGCAAAATGAACGGTTGCCTTGTGGATGTTGAGCGTACCATCGATAACCTTAATTTTAAGTGCTGTGTAGGTTTGCTGACTTTTGTTCAGCGATATTACATCGTGGTCGATGGTGTAATCAACCGTTTCTGTTCCGATTTTATCCCACGTCAACTTGTTTTGAGCCATCGCAGAATATCCCGCGATAAGAAACGCCACCACGAACACACTTGCTATTTTAATAATCTGATTTTTCATACGATTTATTTTTTATCCGATTTCCGGAAAAAACATGCCACAAAAACCATTTGTAAAAATGCACGTATACCCATTTCGTCCGGGTACAATGTGGATTTTTTTTCCACAATCTGACGCAGATTAGCGGTTTTTAGCTGAATTGCTCCTCCAATATCATCACTGGCATGATGTTTCCTTAGGATTACCCCGGTACACCTAACCTACCGCTGTTGAAGGTTTCGGAACCCACTACGTATGAAAAAGACGCTTATAGTATTTGTATTGATGTTTCTGCTTGTTCCGCGGGTTGCAACTTCGCGGGTAAATGGCATCAGCAAATCAAAAATTTATATTCCGGAGGGGGCACATGTAACATTGGATGCACTAACGATCTACCATCCGACAACGAAACAATGCGACAGCGCCCCGTTGATCACTGCGAGCAATTCACGGATTGATACCGGTAAATTAAAAAACCAGCAAATCCGTTGGATGGCGCTTTCGCGCGATTTGATCAAACGCTGGAAAGGCGAATTCCATTACGGCGACACCGTTATGGTTAACGCAAATGATCCTGCGATTGACGGACTGTGGATAATTAAGGATACCATGAACAAACGTTTCAAAAAACGTGGCGACTTGTTATTCGATCAATCTGTTCGCAAGTCAGGAAAATGGACACATGTTGAAATATCCCGCGTAGTAGCGGTGGTCGTTTAACCACGCCCGGTATAAAAAATCCGTGTCAGGCACAGTCTCAATATCCGTGTAAGCGGGTATTGAGGCACGCGTGAGGCTCGTATAGTTTTACCATAAATTCTATGGCATGAAAACTATCCACCTTACGCTGCTGCTGGCCTGCACTTCCCTGTTAGCAACCGCTCAAAGCTTCAGCGAACTCAACAATAACAAAGGCGACAACGCTTTTATCAGCAACTGGATTCATCCCATGGTCCGGTTTACAAGCGTGTCACCCAAGTACACGGAATCGTATCGTGGTTTTACCGTAAACCTGTCGTTTCACAAAAACGATTATGAGAAGTTTTCATGGCGCTACGATTTCGAAAATCCAACATTGGGCGACTTGATATTCCTGCTGTTTAACATCAAGGAAATGGACGGCCGGAAAACAGAGCAGGCGTTTGGAAGCGGCTTCCTGGGCTGGCATCAAACATATCTCAACGTTGTAGCCACCGACAGGCTGCTGGTTGCGCCCGGCCTGAGTTTCGGAGATTACATTTTTGCATCGAAGCGTGAAGACAACGGCACGCAGGGCGCGCGCATCCTTGATCCGGCCGGATATTTTCTTCACGTGGGCCCGGCGGTTAAGGCATCGTATGTGATCACAAACTCAATGTGGGTGGATGCATTCGCAACCTATGACATCGGATTTCAGGTTGGGAAGCCAAGTGCAGAGTATAAAGCAACAAAAGGTTATCCGAATCCGGGTTTCCTAAACGTGGGCGCCAAAATTCACCATGCAAAGCTTCGCCTTTTCAGCGGAATCCGGGTGACACAGTTACTGGATAGCGGAGAAAATAACGATGGCGGAACCCGCATGGACGTGTCCATCGGGTACATGATGGGCAACCGGTAATCTTACGGTTGATAGAAGTCTATCAGCGAGCCGAAATATTCTTCGTTCCACCCGGAGACCATGTCGTCATAATCCTCATCCGGGATATTGGTGTGCCTGAGCTCAGCGGAAGTTCCCTGCGGATGAGGATGAAGTTTTATTGTCACAACCGATGCTTCGGGCTGATCGCCAAAGTACCATTGCTGAACAACTTTCTTTCCGGGTTCAAACTCCAGGTTCTTTCCCACAATACTTCCATCCCATAACGAAAACTCAGTTCCGGGTTCGGGTTTCATTTCCGCTTTGTCGCCCGTCCACAGCATCAGGGTGGGCTCGAACGTGAGCGCCAGATACACTTCTTCCGGGGAAGCCGGGATGATATAATATTTTTTGAAGTCTTTCAACGCGTAATTATCTCTACAGTAAGTCTCCAGTTTGTTTAGGCAAAAGGCACTATTGATCCTGCTGATTGCCTTAATGTTAAACAAAAGTAACAAAACCTGTTTGGAATATTATTTGACTGCTTTCCGCAAAACCAAAATGTATGGAAAACAAGTCAGCAGACAGTCAGAAAGCATCTTCCGAGGTAAAAAATCTTACCCATCAGGAAGCGATTGATAAGTTCAAGGAACTCGTGAAGCACCAGTCAATATGTTTGTTTACAACCCAGTTAACCCGCGTACCCCTCATGACCCGCCCGATGGCGGTTCAAAAGGTTTGTGATCAGGGTAACTTCTGGTTCCTGAGTTCAGCCGAAAGTGAAAAGAATGCAGAGATTGCGATTGATGACCGGGTGCAACTGTTTTTTATCAATACAGGAGACTCCGAATTTCTATCCGTGTACGGAACGGCAACTATCTCACGCGATCAACAAAAGATTGACGAACTATGGACAGGCATTGCCAATGCATGGTTTGAGGGCAAAGAAGATCCGCGGATAACAGTTATTAAAGTAACTCCACAGGAAGGATTTTACTGGGATACCAAAAGCGGCAAGCTGGTGTCGATGGTAAAAATTCTTGCTTCGGCGGTATCGGGTAAAACGTTAGAAGAAGGTGTTGAGGGAACGATATCGGTAAAATAATCAGAGCACGTTATTGAGTTGCTCTTTGATTTTTTCAAGTTCCTCCTTCATCGCTACAACATGCTTTTGAATTTCAGCATCATTGGCTTTTGAGCCGATGGTGTTGATTTCACGGCCAATTTCCTGCGAAAGGAATGCAAGTTTCTTTCCGTTAGACTGCTTCTCGTCAAGAATTTGCAGAAAATAATCCAGGTGTGTCTTCAGGCGAACACGCTCCTCGTGGATATCAAGCTTTTCAATGTAAAAGATAATTTCCTGCTCAAGCCTGTTTTTGTCGTAGCCTTCTTCGCCAAAAAAGTTTACAACATTGCCGCGGATGCGGTCACGAATTTTTTGAATTCGCTTGGGATCAAGCTCAATAACATTTTGCAGGGCATGATCAATCACGCCAATGTACTCGCGCAGTTTCACGGCAAGCGAGTTGCCTTCCGCTTTGCGGAAAGCCTCGCACTGATTAATGGCTTCCAGCAGCACACCCGTAATCCTATTCCAGTCGTCTTCAATATTTTCCGGCTCAAGCCTGTTCTGAATAACATCCGGAGAGTTTAATGCCAGTTCGAAAATGTTATGCGCCAGTGTTTTGGAAGATGCCTCCAGCTTTTTCAAATTCTCGAGATACGTGAGAAAAAGTTTTTCGTTGTAAACCTGCTTAACCTCTTCCTGGCCGTATCGTTCCCATTCAATGGAAACTGAAATTTTTCCGCGCTCAAGTTTGTCGTTGATCAGGTTTCTGAGATCCAGTTCCTTTTCTGAAAATTGTTTCGGGAACTTCAGGCCCAGGTCGAGATACTTGGAGTTCAGACTTTTTATTTCAACGGCGATGCGCAGCGCACCATCGTCAAGGCGGGCCTGTCCGAAGCCAGTCATTGATTTGATCATACCAGGAAATTAAGGCCCGAAATTACAACCTTTATTAGAAATCAAAGCCGAGGGTGATCAGCCAACTCGGATTGCCGACTTCGTAGTTCTTGACCGGCCACGCCACATCAACCTTCAGGTAATAGCCTAACATGGTCGATCGCATCCCCACACCATAGCTGTACAGCCAGGGGTTAAGGTAATTTTTTATCCTCACCTCAAATGGCTTGCTCACAATTTCATCGTAGTTCACGCTGCCGTTTTCACCAAAAGGGGCCCGGCCCGACCAGCTTGTTCCGATGTCGTAAAAACCAATAAACTGCAGGTGGCGAAGGAACGTTGACGTAATCGGGCTGTTTGTAAACACCTGAACAATCGGGATTCGTAACTCTGCATTTAACAACAGAACGTTGTTACCGAACAGCGTTGCGTAATCGAAGCCGCGAAGATTTGTTGCAAACTCGGCAAACAAGATGTCTTCGTTCAGGGAGTCGAGGCCAAGCGGATTGCGCTCGCCTGTTGCTGTGATGCCACCATACTTGCTGTCGTTGAAAGCCCAGTTCTCCATTCCCCCCAACAAGTACTGCTTGGGTGAGTTACCGTAAAACGATCCTCCAAAACCACGAACAGCAAAAATGATGGTCTTGTATATTTTTTGATAGTGGCGGACATCGGCTGAAACCTGACTGAAGCTCTTGTCACTGTCATTGAGGCCCTGATAATGAACGTACGACACTTTCACACGCGTTCCTTCCGTGATGTTCATCGCGGTAGCGATTGAATTATCGTACACAAATTCAGAGCGCAGTCCGGCATAAAAGTTATTGACGGGCTCTGGAGAAACCTCCTTCTTACTGGTTAATGACCGGCCCAGGTGTACCGATCTTGTAAATGCACCGAACGGCTTGACACTAAACCGGATTCGTTCACTGATTGGCAACGAGGCGCCAAACTCCAGACGGTTGAGTGCATACTTATAGGCGATGTCGTTAACGAACGTTTCCTTTCGGATGCCTTTGCGGTCGAAGCGCAAGCTGAAGTCTACAAGTTTCGGAAGGTATTGGGCTTCCGCATAAAAATCTCCGTTGCGGAAATCCAGCGAAGTCATAAATCCACCCAGGAAACGATAGTTCTCAAGCATATCGTTCATCTGCTGATGAAATGATCCTCCCCATCCCCGTATCGGGTCAATCACCGCGGCAGTAATCATGTTGTCAGCGCTAAAGCGTGATTCATAGGGAAAGGGTCCAAGAATTTTAGCTTTATCGCGGGCTTTCACATACCGGTTAAGGAATGATTCACTCGGCTGAGTTTCTTTTACGGCTTCATCTTCAAAAACATAGTTGTCGGTGTTCACCACAGGTGCTGTTTTCGTTTTTACCGTATCGGGCACCGGTTGTTCTGTTTTCAGGCTGTCGGCAGTGGCAAGCGTATCTTTCTTGGATTGCTCCAGGCGCGAATTGATCAGATCCTTCAGGCTCATGTTTTTGTTCTCCTGCTGCTGACGTTTTTCACGAATGATTCTTGACTGCTGAAGTTCTTTTCTTCGGGTGGAGGGCGTGAAGATCTGACGGTTCATGTTAAACCCGCGGTGCACGTGCATCTCATCGCGCATCTTGCGATTGGTAACCATCGCCAGAGTGCTCTGCGGAATATTCAAATCATAGTTTTCAATTCCTGATGAAAAGTTTGTGATCTGGGTATAGATGCCGTTTGAGCGGTCGTACTTGAACAGATTAACAATGCCCCGCTGATCGCTCAAATAGTAAAACACATTATTATTAAGTGCAATCGGCTGAACATCTTTACTCACCGTATTGGTAATCTGCTGAACTTTTGCTTTGGTCGTATCCAAATCAAAAACATAGAGGTGGTAAACATCTGTCAGGCTTGAAAGCGGGACCTTAACTTTCGAATTGAGTGAATCGGTTGTGCGGTTAGACGAGAAAACAATTTTGTTTGTATTGGGAATAAAGCTTGGATCGAGATCATCGTACGCATCGTTGGTTAACCGTCTGATTCTGTCGCGTCTTGAACTGATCAGGTACAGATCGTTCTTACCCTCATAATCCGCGCTCAGCACCGCGAGCCGGCCGTTACTGGAGAAACTGATGCTGCGTACATTGTTAAACTTGTCAAGCTCACGCGGCAATTTGGTGTGCGTGTTCATGTCGTACAGCCAGAACGTATACTCCCCGTTACGCACCGCGATAACGCCCAGTGTACTGGCATCCGACCACCCGATAATCGGAAGGCGATAGTCAACCTCCTGGCTGATTACCTTACTGCCATGCGTTAAAATGGTTGTCTCCTTTCCGTTTAGGAGTGATCGAACCTTTACGATGTAGCGACCGCGATCATTTTCGGCATACGCCACATATTTTCCATCGGGGCTAACCTTCAGGGTTGTGAATTGCGTGGTGCTATTGTGGCGAAGCCGGAGTTTTGTTGAATCGGGATGATTGATATACGACTTGCTTACCTGTGATTCCATTTCGGAATAATACTGCTGCCACTCGCGAAGCACCTGTTTATAGCTTACACCGAGTGTGATCAATACACTTTGCTCTTCCTTTCGGGTGATCCGCGTATAGTTTAGAATATTGGAAATGCTACTCTTGCCATATTTCTCTGCGATAAAATTCCAGAACGACTGCCCCACCACAGCGGCCTCGCGGCCGGTAAGCCTGAATATTTTATTCACACGCTTACTGCGGATAATCTCACGCACATAATCATCCATTTCCGAGGTCCATCCTTTGGCAACATACTCGGACGCGCCTTTTACGAACCACTCCGACAAGTTCATGAGTAATGCACTCTGGAAAATCTCCTTCAGATTTCCACCATACATCATTTCATTTATCATGAGATCAGAAACCTTGTACAAAAGTTCACGCTTGAACTCCTGCGAAGTTCCCGGATACGACACTTCGATATACGGCTTTACGAACTCTATCTCACCGTTTACCGTGTACTCGGTGCGGTTGAGGCCTACATTGCTTTGGCGCTGATCGGCAAGCGAGTTGTACAGGAAAATCCGGGCTTTATAATAAGGCGCATACCCGATCAGGTCAGTAATTCTATCAAACTCCGATTCCAGGTATTGAAGCGCTTCCGTGGCAACAGCCCTGCGACCATCGTAGTAGTACACATCAAAGTTTTCTCCACTGATATACACCCAGTCGAACGACCGGTATTGAATCCTGTTTTTACCAAAAACTTCGTTGGCCCGCTGGGCAGTTCCTTCAGGAATGAAGTACAATAAAGCCAGGCCGAATACTAAAAAGCGCGCACTAAATCTCATCTCGGGATATTTCCACCATAATTATAGTGTTTATAACGCTCAATATCCACCTCTTTGTTTATCGAGCCTTTATTTTCGAGCCAAGCCGCCAAAACTCCGGAAAAATGCGGTGCCAAGCTCACTCCCTTCGTACCCAACCCGTTAAAAACGATTGCCTGCGGGTATTCGGGATGAGGTCCGAGGATGGGCCTGCGGTCAGGCGTTGTTGGTCGTATCCCCCAATTTTGGGTAATCACGCGGTAAGGGAACGTTATCAGTTCGTCAAGCTTCGCCAGAAGCTCTCCGCGCGCAGCATCGGTAACGGATGGCTGGAGATCATTCGGCTGATACGTAGCGCCAACCTTCCAGGTACCTGGAACAACAAAAACTCCCCTGTTAAAAATTGCGTTCACCGTAACATTCGTATCGATGGTAAGTGTCTCTCCTTTCAGTGGCCGGATCGGCAGCCATGAAAAAAGTTTGCCGTCAAGCGCTTTAACCCCTTCACAGAAAATAATTTTACCTGCGCGGTAATTTAAGTAGCTGACTTCACCATTTGCCAGTTCAAGTTTGTTGTAATCAAATGGGGCGTCAAGGAGAATTTCTTTGTCTGAAATATACTGCCGAACGGCCAGCGTAAATGCTGTTGTATCAAGCCACCCTGCTTGTTTGAGCGTTAAGCCTCCGAACGTGTTTTGAACCAAGCCCGGATAAACTTCCGAAGTGTGAACTTCATCAATATACTTTTCCAGTCCGGAGTGAGCACTTTTTCCCATCCATTCATTTTGCTCTTCAATGGAAAGGAATGGCCGGTATAACGGCATCGGATAGAAGAACTTTTTGCCGGTCAGGCTTTCGGCTTCGCGATAAAAATCATGGAGGTAAGGAAAGAGCACATCAGCCTTCCAGGTTTTCGTCATGATACGGCCGGTGATGGGATTGAATAATCCTGCAGCTACCTGCGTGGCCGAGTGTTCATCATAGTGATCAATCACAACGATGCGCTTGTGCTCCCGCATGAGCTGCAGGGCCAGACATGAGCCCGCGAGACCCTGCCCCACAATGATATAGTCAACTGCTGTTCGCGAATTCACGGATGCTTCACATTAAAAAACAAAAATCCGACTTATTTTTGAATTCTTAATTTGCGGGATGCTCCGGATAAAAAAGTTCACATTCAACCCCTTTGGCGAAAACACCTATGTTTTGTTCGATGATTCGAAAGAATGCGTGGTTATTGATCCGGGTTGTTACGAAAAAGCGGAGCAGCAGGAACTGACAGCATTCATTGATTCGAACCAACTCGTGGTTAAAAGGCTGCTCAATACGCATTGTCATATTGATCACGTGCTGGGTAACGCGTTCGTCAAAAGAAAATTCAATGTCGGTCTGTTCATCAACGCCATCGAAGAGCCGCTGCTGCGGGCGGTAAAAAGCTATGCTTCCAATTATGGATTTTTTCAGTACGAAGATTCTGTTGCGGACGGCTTCTTAACAGAGAAAGATGTGGTTGCATTCGGGGAACAAAAACTTCAAATCCTGTTTGTGCCGGGGCACAGTCCGGGGCACATTGCCTTTTATGACGAAGCCTCAAAAATTCTCGTGGGGGGTGACGTGCTCTTTGAGAACAGCATCGGGCGTACCGATCTGCCCGGAGGTAACTTCAACACCTTAATCAACAGCATCCACGAAAAATTTTTCACCTTACCCGATGATGTTACCGTATATTGCGGACACGGAGAAGAGACAAGCATTGGGTTTGAAAAGCGAACAAATCCTTTTTGCGCAATAACACAATGATCACACGCCACATTCCAAACTTCCTCACCTGCTGCAACCTGCTCTGCGGATGCATCGGCATTGTGTTCGTAACATCCGGAAATCTGAATGCAGCCGCGTATTTTGTTTGGATAGCCTGCGTGTTTGATTTCCTTGACGGCTTTGCTGCGCGAATGCTCAACGTAAGTTCACCCATCGGCAAAGAGCTGGATTCGCTGGCTGACATGGTGAGTTTCGGTTTGCTTCCTGCCATGGTCATGTTCGTAATGCTGCAGGACGCAACACAATCGGAATACATTCCTTATCTGGCATTTTCAATCGCGGTGTTTTCAGCGCTCCGGCTGGCGATTTTCAACATCGATGAAACGCAAAGTGATTCCTTCCGTGGATTGCCGACACCTGCCAACGCCTTGTTCATCACATCACTGCCACTATTAACCGGCCCGGTCGCAATTGCCCTCTTCGAATCGTGGATTGTGACCACCATTGTTGTTCTGTCATCTTACTTGCTCGTGTCAGGTATTCCTTTGTTTGCACTTAAATTCAAGAGCTTTACCTGGAAAGACAACAAGATCAGGTTTACGTTCCTCGCAGTTTCGGTAGTACTGCTGGCAACGCTTAAAATCACAGCCATTCCCCTGATCATACTATTATATATAGCCCTGTCGTTAGGAGTAAAGGCTGTTTCAAAATAGGCGTATTTTTGCCTTTCTAATCTGGCGGGTAGTTGAAAAACGTTCCGGAAAAACACTTTATTATTTGCTGCGTCCTTGTTTTACTGGGAACAGGAATTTCTATGCCTGCACAGGCGCAGTCAGTACTTGCCACCGGTAAGTGGTACAAAGTTGCGGTTCAGAAAAACGGGGTCTATAAAATCCCGTACAAGACTTTTAAAAAGATGGGGTTCGATGTCTCTAAAACAGACCCCCGCAAAATCAAAATTTACGGTAACGAGGGCGGCATGCTCCCGCAACCGAATCAAACGCCCAGGCCGGAAGATCTTATTGAAAACGCCATCCTGGTAACAGGAGAGTCCGATGGAAAATTTAATTCCAGCGACTACATTCTTTTTTATGCGCAAGGCGCGGACAAGCATCGCTTTGATGATGCGAAAGAAATATTTGCATACGAAAAAAATCTGTATGCCGATAAGAACTATTATTTCATCACCGTTGGCGAAACCAATGGCAAACGGATCACAACGGCACCAGTTGTTCCCGGAAACTTGCCGGTTGTTACTACGTACGAAAACTTCTTTTACCACGAGTCAGACGAACATTCCGAGTTAAAGTCCGGGCGCGAATGGTTCGGAGAAAGATTTGATCTCACGCCTGAGCTGACACTGGATGCCAGCATGAAAGATGTGGTGCCGGGCACGTCACTTAAACTTGTGTCGGGGGTCATGGCCAAGGCCTTCGTTACGTCTTCGTTTGCAGTTTCAATCAATGGCACACAAGTAATCACCCAGAATCTTTCCGCTGTTCCGAACGACCGCTACGCGGTGAAGGGCGCTGTCCGCATCGACACCATTTCGGTAAATGCCGATGCCGTGTCAGCCCCCGGCAACGACACGCAGAAAATAAAGTACACGTACACCAAGGCACCTTCCGGACAATCGGTGGGCTTTCTCAATTTTGTTTTGCTGCAGGCCACGCAACAGCTCAACCTTGATGGCACACAAACCACCTTCCGTTCGCTGGCAAGCCTTGAAAATCCAGCCTCGCGTTTCGACATCGGAAATTCCTCTTCTTCGGCTTTGGTTTGGGATATCAGTAATCGTTACGAACCCGTTCTAATTCCATCCACCTTCAACGGATCAACCACCTCTTTTAACGCGATCACCAGTGTGTTAAAAGAATTTGTTGCTTTTAAACCCGATGTCTCCACACCGGAACTTGTGGGCAGGATTGAGAATCAGGATTTACATGGACTGAACACGCCACGGTTATTGATTATCACACATCCTGATTTTATCTCAGAAGCCGAACGCCTCGCGGAATACCGCAACACACACAACACTGTTACCGCAGTGGTAACCACCGAGCAAATCTATCATGAATTTTCCAGCGGCCGCCAGGATGTTACGGCTCTTCGCGACTTTATCAAATTTCTTTACGATAAAAGTCCATCAACCTTAAAGAGCGTTTTACTGGTAGGCAAAGGCTCTTATGATTACAAAAATCGTGTGGTCGATAACATTAACCTGGTGCCGGTGTATGAATCACGAAATTCACTTCACCCGGTAGATTCGTACTCATCTGACGACTATTTCGGGTTTCTGGAAAACAATGAAGGGTTATGGAGTGAAAGTCCGGCCATCAATCACTCGATGGATATTGCCGTAGGCCGGATCCCGGTAAAAAGTGCCAAAGAGGCTAAACTTGTGGTGGACAAAATCATCCGGTACGAATCTGCCGCTGAGGTACAGGGTTACTGGCAGAAAGAAATCGCGTTTATTGCCGATGATGGTGATGGCAACCTTCATCAGGACGATGCCGATGACCTGGCCGAATCGATTGATGAGGACCATTCCGAATTTGATGTGTCCAAAGTTTATCTTGATCAATTCCCACAGATATCAAAACCTGGCGGTGAAGTTTCTCCGGAAACTAACGAAGCCATCCGGCAACGAATTAACAAAGGTGCGTTGATTGTCAACTACACCGGCCATGGCGGTGAACGACTGCTGGCGCAAGAACGAATTTTTGATGACATCATGATCAGCAAACTCGAAAACGATCGGCTGCCGGTACTGGTAACCGCTACGTGCGAATTCGGAAAGGCTGATGACCCGGTGGTAATCTCCGGAGGTGAGCTTTGTCTTCTGCGCGAGAACGGAGGCGCCATTGCGTTGGTAACAACCGGACGACCGGTAGAGGCAGGAACAAATTTTATTCTCAACAATGCATTTTATAACGCGTTTTTCGAACGCGAAAACAATAAGCCGCTCACGCTTGGCGAAATTTTCCGACGAACAAAGAACACGAGCCTGAGCGGTGTTTCAAACCGGAACTTTTCGTTGATGGGCGACCCGGAATTACAACTTGCTTTGCCTTCACGCGACATCGTGGTAACCCAGGTTGAAACAGAATCAGGATCGTCAACATTGAAATCGCTCTCTTCTGTAGTTGTGAGAGGCGAAGTGGTTACAGAAGACGGTCTGGACGAAGATTTTAATGGCTTGCTGGAAGCTGTTTTGTTTGATAAGCAAGTTTCGTTTCAAACGTTAGGAAATGAAAATGCGCCTTACACTTATCAACAATGGTACAACCGGTTATTCCGCGGTCAGGCAAAAGTCGAAAACGGCTTGTTTGAATTCCGGTTTGTTGTACCAAAAAACATAGCCTTTCAAATCGCGGAAGGAAAAATCAGTCTTTATGCCCATGATTCAGTGCGGCAGATCACTGCATCCGGTTATTCAAAAGACTTTACCATCGGTTCGAGTGAATCGAATCCTGCTGCTGATACTACGCCTCCACAAATTTCATTGTTTGTAGGCGACACTACCTTTATCGCTGGCGGTGTTGCCAATCCAAACACGCAACTGGTTGCACGTTTGTACGATCAGCATGGCATCAATATATCCGGCTACGGAATTGGCAATAGTTTAACAGCCGTGCTCGATGGAGAGTCGTTTGTGGTGAACGATTACTATATCGCGGATCCCAACAAGCATACGCGCGGCACAGTTACTTTTCCATTGGAGAATTTAACGCCCGGAAAACATACACTCACATTGAAGGCGTGGGATACGTATAATAATCCCGCTCAGGCTACGATTGAATTCACGGTTACCGAAAGTGAAAGGTTAGTAATCCATTCGTTTGGCAACTACCCTAACCCGTTCCAAACATCAACCCGGGTTACGTTTACACACAACCGTTCAGGCGATGACCTTGCCGGAACGCTTACCCTTTACGATCTCACCGGTTCCGTGCTGCAAACCTATGAGTTTAACGTTCCCGCGAGCAGCTATCAGGTAGAACTACCCGAACTCATTACCGGAGTTAATTTGCCAAAAAATCAGGGCGGGGGTCTACACTTTGCGCGACTTTCACTTCGTTCTCTAACGAATGGCTCTAAAAACGAGCAGGTTACAAAACTTATTCTTTCGAATTAACTATCTTTAAACCCTGAAAAAATCCAGATGAAGTTCGTTTTAATCGTAGTTGGCGTCCTTTTTTGTGCAAATTTAGCCGTAGGACAAACGATCCTTGGAGCAGACGACAAATTCCGGCCGATCACTACGGCAGTGCCATTTTTGCTTATTACGCCTGATGCACGTCATGCAGCCCTGGGCGATGCCGGTGTAGCCAGTTCGCCAGATGCAAACGCTACGTATTGGAATCCCGCAAAACTTACCTTCATCGAAAGTCCTTACGGAGGTTCATTTGCCTATACACCGTGGCTGGGAAAAATCACAAACGACATGTCGATTTTTTACCTGAACGGATTCTATAAAATCACCCGCGAGCAAACGGTAGCCCTGAGTATGAAGTATTTCGACATGGGCGACTTCTTCGCGCGCAGCAACAGCAATGTTGACGAAGGTACATTTCATCCACGCGATTTCAGTTTCGACCTCACATACTCACGCCTCCTTACCGAAAACCTGAGCGTTGGATTATCGGGACGATTTATTCATTCCAATCTTCTCGGTCAGTATAACGGCAGTTCAATCATTGATGCAAAACCCGGTAACAGTGTAGCAGCCGATATCGGTGTTTTCTATTTCACAGAGTTAAAAGGTGCGAAAACGAATACGCTTTCGTTAGGTGCTGTGATCTCAAACATCGGTCCGAAGCTCTCTAATTCAAACGACAATAACCGCAGTCCTCTGCCAACAAACCTGCGTATCGGTGGTGCTTATAAAATTGATCTGGACCAATATAATTCATTCACGTTCCTGCTCGACTTCAATAAACTCATGGTGCCGTCACCACAAATGCAGGGCGATACGCTGATGGTGATCCCGAATAAATCACTGATCAGCGGGATGTTCTCATCTTTTACGGATGCACCTGATGGTTTTTCGGAAGAAATGAAAGAGATCATTGTTAACGCCGGCGTGGAGTACTGGTACAACGACACGTTTGCCGGTCGCATCGGCTATTTCTCAGAAGCAAAACTTAAAGGAAACCGTAAGTACATGACCATCGGTTTGGGTTTTAAGAAAAACAAATTTGCCTTCGATCTCGCTTACCTGGTTCCAACCAACAAGCGCGAACATCCTTTGGCAGAAACAATCCGATTCGGAGTTCTTTTCCAGATGCCTGCAAAAGCACGGGAAGAAACCGTTACCGACTAACATGCTCGACAGAACCGTTCAACCGGCTTTCCAACAAAGCACTTCATTTGAATTAATCCAGCCGGAGACAGTTGTACTGAAAAACGGCATTCCTGTGATCGTAGTCCGCGGAGGCGATCAGGCGGTAGCAAAAATTGAATTCGTATTTGATGCCGGAAAGTGGGACGAATCTCAGGTTGGAGTCTCTTACTTCACTGCACATTTGCTTCAGAAGGGGACAGCTTCAAAAAGCAGTTATGAAATTTCCAACGAGGCGGAGAAACGGGGAATCCACTTTGAAGTTAGTCCGGGCCATGATTTCACCAGCCTGGCGCTGTTCGGCCTCACCAGGAATATCGCAGAGATCTTTGAGCTTACCCGAGAGATTATAACTGCTCCGGTTTTTCCGCAATACGAACTTGATCAGATGCGGGCTATCTATGCACAAAGCCTGAAAATCAATCTGGAAAAGACCAGCTACCTCGCGTCACTTGAACTTCGTAAAAAACTTTTCGGGCCGGCCCATCCTTACGGCCGCGATGCAAGCCTGGAGGAAGTGGCCGCCATCAACCGGGAGTGGTTAGTAAATTTTCACGCAATGCGATTCAGAAATTTCCGGGTCATTTGCGCTGGAAAAATAACAGACGAATTACTGCGTTCCCTGATCTCATACGTTGAATCAATAGCGATTCATCCCTCTGCTTCAACAACTATTAACGATACAAACACGCCTGTCTCTTCCGGTTTTATTGAAAAGGCATCCAGTGTTCAGTCATCGCTGCGCCTGGGGCGCAAGGCGGTAGACCGGCTCCACCCGGATTATCCGGCACTGCTTTTACTCAACCACATTTTTGGCGGATACTTTGGCTCACGCCTGATGAAAAACATTCGGGAAGAGAAGGGGTTGACCTACGGAATCAGCTCATCGATTGCTGCACTAAAGCGGGCAAGTTACATCACGGTTGGCACCGATGTTAATAAAGAGAATCGCGAAGTGGCTATGCAGGAAATCAAACACGAGATGACAGCGCTGTGCCATACTCCGATAACCAAAAGTGAACTTCAGATTGCGCGAAATCACTTTATCGGTAGCCTGCAATCCGAGATTACAACACCTTTCGCGCACGCGGATAAAATCAAGAATCTTACCTTATTCAGCCTTCCGGCAGATTATTACCAGCAATTGATTTACAAGATTGACGCGCTAACAGCCGTGGATCTACAACAGGCCGCAACCACGTACCTGAATCCCGAGACATTCACAACGGTTACCGTGGGATAATCTACTGCCGGAGCAGTTCCCGGGAAATAACCATCTTCTGGATTTCCGTGGTGCCTTCGTAAATCTGCGTGATTTTCGCATCGCGCATTAAGCGCTCTACGTGATATTCTTTCACATATCCGTAGCCACCGTGAATTTGAACGGCTTCCGTGGTAACTTCCTGAGCAATCTGTGACGCAAAAAGTTTTGCCTGTGCAGCAGCCTTCACAAAATCTTTATTTTCATCTTTCAGGTAAGCAGCATTCCAGACCAGCAAACGTGCCGCATCAATCTTCGTGGCCATTTCAGCCAGTTTAAACTGAATAGCCTGGTGTTGTGAAAGTTCTTTGTTAAAAGCCTTTCGTTCTTTTGAGTATTTCAACGCCAGTTCATACGCGCCAGCGGCAATACCGAGTGCCTGAGAAGCAATTCCAATCCGGCCTCCGTTCAACGTTGTCATGGCAAACGTAAAACCGAAACCCTCTTCACCAATGCGGTTTGCTTTCGGAACTTTTACATCCGTAAACATCAACGAGTGGGTGTCTGAACCGCGGATACCCATCTTGTCTTCCTTCTTCCCGACAACAAAGCCCGGCATCCCCTTCTCTACAATCAACGCGTTGATACCCTTGTGACGTTTTTCCGCATCGGTTTGTGCAATCACGATGTATACACTCGCACTGTTACCGTTGGTGATCCAGTTCTTTGTTCCGTTCAGTAAATAGTAGTCGCCCTTATCTTCAGCCGTAGTTCGCTGGCTGGTTGCATCCGAACCTGCTTCAGGCTCCGACAAGCAAAACGCGCCAATGACTTCTCCCGAAGCGAGTTTCTTCAGATACTTTTCCTTCTGCTCTTCCGTTCCGAATTTTTCGAGACCCCAGCAAACCAGCGAATTGTTTACCGACATGCACACCGAGGCAGAGGCATCGATTTTGGAAATCTCTTCCATGGCGAGCACGTAAGAAATCGAGTCCATTCCTCCACCGTTGTATTTCGGGCTAACCATCATTCCCATAAAGCCCAGTTCACCCATTTTCTTGATCTGCTCTGCAGGAAATTTTTGATGGTTATCGCGTTCGATAACACCCGGAAGCAATTCGGTTTGAGCAAAATCGCGCGCGGCTTGTTGCACGGCCAACTGTTCTTCGGTGAGCTGAAAGTTCATGGGGTAACGTTTAGGAACGATTAATTCTGAGGCGAAAATTAAAAAATTTAAACGGAGCGTAAATAGAAAAGCCCGGGTTTATCCGGGCCTTGGGTTCTAAATTCCTGTTGCTTAATCTCTTCTGCCCAGAAAAATCATAACATAGTACAGCAGCATGGTAATCGCACCGATGGCTGCTACCACATAGGTCATTGCAGCCCATTTGAGCGCATCTTTTGCCATGTCGTGTTCCTGACGGGTTACAATACCGCGGTTGTCGATCCAGGCCAGCGCACGCTTACTGGCATCAAATTCTACCGGAAGGGTGGTTAATGCAAAAAGTGCAAAAACACCGTAACACACGATAATAACAATCAATGCCAGTTCAGGGCTAAGAATACTTTTGAAAGCAAATGCACCGAACATCATCGCGAGGAACACAAAGTTGATCACCTTCGCACTGATATTCTGAATCGGAACCATTGCTGAACGGAGCTCAAGCATGCTGTACGCTTTTGCATGTTGCACTGCGTGACCACATTCGTGCGCGGCAACAGCGGTAGCAGCGGCATTACGGCCATGGTAAACGGCTTCGCTCAGGTTAACGGTTTTGTTTGCCGGATTATAGTGGTCGGTCAACTGACCCTCCACGGAAGTAACCTGAACATTGCTCAGGCCATGATCCGCCAGCATCAGCCGCGCAACCTCTGCGCCTGTTAAATTCTTGGTAAGATGAATTTCTGAATATTGTTGAAACTTTCCCTTTAGCCGCGAGCTGACAATCCAGCCCACGAGCATAAAAAAGCCGGTAATTAAAAGCGGTCCGAAGCCAATCATAATTTTCTATTTTTTTTCAAGTCAAATATGCAAGGTTTGATCCAATTTCGAAAAACTGCCAAAACGGCAAACCCTTTACGTTAAAACGCAAATCGGGCAAAAAAGACTCAGTTCGTGGCAGATTTCTTTTTAACAATCCACGATGTCACCAGCAGTGCCAGGGCACCGGAAACAATCATGATCAGGGTTTGCCAGGCGTGGAAAACGAAGGTGAACGCCACGGCATCGCTTTGGGGAATAGCATATAGAAAAACCAATCCCGCCGGAACCAGGGTGTGGTAAGATCCGGCACCACCGGGAAGCGGAGCCGCCATAGCAATGGCACCGATCGCAAACAGTGAAAGAACCGCCCCAACACCCAACACGCTTGTTTCTTTAAACGCCATCACCACGCAGAATGTCATCAAAAAGTAGAGCGCCCAAATAGCAGCGGAATATCCGATGAATAAAAACTTTTGTTCAAGTTTAAACACGGCTGCAAGTCCTTGTTTAAAGCCATGCCAAGTGCGCTGCAAAAACGAACCAAGTTTTTGGTTGCGTTTGGAATACCAGTGGATAATAAAACCTGTTCCCACGAGTACCAACAAGGCAATCCCAACAATGACCAACTTACCCGTTAACCCGTTCGCCTGAATAGGCAGCGTAGAGATGAAGGCAAACAGTTTTTCCGATTCTACTGCAAACGACAACGTTACGAGGAGTACCAGGCAGAGCAGGTCAATGATTCGTTCGATCACCACAGTACCAAACGAGATTTCGACCGGGCTTTTGTTGAGTTTATAGAGATAGTAACATCGTGATACTTCGCCTCCCCGGGGAATGACGAGGTTAACGAGGTATCCGATCAGCATGGCCAGGAAGCTGTGGTAGAAAGTAGCTTTGTAGCCCGTTGGCGCCATTAACATTCGCCACCGTTCTGCACGAATGGCCTGACCGATCATGAAAACCCCGGCCATGAGTAAAAGCCAGCCCTTGTCGGCTGCCTGCCAGGTGTGATACAAATATTGCCACTTGTTTTCGCCCTCCTTCACGTGTAGCGTGCTTAACGAAAACCATATCAGCAACGCAGTAAGCCCGAATATGAACAGGTATTGAATAGCCGTTTTTACTGCTGAAGACACGCGTCAGGCAAGTTTATTATCAGGTGAAGGGAAAATAATTGTTGGCTTGAATTTTTTCGCCTCCTCAAAATCCATAGAAGCGTACGAAAAAACAATAACCACATCGCCTATTTGTGCTTTGCGCGCTGCGGGGCCATTGAGTGTAACCACGCCCGATCCGCGCTCACCTTTGATGATGTAGGTTTCCAGTCGTTCACCGTTGTTCACGTTTACCACGGTTACCTTCTCCCCTTCGATCATGTTGGCGGCCTCCAGCAAATCCTCATCAATGGAAATACTTCCCACATAATGCAGTTCAGCCTGTGTAATCTTAATACGATGAATCTTCGACTTTAAAACTTCAATAAACATAGTTTCTAAAAGGTGACAAAAATAAGGGAATCACAAAAACATGTTGTCGATCAGCCGCACATCGCCAACAAATACAGCAATGCACAAAATTGGTCGCGCAGACTCTGTAACGTTACGTAGCAAGGTTAAGTTTTCACTGTCGGCAACTTCAAAATATTCCACTTTAAATTCAGCCTCTGCTTCCAGTGTTGTGATTACAAAATCTTTCACTTCCCCAACTGGCGTTCCGTTTTTCAATTTTTCTTTGGCCGATGTTAACACGCGGCTGATGAGCGATGCCTTTTCCCGCTGCGCGCTGGTGAGTCGCGCGTTTCGTGACGACAGCGCCAACCCGTTTGGTTCCCGAAGTGTTGGAACGCTTTTCAGGACGACATTAAATTTCAGCTCGATAACCAGTTGCCGGATAATGGCAAATTGTTGCCAGTCTTTCTGGCCGAAATAGGCAATATCAGGTTCCACAATGTGCAGCAATTTTGAAACCACCAGGGCAACACCACTGAAATGACCGGGGCGGAATTGTCCTTCCATGACCTTATCGAGGTGGCCGAAATCGAACCGTAGGTGACTTTTTTGGTCGTACATGGTTTCCACTTCGGGGCAGAAAAGGGCGTCACATCCCGTTTCCGTGAGCATCAAAATGTCTTTTTCCAGCGTCCGCGGATATTTCTGCAAATCAGCCGGATTATTGAACTGGGAGGGGTTGACAAAAATGGAACAAATCGTAGTTGAATTGTCGTTTTGAGAGTCGCGAATGAGCTTCAAATGGCCTTCGTGGAGGGCTCCCATCGTGGCCACAAAACCGAGGGTTTGGCCCTGCTTCCTCTTTTCAACTAAAAATGCCTTTAACGGGCCGATTTCCTTGAAAATCTGCATGTTGTAACGGCCTTTAAAAAGGCTGGTAAAGGTAGGCTTATTACGGAAAGAAGTTGAATAAGGGGGGCGAATTTTGTACTTTTGTGGTTC
>JAEUUJ010000040.1 GCA_016786495.1 Cyclobacteriaceae bacterium
GGATGTACATCTTATTCATTGCATAAGAAGTACCATACTTTTCAATGTAGTAGGAAAGGGGTTTGCGCAGTCGAATCAGCGCAATACCGCATTCGTGAAGAATTTCATCGCTCATGAAGCCGTATTAAAGCACAAAGTTAATCGTATTCAGCCAACCCATCAAAAAATCGGGTCGGATGAAGAAAAACAGTACCCCTACAACCAAAAGGAAGGCTAAAAAATTCTCGAAGCTCGTGTTTTCGGGCAATAATGATGATTCGGGAGTTTTGAGGAATGCGTAGTACGGTATTTTGAGATAGTAAAACAGCGAAATCACGGTGTTGAGCAGTCCGAAGAGTAACAGCCACAGTAAAATGGATTTGCCGGTTTGTTCATAGCTGGCCCACAACGAGGCAAACACAAACAGCTTTGACGTAAAGCCCCCCGTTGGCGGAATGCCGGAAAGGGAAATCAACCCTCCCAACAAAACGATGCTGAGAAAAAGAAATGAACGGCCTGCACCCCCGAAGGAAGGAATGGAATTGATTGAATTTTTTTCGAATGCCTGCAGGCTAATGAAAACCACGTAGTTGGCTGCGAGGTATAATGCGCTGTAGAATAAGAATGCCTGCATGCTTTGAGGAGTCAGACACACTACCCCGATTAACAAGAAGCCCGACTGCGCGATCGAACTGTACGCCATCATTCGCTTGGCATTGTTCTGCCATAACGCGGACAGGTTCCCAATACCGATGCTGAGCATGGCAATAATCGCCAGTACGAGTTGCCAATCAAAGGGCACGGTCGTTACCGCAAATGCCATTGCCATCTTCGTGAGAACAACAATGCCTGCAAGTTTGGGAACTACCGACAGGAACGCGATGACCGGCATGGGGGATCCTTCATAAACATCGGGTGACCATACGTGCATCGGGGCTGCGGCAATTTTGTACAGGAAACCTGCAAAGGCCATGATGGCGGCTACCACTACAAGCATCGACTGGTTAACCGACAGGTTATTGGTGAAGTTTTCAGAAGTGAATTCCAGTGTTCCGGTGATGCCGAACAAAATCGAAAAGCCGTAAAGCATGATGGCCGATGCGGCTGATCCAAACAGAAAATATTTCAAACTTCCTTCTGCACCTTTTTTATTGAAACTGTATCCGGCGAGGATATAAGAACTTATCGAAAGTAATTCGAGCGAAATGAATACCATCACTAAGTTGGTGCTCATCATCAGCAAATGACTTCCTAAAACAGCTCCTGTTAGAAACGTGTAAAACTCGCTGTTGAATTTTTCAGCTAAGCTTTTATTCCGCAATGCCATCAATACCGTTAAGCCTGCGGCAACGTCTGCCAGAATTCGGAAGTACGCTGAAAACTGATCGGTGCGGATCATGTTGCCAAACAGCATCATGGGCGTTTTATAAAAACTCCAGGCAAAAATGGCATAACCGACACTTGCGGTGAAGATCGCCAGCGTAAGCAATCCGTGAAGGTTTGTTGTTTTGTTCCGTAAGAAAAAACCGATCAAAACAATCAGTATGATTCCGCCTGCCAGGATCAATTCCGGCATGGTGTAGTACAAGCCCATGCTGATTGATTTTAGCTTCGAAGATAGCGCGGATTCCAAAGCCTACGGGTTTTGAATGAGACGGATAGACTCGGTTATCGTGTCAGCAAAATTTTGTGCAAATGGATTAATGTAATCCAGTAATACGTGTGGGAATATCCCGAAGATCAGAATTACCAGCGCAAGTGAGATCAACATGCCAAATTCGCGCTTGTCGAGGTCGGTCAGTAATTCGGTGCGGATTTCATTCTTAACATGGAAAGGTCCGAAGAACATCCGTTGCAACGTCCATAAATAGTACGCTGCACCCAGAATCAATCCAAACGCTGCAGCAAATGCGAAACCTTCGCTGATGAGTTCATTCGTTGAACCGGACGCAAGCGCACCCAGCAACACCATCAACTCCGCAATAAACCCTGAGAAGCCGGGCAAACCGAGCGATGCAAAAAATGCGATCAGCACAAAAACGAAGAACATCGGCATCCGGGAAGCTAAACCCGAATAGTTGTTAATGAGCCGGTCGTGCGTTCGGTCGTACAAAACACCGGCAATCAAAAAGAGCATGGCGGAAATCAATCCGTGACTGAACATTTGGTACACAGCCCCTGCAACACCTTCAACTGTTAACGAAGCGAGCCCGAGTAACACAAACCCCATATGCGAAACAGAAGAATAGGCAATCAGTCGTTTCAGGTCTTTTGCGGCAAGCGCATTCAGTGCGGCATAAATAATTGAGAGTACTCCAATGAATGCAACAACACTGCTAAGTTCAACGGCCGCATCCGGAAAAATCGGGTAGGCAATGCGCAATAATCCGTACGCGCCCACTTTCAGAAGCAAGGCTGCAAGAATCACCGAGATGGGTGTTGGTGCTTCAACGTGTGCATCCGGCAACCAGGTATGGAGCGGCACTGCCGGAAGTTTGATGACAAAGCCGACGAACAATAACAGGAACGCCCACCAGCGTGCGGTGTGCGAGCCGATGAGCCACGCATCATCCGGACTGAGGATTGATCCGAAAATGAAGTTGGCCGAATCGCTCATGTGGAGCAGGTTGAATGTGTGAACCACCGTGTCACCGGATTCAGGAGCCTGAACGGAAATCACGAGCGCAATCAGAACGATCAAAATCAGTATTGAGCCCAGCAACGTATACAATAAGAACTTAATGGATGCATATTCACGTCTCGGGCCGCCCCAGATGCCAATCAGGAAGTACATCGGCAGCAGCATGAATTCGAAGAACAGGTAGAATAGCAGAAAATCGAGTGCGCAAAATGTTCCGATGATAGCGCCGTTTAAGATCCACAACAGAATAAAATATCCCTTTACATTTTTGTCGATAGTCCATGAAGAGATGCTGGCAATCAGCATCACCAGAACGCTCAGGGCAATCATGCTGAAGCCTAAACCATCGATTCCCAGAAAATATTCAGCCTTTAAGATTCCCCAGTTTCCAAGATCAATGGAGAACCAATTGTACTTCTCCATCAACTGAAACGAACCCAATTGTGGCGTGGTGTTGCCAATGATGGCGATAAGAATAATGAATTGAATGGCCGAGACTATGAGCGTGGCAATTCGGAATGTCTTTTTCGCTTCCGCGGGAATGAGCAGGCCGATCAGCGCAGCAGCAAAGGGTGTGAAAATCAAGTAGGAGAGCAGGTTCTGCATCGTGCCTTAAATCAATACGAAAAATAGAAAAATAATCAATCCGGCCACTGCCCAGAAAATGTAAAGCTGAATCTTGCCACCCTGAAATGAGCGGGTGAATGAACCGGCCCATTTAACTAACCGGGCGCTGGTGTCAACAACTCCGTCAATGATATACTGATCGAACCAGGCAATGCCATGGGCAATCGATACATGGGCGTATACAATGAAATGAAGAAAGCCATCCAGTACTTTTTTGTCGGTTGCTTCGGCGGCTGAAGCGAAGTAAAGAACTGCCGATCCGATCGTTCGTTGATAAAAAGAGTCTACGCCAAAACCGTTTTGCAGCATGACAATAGTCTTGGGAGACGTTTGCTTCGAATATAGTAGTACAGCTGCGATGAGCGCGATGAGTACCGTAACCGCTGAAATAATTGACGCGATTGCACTTGCTTCTGCTCCCGGAAACGAATGGATAAACCATCCGGAAATATGAAGGGGATTTAGCGATACCAAAAGCCAGCTTGACGCGACAGCACAAAGAATCATGGGAATCCGCATAACCCAAGGTGACTCATGTAAGGTTGCTTGCGATTCGTTTCCCAGAAATACAAAACGGATCATCCGGAATGTGTATAAAACGGTCAGGAACGACACGATCAGAATCAATGCCGTAAATAAAAATTGAGTCGTTGGATGGGATAAATTCCATGCGGCCGTGAGAATTGAATCCTTCGAAAGGAAACCGGAAAGCAACGGTACACCCGCCAGCGAAGCTCCGGTTACACAAAAGACCATGAACGTAACGGGAAGTTTTTTCCGTAATCCGCCCAGGTTGCGAATGTCTTGTACGTCAAGTGTATTGTTTGGTTGGTGACTCAATGCATGGATTATGGAACCTGCCGCAAGAAACAAGCCCGCTTTAAAAAAAGCGTGTGTAAATAAATGGAGCAGCGCAGCATCTTTCGCTCCAAGGCCGATTGCGGTAATCATCAAACCGAGTTGAGAAACCGTAGAGTAAGCCAGTATTTTTTTGATGTCGAATTGATTCAGTGCACATACAGCACCAAACAAGGCTGTCGCAATTCCGGTGATTGCAATAACTGTTAATGCGGGTTCGGTGAGCAGCGGATTGATGCGAATGAGCAGGAAGACACCCGCGGCAACCATGGTGGCAGCATGGAGTAAAGCCGACACCGGGGTAGGACCTTCCATGGCATCCGGCAACCAAAACGATAACGGAAGTTGCGCTGATTTTCCAACGACTCCCAGGAAAATGCAAATCACTCCGGTGGTTTGCCAGAAAGGGTCGTTGCCCGAAGTTTGTTGAATCCAGGTGATCAGTATTCCGATGAGCATGAACGCATCACCGATGCGGTTGAACAAGAAAGCTTTTTGAGCCGCCCTCGCAGCGGCTGGTTTCTCCATCCAGTGACCGATCAGCATGTACGAAGAGAACCCCATCAGTTCCCAGAACACAAACGTCAGGATCAGCTGGTTGGCAAGTACGATTCCCAGCATGGAGAAGGTGAAAAGGCCAAGCATGCCGAAATACCGGGTTATTTTTTGATCGTACCCCATGTAGCCCATGGAGTACAAGTGAACGAGAAACGATACGGTGGATACCACCACAATCATTAACCGCGATGCCGCGTCAAGCAGCAGACTGAACGGAATTTCGGTTGCACCGATGCTAAACCATACAGCGCTGACCTGAAGGTCTTCGGATGTAAAAAAGAGTACAAAACTCAAAATGGCGGTTACCAGCAAGAGCAGAGGAGCCGTCAAACTTGTTGCCCAACTGTACCGTTCAGGAATGATAAAACTCACACCAGCCGATACCAGCGGAAGGATAAGCACCAACGCGAGTAGTATTTCTGATGGAGTTAGATTAGTCAAACGTTAGTCTTTTAGTTCAGTGAGCTGATCAGGAATAGAAGTTTGATAGTACTTATAGACGCGGAGCACAATGGCCAGGCCCACGGCCGCTTCGCACACGGCCACCACAATAACAAAGAGTGCGAAGAAATGTCCCGACAGGGCAGGATTATTTCTATTAAAAAAAACCAGGTTAAGATTCGCAGCGTTCAGCATCAATTCAATCCCGATGAGTACCATGATCGCGTTGCGTTTAACGATCACCGTCATCAGTCCTGCGGCAAATAAAATTGAGCTAAGGATCAGGGTATGTTCCATGGCCTTTATTGCTTTTTGGAATAAAATGATGATGCGGTAACGGCTGCGCCAATCAATGCAATCAACAACAGGATTCCGGCTATCTCGAACGGTAATACGTAATCACGCATCAGGGCGATACCGGTTTGGTTCATCGGGTTACCGGGAAGCGCTCCCGGCTGCTGCGCGAAGGGTTGTTCCGAAAAAAGTTTGATTAGTATTCCCGCGGAAAGAATTCCGGCCAGCGATGCGGGCAATACATACTGGTTGGTAACCACCAGCGGTTTACCCGCGATGCGCGAGCTAAGCATGATGCCGAAGACAATCAACACCAGTACACCCCCCGCATACACCAGGATTTGCGTTACCGCGATGAACTCTGCATTGTAAATCACGAAAACTCCCGCAAGGCTGATCAGGCAAACAATCAGCAACAGGGCAGCATGAAAAACATTTCGCACCAACAGAATTCCGAGTGCTGCTGCTCCTGCCAGCGCTTCAAAGATGTAGAGGGCTAGTGAGATCAAACTCATGTGCCGGGAGGTTTGATTTTTGGTTTGAAAACCGGCCGCGCAGTTTTTGGAGCTTCACCGGATGGTGGAGGAGGTTGCACGGCTTTGGATTTCTGATGTTCTTCCAATGCTTTCTTTTTGTCGGCAATGTCCGCAGCCGTCATCTCTGCAAATGCGTAGTTATGCTCACGGATGTCGAACACGCTGAAGTCGTATGTTTTCGTCATCGTTAAACATTCTGTGGGGCATACCGTGGTGCACAGTCCGCAGAAGCAGCATTTGCCCATGTCGATGTCGAACTTGGCAGCATAAATACGTTTCGGTGTTCCGTCTGATGTTCGCCCGATTTCTTCGGTAGCCTTGATCGGTTCGATGGTGATGCAGTTTACTGGACAGATTTTCGCGCACTTGTCGCAAACAATGCAGTCGTCAATTTCATTGTGCAGCTTGTACCGGCCGTTGTCGGGAAGTGGTATGGAAACATGCGGGTACTGAACGGTAGCGATTCCTTCCTGCTGATCAAAATACCCTTCTGTTTTGATGGAATGATTCACTACACTCTTCCGCGCCTTAACAATATGACGGAACGTGAGGCGTAATCCACCCCACACGGAACGCGTTGCTTCACGTATGTTTCTCCAATAACCAGTTTGCTGTTCCATCGACAGGAACAAAAATACACGAAAACGCGTGAAAACAGTTGTTGCTTAAGAAGCCTTAGGGACGGTGAACCAGAATGTGCTGCCCTTGCCTTCGGAACTTTCCACCCAAATGCGGCCACCATTCTTTTCAACGAATTCCTTGCACAGGATGAGTCCGAGGCCGGTGCCCTTTTCGTTGGCGGTTCCGCGGGTGCTGTACGGGTTAACCTTATCAAAAAGCTTTTTCTGGATATCGGCTGGCATACCAACGCCATTGTCTTTAACAGAAACCATCAATTCACGGTCTTTCTCTTCGGCCGTGATCACGATCTCTCCGCCATCGTTGGTAAACTTGATAGCATTGGTGATCAGGTTCCGGAACACCAGGTTGATGGTGTTTTTGTCGGCATATCCGATCGCGGATTCGGGAACCCGGTTAATCATGTTAACATGTTTGCTCTGGATAGATCCCAGCAACTCAATGTTTTCATCCACCAGTTTCTTCATCTGAACGTTGCCTGCCTGAAGGTGCATCTTATCCATCTGCAGTACAGTCCAGTCGAGCAGGTTATTCATTAATGCACGCGTATGGTTGAAACGCGTTTTAAGTTCTTTAACCGCCACCGGAAGTTCATCCGGCGTGATAGCTCCTTTGTCCAGCAGATCCATAAGTCCCGCGAGGGCGTTGATCGGCGAACGAAGGTCGTGTGAAATGATCGAGAAGAATTTGTCTTTCACCTCATTCAGTTGCTCGAGCTCTTCACTTCGCTTCTGCATTTCTTCCTGATGCTGAAGCAGCAACAGGTTAATCTGCTTTCTGCGCTGTCCGCTGCGGTAAACCGTAACGAGCAGAATTGCACTGAGCGCGACAACCACTACGAGAATGTTACTGATGAATTCACTTTTCTTCAGCCTCGACTGGCGGTCCTCCTCCTGCATGGTAAGTGTGGCGATTTTGTCATCAAGCGATTCGGTTTCAAAGCCGATCTGATCGCGCAGAATTTTCTGCTGAATTTCATTGCTGTATAAGCTGTCTTCCAGTGCATGGAATTGTTTGAAGTAGCTGAGCGCCTTTTTATGGTCGCCTTTGGTTTCCCACAATGCGGCAAGCAACTTATAGCAGGAGATTTGGAGTACCCGTGCCCTGATTTCATTAGAAAGGTCAAGCGCCTTGGTCGTAAAAATCAGAGCCTCGTCTGTTTTACCCTGTTCTTTATAGACAGTAGCCCGCCCGAGTTCCACTTCGGCAATACCGAATTTATTGGCTGCCTGATTATGCAGGTTAATGGTGGAGTCGTAGTAGGCAAGTGCTTTCGCGTAGTCTTTTTTGCCCAGGTACGATTTAGCAATCTTCGAAAAAGTTTTCGATTGATCTTCACGCAAGGTTACGTTGCCGGTTTCTTTCAACACCTTGTTAGCTGCAGCTACCGAAAGATTCAGATAATAAAGTGCCGAGTCATACTCGCCCGTGCGGAGTTTAACGTCACCGATTTCATCAAGGGAGTACGGTTCACCTTCAAGGTCGTTAATGGCTTTACTGATTTCGCGGCTTGCCTTGAGATGTTTCAGTGCAATCTCATACTGGCCGAGTTCCTTAAACACGCGCCCGAGGTTGTGCAACGCAATGGTAGTGGTAAGGGAGTCGGTTCCGTCTTTTGCAGCTCTCTTTAGAATCTTAAAGGAGTACGTTAAAAAATAATACGCTTCATCGTACTCGCCCAGTTCGTAATAATAGTTACCGATATTGTTGTGGCTGCGGGCGATGGCCACGCTGTCTTTGCTGGAGATGGCACCCTGAAGCCCAATGGATTCATATTTTAGGGCGTTTGTAAAATCACCTTTATAGTAATAGTTGAGGGCAAGGCGTTGCGCAGCACGCTGTTTCAGCTGATAAGCTTTAATCTTCTCCGTCAGCTCGATTGCTTTGGTCGTGTACGTTAAGCTTTTCGAAAAGTCTTTAAATGCGTAGAGATCGCTCAGGTCAATGAACGCGTTGACGCGTGTCGTGTCCGGAATACCCTGGGAAATCACAGTCTCCAGGCTGTCGATCTTACGGCCGTTTTGAGCAATCGAAGGAGCAAGGCTGCTACATATCAGGAGCAGCGTAAAACCCGGTATAAAGAATAGTTTTCTCACAATACAATGTACAATCTCCAAAATCCGCACAAAATAACCAAAGCAAGACTTACCGGAGTCAAATATTTCCAACTTAATTTCATTAATTGATCGATTCGGAGGCGTGGAAACGTCCAGCGAACCCAGATTTGCACAAACACAAACAGGAGCGACTTGGTGATCAGCCAAAAAATTCCCCACGCGGTCGCACCCCAAGCTCCGGCCGTGCCGGACGTCCATGACCCTAATTTTATGGCGCCCACATCCGGTAAGGGGGTAGCCCAGCTTCCGAAAAACAGTACCGTTCCCAGAACACTTACCAAAAGCATCATGGCATATTCCGACAGCATGATGGAGGCCCACCGGAATCCGGAGTATTCGGTATGATATCCGCTGACCAATTCCGATTCGGCAATTGGCAGGTCGAAGGGGGCGCGGTTCGACTCGGCCAGCGAGGCAATGAAAAAGATTACCCAGGCAACGAACAGCAGAGGCATCCGAAAAACATTCCAACTGAGAAACCCACCAGCTGCCGACAGCGACTCACCCCAACTGCTTACACCCAGAAAATACTGATCACCGGAATAAGCATGACTTTGCTGAAGGGAGATATCCTGCAAATCGAGCGTCTGGCAAACCATGCATACGCATAGCACGGAAAGACCCAGTGGAACTTCATAAGAAATAATCTGGGCAGCCGCACGGAACGTACCAATGGAGCTGTACTTATTGTTTGAACTCCAGCCGGCAATCATGATCCCGATTACATCCAGTGATACAATGGCCAGGAGAAAAAATACGCCTGACGAGATTCCTGAACCCGGCCAATCGGGCGCCAGGGGAACAACAGAAAAGCCGACAAACACCGCCAGAAAAATTACGAACGGGGCGAGCATGAACAGCAAACGATCGGCTTTGGCCGGAACAATGTCTTCTTTCTGGATCAACTTCACGAAATCAGCAACTGACTGCACAATGCCGTAAGGCCCGGTCTCCATTGGTCCGAGTCGGTCCTGAATGAATGCAGAAATCTTCCGCTCGGCATAAATCACGAGCAGTGTATAGAGCAAAAGAAACGGCAGAATAAAAAGGAGTGTGCTCAATGCGCAGGATTATCCGTCCAAATTCGCAAAAAAAGGTAAGGTTAAGAACCCCAGAGCGGATGTTTTTCCAGATTTACCTGCTCGTGAAAGAAAAGCCGGGTGGAAGCCTCGAATGAAGATGTGTAGTCCGACACCAGGAATTGGTGATTAACCGGTCCGATACCGGGATTGATGAGTTTACTGTCTTCAAGATGCTGCTTGAGTGCCTGCGCGACAACCTCGGATGAATCGAGTATTGTCATCTTGTTTTTATAGAACTCGTTGATTTCTTTCTTGATCAAAGGATAATGCGTGCAGGCGAGAATCAATGCTTCAATGTTCTGAAGTTCGGGGTCGTTGAGGTATTGCGCGATGATCTCGTGACTGATCTTATTGTCGAAGAATCCTTCTTCAATCATCGGTGCCAGTAGCGGGGTGGCCAGCGAATGGACCGCTATCCGCTCGTGGGCTTCCGCGATCTTACGCTCATAAACACCCGACTGCACGGTGCGTTTTGTTCCGATCAACCCCACGGATCGGCCGGCATATTTATCCAGCACGAGGTTAACCATCGGATCAATCACGTTGATGATTTTTACCGATCGAACATACTCCTTTAATAACTCGTACGCAGCCGAGCTCGCTGAATTGCAGGCGATCACGATTACTTTGCAGCCTTTCATCAGCAATACATCAGCAATCTTAATAGAGTAGGCCTGAATTGCGGCTTCTGATTTATCGCCGTACGGCAGGTGAGCGGTGTCGCCAAAGTATACCATGCTCTCGTTCGGCAAAAGCTCCTGAATGGCATGTGCCACAGTAAGGCCGCCTATGCCGCTGTCGAAGATTCCAATGGGTGCACTTGCCGATGTATTCAATGCAGGAAGATTGATTGGCCGCAAGTAAAAAAAAGAACCCCATAGTTTCTATGGGGTTCCCGATTAAATGTTGAAGTTTTCTACGCTTTCGGAGCGAGTTTTAATTCGCTTGCCTCACGGTGGCCGCAATAGCCACACTTGTAGTGTTTAAGCAATAAGCCTCCTTCAAATGCAGTAGGCTCCTGCTTTATTTCTTCGCGTTCCATGCGCAGCGTGTAATAGCCGCAATTCGAACAACGGTCGGCATGCTCGTATGAATTATACTTTTCAATTTTCTTGTAACCGGTTTTTTCATCCAGCCACACGTCATAGTCAACAGAGTGGATGTTCGCTTCTTCCGCGATCATGTCGGCATCCATGTATGCATCTTCTTCCTCTTCGCTGAGTTTGCGCATTTTATTTCCGGCAGGAGAAGTACGGGGCGTATTCCGGAGTTTATCAAGGCGTTTTTCAACGTATTTCGGGTAGTAAATCCTCAGTAAACTGAAGAAAATGAAATACGTAATGAAGCCCATGCTGACTACGATGAACAACCTAACCCAGAAGAAAATCATACCGCTGTACGCGATCTTCTCGGTCCGGATGGTCAAGCCATAGCAACAGGCCGCAATGATGAAACACAGTACGGTGTACCAGAAATACTTGATTTCATGCAGGTTGATATAGTCGTACTTGTCTTTAAGGTCTTTTACCCCGGCAGCCCTGAATTCATAATAAATGAAGATCAGCACTCCTAAGCCAATAGCGGCATAGCAGAGGTACATCATGTAAGTGTCCCACGAAATAAGAAAGGGAGGTAGTGATTCCATAGCGGTTTAAGGGTTTTGGTCACCAAAAATATTAAAATCCTGACAACTTCACTATTCCGGAAAATATCTTGTTTTTCCCCTGCCCGGACTTATTTGTATAATTGTGCCTTAAACCAGAAAATCATGAGCTATAACGTTCTAAAAGGCAAACGAGGAATCATTTTCGGGGCACTCGATGAGAACTCAATTGCCTGGAAAACAGCGCTTAAAGTTAAGGAAGAAGGCGGTAGTTTTACCCTGACCAACGCACCCATCGCCATGCGGATGGGAAAAATCAACGAATTGGCCAAGACCTGCAACGCGGAAATCATCCCGGCTGACGCCACGTCCGAGCAGGATTTAAACACCCTCTTCACCAAATCTGTAGAAATTTTGGGGGGTAAACTCGATTTCGTACTGCACTCTATCGGTATGAGCCCGAACGTTCGCAAAGACAAATCCTATGGCGACCTTAATTATGAATGGTTTTTGAAAACCCTCGATATTTCCGGTCTGTCATTCCATAAAGTAATGCAGGTGGCTGAAAAGAACGACTCTATGAACGAATGGGGTTCGATCGTGGCGCTTACCTATATCGCTGCCCAGCGCACGTACCCTGACTATTCTGATATGGCTCAGGCTAAGGCAGTGCTCGAATCCATCGCCCGCAGCTATGGCTACCGCTTTGGCAAGCTTAAGAAAGTTCGCGTAAACACCATTTCTCAGTCACCTACCAAAACCACGGCTGGTGCCGGCATTTCCGGGTTTGATGTGTTCTATGATTACGCAAACCTGATGTCGCCTCTGGGTAACGCTTCCGCGGATGATTGCGCAAACTATATCGTTTCGTTGTTCTCCGACTACACACGCATGGTTACCATGCAGAACCTGATGCACGATGGCGGATTCTCGACCACCGGTATCACGGATGATCTGATTGCACGATTGAGTAAATAGCATTTAATATAGTCACCGGTTGCCGGGTCAACCGGTAGCCGGTAACTATGATTTCTTTTCCTCCCTGCAAAATCAACCTCGGACTGAATGTACTTTCAAAACGTTCAGACGGATACCACAATCTCGAAACCTGTTTTTATCCCATTCCGCTGACAGACGCGCTGGAGATTGTTCCTGCCGATGCGGTCTCGTTTAATCTTTCCGGTAACGCAATTCCCGGTGATGCTGCTGACAATCTTTGCCTGAAAGCCTACCGCCTCTTGCAAAAAGATTTAGCACTTCCACCGGTGGCTATTTTTCTCCATAAAGTTATTCCTTCAGGAGCAGGCTTGGGGGGAGGTTCATCAGACGGTGCCCATACGCTGCGCTTGTTAAACAATATTTTCAACCTGAACCTGCCAGCCGAAAAATTAAAAGCATACGCGCTTCAACTGGGAAGTGATTGTCCGTTTTTTGTTGAGGACAAACCGATGCTGGGAACGGGAAGGGGCGAAATCCTAACAGAAATCTCTGTTAAGCTTTCCGGTAAGTTTTTGGTATTGGTAAAACCCGATATTCATGTGTCAACCGCTGAAGCCTATGGGGGTGTAACACCTGCCGTTCCTTCTGTACGGATAAAAAATACGCTGGAGACACAGTCGGTTGCAACGTGGAAGGAGGTTTTGATCAACGACTTTGAAAAGTCGGTGTTCGCGAAGCACCCGCACATTGGTGCGATCAAGGACAATCTCTATGAACATGGTGCGCTTTACGCCAGCATGAGCGGATCGGGCTCTTCGGTGTTCGGGATTTTTGAAAAGCCGGTTGATTTGAAACTACAATTCAGAGATCAGTTTTACTGGAGCAGCACGCTCTAGGGGCCTGTGTGCGGAAACGGCTTGGGTTTGGTAAACCGGTCTTTAACAAACGGATAGGCAATTACGGCACCCAGAATCACAACGGTTCCCAGGTAAAAATTCCAACGCATGACTTCGCTTTGTCCGAATACAATCAGCGCCAGTATAATTCCATACACCGGCTCCAGGTTCAGCGTAAGCTGGATGAAGAATACCGAAAGCTTTTTTGTGAGGTTAATCGCCACGGCATACGCATACACGGTACACACCAGGGAGAGGATGCCAATCCAAATCCAGTCGCTCCACGAAGGGGCAAGGTGCAGTTGGCCATCGGTTGCAAAATAGGTGGTGTACACGGGAAAGAACACGACTACCGTGGCACACGCGCCAATCATTTCATAGAATGTGATCGTCAAAGAATTAACCCGCGTAACGAGTTGCGAATTAATCACGGCAAACATGGCGCAGGTTAACCCGGATAAGATTCCGAGAAACAACCCCATCGGATATTGAAAATCGAATGAGAAGATCAGATAAAGTCCGAGAATGACAACCAGGCCGAGGCCGACTTCAACGCCCTGAATTTTATTTTTCTTCACCATCGGTTCGATGAATGCAGCCCACAGCGAGCACGTTGCGAAGCCCACCAGACTTGTAGATGGGTTTGAGATTCGTCCGGAAATAAAAAACGTCAGCCAGTGTGACGCCACGATTACCCCGGTAAGCAACATTTTGATCAGATCGGAACGATCGACCTTAAATGATCCCCGAAGAATTACGATTACTACACCCATGCCGATGGCAGCCAGCAGCGTGCGGTAGAAAACCATTTCTACGGCAGGAATGGATACGAGCTTTCCCAAAATGGCCGTGAAGCCCCAAAGAAAAACGAGAAAATGAAGTTTGAAGTAGTCGGATGTAGTAGCCATTTATCGGGGAACATACCGGTACATAACACCGGATATGGCGCCAAAGATAATAGCCGGAATCCATACCGAAATAGCAGGGGGTAATGAACCTGCCTCTGCGAAGGTGCGGAACATCATGAAAAACAAAATGAACACAAACGAGAGGGCGAAGCCCAACGCTATCTGAGCGCCCGTGCCCCCGCGGCTCTTACGCGATGAAACGATCACACCCATAAACGTGAGAATGAAAATCGAGAAAGGCGATGCGAACCGGGTATACTTTTCAACTTCATATACATCGATGCCGGCCGAACCCCGCGATTTTAAAGTCTTGATATACTTGTTCAATTCTGTGAGCGTAAGGCCGTCGTATTTACGATAGTCATTATCAAATTCATTCGGATGAATCGCCAGGGTGGTGTCGATCGGAGTTTTACCCGTCTTCAGGATTTCTTTATCGACCTTGGTGTCCAGCGGAGGATTGGAAAGTGAGTCAACCTGTTGAGTGGTATCGGGCTTCATGGAAGCCGGCTCAAAAATGTCATTGATTTGCGTGATCTCCCAATCGTAGAGCGTCCACTTGTTTTTTGTGGTATCCCATTCGATCCGTTTGGCAGTAAGTTTTTCAATAAGCTTCCTGTTTTTGAACCGTTCCAGCGTGAACTGATATCCTTTATCCGAGTTGCTGTTATAGCTCTGTAAATAGAGAAAAACATTTTTGGATACCTGCATGTGAATGTTCCGGAAGCTTGAACTGGTTTTGGGCTTTAAATATTCAAGCTCGAAAGCAAGCCGCGATTTGTTGGAGTTGGGAATAATCCAGCCATTCAGCCAGAAACTTACACCGGCAATCAATGCTGCCCCGACAAAATAAGGCAACAACAGTCTTCTAAAACTTACCCCGCTGCTGAGAATGGCGACAATCTCGGTGTGCCCGGCCATCTTCGCGGTAACATATACGGTTGCGATAAACACGGTAATGGGAGTAATCAGACCGGCAATCCAGGGAAGAAAGTTGCCATAGTACCCGAGAATTTCAACGAAGCCGAGCTGCGCCTTGGCGTACTTATCTGTTTTCTCGGTCAGGTCGATCACGGTGATAACAGCCAGCAACAGGGCCACTACAAACACATAGGTGCTCAAAAATTGCCGCAGAATGTACCGATCGAGGAGTTTCATTATAACCGGGCTGACACTTTTTTAACCATTACGTTCTTCCATTCGCCAAAGGTGCCGTTTAAAATCTGCTTGCGGGCTTCCTTCACCAGCCAAAGATAAAACGTAAGGTTGTGTATCGTAGCAATTTGCGCGCCTAAAATCTCTTTATTAATAATCAGGTGACGCAGGTATGCCTTGGAATAAAATGTACTGGCATAGCCGCCCAGTTCCGCATCAATTGGTGAGAGGTCGTCTTTCCATTTTTCATTGCGGATATTCACGATACCCTGCGTGGTAAACAGCATTCCGTTACGTGCGTTGCGGGTGGGCATTACACAGTCGAACATGTCTACACCCAATGCAATACACTCCAGGATATTTTCCGGTGTGCCTACTCCCATCAGGTAGCGCGGCTTATCGGCAGGCAGGATGTTACAAACCACATCCGTCATTTCGTACATTAGTTGGTGGGGCTCACCCACCGACAAGCCGCCGATCGCATTGCCTTGTTGATTCTGTGCTGCGATAAATTCGGCCGACTGAATCCGAAGATCTTTGTACACGCTACCCTGCACGATCGGGAAAAGTACCTGTTGATATCCATACAGCGGTTCCGTAGTATCCATTCGCCGGATGCACCGCTGAAGCCATTGATGAGTGATCGCCAGTGACTTTTTCGCATAATCGTATTCGCACGGGTATGGCGTGCACTCATCGAGAGCCATAATGATATCCGCACCAATCGCGCGCTGAATATCCATCACATTTTCCGGGGTGAATACGTGTTTGGAACCATCGATGTGCGACTTGAATGTCACACCTTCATCGTTGATCTTCCGGTTTTCGGATAGTGAATAAACCTGATAACCCCCACTGTCGGTGAGAATGGGTTTGCTCCAGCCATTGAATTTGTGGAGGCCGCCAGCTTGTTGCAACAAACCGGTACCCGGCCTTAAATAAAGGTGATAGGTATTTCCAAGAATAATTTGAGCCTGAATGTCATGTTCCAGTTCGCGCTGATGAACGGCTTTTACCGTCCCCGCAGTTCCTACGGGCATGAAAATAGGCGTTTCGATGTCGCCATGATCGGTGTGTACAACACCAGCCCGCGCGTTGGATTGACGATCGTTTGCTGAAAGGGTAAACTTCACTGCCGCGTTTTAAGGCGACAAAAATAAGCTAATATTTTG
>JAEUUJ010000008.1 GCA_016786495.1 Cyclobacteriaceae bacterium
TCGTACACGAAATGATGCGTAAAAAAATTGATGTAAATCAAACTCCCGATTAACAAATTCAACCACGCAGGCGGGAAGTTTTCGAGCCGGAGCGAGAGCCTCCGCCAGGATTGCGTGATGTAGCTTGCCACGCTGGCATACATAAAACCGCCATACAACGGAACACCATACAATTTTGTATAGGCATCTCCGGGATACGACCAGGATCCCATGTGAACTTTAAACAATTCCATGGTGGTGCCCAGTACATGAAAGAGACAAATAACTTTAAGTTCATCAACGGTTTCAAAGCGGTAAATCCACACCATGGCAACTTGCATGACTACGGTAAACAGCAGCATGTAGTCGTAGCGTGGAAGTCCCGGCAACGGATAATACCGGGTGATGAACAACATCAACAGAATGTAAACGGCAAAAAAACAGGCAGCGGCTTGCTGCCCGGTAAAATGAAGAAGCAATGTGAACCACTTCTTCAGAAAAGGTTTTGCTTTCAATGTACGGACGCCTGATCAGTTGAATCAACCCGAAAGAGCAACCCGGCTACACCGTATGGAAGGGAGAAAAAGAGGCTCACACCAACAACCTTAATCACCGAACTTCCCGGCAGCTGATGTTCACCCAGCATGATGGCGATGCCGCCTGCTAATAAAACACTAAGCGCGGTAGCAAACATGGTACGCTCCATCCCTACAGGTTTGAACTTCGAAAGGTAGAGTCCGGCAAGCAGTACCGCCAGTACTCCGCCATACATCAGGTTACCTGCGTTTGGACCGGAGCCAATCAAGCCCACTGCCAGATTTGCCACAATCATCAGAAAGGTAGTACCGATGGCGATTATAACGCCCGCCCGATAAGTCACCGATGTGTGCGACTGCAACACTACCGCCAGTACACTGCCGGCTCCAAAAATCAATGTGCCGGCTAAAACAAAATCCGCCAAATCCCAGCGCACCTCAGGCGTAACCTGCATCGCCACGAACGGCACCAGCAAAAGGATAAGTGTTATCAGTGTAACAAAAGATATTGCGCGATAGAATTTGGTTTTCTTCTCCATAGCAGACGATCAAAAGTTTTTTTTACCGGGGATGTTCGGATTTTCTTTTCGAAGCAGCGACACGCTGTACAACAAGCCAGATGGCGCCAATCAGCGTTACCGCCAACGGAAGCGCTCCGGGTTCGTCTTCAATAACAATATTAAGTACGAGCAGCACGATACCGAGCGCCAGTACAATCACGGGTAAAATGGTTTTCAGGGTACTTTTCCGGTGGTCGGTATTCATTGTCATGAGGATTATAATATGGATCAAAAGTACTTTGCATTTAAAAGTAAAACAATGAAAAACGTTACTTTTTACTGACCGGCCATAAAAAGCTGTTTAGCAGCAGAAAATCTGTGACTGGCGGCAATCTGTTCTGCGCAAAACCACGCTTCGGACGGGCTGGAGTCGAAGCGGTTTATTATATTTCTAAACGTTTAACCTAACCATCCTCACGGATACCCCCCTATGCAAGAACTGCACATAAGCTACACGGCCATCGTTCTGGCTACGGTAGCAAACTTCTTCACCGGATTTTTATGGTACAGTGTACTGTTTAAAAAACCGTGGATGAAAGAAATGGCCATCCCCGCCGATACGAAGCCCACGGCTGGCATGATGGTAAAAAGTTTACTGATGAATCTGGTGGGCTGCTTTTTCCTGGCCTATGTATTTGCGCACAATAACGCTGCCTGGTCGTTTGTGCCGGGGATTGAAACGCTCGGTACGGTGGGCATCATCGCCAATGCAGTCATCTTCACCTGGCTTGGTTTCTTCTTACTGGTGGATTTGAATACAGTTGCCTTCGAAGGACGTTCCTGGAAAATGTTCTTCATCAACTCTTCCTACCATTTTACGATGTTGCTTGTATCGGCGATCATTCTTCATTTCCTCTAAAAAACAAAGGAGTCTTCCGTTGCCGGGAGACTCCTCACTTTTATTCAGATTCTGTTAACTAGACAGCACTTCCCACCTTTACCAGGCTCTTGTAGTGCTGATTCAGGTATTCATCGATCGAAATATAAAACGCTTCAATCTCCATTTCATCCAGGTCAATTAAAACCGGCTGACCGTTGGTTAGCATAAGCTGAATCTTGTGGAGTACTTTTGACTCATCTTTGATTAAAATAATCTGTTTAACATTCTTCAATTCAAAAACTCCTTCTTTCTCGTTGTTCTTGTATTCGATCGTATTATCGGTAAGGGCCAGGAAGTCGTTATAGTTTTTAATGCCCGAAACAAGTTTCCCGACAATCGGTGAAATAATGCAAATGCCTGCCCAGATTACAAAGCCGATGATGTTCACCGCATACAAGATGTAGATCGCCACAAAAATGATCGGGATAAGCATAAAAATAGCCGCTTGCTTCTTTAGCTTAGAACGGTGATTGCTAAACACCACGCGATCCGTGTCGAGCTTTACGTGAATTGGGAACAAGAATTCTTCCCACAGCACAAGCATCATGATCACCACTGCGCTGCCCACCATCACTGCGCCCAGGTAGGTATTCTTGCCTTCATTCAACAATGCCGCGCGGCCTTCAAAAATCTGGTGCGATAAAAACGCAGTGATCACAAAAACGAGCAGCAACAGCCCGATGCTTACTTCTTTAGGATACGTTTTACGAATGAGTTTAGCCATGTATTGAAGGGAAAAATTATAGGCCACAAAAATAACTTTTAGTTACATGCAAGTTGTTTTAGCAGTCTTTATTTTTTCATGGAACAAAACGCTTATCGGCCAACACGCGCTGCAAATAACACACGAATACTGACTTTTATCATGACTCACTCCTCATTCCCGCTACCGTGCATGCTTTCAGTACCATATTACTAAAAACCTACATGCCGGGTATTCCATCACGGCAATTGATTATTTTACTTATCTAAAGCCGGGAACCCTGAATGGACTTATTTTCGAACGATATTAAAATTGACGACTTCGATAGCGCGGTCAGGTTGTTTCGGGAGAGTCGCGAGGGCTTTGTAAAATTATTTAATACCAGTCCGGTGTGCATGAGCATGACCACCACCACGCTGGGAAAACGAACCTATGTGCGGGTGAATGAAAAATTCCTTTCGACTTTCGGATTTACGGAGGAAGAAATTATCGGACGCACATCCGTAGAGATCGGCATACTCGACCAGCCCGAATCAGACCGCGTGCGGCAACTCATCGCTGAAAAAGGGCGCCTGCAAAACGATTACGTAAAGTGCATTGCCAAAGACGGACGGATCGTTCACACGGTTTCATCCATTGAGATGATGGAGATGAACGGTGAGCCCTACCTGGTTTCGTTTTTTGTTGACGTGTCGCGTATCATCGATCAGCAGGACATTATCGAGCAACACGCCCGGCAACTGGAGGCGCTTAACAAAGAACTCGAGTCGTTCTCGTACTCCGTCTCGCACGACCTCCGCGCACCGCTTCGTGCGATTAACGGCTATATCAAAATTCTGGAGGATGAATTTGGCGCTAACCTGAATGCGGAAGGCAAACGCCTGCTGGATACCGTTCAGCGCAATGCCCTGAAGATGAATTCACTGATCAGCGACTTGCTCAATTTTTCGAAACTGGGAAAGTTGCCGGTGAACAAACGTACCCTCGACATGCAGGCATTGACCTCAGAAGTTCTTGCGGAGCTAAAGAATTCCATCACCGATCATACTGAAATTCGTCTGGGCACCCTGCATCCGTTGCGGGGCGACTATACGCTGATCCGGCAGGTCATGCACAACCTGATTGCCAATGCGTTGAAGTATTCCTCGAAACGCGAAAAGCCGGTGGTCGAAATTTTTTCGGAGGTGAATGATCACGCAGTGACGTTTACCGTACGCGACAATGGCGCGGGCTTCGACATGAAGTATGCCGAAAAGTTGTTTGGTGTATTTCAACGACTGCATAAGGTTTCGGAGTTTGAGGGAACGGGTGTCGGGCTCGCGATTGTGCAACGGGTAATCAACAAGCATGGCGGAACAGTTTCCGCAGTAGCGGAACCCGACAAAGGCGCAACGTTCTCGTTCAGTATCCCGGTGTAATCACAAAGCAACATGCACGGCTGAAAGAGTATGTTTCTCTGCCATCAAAGGGTGGTTATGACCGCCTTCCTTCACACTCGTGTGGTTCTGGTTTCACACTCCGTGGCAATTGGCATCTAAAACCATGCACGTTCTTGCCTCAAAACCGCTGGCGCAATAGTTGACCTTGAATATTCAGACCAATTGCAGCGAGTTATGAAAAAGGTACTAATGATCGTGCTGCCGGTGGCTTTTTTGCTCATCGGAGGAGTTGCTTACCTCACACAAGCCGAAGAAGATCCCTCCGGGTTACGCAGTGACGACCGGTTGTTTTTATTGAAAACTGCCGATGGCCGCATGATGGATTGGGCGGAAGGGAGTCTCGCAACGGAACGCGGTTCCAATGACCGCTATAAACTTTATGGTAGGCGGATCATGCGCGATCAGGACAACCTCATGCAGGAACTTCGAACCCTTGCTGAAAGCAAGAACCTTCAACTGCCCGTCGAAATGAGTGAGGAAAAAACCGAAGAGCTTGCACGGTTGAAGAAAGTTTCCGGAGAATCGTTCGACCGCAGGTTCAGGCGTATGATCATCAAAGACCACAAGCGCGACATCCGGTTGTTTGAAAAAGCGGTGGAGTCGCAGGACGCAGACATCCGGGCGTTTGCGAAAAAACACTTACCGCTGCTCGAAGAACACCTGGAGCAGGCGCGTGCGTTGAATCAGTAATGATTAGAGGTAAGATGGATTTGAGAAGCAGGTGTTCTGAATGGGGTATTCCTCGGGCGATGCCCTCGGAATGACGGCTGGTTATGATGTAGTGCGGAACGAAGGATTCCCTCGAACGATGTCCTCGGGATGACGGTGATGACTTGGTGTGCTGAACAGGGGACGCTTCGGTCGTTCCGTCCTAAGCGTGACAGTTGGGGATAAGAATAAACGTTCAAACTTCTTTTACCTTTACACTCCCAACGCTATCATCATGACCGACCTGTTAAAACTCGTCCGCTATCAACAGTGGGCAAATAAGAAAACTGCCGAACCCCTTAAAACAATTCCCGCGGATGTTGCTGATCGCGAACTTGGCGGAAGTTTCCCAACGCTGCGGCTCACCGTGCTGCACATGCTGCAGGCCGACTACCGCTGGCTGCATCGCCTGAAGGGATTGCCGATCGTTGAAATCCCGGCCGGCTGGCAAAACGAGAACATCAATTCGCTGATTTCGCTGTGGCTGGATGTGCAGGACGAGCTTGTTGCGCGTGTACGTGAACTCGCGCCTCAGGGCAATCCCATGATAAAATTCACCACCGCCAAAGGCGACACCTTTCAGCTTCCGCTGGAAGAAGTAATCACGCACGTGGTTAATCACTCAACCTATCACCGCGGGCAACTGGTCAACATGTTGCGCATGACCGGAGCTGCGCCTGAAAGCACCGATTACTTTCTGTTTGTTGTAGCGTCACCAAAATAAATTCCACGCCCATGAAGCGTTCGACAACCGTAACGATTATTTTGTTGATCCCGGTATTATCCTTTGCCCAGCACACCTATATCAAACGCTGTGAAGGTGTGTGGACGGGTAAGATGCGGATGTATTCCTGGAACCAGTTGCGCGACAGTGTTGACGTTCGACTAACCATCGCGCCTCAGGCTGTTGCCGAAACCTGGACCTGGAAAACGGAGTACCTTTCACCGAAACGACCGATGACCAAAGACTATGTGTTGCGGGTAAAGGACGGAACCAAAAACATCTACGTTACCGATGAAGGTGAGGGTGTTGAACTTACCACCTACCTGAACGGAACCAAACTATACAATGTATTCGAAACAGCCGGAACCGTGCTCACGGCTACGTATGAGTGTACCGGCACGCAGATCATCTTTGAGGTAACATCCGGAAAAGCGGAACCCGCCACCCATCCGGAAATCAAAAACTATTCGGTCGATCATCTTCAACGGGCGGTGTTAACGAAACAGTAGCGAATTGTTTACCTTTGTAAAAATTTATCATCTCCCATCTTTCCCGATAACTCATGCCTGAATCAAGTCAATGTCCGCAATGTAAATCACCCTACGGCTACCCTACCGGCACTTCCATGATGTGCCCGGAATGCGGACATGAATGGAACCCGGAAGAGGTTTCAAACACTGAAGCGACCACAACCGATTCATCTGTGGTAAAAGATGCCAACGGAAATGTTTTGCAGGATGGCGACACCGTTGTGCTGATTAAAGACTTACCGGTGAAGGGCGCGCCCAAACCGATCAAAGCGGGAACGAAAGTGAAAAACATCAAGCTCACGGACGGTGATCATAACATCGACTGCAAGATCGAAGGCTTTGGTGCCATGGCGCTGAAGTCGATCTACGTGAAGAAAGGCTAATTCTTCACTCAAATGAAAGCTGCTGTGCGCTCCCTGAAACCGTATCGTGATGGCCTGGGGCTTATTGCGCTCGGCATTGCCGCCTATCTGATCATTTTTGGAAATCCGCTGAACGACTTCCGGCTGATGACCAGCGGAGTTACCGTGCAGGGCGTTGCAACAGATGTTAATGATTTCGAAGACCGTGACGACAACGGGATGGTAAACCGGTACTTTTTTATCACGTATGAGTTCACCACGGAAGCCGGAGATAAAATTTCTGATGTGGTGGAAGTTCCGGGCAAGTCGGCCGACAAAGGTTATCAAACCGGGCAGTCGCTGGAGATTCAATACCTTTCCGGTTCACCAGACGTTCACCGAATCAAATCGCTTTCCAGCACTACGCTCTCCGGATGGTTAATTAAGAACATCCTGTTTGTTTTGCTGGCCATTGCTCCGGGGTGTTATGTTATCTATAAGAGCACGAGGGGAAAAAGAAACACCTAAAAAACATTTGATCGTGCAAGCAAACCGCTTCCGCGGTAAGCCTAATTTCGGATCAGTCTATTATTTCGGCCTTCATGGTTTGATTGATTGCCAATCGCACACATTCTCCCATATAGATGTCGGGTAGGGTTATGGTTACATTGTCACCGTTCCAGGACATCGTCATAATAACAGGTTTGGGCGACTCTCCGCTTTCAAGCTCGTTGTAGTCGGGATAGAAATAAACTGTTTCATAATCACCATGATTGATTCCATCCAGTTGCGCTGTGTAGATCGCGTTTGAAATTGTTATGGCGGAGATGTCGCTTCCGGTTTGGTTATAAACTCTTACGTATGCCCGATGATCAATTTGCTCCTGCCTGTCGAGTACCCAAAACAATGCGGGAATGTTCGCAAAAATTAAGAACAGCGCTGCGAGGGCTTTTAACACTGCGGCCCTGTTCTTTCGCGACTTCCACAAGTATAGCATGGTTGTGAAAATTCCCATAAGGGCCATGAACGCTGCTATCGGAATCCAGAGAAGACCGGCTGTTTCCAGACTGTGAATGTTTGTAAGAAACCAAGCCTTGCCCGCCCACCAACTGAAGAAGATCATCAACCCAACCACTAATGGGATGAACCCGAGCGCAAATGATGTGCGAAGAAGCCTGTTGTTTTCTGCCATGAGGTGTGCAATCCGATACAGGAAAGGTACAACGGATTTTAATGTGTTCGCCAACTGTGGAATCAAACTATAACGCCAATTGAAAATTTGCGCTCCGATGCAAACGGTCTTACCTGAATATTTCTCTATCTTCACTATTCCACCGAATACCCCGACCAACATGAAAAGCTCTTTCACATCTGTTGCACTTATAGTTTTATTCGCGATGTGTTCTCCCGGGAAACAGGAGACGGCCACTTCAGACACCACCAGTCTCGCTACAGCCGACACGGTTGTAACGGATCAATCTGTGGTGACGGAAGAGGTTGTTGAGCAACCCTCTACTCCGTTGCCTGCGCAGACGTTCGAAAATCTCCCAACCGAGCTACAGGAATTTATGTCGGCTGTGCCGGATATCGACAAGCTTGCGGCTTGGCTCAATACCGCTGCCGGTTGTTACCTGATCGAAGAAGGTCCGGGTGTTTATCCGGTGGTAACCGAACTTAAAACCGCAGATGATTTCGTTGGCAACTCTGAATTCATGTTGTTCATGAATACTCCGCGACCAGCCGCCCAATATTTCATCAACCAGGATGTTTCGCTCTGTGACGTAGCGGAAGAAGGAGTTTACTTCTCGGAAGTAGCAGCCAATACGCATGTAGTGCGAAGTGCCTATGAATCGCAACTCGCAGCCTCGGGGGAAACGCTGCCCGATGAACTGAAAACAAAACTTGATGCACTTGACGCTGCGCTCACCTGGCACGGCATCGTTAACCTGCCCAACAAAACGGGCGACCTGAATACGTTTCAACTTTATCTCGCCCGTGTCAATAACAAACCCTGCATCGCAGTGATTGATATCCGCGGATGCGGGATTTAGGGGGTGTAGTTAGTCGTTAGTAGTTAGTAGGCATTAGGGATTGGGCATTAGGGATTGGGGATTAGGGATTGGGGATTAGGGATTGGGGATTAGCAGGCAGTTAATCGTTAATAGTGAAGAGTTAGCAGGCATTGGGGACTAGGGGATTTTAACCCGGTTGCTTGTAATCAGCCCATATCAACAGGATCAAAAATATAGCCAGGCCGATAGCGATTGAACCGAATACCCAGGCAAGTTTATTGCCGTTGCGGGCTTCATACTTTTCTCTTATGGGTTCCAGAATGACGCTGTCCGAGGCAGCCACATACATACTTCGCTTAACAGCCTCCCGGTACTGCTCAAGCTTGTCGGATGCGGTAACACGTTCCATATGATCAACGGTTGTGTACTGATATCCCAACATTTCATACTCGCACCGGTTACGAAAGGATTGGTACTCGCGCTCTGTTTGTGCGGCAGTCAGGCGATTGCTAATCTCTTTATGAAAGTGTACCCCGTACCATACTTTAGGTATTTGCTCCTTAGCGGATTCATCTACCATCGGACATACAAAGTATAAATCCATCATGAGCTTTTCGTTGCGTTTTCCATATTCGCGCAACGTGGAAGCAAAGCCCTGTAACGCTGAATTGACTGCAAAACGTTCGATGTGGTAATAGCGCGCGGGTGGCATGGCTTCAATGTCTCCCACCCGCTTTACTTCCGTAAGCGCTCCGGTTGCTGTAGTGAGGTACTGCTGCGACATCATCGTGGCGATCAAAATTGTAGCGCCTGAAGTGACCAGGAGGGCGGACCTTTGCCTGTCTTCAAATGCGTCAAATGTAAGAACACGAAGCCTTGGGCGAAGCCAGATCATGACCGGAATCCAAGGCGCGAAGAACGGGATCCCCTTGTGCCAGACTTCGTCTTTGATGGTTGATACATGCAAGCCGAGTTCAAGCAATAGCCGCAGCAGAACGAAAACGATGACTGTTCCAAACGTAATGGCGAGAAGCGTTGGAAGGATGTGCGCCAGTTTTTTGGAGTAGTTATCCACCGGATCGGATAGTCGGGTTAGTCTTTAGTTTGTGACACGTAATATAAATAGAATATTATGAAGGCAGGAAGGGCGCGGGATTTAGGGGGTGTAGTTAGTAGTGAGTAGTTAGTCGTTAGTATTTAGTCGTTAGTAGTTAGCAGGCATTGGGGATTAGCGATTATCTTTGTAAAAAACCGGTTATGAAAAGAGTTTACTTTCTGCTGTTTGGACTAACGACGGTGTTTTCTGCGTACGCTCAGGACGCACCTGTTGTAGGGTACTTCGATGAATATTGGAAACCTGTTTCCAAAGAGAACGCTACCTTTTACCGCACGGCTGAACCTCAGGGAAAGCTATTCCTGGTGCGTGATTATTATATGTCGGGGCAACCACAAATGGACCCGGTGTTGTGCACAGCCTATGAACCCAAGCTTCAATTCGAGGCATCGGTTAAACTCTATTATCCCAGTGGCAAGGTGAAAGAACAGGGTATCATTAAGAATGAAGACCGGGTTGGCTTTCATCAATACTGGTATGAAACCGGACAGCTTCAGAAGGAAGTTATTCACACCCCTGAAGCAAAAGATAAGTACATACAATACTACTCTCCCGAAGGCAAGCCATTCCTGACCAACAGTACCGGCGAATTTCAGGATATCAATAACCCGAACACAACGGTTGAGGTTCGCGATTCGGTGGTCGTGGCAGTGTACGTACGTGAAGGTTCTGATGTCATTTATTTGGTCGTGGATCAGCCGGCTGAATACAAGGGCGGTCTTCCGGCCATGTACCGTCAGTTGGGCAGTTCTTTACGGGTTCCTAAAGAGATCATGCAGTCGCGATCGGTCGCACGCGTGTATGTGAAATTTGTGGTTGACGAAAACGGAAAGAGTACACGTCATGAGGTGCTCAAAGGCTTTTCACCGGCATGCGATGCCGAAGCGCTAAAGGGTACGAAGACGTTAAATAAGTGGAAGCCTGCTATGCACAAGGGTAAGGTGGTAAAAAGCAC
>JAEUUJ010000053.1 GCA_016786495.1 Cyclobacteriaceae bacterium
TACACGTTCTGATGATTTTGTATATTTCCGGATGGGTGATTTTTCAGCTATCCGGAATTATGTTTCCCGCTTTGTTACGTTCACAGAAGAAGAGTGGATGGCACATGAAGTTTTGTTGGTAAAAAAGACAATCCCGAAAGGTGAGTATCTGCTGCGGGCGGGCGAAGTATGCAACCACGTCACGTTTATCAACAAAGGATACTTCCGGGTTTACAACATCGTGGGCGACCAGGAGTTCACCACCAACTTTGCGTTCGATGGAAACTACGTGACCGACTTCGCGAGCTTTGTTTCCCGCCAACCCACAGTCGATTACTTTATTGCTATGGAAGATGCCGAAGTGCTGTTGCTCGAATACAACGACTTGCAGGCGGCATACGAACGCTACCCGGTTTGGCAAAAGTTCGGCCGGATGATCGCCGAATACATTCTGATTTTCATCGTGGAGCGCAACCGCTCGCTGCTTTTTTTAAGTCCGGAAGAACGCTACGTGAAACTGATGAAAGACCGCCCGCGGGTGATCTCCACAGTTCCGCTCAAATACATCGCTTCGTACCTGGGCATTACCCCGGAAGCATTAAGCCGGATCCGGAAGCGGATGTCAAGCAAAGCGTAAAAAGAAGTCTGGTTTTATTTTCGGGTGAACCGTACCGCCTGAATGCGATCACCGGAAAGCAGGAGGTGAGTAACCTTTCCGCGGGAGTCGGTTAGAATTTCCACTCCGTAATTCCGGAACAACAACTTGTGAGGCGTAAGTAACGTGGCTACAGCCGTTTCATCACGCATCCTGATTTCATACTGAAAGGAAGCCCGATGACGTATCTTAAACGATACGCCTGTTTCATCATTTGTGTACGTTCCGTTCAGCGCGGTATAATCGAACCCCGACCAATCCGCGGATGCCCGCGTTAGCGTGTAAGGCGCATGCATGGTGTAGTAAGCCGTAACCTGAAGTTCGCCTTTCGCATTGTAGGTAAACTCCTGCTTGAACGCAGGATCATTCCACTGATGAAACACGTTGGCAGATTCCCGCTCCAGGCGGATGTCGTTGCGCCCCGAACGAATCAGGAAAAGACTCGTGTCGCGCTTTTCGAAGGTGAACGTGAAATTGTTTTCGTTTTGATAACTGCCCGGTACATCATCGATCGCTACGAACGCACCTGCTTTTTCCGGTGCGATTAAAAACGTTTCCCGTTGATCTTCCAGATTCAACAGCACATCAGCCGCCTGCCGCGTTTGCATCGAAGGAATTGTTTTGCCACTGTTGGTTAGCGTTACGATCGACATGTTCTTTTCCGGAAATCGAACAACAGTAGCTTTCCATGCACCGGTAGCACCTTCATGAAAGCGATACGGTATGCCGCGATAAGTTCCAAACTCCAGGCCGTAGCCATACTGATCGGTGAGTCCCGACTCGCTTAACTGCTGACTCTGTTCCAATACCCGTTTCGGAATAAACTTGCTTTTGCCGGACTGGATTGTTTGTTCCCATGTCAGTTGATCTTCCAAGGTAGAAAACAGATTTCCGTCTCCGTGCATGTTCGTGATCCAGTTATAGGTCGTCCACGTGTCAAAATTGAAGTAGGGTCGTGCGATGGGTTCCTGAATGTTCTTGTAATCCGATTCGAACGAAGTATGCGGCATGTTGAGTGCGCGGAACATCTTCGTGGTGTATACCACGAACGATTCACCGGAAACTTTTTCGACCAGTAACGCCAGCAGCATGTAATTTGAATTGCTGTACGAATACCGTGTTCCGGGTGTAAAGTTTAATTCCTGTTGGCGAAGCAGCAGGGCGAACGCATCGGTATTGCTGAACGTTTGCTTCCACCACGTAATGCCTTGCAGCGACCAGAGGTCATACACATCGCGGATACCACTCGTGTGTGTCAATAAATTTTGAATGGAGATTTTCTCTTTTACCGCAGGAAGAAGGTTAAGGAAGTAATTCCGGATGTCGTCATCGAGTTTAAGTTTCTGCTGATCGGCCAGAAGAAGTACTGCCAGTGCAGTAAACTGTTTACCGTTGGAGGCCATGTTAAACCGGGATTGCGGCCCGATCAAAACGCTGTCGTTCAGGTTGGCATAGCCTGCGTATTTTTTGAATACCACCTTGCCATCGATTACAACTCCGGTGGCAATGCCGGGAGCACGGGGTGGAACATCCTGCGTGGCAATCTCGGCAAGCCGGGTTAGTTGCTGTGCGGTTATTCCGGTGTTAACCTGGGCGCATGCACCGAAGGCAAACGATAGGAGAATTGTGGTGTAGAAAATCTTCATGGATTGAATTTGAACGCTAAGCTATCATGCGCACCCGCGCTAAAGCGACTCAAATCATGCTTTGACACCTATTTTAATATGTTTTTCAACAGGAATTCCCGGGGCGTAACGCCAATCTCTTTTTTAAATGCCCGGTTGAAGGTCGACTTCGAATTAAACCCGCATTCGAACGCCAAGGCGAGCAGCGTTTTTGTTCGCTGTTCTCCTGCCTCAAGTTTACCAACAACCGCCCGGGTGCGATGCCGGTTCACGTAGTCGTTGAAGTTCATGGCAAATCCCTGGTTAACCAGGTTCGATACCAGCCTTGGGGTTACGCCCAATGCAGCCGATACATGCTGTAACGTCAGCCCCGGATTTTCATACAACCGGTCTGCGATCATGATGGCATCCAGCTTTTCTTTCCATTGCGCAAGATCGGGCAATGCGTCATCAGCTTCATCAGCCGTTACCGGATGCAAATCGTTCGGCAATTGATCTTGCCGGAAATGGAAGCCGGGTGCGGGCAGGAGTGAGTTTGTTGCAAGTACTTGTACCGCCCGAACATATCCCGCCAGCGAGATGTAGTAAAGCAAGGCAGCAAAACACAGGTAATACCAGAACTTGCTTCCGAACTGACCCCACTCCGGATTCAATGCAAAGAATAAAATGCGCAACGTGAGCATAACCAGAAAAGCCGTGAGGTATCGTTCCATCCACCGGTGTACAATCGAGTCGGCATAGCTGACAGATTGAAACGCAAGTGCTTTATATCTCCGGTAGTGATGCAGCGTGAGCGCGAAATAGAAGAACATCGAAACAAAGCCAGCCACCTGATACCACACAGCAAAGTCTTTGTCGCGGCCATCGGCATAAAAGTATACCGTTTCGAATACAAACCGATCGCACACGAAGATGATCAGCGCATAGAGCAGGTATCCCGCTGCCGGTAAGAAATGCAGATAAGAAATTCTGCGGATGGATGTGTCAGGGTTCAGCAGACGCTGCACATAGAAGTACATGACAGGCCCGATCAAAAACAGTTGTTGCAACGGAGCATAGAACAGAAACTCCCGGTAGCCGTCAAGGCCATACCAGCCCGCATACCCCAGCATGAAAGGCGCAATGTACAGGCAGCCCAGCAACGTAAAGCCTGCGAGCCACAAACTCGACTTGCGTTCGTGTTGAATACCCTGAACGAGAAGCAGGGTAGCGAATACAATTCCATGAACAAAAAAAACGAGCAACAGCCCGCTTTTCTCACTAAAGTCAAAAATCATCCGAACGCGTTACACCAGGTTTTCAACCCAATATAACACATAAGTGCC
>JAEUUJ010000062.1 GCA_016786495.1 Cyclobacteriaceae bacterium
ATAACCCCCACACTGAACTTTTCTACTGGCGCATGATTGGCGGCTTCGATACCCATCGAAATTACAGTGCGTGTGTATACCGGATCAATTACTCCGTCAACCCAAATCCGGGAAGCTGCATAATACGGGCTCAACTGGTCGTTGTACCGGTCGGTAATTTCTTTCAAAAGTGCCTCCTCTTCGTCCTTCGTAATCTCTTTGCCCTGCGCTTTAAGCGAAGCAACGCGAATTTGCAGTAAGGTTTTTGCAGCCGAAGCTCCGCTCATTACAGCAATCTGTGCTGACGGCCATGCATAAATCAATCTTGGGTCATACGCCTTTCCACACATGGCATAGTTACCGGCACCGTATGAATTTCCGATCATGAACGTGAATTTCGGGACCGTAGAATTAGCCATGGCGTTCACCATCTTCGCACCATCCTTAATAATCCCCCCGTGTTCAGCCTTGCTACCCACCATAAACCCGCTCACGTCCTGTAAAAAAACCAACGGAATTTTTCGCTGATTGCAATTCATGATGAAGCGCGCGGCTTTGTCGGCTGAGTCTGAATAAATCACGCCACCCATCTGCATCTCGCCTTTTTTGCTCTTGACAACTTTTCGCTGATTAGCAACAATGCCAACGGCCCAACCGTCAATGCGGGCAGTCCCGCAAATCAGTGTCTTGCCATACAGAGCCTTGTATTCATCGAACTCGGAGTTGTCCACGAGACATTTAATGATCTCGAGTGTGTCGTAAGGTTTGGAACGGTCAGAAGGCATCAGACCGTAAATGTTTTTTGGATCTTCCTTGGGTGAAGCTGATGCTATGCGGTCGAAGCCAGCCTTTTCAGCGTGGCCCATCTTGTTGAACAACGACCGGATGTAATCCAGGCACGCCCGATCATTCGGGAACTTGTTATCGGTTACACCGGAAATTTCACAATGCGTTGTTGCCCCACCCAACGTTTCGTTATCAATATCTTCACCAATCGCAGCTTTTACCAAATACGATCCTGCGAGAAAAATTGAACCTGTCTTATCAACAATCATCGCTTCGTCTGACATGATCGGCAGATACGCGCCTCCGGCAACACAACTTCCCATGATGGCAGCGATTTGTACGATGCCCATGGCCGACATCTTTGCATTGTTCCGGAACTGACGGCCAAAATGTTCTTTGTCGGGAAAGATTTCGTCTTGCATGGGAAGAAAAACGCCCGCGCTGTCGACCAGGTAGACGATCGGCAAGCGGTTTTCCATCGCTACTTCCTGCGCACGAAGATTTTTTTTGGCGGTAATCGGGAACCATGCTCCTGCTTTCACAGTAGCATCATTGGCAACAATCACACACTGGCGGCCATGAATGTACCCGATACCAGATACTACGCCTGCTGACGGGCAGCCGCCAACATCTTTATACATTCCATCACCGGCAAACAAACCGATCTCCAGGAACTCGCTCTCCTTATCGATCAAATAGCTGATGCGCTCACGGGCCGTAAGTTTACCCTTCTGATGTTGTTCATCAATCTTTTTTTCTCCACCCCCAAGCCTGATTTTTTTGGCTTTCGCCTGAAGCTGCGAAACAAGCTGCTTGTACTGATCTTCGTTCTTATTGAACTCCAAATCTTTCTCCGGCATACTAAAGTGGGTTAGATCGAAACCTTATTTCTGCGCCTCTTTGCGCTGACGTTCAAGGTCACGCTGAATTTTATCGCGCTTCTTGCCGAGCGGAGCAAAGAAGTGATTTGGGTTCTCATTCAGGTGTTTGGCAAGTGCATCCAGGTCAAGAATCATCTTGTTCAGGTTTACATACAAGCTGTCTTCATTCATCAGCCTGCCGAGGGTATTGTCTTTGCGTTCAAACTTCGAAAAAGCCGCATCCAGTTTCCCCAATGCATCCTTCGCCCGGTTAAGGGTGGTTTGAATTTCAAGACTTTTCAGGGAATCCGAGAAAGTTTTAACATTCGTCAGCGTTGGCTTTAATTCGTTTAACACACCATTGATATTCACGGTAACCGCCTGAATGTTACCGGCCAGTGCATCGACCTTGTCGTTGGTATTGTTCAGGGTCTTGTTCAGAATTCTCGGTGTCTTTCCAAACTCATCGAACATCGCGTCAAGCTTGGCTGAATTCCCGGCCAGGTTATCCAAAATTGTATTCAGTTTGCGCAGCGTTCCCTCAAGGTTATCGGCAACCGGAGCAGCATTTTCAGCCAGGAAATCTGCGATGCCTTTAGCGACCAGCGAGCGGAGTGTATCTTTCGGTTGAATGGGATTGGCAATGCTGCCGACATTGAGCTGAATGTACTTGGTGCCCAGGATATCGCCATTTAAAAGCGCTACCGTTGAATCACCCAGAATGATTTCTGAATCGATTTCCATTTCAACCACCACGCGGTTCCTGGCTTGCTGAAACTGAATTTTGCTCACCCTTCCAACCGCATAGCCATTGATGAACACCTGATTCGAAGGCATCAGTTTGTCGACATTACTGTAAACGGCATAATATTTATGCGTGGATGAAAAGAAATCGATCCCCTTCAGGAAATTGAATCCAAAATAGAGCAGCACAAGTGACACCCCCATGAACAGGCCCACCTTGACTTCTTTCGATATACCCATGTTTGCGAGGAGTAATTAAGCGTCTAATTTATGGATTCTACCTCACTTTTATACTCTTTAAAAGCGCGGTAAATCCCGGATGCCACTAAATCCTGACCTTCATCGGTACCCAGGAATTTCTCTTCGTTGGCATTGGTTAAAAATCCGACTTCCACCAATACGCTGGGCGTTGCGGTTTGGTAAAGAACAATAAATCCCGCCTGCTTCACCCCGCGGCTGTTCCGGCCTGCTTTGGTTTTAAACTGTCGCTCAATCTTATCGGCAAACTTGACACTGCTTTCCAGGTAGGCGTTTTGGATGAGCGACATCATGATAATAGACTCGGTGCTGTTGTCAAAACCCTGATATTTCTCTTCGTAATTATCTTCTTTCAGAATTACCGCGTTTTCGCGCTTCGCAACCGCAAGGTTGGCGTCTGATTTATGTAACCCCATCACCCAGGTTTCAGTACCGTGCGTACTGCTGTTGGCAATTGCATTGGCATGAATGGAGATGAACAAATCGGCCTTATTCTTATTGGCAATGTTGGCGCGTTCCGTAAGCTCGATGAACTTATCCGTCTTGCGGGTATAGATAACTTTTACCTCCGGAAAATTTTTCTCGATGTATTCCCCCACCTTGAGGGCCACCTTCAAAACCACGTCTTTCTCATTCAATTTAGAGCCGTGGGTACCAGGGTCCTTTCCCCCATGACCGGCATCAATGACCACCGTCCGGATTTTAAATTCGTGACGTAACGTGTCGGCAGAAGAAATTAGCAAGGTTATTGCTAAAAACAGGACGGTGAATCCAATATTCCTCCAGGGCATCGCTATGTTCAAAGTATTTGCAATAACTTTGCTCAAAGTTGTGAATTTTTCACTAAAACCGAAGCATCTGGTAGTCAACTCCCGAATTGTGCGGCCTCTTTTATTCATTTTCATACTGGTTGTTTTCACCCTTCAAGCTTCGGGAGTACAGGCGCAAAACCGTCCGGAAAGGCCGATCAGAACACCTGAAATCCGGCAGCCCAAGCCCGACACCCTGAAAATTCCCTCCGACACCCTAAAAAATGCATCCGACAGTGTCAAAAAAGCAGCCAAAGGCGATATCGAGACAACTATCAATTATAAAGCCAAGGATTCGATTATCGTTTTAACAGGTGCTGCAGGACAAATTGTAAAGCTCTACGGAGCCGCAAAAATCGTTTACGGCAATATCGAACTGGAGGCAGACGAAATCACAATCGACTACGCCAACCACACCATGGCTGCAACAGGCTCGCGCGATTCGCTCGGCAGGCGCGTGGGTTTTCCGGTGTTCAAAGACGGCCCTCAGCTCTACGAGATGAAAGACATTCTGTACAACTTCAAAACCGGGCGGGCCCGCATCACAGAGGTTGTAACCGAACAAAGTGAAGGCTACCTGCACGGTGAAACCGTTTTCAAAAATGAAGAGGGAGAATTACTCAGTTTGCGAAACAGCTATACCACCTGTAACCTCGAGCACCCGCACTTCCGCATTCGGTCAACAAAAACAAAAGCCATTCCCAACGACAAAATTGTTTCCGGACCATTTTACATGGAGTTCAATGACATTCCGTTACCCATTGGTTTTTTGTTCGGAATGTTTCCTGCCCAGCGAGAAAGTAAGTCGGGGATCATTGTGCCTTCGTATGGCGAAGAACGCCTGCGCGGATTTAACCTGAGGCGGGGTGGCTACTACTTCGACATCAACGACTATTTCAAACTGGCGCTCACAGGCGACATCTACTCGAAGGGCGGACATGCCTTGTATGTACAGGCCCCTTACATTAAGCGATACAAATACACGGGAAATTTCAACTTCAGCTATTCTAAGAATAACGTGAATGAAAACATTGAAGATGAAAGCGAGCGGAAAGACTACAGCCTCGCGTGGACGCACACGCCCCAATCGAAAGGACCTGCGCGTTTTTCCGCTTCTGTAAACATGGCTACTTCCACGTTTAACCAAAACAATAACCTTAATTACGGATACAACAATCCGATGAACAGCACAAGCCTCAGCAACATTTCGCGAAAGCTGAGCTCGAACATTTCCTACAGCCAGCGCTTTCCCAACACACCGTTTTCAATGGGTATGAACATCAGCCACAATCAGGATCTGGTGACCAAACAGGTTGATATGCAGTTGCCGAACCTCACAGTTAACATGCAAAACCAATACCCGTTCCAGCGCAAAGATGGTGTAGCAACCAAGTTCGATAACTTCTCGATCGGTTATAGCATGGCTGCCAGCAACCGCGTTACCAATAACCGCGGAACACGGGTAGTAAGCGGAAATGCAGAAAGTGACATCATTCCGTTTAATGCAAACAATTTCCGTTCGCTGTTTGAAAATGGTAAGAAAGGAATCCGGCACTCCGTGCCACTGGGTTACTCCTTTAAGGCACTGCGGTTTTTTACCGTCTCACCTTCGATCAACTATGAAGAAAAATGGTACTTTGAAAAACTCAACTGGAAGTACGATATCAAGAACGGTTCAGCATCGCTGGTGCCTGCCGACACCATTCATGAATTCAACCGGATTGCCAACTATTCATTCAGTACCGGTATCAACACCCGTATTTACGGAATGTACACATTCAAGAAGGGCAATGTAAAGGCGATCCGCCACACGATTAACCCTTCCATTTCATTTGGCTACACACCCGATTTCACGAAGAATGACAATTACTTTCAGAAGATTAATCAAAACGGAAAGATTGTTTACAAAGCACGGCATGAAGGCTTCGTGTACGGCTCGTCCAACACCGGAAAAGCGGGTTCTATCGGATTTGGTGTGGGGAACACGGTGGAGATGAAAGTGATGAACGAGAAAGATACGGTGGCGCGAAAGGTTAGCTTGCTGAATAACCTTTCCATCAGTTCTTCTTACAACCTGGTGGCCGATTCCTTTAAACTGGCAAACTTCGGCTTATCCGCCAATACCAATATTTTGAACGGCATGTTCTCGATTAACATGAGCGCGAACATTGATCCTTACTACTACCGTAAGTTAAAAACTGAGAATAATCGTACGTACGAACGGAGAATTGACGACTTCGCCCTCAAACATGGCAGCCTCGGGCGCATTACCAACGCAACACTTGCCATTAATACCAACCTCAATCCGAAGGCTCGCGAAAATGAGCAGGCCAGTCAGAAAAAAATAACAGATTCCGATCTGCCGGAACAGGAGAAACAGTTTCTGCTGAACGATCCGAACGCGTACATCGACTTTGACATTCCCTGGAGCCTGCGCGTCAACTACAGCTTAAACTATAGCCGCAGTATCCTTACTACCTCCACCGTAAAACGCTTCAATATCAATCAAACTCTCCAGTTTTCGGGTGACGTGTCGCTCTCGCAGGCCTGGAAAATAAACTTCACTTCCGGCTACGACATTCAGAACAAGGCCTTCACGCAAACCAGCATCAGCCTTACCCGCGACTTACATTGCTGGACGGCTTCGCTCAACTGGATTCCCTTCGGATATTTTACTTCGTACAATTTCACCATTCGCGTAAAAGCTTCCGTGCTTCAGGACCTGAAACTTGAGCGAAGAAAACCTTTCTTCGATAACTTATAATTCAGCTTTGCGCTTAACGTTGGTGTGAAACTCCGTAATCGCCCGCTCATGAAAAATCGGGTAGAGGATTTTGTCGCGAAACCATGAGCCGCTCGTGTACCAGGTTTCGTGTACAACTTCGGTCTCGCGGTCACCTGCTTTCCTGAGTTGAATCAATTGTGTCCCAACCGAGGCTCCGTTCTGCACATAACAGATTTTGATGTGCATACGATCATCGTAAACAGCAACAACCTCATGCCCCACGGCCAAGTGCGCCCGGTTTGCCAATAAATTCAGACTTAAAAAAATAAGCTGTCCGGCCTCCAGGCCAAGGTAACGATCATCGTGATAAGAAAGCTGATTCTGCCTGCGCGAATACATCACTCCAAATGAAACCATGCGGCCGTTCCAGGTATCCTGTGGACTGATCGTCTTGTACGTGTCCCAGACCTTTTCTATGGGAGCTTCGATACGAAACCGCTTGACGTGCTTGTGGTACTTGATTGTGTGACCCGGATCGTAACAAAACGACTGTAATTCCGCCAGGTTCGGTAATGCGTGAAGCTTGTTCTTCTTGAATAACCGGTGAACGCTTTTCTGCCGAATCCGCGACCAGTCGATACGCGAATCTACTTCAGCCATCCTTCAACCTCTTGCATGGTAGGATTCGGCACGTCTTCGAGCTTCAGCTTTTTACGCATGCCACACACATCGTTGAACAATTTGGAAGCCTTCATCGACTTTAATTGCTCAACCGACTGAACCCCCATCTTTTGAAGAATGGGGTACAGATCCGCACGGATACCCAGCGACTGCGCATCTTCAGGCGTGAATCCTCCGCCTTGCTTCTCCGGTTTCATTTGCGGGAAAAACAATACATCCTGAATAGAAGGCTGATTGGTCATGATCATCGAAAGACGATCAATGCCCACACCCAAACCGGCCGTTGGCGGCATTCCGAATTCAAGCGCACGCAGAAAATCTTCGTCAAGCGTCATCGCTTCTTCGTCTCCGCGCTTACCGAGTTCAAGTTGTTCCTCAAAGCGTTTACGCTGATCAATCGGATCGTTCAACTCAGAGAAGGCATTGCAAATTTCTTTTCCGTTACAAATTGCCTCAAATCGTTCCACCAACCCCGGAATCGTTCTGTGCTTTTTCGCAAGCGGAGACATCTCCAGCGGATAGTCCATGATAAAAGTTGGCTGAATGAGCAACGGCTCGCATTTCTCACCGAAGATGGCATCAATGAGTTTACCCTTCCCCATCGTCTCATCAACCGGTACATGAAGTTTCTTACAGGTCTCGCGCAACGCAGCCTCATCCATCGCAGAGATATCCACTCCTGTAAAATGCTGAATGGCGCCAAACATGGTGAATCGTTTCCACGGACGCTTGAAGTCAATCGAATTTGTTCCTACCTGAACAACGGTTGTTCCGTGAAGATCGAGGGCAACTTTTTCAATCATCTCCTCCACCAAATCCATCATCCAGTAGTAGTCTTTATACGCTACGTATAATTCCACCTGCGTGAACTCAGGATTGTGAAAGCGCGACATGCCCTCGTTTCTGAAATCTTTTGAGAACTCATAAACGCCATTATAGCCGCCAACAATCAAACGTTTCAGGTACAACTCGTTTGCAATGCGCAAATACAACGTCATATCCAGCGAGTTGTGGTGCGTTTTAAACGGCTTGGCAGCAGCACCTCCGTATAATGGCTGGAGAATGGGTGTTTCTACCTCCAGGTATGCTTTATCGTTCAGGTAATTACGCATGGAGTTCACCAGCTTCGTACGCTTGATGAAGGTATCCCGTACTTCTGCGTTTACGATCATATCCACGTACCGCATGCGGTAACGCTGCTCTGGATCGCTGAATGCATCATGCTTATGAACTACACCCTGCTCATCGGTTGTTTCTTTTACAATCGGCAACGGACGTAACGATTTGGAAAGAATTTTAAACTCGGTAACGTGAATGGATATTTCACCGGTTTGCGTGGTGAACCCGTACCCTTTCACACCAATAATATCTCCGATATCCAGCAGTTTTTTGAATACAACATTGTAAAGCGTCTTGTCGTCAGTCGGGCACAGATCATCTCTTCTGAAATACGCCTGAATACGACCCGTTTCGTCCTGAAGCTTAACAAAGGATGCAGAACCCATGATGTTCCTCGACATGATTCTTCCGGCAATGGAAATTTGACGGTAGTCGCTTTTATGGCGTTCGTAGTTTTCGAGGATTTCTGCAGCCGAAGCGTTTACTTCAAAAAGCTCAGCCGGATACGGGTTGATTCCGAGCTTTTCAAGTTCTTCTTTAGCCTGTCTGCGAACGAGTTCCTGTTCAGATAACTGCATTTTTTGAGGAATTAATCAGCAAAAATAAGAGAAAAGGAAATCAATTCCCTATCCCTTTTTACGCCTCTTGAGCTCCTTGCGGATCAGGATCAGTTCGCGGCTGCTTTGGCCGGCAACCGAGGTATTTTCATCGGCTCTGCGGAGCAGATAAGGCATCACCGATTTTACGGGTCCATAAGGCAGATACTTGGCTACATTGTAGCCTGCCTTTGCCAGGTTGAAAGAAATGTTATCACTCATCCCGTAAAGCTGGGCAAACCAAAAACGTTTATCGTTGTGGCTGATACCATGCTTGTCCATTAATTGTGCGAGCAGGAGGTTGCTGTATTCGTTATGCGATCCGCACATCACAGAAATGCGTTCACGATTGTCAACACAGAACTGCAGTGCTTCGTTGAAGGCCTGATCGGTTGCTTCTTTTGTTGGATGGATGGGACTTTCGTAGCCCATCTTTTCTGCACGCGCGCGCTCCTTTTCCATGTATGCCCCGCGAACAAGTTTTGCCCCCACGTAGTAGTTGCCCCGATCGGCTGCGGCATGAGCGTCTTTCAGGTTTTGAAGCGATGCCGTGCGATAAAGCTGATAGGTGTTAAACACAATCGCTTCCGTGCGGTTGTATTTCTCCATCATGGCATAGGCAAGCGCATCAACCGGTTCCTGAATCCAGGTTTCCTCAGCATCAATCAATACCGGAACTTTATACTCAGCGGCTTTTCCGCAAATGCGGTTTACCCGTTCTTTTATTTTTTCGAATGCCGCTTCCTCGGCCACACTCAGTTTTTCTTTTGCCTGGACTTTTTCCAGTAACGCGAACGAAGCCAGACCCGTAACCTTAAATACACAGAACGGAATATTCTTTGACGTGTGAGCCTTCTCGATTGTTAACATCGTTTCGCGCGTGGTCTGCTCAAACCCTTCTTCCGTTTCCTCCCCTTCTACCGAATAATCGAGAATAGTTCCTACATGAAAGTTCCCAAGTCTACGGGTTGTTTCAGATGCCTCCGCAATGGTTTCGCCTCCGCAGAAATGATCAAAAGCTGTTTTTCGGATAAGGCCTTTCACCGGCAGGCCAACTGCAAAAGCAAACTTGACAGCCCCGGTGGCCATCTTCGAAACCGAAGGATGGTTAACAAGCGAGAAAATAAAGTTGGCTTTTTTTAGCTCAGCATCCGACTTATACGAAAACGCTACGGATGTATCTTCAAAAGAAAGTTGCGGTCGTGACTCCATATTAAAATCGGGCAAATATAGCTATCGGAACGAAAGGTTTACAGGATTTTTACAGGATCGCATATCCGGGTTTTAACCGGCTGATCGTTGCGCAAAAACCGGTTTTTCGAAGCCGATTTCCTATCTTTCAGGATATTTGCCATGCTTCCGGAAAACGTCCTTCTTACCAACAATCCAGAAACTGACCTGAACCAGTTTCTTGTCCAAAAAAAATACTCGAAAATTATCGTTCTGGTCGATGAGCACACAAAAGCCGCGTGTTATCCGGTGCTTGAAAAATCGCTTCCTCAACATTCGCTGGTAACGGTTCAGAGTGGCGAAGAACGAAAGACAATCGCAACATGCGAGATCATCTGGCAGGCAATGACCGATGAAAAACTCGATCGTCACGCGGCATTAATTATTCTGGGAGGCGGAGTGCTGGGCGACATGGGAGGATTTTGCGCCTCTACATACAAGCGCGGTATTGATTTCATATTGATTCCTACTACCCTGTTGGCGCAAGCCGATGCAAGCGTGGGCGGAAAGCTCGGAGTCGATTTCAATAGCTTCAAAAATCACATCGGCGTTTTCAACCTGCCGGTCTTAACGTTGCTCTACACGGGATTCCTTAAAACCCTTCCGGAACATGAGCTGCGTTCCGGCTTTGCCGAAGTGGTCAAGCACGCACTCATCTCCGATAAAAAACTCTGGGACGAAATCCGGCTCAGCGACCTCGCGCATCAAAATTGGAATGAACTCGTCAAGCAATCCGTACAGTTTAAATGCTCGGTTATTGAACAAGATCCGCGCGAGAAGAACCTCCGTAAAATCCTCAATGCCGGCCACACTGTTGGTCATGCGATTGAATCTTTTTTTCTCAGTTCAGGAAACAAGATTTTACATGGTGAAGCGGTTGCTGCGGGGCTAATCGCAGAGGGCTGGATTGCCCATCAAAAGAACATGTTGGACCAAAAGTCGCTCCACGAAATTGTAGAATACGTGGTGAGAATCTTCGGAAAACTGGAAGTACCGGAAAACGCGCTGAACACAATTGCCAGCCTGGCGCTTCAGGATAAAAAGAACAAAGGAAATGTGGTGTTAGGAGCCTTGCAGGAGGGAATCGGAAAGGCCGTGTGGGATGTGGAGATCAGTCTGGAAGAAATTACTACCGCGTTACGATTCTATCGTTCGTGTTAAATGTAATGAACTTCTGAATCCTCATAGGCACGCACATTATCCTCAGTTTTTAAGGATTGAGCCAGCTTACGCGCACCCTTCACTACGACCGCTTTTGTCTTTTGCTTACGACTGCCGGTCAGTAGCCATGCCGCCAGCAACGCTCCCGATGTAAGACCAACACCGATGATTATTTTTCTTGTTGTACTCATAGTGTCAATAACTCTAATTTACTTATAATTGTTTCATGCGCCCGTAAAAAAGCGCGCATTAATTTTACGTTACATCATTCCTAACACACGATAGTTTGAGTTCCAATATCACTTTAAATAAAACTAACCGGATCAGTGGCGTAGTCAGCAATCTGCCTTCATCAAAAAGTATCAGCAACCGTGCCATTATCATCAAAGCACTTGCCGGTAAGGCAAGTCAACTGCTGAATCTTTCCGATGCCAACGACACACAACTCATGCTGAAGTTGATTGAATCTTCAGAGCCTGTCTTGAATGTGGAGGATGCCGGTACAACCATGCGATTTCTAACCGCCTTTAAATCGGTTAGCGGGGCCACCTGTATCATTACGGGTACCGACCGCATGAAGCAGCGGCCCATTAAAATCCTCGTGGATGCGTTGCGCACGATTGGGGCACAAATCGAGTACTCCGAACAGGAAGGTTACCCACCGGTGAAAATTCAGGGGTTTTCCGGTCAAAAAACAAGCGAGGTCACCATTCGGGGCGATGTCAGCAGCCAGTACATCTCCGCGTTGATGATGATCGCGCCAGCACTGCCACAGGGGCTATTAATCCGCTTCGAAGGAAAAATTACCAGCCGCCCCTACCTGGAAATGACTGCCGCCCTGATGCGACAATTCGGGGCATTTGTCGACTTTACCGATACCGGGATCAATATCCCACACCAAGCGTACCGGCCGGCTACCATCACGGTTGAGTCAGACTGGTCGGCTGCCAGTTACTGGTTTTCTTTTACCGCCTTGGCGAATCAGACAGAGATCACATTACCCAGGATCACCCTTGACTCGCTGCAAGGCGACCGCGTGATTGTCGACATCATGAAACCGCTTGGCGTACATGCTGAACTAAGAGGTAGTGACCTGTTGCTAACAAAAGCAAATCATGTAGCCGAAGTAAGCTGGGATTTTATCGATTGCCCGGACCTCGCGCAAACAGTAGCCGTTGTGTGTGCAGCGAAAGGCATTGTTGGAAAATTCACGGGATTGGAAAGTTTGCGCATTAAGGAAACAGACCGTATCAAAGCATTGCAAACAGAGCTTGCAAAAACAGGGGCTTCGTTCGAAGAGGTCGAAGGCAAATGGGTGTTAACGCCCGGATCAGCAGCACTCAGGAACGGAATTTTGTTCAATACCTACCTCGATCACCGGATGGCGATGGCATTCGCTCCGCTGTGTGCATTGGCAGATGTGGTGATCGAAGATTCCGCGGTGACGCGAAAATCATATCCGAAATTTTGGGATGATGTCCGGTTAACCGGGATCAAGACAACGCTTTCCTGAAGGTTTGCAGATACGCTGCGAACTTCAATAACCTGCTGCCGTACCACGAAAACATTTCTCCGTCAACGAGGAGAATTTTTGCCTCAGGACACAGTTGATTTATTTCCCGGATGTGCTTCTCTCTAAAGGGATACGGCTCTGAGGAAAGCAAAACCAATTGCGGATTAAGCGCCTGAATCTGTTGGGACGTAAGTTCAGGATACCGGCTTTGATGGCTTATGCAATTGCTCAAGCCGGCCAATGTCAGCATCTCGTGGATGAATGTTCCGGACGCTGCTGCCATCCACGGGTTTCTCCAGATCAAATACAATGTTCGTAATGCCGGAAGTTTAGGTAGTTCGCGAAATGAATCGCGGATCGCATCCCGTATTTCAATAGCCCCGCGCTCTGTTTGTGTGAGCCTCCCGATCTCCGTGATCATCTGCAAAGAGTCGTCCAGCGTAACAATGTCACTCATCCAGACAGGATACTGCGCGGACAGCTGCTTAATTCCCGTCTCATAGTTTTCCTCTTTATTGCCAATGATCAGGTCAGGATTCAGCGAACGTATCACGTCAAAATCAAACTGCTTGGTTCCACCCACGATGGTTTTTGCTTTTCGCCAACCCGCAGGATGCACACAAAACTTCGTAATACCCACAACACGATCAGCCAACCCAAGATCAGCCAGCAGTTCAGTTTGTGAAGGGACGAGTGATATAATTGCTGCAGGACGGACGGGTGTCAGTTTAAAATTGAAAAAATCCATCATTCGTGTTGTATAAAAGGTAAAGCATCAATATATTAGTTTAACATGCTAACTTAACCTCTAAATATTATGAGATTTCTAAAGCTAATACTATTATTCTGCGTTCTGGTTATTGCATCTTGTCAGGATGTGCCAGAAACTCGTTCTACCGCAGAAGTAATATCCGGTGATGAGCTGTTCATTGCCTACATGCGGGCAACCAGCGCCAGTATTGAAAAATTCAGGCGAAGGAGTGGAGAAACCTTAGAAGAGAAAAAAACTCATCATGCACTTCTTAAAAAGGCCATTGAAAGCCAAGCTGACAATAAACAGATTATTGAGCTTCTTGGATATTCTGACGAAAGAGAGTTTAACGAGGCCTATCAAGCACAGGTAAAAATATTGAACGATATTGAATCGAAATATTTCAAGCATGACGATGCTGGAACTTTAGATGGTGTAATTAACCAGTCTGTCCAGTTGTATTCCGATCAGCAGCTGTTTATTAAAAGGTCAGCACTCGAGTCATCTTCGTTTAACAGCAAACAATCCGGCTGTAAAGGAGGGCTTGGATGCTTCCGGACCGCGACTGATTGCGATCATAAAGCTGAGGTAGACTTTGGTGTAGCCAGCGCAGGATGTACATCCGCATTAAAGTGGTTCCCTCCAGGATGGCCAATTTGCCAGGGTACTGCATTTTTAGTTTATTCTGCGGAAAAATTGGCGTGTGCAAGCGCGCTCGAGGATTGCTGCGATTTGGATCGCCCTAAACAAGCTGATTGAGCATGCGGAGAATAGCCCTCATACATGCACTTCTGCTTGCTTTATTTGGTATCACACGCTGTAGTCAAGTTACCGATAATGCGTACTCGAAAGAGTACGCATTTCAAGATATTAATAATGATTCGCTCTATCATGTTATCCTGAATAGTTCGGTTTCTGATACAATCAGACTAATATCCCTGAGAGATTCGATAAGCGGTTTCGAAAAAATTCTTAAGGAAAATATAAGCGTTATAGAATCAATAAACTCACTGTCCGTAACTCCGGATAAGAAACGTGATCTGCTGCGGAAATACTTCAGCACCTCAAATGCTCCATCTACACTAAAACAAAAATTTATAAACATTAACGAGCAGATCAAAACCTTTACCAATGACTCAGAGCACTCGGATAGTTTGGTTGTCAGAATTATGCCTTTAAACCTCCTCAAGATGAGCTTACAAGCCGAATTTGAAAATATTAAAGCTCAGGAAAGAAAAATACTGATTGGTATTTCAGAAAACATCAAGACAAATGAAATTCCGTAGCGGAAATGCCATACTAACCGTGATTTTAATATTAACGGTTGTGCTTTGGAGTAAATTTGGAAATCTTAATAAGATACTCGAACGATACAGCGTGCCCGGATTGCATGGGCTTACCATCATTTTTCTCGCTATTCTATCAACATACATATTAATAACAAAGAAGGGAAAGCAGGCTTTATTTGCACTATTAACAATTTCACTTGCTATCCCTTCAATCTTATTTTTTATCAATAATCCATTTTCGCAGCAGTTTTCAATTATTTATTGCGTAGGCGTAATAGCTCTACCTCTCATTTTCTTATCGTCTATCACCGGGGCCAGAAAAGATAATTCTATTTGATGTACCGGAAATCGTGTCCCGGTTTTACCTGGAGTAGAACTTCATAGATAAGCTTAATAACATTTTCCACGTCATCTTTATGCACAGTCTCCACGGTTGTGTGCATGTATTTTAGCGGCAGGGAAATTAATGCCGAAGCAACGCCTTCAGCAGAATACGCGAATGAATCGGTATCCGTGCCGGTTGAACGGCTTACCGCCTGGCGCTGGAACGGGATTTTCTTTTTGTTCGCGACTTCGATAATCTGTTTCAACACATTGTTCTGAACGGCAGGACCGTAGCACACCACGGGCCCTAATCCGCATTTCAGGTTACCGCTCTCCTTTTTGTTGTACATCGGAGATTGCGTATCGTGCGTAACATCCGTACAGATCGCCAGGTCGGGCTTCAATCTTCTCGAAATCATTTCAGCCCCCCGTAGTCCAATTTCCTCCTGAACGGAGTTTACAATGTATAAGCAATACGGAAGTTTCTTTTTGCCTTCCTTTAACCTGCGGGCGACTTCCGCAATCATAAAACCACCCATCCGGTTATCGAGTGCGCGGCCGGTGAGGTAGTTTTTATTCAGCTCAATCAATTCATCTTCAAACGTAGCCACAGTACCCACATGAACGCCCATGGCTTCAACTTCTTTTTTAGACTCGGCACCGATGTCAATAAAAATATTTTTAAGTGACGGAGTTTCTTCCCGTGCTGCATCGCGAACGTGAATAGCCGGCCAGCCAAACACACCTTTCACAATTCCCTTGTCGCCCTGGAGGTTGACGCGCATCGATGGAGCAATTTGATGATCAGATCCGCCATTTCTGCGAACGTAGATGTATCCTTCTTCCGTTATGTAATTAACAAACCACGAAATCTCATCGGCATGAGCCTCAATTACCACTTTGTATTTTCCTTGTGGATTAACAACGCCTACAGCCGTACCGTAAACATCCACCATATAATCATCGATGTAAGGCTTCAGATAATCCAGCCAAATCTGCTGACCAGAATGCTCAAAACCTGTAGGGGATGCGTTGTTCAGGTATTCAAACAAAAAATTTTTACTCTTCTTATCCATACGATTTTAATTATTGCTTTATAAAGGAATGTTGTCGTGTTTCTTTTTCGGAAGATTGGCAACCTTATTCTCCAGCATCTCGAATGCCCGAATTAACTTCTCCCGTGTTTGATCCGGATAAATTACTTCATCAATGTACCCCCGGTAAGCTGCCTGATACGGATTTGCAAACTTGGTGGTGTATTCATCTACCTTTTCGTTAAGCTTGGCCGTTTGATCTTTTGCTTCCGAGATCTCCTTCTTAAAGATGATCTCCGCAGCACCCTTGGCACCCATCACGGCAATTTCGGCTGTAGGCCACGCGTAATTCAGATCGGCACCGATGTGCTTTGAGTTCATCACATCGTATGCTCCACCATACGCTTTGCGCGTAATCACGGTAACGCGTGGCACCGTTGCCTCCGAAAACGCAAACAACAGCTTGGCCCCGTTGGTGATAATCGCATTCCACTCCTGGTCAGTACCCGGTAAAAATCCCGGAACGTCTTCCAGCACCAGCAACGGAATGTTAAAACAATCGCAGAAGCGCACAAAGCGCGCGCCCTTCACACTGGCGTCAATGTCAAGCACCCCTGCCAGCGAAGCAGGTTGATTTCCAACGATCCCAATGCTTCGGCCCGCAATGCGTGCAAACCCGACAATAATATTCTCTGCAAAGTTTTTATGAACTTCAAAAAAACTGCCGTCATCAACAATTCCATTCACCACCTCGCGCATGTCGTACGGCTGATTGGGATTGACCGGAATAATCTCATTCAGTACGGGCCGGCTCTCATTGGCAGGCGTATAAGGCACGCGCGGCACATCGTCTTCGCAATTCTGCGGAACGTAGCTCAGTAGCTTTTTAATCTCCGCGATGCACACTGCCTCATTGGCACAGGCAAAGTGGGTAACTCCGCTTTTGGTGCTGTGTGCTGAAGCGCCACCCAGTTCTTCGGGCGTTACATTCTCGTGCGTTACGGTTTTCACTACGTTCGGTCCGGTGACAAACATGAACGAAGTATTTTCAACCATGAAAATAAAATCGGTAATGGCCGGAGAATACACTGCTCCACCGGCGCACGGGCCCATAATGGCGGAGATCTGCGGCACAACTCCGGATGCCAGTGTATTTCGGTAAAAGATATCAGCGTATCCACCGAGCGAAACAACGCCCTCCTGAATACGGGCACCACCCGAATCATTCAAGCCGATAATCGGTGCGCCATTCTTCATGGCCAGTTCCATGATTTTCACAATCTTCTCCGCGTGAGTCTCGGAGAGTGAACCTCCGAACACGGTAAAATCCTGAGAGAAAACATACACAAGCCTTCCGTTAACCTTGCCATAACCGGTTACAACACCATCGCCCAGATAATGCTCTTTATCCAATCCGAAATCCTTCGCGCGATGCATCACAAACTTGCCAAGTTCTTCGAACGTACCTTCATCCATTAAAAGCTGGATGCGTTCGCGGGCTGTTAACTTACCCTTGGCGTGTTGCTGTTCGATTCGCTTTACACCACCGCCCGTCAGAGACTCTTCATTCTTGCGATGAAGTTCGTCATAACGGCTTTGGAGAACGGGTTCTTTGTGCTTACGCTTTGTCATGGTTGGATTTCAGGAACCGAAAGATATTGCGATTTTGCCGATTTTGAACACTGCTTTTGCCCTCTTTTAAAAGCTACTTTTGATCATTCCCGCTATTTTGCGGTATGGATGAGAGGTTTGCAATAATCGATCTTGGTACCAATACGTTCCACGTACTGATTGCCGAAAAACAGCATGGAAAACCAATTATTCTTTTTCGTGAAAAGGTCGGGGTAAAGCTGGGAAAGGCCGGCATTAATCAGGATTTGATCCAGGCTGATGCGGTTGAACGGGCGGTTGCAGCGCTCCGAGATTTCAAATTGAAAACCGACTCGTTTCAGGTCTCCACGGTACATGCGTTTGGCACGAGTGCGTTGCGCAATGCGTCTAACGCCCCGCAAGTAATAGAAAAAATACAGTCAGCTACAGGAATTCACATCACGGTTTTGTCGGGGCCCGAGGAAGCCGAAATGATCTATTACGGAGTACGGTCAGCCCTCGACCTGGGTGACGAGCCTTCGCTGATCATGGACATTGGTGCAGGAAGCGTTGAGTTTATTGTGGCGAATCGGCAGGGAAGCTTGTGGAGTAAAAGCATTGAGATTGGCGCACAACGTATTCTTGAAAAGTTCGCCATCAGCGATCCCATCACACCACACGAGATTGAAAGCATCAGCGTGTTCATGGATCAGTCTATTGGTGAAGTTGATGAAGCCGTCAGCCGCTTTTCACCAAAAAAACTCGTTGGTTCCTCGGGATCGTTCGATACGTTAAGTGATATGTACTGCCAGGAAAAAAACATCCCGGTCCGCGATACCGACAGCGAAACTCCCCTAACCGTAGATTTTGTCAGGAGCGCCCAGCAACGGATCATCCAAACCACCCGCGAACAACGGATGAGAATGCCCGGAATGATTGAACTTCGTGTAGACCTGATCGTAGCCGGCAGCTGCATGGTTCGCTATATCCTTGAAAAATACAAAATCAACAAAATCCGGGTTTCCCGATACTCATTGAAAGAAGGCGCGCTCGCCATGCTTTCCAAGTAAACCAACCTTTTATCTTTGCGGCATGGCAGAACAAACCTTCCCCTTCGAAACATTAAAAAAGTTTACCGTATCGGCTTTTAAAAAAATCGGCTGCAGTGATGCTGATGCTGAACTGGCCACAAAAGTTCTGCTGTCGGCCGATCTTCGTGGAATCGATTCACACGGTGTGGCCCGGCTTTCCGGATACATTCGGTTGTGGGAAGCAAAACGAATTAATGCAACTCCTGCTATTCGTACCCTTCATGAGTCACCGAGTACCGCGGTCGTGGATGGCGATGGCGGGCTCGGACTGGTTGTTGCACCTCATGCGATGAACATCGCGATAGAAAAAGCAAAACAGTGCGGCACTGGCTGGGTAAGCGTGCAACACTCCAACCATTTTGGAATTGCCGGCTACCATGCGATGATGGCACTGGAACACGACATGATCGGAATCGCCATGACCAATGCCAGCCCGCTGGTAGCGCCCACATGGTCGGTCGAACGAATGCTGGGTACTAATCCCATTGCGGTGGCAATACCAGCCGACAAGCAACCTCCGTTTGTTGCTGACATGGCTACCACCACCGCGGCCAATGGCAAACTCGAAATTCTGCAACGCAAAAATAAACAAGCACCCGAAGGCTGGATTCAGGACAAAGCAGGCCACACGTCTACCAATCCACATGAATTGAAAGATGGTGGTGCACTCGTTCCGCTCGGAAGTGACTTTGAACACGGAAGTCACAAAGGTTATGGACTTGGTTCCATCGTGGATATTTTTTCAGCTGTGCTGTCTGGAGCCAACTACGGCCCGTGGGTTCCTCCGTTTGTGGCGTTTCTTTCACCGCCAGCCGATCCGGTCGGAAAAGGAATTGGTCATTTTTTTGGCGCCATGCGGATTGATGCCTTCCGACCGAAAGAGGAGTTCAAACAGCATATGGATAACTGGATCAGCAGATTTCGTTCAGCAAAACCTGTCCAAGGGCAACCCAAAGTTTTGATTCCGGGTGACCCTGAGCGTGAAATGAATGCAATTCGGTTAAAAGCGGGGATTCCACTCAACGAAAAAGTCGTGGACGATCTGAAAGAGCTTTCTAAAAAATTCGATTTGAACATTTAAAACCCGAACGTAATTCCTCCGCGAAGGATTAACGGGTTCGGATAGGGCGAATATTCGCCGGGGTTTACAGATTGGTAAGAAAAGTTATAAAGCGCAAGCACATAAAAGGCAGCTTTACCCCCAATCGGCTGAACGAATCCACCTCCTGCTAAAACACTATTGAATCCTTTGCGCATCGTTGTCGTTGCAGACTCCGGAAATTCATAGTTGAGATATTCATATTCAGCCTGCAGGAAAAATCCGTTGAAGATTGAGTACCGCAAAAAAGGACTTACACCATAGTCGGTAAGTTTGATACTCGGATTGAAGTACTTGTATTTTGTATACCGGTAAGTTACACTGGAACCGGCCAGTAATTTCTCTGTGAGTTTGTAGCCAATCATCGGTGAAAGGGAGACCACGTCCAACTGACTTCCAAATTGCAGACCCAGGCCACCACCCAATACAATGCGTTCTTTTAACGGAACGCCTTTCAAACTATTATCATCATCCTTGTGTCGCGACTGGCAAAAAGCTACAGCCGGGATGGCAAAAATTATCAGGAGCAATAAAATTCGGGGGCGGGCCATACGTAAAACGTTTATCTACTCTTCAACGACCACAAAAATATCTTCTGTGCTTTTCTTCATTAAATATTTTTCGCGCGCGAATTTTTCGAGCAATTCGCGGGTTCCCATGAGTTCTTCATGGTCCTTTTGAACCTCTTTGATTTTCTCAGCGTAGTATTCCTTCTCACTTTCCAGTGAACTCAGCTTGGCGGATAGCTTGTAGCGTGAAACAAAATCATTGGAGTCCAATACCAGCATCCAGACTAAAAAAATGCCTCCCGTTACGATATAAAAGTTGCGGAGGGCTTTCGGAAGTTTCTTCAACATACCCAGTTTAAAAAATGATGACTAAGGTAATGATTTTTAATAAAAAAACCCTGTCACCCATTTAGGGGTAACAGGGTTCGCCTGTCGCCACATTAACTTTTACATGTTTTTGCCGGGGAAATAAGCGGTTTCGCCCAACTCCTCTTCAATACGAATCAGTTGATTGTACTTGGCCATCCGGTCTGAACGGGATGCAGAACCAGTCTTGATCTGGCCGGTGTTCAGTGCCACGGCAAGGTCTGCGATCGTGCTATCCTCGGTTTCACCGGAACGGTGCGACATCACACTCTTATACGAATTACGTTTCGCCAGATTAACCGCATCGATCGTTTCAGTAAGTGAGCCGATCTGGTTAACCTTAATCAGGATCGCGTTAGCTACGCCATCATCAATACCTTTCTGAAGACGCTTCACGTTCGTCACAAATAAATCGTCTCCCACGAGTTGAACCTTATCCCCGATCTTCTGGGTAAGTGCAGTCCAGCCGGCCCAGTCGTCCTCTGCCATTCCGTCTTCCAGTGAAATGATCGGATATTTCTTCGCCCAATTCGTCCAGTATTCAGCCATTTCCAAAGGCTTCAATTTTTTACCGTTCGACTTCTTGAAGTGATACAATTTGGTTTTTGAATCATAGAATTCAGACGCCGCAGGGTCAAGTGCAATGAACACATCCGCACCAGGCTTGTAACCAGCCTTTTCGATTGCCTTCAATACGATTTCGATAGCCTCTTCATTTGACTTGATGTTCGGAGCAAACCCACCTTCATCACCCACGTTCGTAGAAAGACCTTTGTCGTGCAGTACTTTTTTTAGCGTGTGGAAAATCTCGGCACCCATCTGTAAAGCCTCCGAGAATGTATCGGCTCCAACCGGCATAACCATGAATTCCTGGAAGTCGATTGAGTTATCAGCATGGCTTCCACCATTCAAAATGTTCATCATGGGGACAGGAAGCGTATTTGCGCTCACACCGCCAATGTACCGGTATAAAGGAATACCCGCTTCCATCGCACCTGCTTTCGCAATGGCCAGCGATGTTCCAAGGATCGCATTTGCACCAAGCTTGCCCTTGTTGGCAGTTCCGTCAAGTTCGATCATGATCTTGTCGAGCAGGTTCTGTTCATACACCGAAAAGCCTACGAGCTCAGAAGCGATTTTCGTATTCACGTTCTCAACAGCTTTGAGAACGCCCTTACCCATATATTTCTTTTTGTCACCATCGCGAAGCTCAACAGCCTCGTGTGTTCCCGTGGAAGCTCCTGAAGGAACCGCTGCGCGGCCGTACGCGCCACTTTCGGTTACAACATCAACTTCGATGGTTGGATTTCCGCGGCTATCAAGAATCTGGCGGGCATGAATGCTTTCAATTAAACTCATAATGATAATTTTTGAATTGGATTTCGATTTAAGATTTCTTGTCTTCCCGGATCATGTCGACAAACTGATCAAACAGATACCGTGAATCGTGTGGACCCGGAGATGCTTCCGGGTGATATTGTACAGAGAATGCTTTCTTATTCTTTACGCGAATACCCATGATGGTATTGTCGTTCAGGTGCAGGTGCGTTACTTCCACATTCGGATTTTTATCAATGTCTTTCTCGCTCACAGCAAAACCGTGGTTCTGCGAAGTCATTTCACCCAAACCCGTCACCAGGTTCTTAACCGGGTGATTCAGCCCCCGATGGCCGTGGTGCATTTTGTAAGTCGAAACACCATTCGCCAGCGCAAGAACTTGATGACCCAAACAAATTCCAAAAGTAGGCTTGTCGGCTTTCAGTGTTTCTTTAACGGTCTCAATCGCGTAGCTCATTACAGATGGATCACCCGGGCCGTTTGAGATGAAGTAGCCGTCTGGCTTAAACTTTTCCATTTCGGAAAAAGGTGTCTTGGCCGGGAATACTTTAACATAGCAACCGCGCTGCACGAGATTGGTGAGAATACTCTTTTTAATTCCCAGATCGAGCGCAGCAATTCTCAGCCCTGCATTCTCATCTCCTACCGTGTACGCCTTGTCGGTTGTTACCACCGAAGAAAGTTCCAACCCATCCATAGACGGCACTTTCTTGATCTCCTCGCGCATTTGTTCGGGCGTAAGCTCAGAAGAAATGAGTGCATTCATGGCACCCCGGCTGCGAATGTACCGTACCAGCATGCGGGTGTCTACGCCCGCCAAGCCCACAATGTTGAAGCGTTCAAGATATTGCTGGAGGCTCTCTTTCGCGGTATAGCGGCTGAAATCCTCAGAATAGTCATTTACCACAAGGCCTTTGATTTTCGGGCTGGCCGACTCCTGTTCAGCATCCAGCGTCCCGTAGTTACCGATATGTGCCGTAGTATTAACGATAATCTGACCGTAGTACGAAGGATCGGTATAAATTTCCTGATACCCGGTCATCCCGGTATTAAAGCAGATTTCTCCGCCTGTTGTGCCTTTTTTGCCGATGGCAATGCCTTCAACAAGAAGGCCGTCTGCTAGAAGTAAGTATGCTTTACCCACGCTTTTTATAAGTTTTACAAAATTAAAATTCCCACAGTATTAAGGGGGCTAAACCCCGGATTTTTCTCCCCAAACGTTTGAAAACCAGGATTTCTTTCTTCGCTCCCGAAACCGATCATGCCTGTCACCACTTGCAGGAGCATAAAAAAAGGGATTGAACCGAAATTCAATCCCTTCTTTATGTATTGGAATACTATCACTAGTCTTCTTTCTTCTTTTTAGCGGCTGTTTTCTTAGCAGGAGCCTTCTTAGCCGGCTTTTCTTTTGCCTCAACCTTATCGGTTGTTTCTTCTGCAGCGGCCTCACCGCCTTCTTTCTTACCGGATCTCCGGCTTCTGCGGGTTTTGGTAGCTTTTCCGGCTTTCTCATCTTTCGAGTAGAGCGTGTTAAAGTCCACCAGCTCGATGAGGCACATTTCTGCGTTATCGCCCAGACGAACATCGCCCATCTTAATGATGCGGGTATAACCACCCGGACGCTCTCCGATCTTAGAAACAACTGTGCTAAACAGTTCTTTAACCGATTCTTTGTTCTGGAGGTATGAGAACACTGTTCTTCTTGAGTGCGTTGTATCGCTCTTTGCTTTTGTCAGCAGAGGCTCAACATATTTTCTCAGTGCTTTCGCCTTCGCCACCGTAGTGGTAATGCGTTTCTCCAAAATAAGGGAAGAGGCCATGTTCGACATCAACGCCTTACGGTGGCTGGCTGTTCTTCCTAAGTGATTTACTTTCTTACCGTGTCTCATGATCGGTTATTCTTAATCTTCGTCCAGTTTATATTTTGACAGATCCATACCAAAAGTAAGACCCTTCTCTGCTACCAATTGCTCAAGTTCCGCGAGCGACTTCTTACCGAAGTTTCTGAACTTCATCATGTCAGAAATTTCAAGCTCCACCAGGTCACCGAGTGTCTTCACATCAGCAGCCTTCAAACAGTTGTACGCGCGTACCGACAGATCAAGATCATGCAATCCGGTCTTCAACAACTTGCGCATGTGCAGCATTTCTTCATCAACCTGCTCGATCTCAGCGTCCTTGCCGGTTTCGAGTTCGATTGACTTATCAGAGAACAAACGGAAGTGCTGGATCAAAATGTGTGCAGCGCCTTCGAGTGCTTTCTCAGGATGGATTGAACCATCGGTTTGAATTTCAACAACGAGTTTTTCGTAGTCAGTCTTTTGCTCAACGCGGGTATTCTCCACGCTGTATTTTACATTCTTCACCGGTGTGAAGATCGCATCGATCGGAATGTATCCGAAAACCTGCTCAGCAGGCTTGTTCTCTTCCGCAGGAAGATATCCTCTTCCTTTTTCGAGCGACAATTCGATTTCAAACTGAGCTGATTCATCGATGTTACAGATAACATGCTCAGGATTCAGAATTTCAAAAGCCGATGTAAACTTGGCAATGTCGCCAGCTTTGAACTGCTTCTGCTTCTTAATATTTACCGTGATTTTGCTTTCGAAGCTGTCAGTAACTTTCTTCAAACGAACCATTTTCAGGTTCAGGATGATCTCAGCAACATCTTCCACAACACCCTCGATGGTTGAGAATTCGTGAAGTACGCCAGGGATTTTGATGCCTGTAATAGCATATCCTTCCAGCGAAGACAACAAGATTCTTCTCAGTGCATTACCGATGGTAACACCATAACCTTTTTCAAGCGGCTTAAAAGTGAACGTACCGTGGAAGTCATCGGATTTC
>JAEUUJ010000002.1 GCA_016786495.1 Cyclobacteriaceae bacterium
GGCATTAAGATTTTCGGGCGGCCAGCGGAATTTTTAGAGTAACTGTGGTGCCGATATTTACGTCTGATCGAATCACTACTTTTCCCCCGTGAAGGGATACAATTCTTTTTACCAGCGACAGTCCGATCCCGCTTCCCCTTATACTCTTTGCATTTTCCGCCCTGTAAAAGGGCTCAAAAATGTTCTCCAAATCAGCAGTTGGAATGCCAATACCGCTGTCCGTGAATTCTAACAAAAGCTCATAATCATCTGCATGAATCAGCAGATGAACAGCATGATCAGCCGAATACTTACATCCATTCTCCAGGATATTCGCGATTGCAGTTTTTATGAGTTGCTCGTCGCCAGATATAGTCAGCCTATCATCATCCAATCGAGGGTCGAGATCGATCGAGATCATGTACGCATGATTTCGGCGCACAACCTCGTCGCGTGCCTGCCAAACCATTTCATCAATTCTAAGCAACATGCTTTTTCGCTGATTTGCATCGGTCTGGGCAAGAAGCAGAAGTCTGTGCGATAACTGGTTGAGGGTTTTTATATCCTCAAGAACGGACATGACAACTTTTTGGTACTCGTCCCCGCTGCGGATATCTAAAAGTGCGACCTCGAGCTGGCCTGTGATAGACGTCAGGGGTGTTCGCAATTCATGTGACGCGTTCGCAATGAAGTCTTTCTGCACATTGAAAGACGTCTCAAGGCGGCTCAGCATTCTATTAAAAGTTTTTGATAGTATGGCGATTTCATCTCTGCCGTTACCTTCGTCTACGCGTACATTCAAGCTGGATATGCCGATATCGTCGACTTGCCGGACCACTCGCGAAATAGGCTGCAGCGCTTTCCCCGAAAAGAACCAACCCGAGACAGACGCCGCCAAGATGCTGAATGCAAATACGATTATTAGAACAGTTTTTAGGTTATTGAGCTTGTTTATTCCATGAGTGTCGGTTGCCGCTGCTATTACAACGATGGTCTGCTCAGCGCCATTAAACAGAAAACCCAGCACTTCATATTCGCCCTGACGGTATCTGATTTCTTCTTCGGCCCTAACGCGATCCAGCAGGCTGAGATCAATCCGAATAAAACTCTCCTTATCCGAGCTGTAGACTGTTTTATTGTCGACCCCGAACATCATGATTTCCTCGTTGTCAAGCGCTCCGGGATCAACTTTTTCGATTTTCCTCAAAAGGTTTATGTCGACTTCGTCAACTTCAATAAGAAGTTTCGCGCTGTTGACTGCCTTATTTTTAAGACGACTGTAAAACGAGTCCCTCCGGTAATCCGCGGAAAGAGCATAGATAAGCAGCGAGGCAAAAAAGATTATAACCGCGACTATGGAAATGAACCACAGCGTTATCCACGTCCGAATGTTCATGACTCTTCTTGAAGGACGTAACCTAAACCTATACGGGTATGGATGAGCTTTACCGGAAAGTTTTTGTCGATCTTTTTCCGCAGGATATTCACATAGACTTCGACTACGTTTGTGCCGGTGTCAAAATTGACGCCCCAAACATTATCACTGATGTCGAGCTTTGAAACCACTCTGCCTTTGTTACGCATTAAATATTCAAGCAGTCCGAATTCTTTTGCCGTAAGGGGGATACTCTGGCTTCCGCGGGTTGCCATTTTCTTCCCGAGGAACAGTTGAAGGTCGGCTGCTTTCAGCACAGCTTCCGGAAGGCCCTCAGCTTCTGCTGTTGAGGCACGTTTTGTAAGTGCTTTCATCCGGGCAAGCAGCTCCTTGAATTCGAACGGCTTCACCAGGTAATCATCAGTACCTGCATCAAAACCCGCTAGTTTATTATCAGTGGTACCAAGCGCGGTGAGCATTAAAATCGGAAGACCGGCTTTGTACGACTTCAGTCTTTTGCACAATTCAAGCCCGTTCATGCCAGGCAATACGACATCCAGCAATACAATCTGGTAGTTTCGGCTGGAAATAAGCTTCTCGGCAGTTGCTGCGTCGTGGGCCAAATCAACTTTAAAGCCCTGCTCTGCGAGTCCTTTTTTCAGGAACGCAGCTACTTTTTTTTCATCCTCGACAACTAAAACATTCATTCCACTATGAACCATGCAACAGGTAAAGTGAGTTAAATCTTAATACAATTTTAATGCGTAAAAATTTACATAAGTCAATATTTGCAGGAATATAAAAATACCACCAGTAATATGCGCGACCGCTTCTGGGAAAACCTGATTTTCCTGATAATCGTATTGATAATTGTTGCCCTGACGATCATCTTTTCAAACTAACGCGCCCGATACCCGTAGCGATATATTACTTTCCAATTTTCGACTTCTTGAACAGCCGATAGTATCGGTTCAATACCTTAGACGCTGTTCGTCGGCTTCTTCGCCTGATCCAGGCAGAGATTAAAAGCCACCAATACGGCATCCTTTCAAAACGTTTTGTGAACTCAATAATGGCTTGTGCTTGCCGTTCCGTAGCCTTGCCGTCTGGTTTAAAAACCGCATACTTGAAAATTTCATTGCGCTTCTCGCGATAAAAATCTTCGACCAGATTTTTGCGCACAAATTGAAGAATGTCTTGGGACTCGTTGATGACGTCGCCGGCCTGCCAAGCGTAGGTATTTGATGAAATGTCATCGGAAGGTTTATAATTTTCCGGAGAAGGGTTTGCAAAAACAATGGGCTTATCAAAGTGGAACCATTCGTAACAGGCAGTGGACATGTCGGAGATCATCAGGTCAGCCTGGGCCATAAATGGAAGGATATTGTCATCGATAGCCACTTTTATAACATCGGAAGCTCCGAGGGTTTTAATCAGATTATCGATTTCTTCGTAAATATCTCCGGGTTGCCTATATATCCTGCTGTGATACTTGATGATAATGTTGTATTCGACATGAAGCTGTGTGATGATATCCTTAGCCCATATATGGAGGGAACTCTCTCCGTATTTTGAAAACTTGATCATTTTCAGCCGCTCATTCTGGCTGACCCAGGTTGGCGCATAAAGGATAGTCTTGCGGTTGTTTGAAAATAGCTTTTGGACTTCCACTGTGCGGGTAACCAACGGATCAAATTTCGGGTAGCCGACGAGATCCCATTTCGGTATCCATTTCAGGTAGCCGGAACGAGCTACTTTATCCCGCGTTTTTTCTCCCGGAAACAACACCAGATCATAAGGCAGAATTTTAACGGATTCCACATAGTTTTTATCGGACAAACCGCCGTGAAAAATTTGCACTGCGTTTCCGCGGTAAAGGGTGTGGTAACTGGGATAAATGACTGTACGAATTTTTTGAGATACCAAAAGTTTATGGGCGCGTCTACGCCGCGAAACATAATAGCACGGAATAGCCAAGTGTGCGTATTTGTTCTTGATGAAATCGTAAATCTGGAGATTCTTAGTGATTACAATTCCACCCAAGTACGGAAACAGACCAATAATTGGTGGGATATGTTGGATGTCAGTCACCAAATAATAGGCGATGCTGAACGGATTGGACAGCGGGTCTGAAATATGATTAGTATGGATTTGTTGTATTTCTGGGGTATATATTCGAACAGCTGGGCGAGTCATGCTTGAAATATTTAAGGTTGCGGGGTGGCAATCGTGAAATAAAGTGCCTGAAAAACAAATGTCATTAAAATGGCATTAAAAACGATTGAATTTTTAAGACTGTTGTCGCCGAGTTGAGTATTTACTTTTGACGTGAGTATGAGCATAGCTTCAACGAAAGAAATGCAGTTTCGTGAGTGATCCGATCGAAGGGTATAAACGATTATTCAATAGCTGGCTCGAAACAACTAAGGCCCCGATAAACGACCCACGTCATATTGATTTGACAGATTTAAAATTGAGTTTAGTAAACCTTTTAGATAAAGTTTCGTTACCATAACCACACTGAGCCTATCAGTCTCACCGGGACAATATCAACATCTAAAGTTCTTATGGTACTTCTTGCAAAATGGGCAATTGTATTATTCGGCGTTTACATCATTTGCGCAGGTTTTCTTATGCTCTTCGCGCCTGAAAAAGCAAGAATGATATTGCGAAAGGCTGGCAGCACTAACCTGATAAACTATGGGGAGATCACGTTGAGATTGATTCCCGGCATTGCAATGATTGTATATGCTGAGCACTCCAGACATCCGAATGTTCTCACGACTTTTGGATGGTTTATTGTCGGAACGTGCTTGATATTATACATGATACCGAAGCAGTGGCATCACAGGTATTCGCTTAAAAGTGCGGACATGCTAAAACCACTGTATTTCCAACTGCTATCGCCTCTCGCATTTCTTTTCGGAGCAGCAGTAGCATATAGCGTATTTTAATTCGAATTAAGCGTGATATGCGAAACAGAATTCACCGGGCAAATAATGAAAGAGTCGCCAAACTATTCGAAAAGTATTGCATTACATGATATCGGTTGAAAAGCTTGATGTAATAGTTGAGTTGGGTTTCATGGTGGCCAAGAAACGAACCTTTAAGCCGTAAGTCCCGTCCTCTTTTACTTCAAAGAAAAGTGGATTCAGGTGAATTTAGGTTCATTGTCAATTTTGAATAAGTACGCCGCGGTGATGGTGGGTCAAGTGGCGGCATTGCTTTACAGTACTGAATCCTGATTGCGGTAGAACTTAAACAATAAATCGGGGTTATCAACCAGTTTAAAATTAATCTCCAATAGCTCGATGGTAGATATTGAATCAAGCGGTTGCCACATAACAAAATTAACGCGGTGAATGACCGGATGCCTTTCAACCAGCCCAAACAGGGAGAATTCGTTGCTCCAGTCGAGCGTTAGTCCATACGGATGAAATAATATGCTGTCAAACATGCATTCCGTTTTCAGCTGTACTTGAAGCTTAAGTCTATTCTGAATAGCAAATTTGATCTTCTCCGCGATTGAAGCATTCTCAGCGATATCCGAATATGCGTGCAAATTCATTCCAGTTCACCCGTAAAGGCTTGGTTTTTCAAAAATAGATCACATTAAACAGCCTGAGATTAAAACGAGATGAAAATTTAACACGTAAGAGTTTTTCTTCCCGAACTTCGCGAATAGGACCGCATATTTTGCGCAGTGTGCAATGTACAAGCTGCTGTGCCTTCTGGCACTCCATAAACTGCCTCCTGCCAAGATTCGCCACACTACTGGGCTATTTCAGGGATATCCAAAATCGTGGCTTGACGGTATCGAATTGTATCAGGTATCACTCGTTATGAGTTAGAGCTAAAAAAGCTTCTCAATGAAGGTACTTATACTGCACCTGGCTTTCACCTTGCTCATATTAAGGGAAGAATTATGTCTTGACGAGTTAAGGGTCTCTGATACCGGTCATTGCTCGCCTGAATTAGTCCTAAGCCAGTACTATCGATTTGTCTGTATCAGGAGTAACTGCGTAGCAAGGTCCGCGATAAAAAGCTGGATAAATGGGCCCCTTAGGCGATTTTCTTCCGCGCGTAACGCATTCTCATTAATTGTGGATCAACTTCACGCAGTCTCATTATTTATGAAACTAACTCCCACCAATTATTGGCAAAAGCTAGGAATCTAAATTGTTTGGTCTCATTATATCTGGGAAACGACATTGGTTCACGCACCCTCTATTTGGATATCCGTCCTGGATAAGTGCAATCTTAGAGCCAATTGTGCTAAATGGTACGGCAATCTTGTTGATAACTTGGGGAACAATGGGGTCTGACAATCGATTAAATGATTAATCAAACTGGTAAGCTAATTTCATTGATGACATAGAATGTGGCAGACGATTTCAATCGCAATATATTCAATATGGCAAATTATGCCACTTTAAGCCATTCACGAATCGGTCGAACGCCTTAAGACTTGTTCGATTGCCGTATTAAATCAAAATAGTGTCGAAAACATTCAAATCCGAAGAGTTAATGTTCAACTTCCGCCATCCTAGCGGCGCGGGGATCATGCAGTTTTATAATACCAGAAACCAAAAAATGACAACAGCGATTTCGACAAACTAACCCGACGTAACCTAAATGCATTCCATTTTGAGGCTAAGCAAGTTGCTCAATTTTAGCTTTATAATCCTTGAGTTTCTTTTTCTCCAGCAATTCATCAATCATAAGATTGATCAGTGTTTTAGAATCTTCATCTAATTGCCTCGAGTCTTTCAACGATTGCTCATAGCGCTTAGCATCGAATCTAATCCCCGTAATTTTAATCGTTTTTGAACTCGTCAGTTCAGCGATGGTAACGTCAAATAGTTTAGCAATTCTCTCAACCATCTCGGGTCGGGGCGTACTCTGTCCATTCTCATACTTACCGACCATCGCATGAGCAACGCCCAATCGTTCAGCAAATCCGCGAGTTGTCCAGTTACGTGATAGTCTTAGCTCTTTAATCTTTGTTCCGATCATATGCCAATGTGGTTTTTGTTCCTCGAATCAAGTCCACAAAAGCCAGCAATTCGGCCACTTTACTTACATCTACGGCTAGGAAATTTTCCAGATGACCAAATATTATTTGGGCAAGTCCCAGCAATTCACCCGGCAACAAACTATTAGTCGCAATTTGGATAAATTTAAACCTTTGGATAGTTTTGTACTACCGGAATAAAGTTTTGCACTCTTCTGCCTTTAGTTGGACATCGTAAAGGTAACAAATCCGAAGTATGTACGCAAAAACTTATCGAACATAATATTACCGATCGTACGACAAAAAGTTTCGAAACATTCATTGACGCTACAACCGATGATTAGCTTTTTAACACCATTAAGACCTGACGAAATGCTTACAAGTTTCGTTGCGCGACAAAAATATTATACTCATTCAAATCTATCCGATACCTTCCGCGATCTATTCGGTACAACCCAAATCAAAATCAATAGTTTTCTACCAAATGTAAATCAGCTTAATACAACGGCATTAAGAGATCTAAACCTATCAAAAGAAGACATCCTTAGTAATCACACGCTTTATCCTTTATACAAATCAAGCGTCACCACTTCATCGAAACACCACAATGCATTAAACGGAAAGTTCGAGATAAATTACAGACATCTTAAATTCTGTTCTCAATGCATAAAAGAAGATAGATTGTCCATTGGAGAATCGTATTGGCACAGGGTTCACAATATTCCTGGTATCATTGTATGCTCCAAGCATAATACGCTCTTAAACACGTGGACTACACCCTTAAAAGACATTGCAAAACGGTCACTGTTTTCTCTCGATGAAGTAGTACCCGAACCTCCCCACTCAAAAGAAAATCACAACGAAGACCTCTTCGAATTCACAAGAAGAGTTACCAATGCCTTGTTTGAGCAGAATCCACCGTCAAAAAATGATATAATTGAAAAATCTCTTAAATGCGGTCTACTCACTCACGTAGGAAAAAGGGTTGAAGTTCAATTCAAAAAATTCTCAGAATTAATCCAAAATCTCTTCCAGGCAATTAACATTTATCCAGGAACAAATTTTCGAAGAATTAAAGCTGCTCTTTCAGTTGCAAACAAATTCTGCGACCCACTAACTCTTATTGCAATTGAACTAATCTGCGAACGAATACAAAAAACCACAGTATTAGAACCAGAATGTCCAAAGGTTCCATGTGTTAATAAGCTTTGTTCTCACTACAAAACGAGTGCAAAAATCACATCTGAGTTCCATGAATTAAATCATTGCAAAACAGAAGGTCTCATTCAAAAATGTACATCATGCGGACACTCAATAATTTTCAATATTCGGCGCGGGAAGCAGTTGTACGTCGTGGACTATGGTCACGTAATTCTTGCCAACATCATTGATTCCGTTAAAGGTGGAGAAAGCTATTTGAGCATTTCAAGAAAACTAAAAATCGATCGAAAAAAAGTGTCGAAACTTTTCACTACTAATAGCTCAATCGCAATTGACATAAAATCTAACGACAACATGGCCCTGATTAATCGTCGAAGAAAATTCTGGAAACAATATCTAAAAACAAACCAAGTTGAGAATCTATCAAAACTGACAGGTGTCGCGAAAACAGTGTATCGATTCTTACAAAAAAATGACTCCCTCTGGCTGGTAGCCTACAACAAGGAAACAAGACTAAGGAAGGGTAAGTCCACCGGGAGGCCGACGTCATCATTCAACGATGAACAGGTTGTTGAAATGCTCGCACAAACAAAAAAGAGTTTGATAGACTCAGACATACCTCGGAGGGTTTCAAAACAACTGTTGTTACACAGTATTCAAATGCGCGGTTTAACTGCGAAAAAGCTTGCCGACTTGCCACAGACTTTACGTTTTCTAAAAGATGAATGTGAAACACCTTTCCAATGGAAAAAACGGAAGATCAGACGTTTTGTTCTTAAGAACAGACATCTCGAACTGACGACTGCCAAAATTATGGATAAGTTCAAAGCTTATAAAAATACGAAAACCGAAAAAGAAGAGTTGAAGGAGTTTATAGCAAAACTACTGATTGCGTAATCCCAGAGATCATGGCAAAAAATAGAATCACCGACAAGGGAAGAAAACGTCAGCGTAGAGGATACGGTGCCGGAACCGACAATAGACCTTGGTTAACAGTTCGTGACTTCTCATCTTCCGGGAAGAGCTTTCGTGTCTTGGGAGATGTAACAAATCGTGTACACCAATTATTATCAACGCTTGAGTATAAAGTTTTCTCATCCTTTGACTGGAATCCCTTAGTGACGGATATCCGAGAACAATGCAGTTTACCTCTTGAAGAAACGACTTCAATCGCACTAGAATTAGGTATCAGACATCCCACACATAAAGGAAAACCGGTTGTAATGTCAACCGACTTTTATGTAATCCTTAAAAACCGATCAGTTGCTATCACGGTGAAGTATAGCAGGAAGCTAACCAAAAGGGCAATTCAAAAATTTGAAATTGAAAAGGAATACTGGAGACGAAAAGGAGTTTCATTTTATATAGTCACTGAACGAGAAATCAATCCGATTGAATATAAGAATCTCCAATTATTCAAGTATTGCCAGCACATTACTCTGCCATCTATTGGAGAAGAACGATTTAAGCAGGAGTTGCGAAAACATCACGAGTACCCGGACGCAACATTGTCCCAATTTCTAAGAATTCTAGCAGAAGAACTTAACGTCCGATTTGGAGATCTTAAGCAATTCGCGCAGTACTTAGCATTCAATCGAAAGATCATCTTCGATCTTTCTCTTCATGAGTTTGATCAGCTAAAAGCATTGAATTATGCTATTCATTAACTTCCCAACTGGTGCATTACTGACTGAACAGTCAGACGACAAAAAGTTTTATCGCATACTAAACGTTGATCGCTCTAGCGATCTCATCTACTTGTTTCCAATAATTAAAGGGGACAAAAAAAATAGACTTCCTATTAAGTATTGTCTATCGGAAATTGAAAAAAAGCTCAAATCGCGTGAACTTAGATATGCAGCACAGGATTATTTCGATAATAGTCACATAGAAAAAGTCCAATGTTCAGATTCTGAGATAGAAATCCTCACCAAAGCCTTTAGCGTAATTGAGTTGCTAACACAATCTTCTTCGGTAATTACGAACGTGAGCTATAGAAATTCGCTGATCAACAAGCTTGTCAACGAGCGTAAAGCATCAAAGCCGTCCATGTATAAATGGATGGCCATGTTCTGGAGAGGGAACATGAATTGGCAATCTCTTGTACCAAGTTTCAAGAACTGCGGGGCACCCGGTAAAGAGAAGGGAACAAGTAAATTCAACAGCGCAACCCAAAAACTACTCGAAAACAAATATAAAGAGTATCATTTGAGATCAGGGTTATCTATTGAGGGGACTATTAGCAAAATAGTTCGCGAAGACCTCGATGAAAGTCTTCATTGTCACGGAGACCTAATAACGCCCAAAGCTCTGATCTATCACGGAGAAAAAAATCTGAGTTCTGCCGAAAAGTTAGAATTACAGATGGGTCCACGCGGATTCACAATGACGTCAAAAATGCTTAAGGGAAGGGCTACTGACGGTGTGATCGGGCCTTTAGATCTGGTTCAAATTGACTGGACCCAAATGGACATTCAGCTTAGATCATCTGTTTTCAAAGATCATTTTTTAGGAAGACCGTATCTATATATCGTAACTGACACTACCTCGCGATATGTCCTTGGATTCTTGATCACATTCTACACACCTAGTTATGCTACATTAACTAATGCTCTGCTAAATGCTTGTGTTCCTCTTAACGAATTTGATGACGAGGAGTTTACAACATTTAAAGAGAACTGTGATCACTTAAGGCTTATCCCCAGACGAGTCGTTGCAGACAGAGGCGAAGCGTTGTCTGAAAAAGCAGACGATATAGCCCAAAGTTTGGGAATAGTAGTCGAGAATACGGAAGCATATCGTGGCGATCTTAAGCCAATTGTTGAGCGGTTGGTAAAAACTGTTCAGGATAGGATTAAAGAAATAATGCACGGAAAAGGTGTAGTGGGTCAAGATCATGGCGAAAGACAAGCGGAAGACTCCCGAGAATATGCCACAATTACTCTAGAGAAGTTAATTGAGATTGTCAAGATTATTATAAGGGAATACAACAGAGATCATCTTATTAAAACTTACCCTCTTCAAAAAGGAATGGACACATCTTTTGTCGACAAAATACCTGTTAAAATTGTCCAGTGGGGACTGCAAGAAGGCACAACTTTTCAAACAAGTAAACCTTTAGATACACTGAGACTCCATCTGCTGACGAAAGAGCAAGAGCTTTCTGGCAGTCGTAAAGGAATCGTTTTACACGGAGACGAATACATCCCGGTTGATGAAGAAACCGAGAAACTTTATCAGGAGTTAATTAGCGCTGGAGAAAATGAATTTACACTAGCATATGACCCGAGAAGATACCATGAAATCTATTGGTATTATGAAGGCAAATTTCATCTCACAAAGATTAGAGGCGAAAATATGGCGGTTTATCCCACACTCTATGATCGTCTCGTTGCAAAAGCGGAGTACAGCGTAAAAGACAATTCCCAGAAGAAGGAAGAACGCAAAGCGCGTATAAGAAATGATATTGAAATTGCGAAGATTCTAGCGTCGGCAGAGCAAGAAAATTATGGCAAGCTAAACATGAATTTAGGAAAGGAACTACAATCTATTGAAAAACATCTAGAACAAGCTTCAGAGACTGCGATCTTGAACGAATCAAAGGAAAATGAGGAAAAATCAGGAATTTATTCAAGACCCACCCAATCCGATGAAATATCGAAACTCTATGAACAAGAATAATATTTGAAACAACCATGGAATTGATAAACACTATGCCGCCGCGACTATCCTTACAGGAGTTTGTGCAAAAAATGAGAGTTAATCACTTTATTAACCCTGATGATTTACCACAAGATGTTATTGAACGGCGAAACATGCTGTCCATTGCCCGTTTTCAATGGTTTCAAGTGACAGATAAACATTATGAAATCTATAATCACATATACGACATTGTTAACCAGCGGTACGAAGTATGTAAAGGAGAATACTTTAACATTGTAACAAATCTGAAAGATTGGGAGGCAAATATCAACAACAAAGATTTATGCTTGTCTCTTAAAAAGCTTTATGCGGTAGACAACCTGACAATTATTGGAATGCCAGGTGTTGGAAAATCATCTGCAGTCGAAAACATATTGAGAATTTGCTTCCCAGCCCCAATCAAGCATTTTAATGATTCTCATACCCTTCAACACTATATAACAACCCAAGTATTCTCAATCAAAGTGAATTGCCCATCATCAGGATCGATCAAAGGGATAGCTGATTCATTTTTCCGTCATCTTGATCTAGCGCTCGGGGTTGACATGTACTACAGGAAGTATTCTAATTCAAAATGGAGTGCCGAAAAACTAGCTGTAGCAATAGGAGTATGGTGCCATCAACATCATCTCGGTTGCCTATGTATCGATGAGCTAGGCAACATGGACAAAATTAGAAGCGTGCATCGCAAAGCATTAATGAACTTTTTCAAAAACTTAAGCGAGTATGTTGCCATTCCGATAATTTTCATTGGAGCGTATGACTCGGTTCAGATCATGTGCGAAAATTATCAAATTCTCAGGCGTTTAGAGTCGGGAGGAATTGTAGTTTGGGACAAACTTCAAAAGGGTGATAAAGAGTTTGAAACTGTGCTAAAATCAATGTGGAAACTACAGTATTTAAAGAACCCTGGCCAACTGACGAAAAAAATGATTGATGCTTATTATGAGGTGTCAGAAGGCATCCTATCGAAACTTATTAATATCCACATTGCAGCACAAAAGCGCGCGCTTCAACTCAAACTTGAAACATTAAATGAAGATTTAATTCGTCAGGTCGATCTAGATTCAATGCAGCTTTCCCGACCCATCATTGACTCCTTGAGAAGCAATGACCAACATCGCAAGAATCTTTACGGAGATGTAAATTCCGATGTTCTAACAGCATTAAAAACTACTAAGGCTACCACACAGCTAGACCAAATCCTTGAGATCATTTCTAAGAGTACCTTGACAGCCGAAGGTATAAAAACTGTTGAGACTATCATCAATAACACGGCCGAACTAACTGACCAGGAAAAGTATAAGATGTCTCAAGCCTTGATTGACAATGTCACAACGAAAGAAGTAAAAGAATCAAAAGAATCCGTGACAAAAGACAGCCAAAGCTCAATAATTGGAAATGAAAGTACTCTCAATGGAATTTACGAGGCGGTTAGAAACAATAGTTCCACCGTTAATCCAGCAACCATAAAGTGATGATTGGTTTTCCAAACCCATATTTTGACGAGGCACTTTATAGTCTGGCAGCAAGATATCATGCACTGTTGCCATTTCAAGACTATAAATCTACGCAATTGGAATTGTTTGGAAGCAAATCCATTTCCGCGGTAATAGATTTGCCCTATGCATTGGAATCATTCCACTCGGCGAATTCCCAAGCATTAACCTTGACAGTTGACGAAATAATTGAAAGATATACTCTATTTCCATATTACAGCAACTTCATAACCGTTGAAAAACAACAAAAGCTCTTCGGACTAATGAAAAGCAATCGAGGATCAACAATCCACGCGTCAATTGGCATCAATGCCTCGCTTTTTAGGAGGTCCAGATTTCCTAAATATTGCTCTGAATGCTTGATTGAAGATATTAAGAACGTTGGAGAGCCGTACTGGCATTTGGCACATCAAATTCCGGATATCCTAATATGCCCTATACATAATACCTTTTTAGCTCAAGCAAGGCCTGATTTATCCGGTTACAGCAGATTTTCCTTTCTAAATCCGAAAAAGTACGCTCAAGCATTAACCAAATTGAATGAATTAAATGAACTGAAAAACCTTGCGGGCTACCAACTCGAAATCCATTTTAAGAATCTACCTTTTGAATTGGACAAGATTAATTATGAGGAAAAGTCGCAACAACTGAATTTTTATAAAAAGTCTTCCCTAAACTTCCTGAAAATCGTCGATGCCTTCACTTCTTTTCATAGCAAATCGTTATTAAATCACCTTTTCCCTTCATTTCATTCACCAGGAGACTATCGCTGGATATGCGACATAATAAAACGCCCTCGTCACATATTCCATCCAATTAGACAAATTCTGGTTCGTAAATTTTTTGAGTCATATGAACATAGCCAGCACTTAAGCCCCCCGGAAGAGAAAGAGAAATATGAGTGTATCAATAAGGCTGCTGAACATTATGGGCAAAAAGTTGTAGATCAAATTTCAAATCACATTGACCCCAAAACCAAAAGACTTATTGCTACATTAACTTGCTCTTGTGGTATGGTTTATACCCAGAGCACAATAAAGAATGCTCTCGGTGAAGATGTAAAATTCCGTAGAGTTAAGGAATTTGGAGTGGTATGGATGAGTCGCTTAGATTCCGAATTACAGTCAGGAAAATCGTTCAGACAAATAGCGCGAGAATTAGGTACTGACGCTAAAACGGTATCTGTCCTAAAAAGAGGCCCAAAAAAAGCAATTACACTAACAGACCCAATTTCAAATTTAAGAGAAGGCAAACGAGCTGAATGGATTATACTTTTAGAAAAATACCCGTCAAACAAAGTTAAAAACGCTCGGTTGACAAATGGCGCGCTCTATGCATGGTTGTATCGTAACGATAATGATTGGTTGATTTCTATCAACAAACTTTATCTTTCAGTAAACGAATTCAATCAACTGAAGTTAGATTGGGAAAAATTAGACCAGCACCTAATAAAACAGATTGCAGCAATTGTATCTCATCTAAAGGCAAAGAAGTACAAGGGCAGGATAACAAGGACCATTATTTCAAAAATAATCAACGCTGAAAAATATATCCAAGGCACAAACCTGAATAAGATCCCCCAAGCAAAGAAATTATTAAATCAGGTGTGTGAATCAGTCGAAGACTATCAAATTAGAAGAATAGATGATTGTATATCACTTATGGTGGAAAAGCAAGAATCTCTTCCCATTTGGAGAATTATTCGTCAGACAGGTCTGTCTAACAAAGTTTCAGACAAAATTAAATCATATCTTTATCAAAAGGTCGACGTGGCCTGATAGATCCCAATGATCAGTAAAAGACTATTCGGGGTAATCAGTAAAAGACAATTTGGGCAAGTACCTATTGCGACTAGTTTGCTAGTTAAAGACTTTCAGGTAATTTCCGGTTAAAGACATTCGGGGTTTTTCACATTCAAACCCTTTCACATCGAAAGGGTTTTTTTATTTCGGAAAGATCGGGTTAGCGCCATCTCAATCGGTTACGGTACTTTACTCCCAGGGCCAGCCCACGTAACCTTCTGAATTTTGCAATAATAAAACGCCATGGTATCTTGTATTACTCCCTGGTGCCTCAACAATTAGCTCCCAACGCCAGCCGCATTAACAATATGAAAATTATCCTTTTACCGTTGCTAATTGCTTTTATTCTTGTCGCTTGCAAGACGCCCTCAGATAATGCAATTGAGATTAAAGGGCACGTCAACAATTCAGAACGACACTATATCACGTTGAACTATGCGCCAAAGCTCAGAGGAAATTTGAATTTTGATGGCTTCGAGAGTGTTGGCTCTCATATAGATTCAAAAGGAAATTTCAACTTACATTCTGATAAAATTACGGATGGAGCCAGCTACACTCTGGAATTTGATAATAAGGGAATATCGCTAATCCTCTTTGCGGGCGATAACGTAGAACTGGATTTTGATGTCAAAAAACTTGACAATTCAATAATTGCAACGGGTATAGGGGCCGGAAAAATAAACGTATTAAGACTAAAACAATTCGACTCTGACAGTTTTGACTGGGAAAAGTATTTGGACATTGATGAATTCGCTAATTATTCCGACAGTGTTATTTCGGAACAAATCATTCTTCTAAATTCTATTTATTTCAAAAAACCGGATGACACTAGAATATTGGAGGCCGACAACAAAATTGAAATTCAAAAAATCATAACAGATTCACCACTAACCGAAAAAGAGTATAAATTTCTTCTAAATCGTATATCTTTTCAACGATACTGGTTGCTAAATGATTTTTTATCCAAACAATCAGAGCTTAAGAGTTTAGCTTCTATTAAAATTGATTTCGATAGTAAAGCATTTAGATATTTCAACATTCATGAATACAGAAAATTAGAAAATATTAACGATTGGCTTTTAGCTCATAGCTTGGAGAGCATTTTACAAATAGAATACTTGCGAAAAGTAGTGGAGGATACTATTGACGTTACTTACGGCAATTGGCAATCGCTTTTTAATAATTCTGATTATGAAAAATGGATCAATTCTTTTTTGAAAGGCCACTTTAACGACCAAGTATATACTAAATATTATGCGGATTTGTCGGCCTGGTATATGACATTGGGCTATGATTATAAAATGTATTATGAAAAACTCAGCACTACTACCGGTAGCAGTAAATACATAAAAAGACTAAACGAATTTGAAAATCTGTTGCAGGATGGGGTAACCAATAAAGACTATATACCTAAAGAAAATAATTCAAATTTGGACAAATCAAAGCTTGAATCTCTACTAGGCAGCTATCGAGGTAAACCATTATTTATTGTTTTTTGGTCAGCTCAATATGCTGGTGCTTCTGTGATTAATAACCTGCCTTCGATTAAAGATTTTGAAAAAGAAAACAACGAAAAAGTTGACATTATCAATATCTGCATAGACAAAGAAGAGAACAAACGTATCTGGGCGGCAAGAATCATTGATAATTCGTGGAAGTCTAAACACTACTTTCTGCCAATGGAAGGAAACGATTCTATTCTAAACAGGTTTAGTAACAAAAACATTTCTTCATTTTGTGACGGTGGCGCTACGTATGCATTTATAAATAAAAAAGGCGTTGTCGATAGCCCCATTGAATTTCCTTTTCACCTATCGACCAAAGAAATTGAAAAAGTGATCGAATAGAGTGTGACAAGATCGGGTTAGCGCCAATCTCAATCGGTTACGGTACTTTACTTCCGCGTTATCTTTATTCATAATGTCAGTAGCACGATCTTCGCGTTTGATTTTACTAAAATGCCGTCACCTTTTCGCGCGCCCCGGGCTTACCGGATTGCTATCAGTTGTTTCTTTTTTATTCAAGGGCTGACCTTTGCCAGCTGGGCGAGCCGGATTCCGGATATAAAAAACGCACTTGAGCTGAGTGATGCCGCCCTGGGTGCAATTCTGCTCGCGTTACCGATTGGCCAGTTCTTTGCGCTCACGTTATCGGGCTACCTCGTTACCCGTTATGGCAGCCGCATTGTTTTGGTAACAACTTCGATCCTTTATCCAGCCATGCTTTTGTTAATCGGACTTGCGTCCGGACCGATAATGTTAATAGCAGCTCTGTTGCTAACCGGCTTCTTCGGCAACCTTTATAACATTGCTGTCAATACCCAGGCTGTCGGCATTGAAGCTTTATATGGCCGCAGCATCATGGCCAGCTTTCACGGGCTCTGGAGCCTGGCCGGCTTTACCGGTGGGTTGATCGGAACGTTTATGATTGCCAACGATTTGTCGCCTTTCCAGCATTACTGGATAATCAACGGACTTACGTTGCTGCTGACGTTCTTATTTGTCCGGTCCACGCTTCCGCGTGATGCCGGAACCAGCGAAGCAAAACCTAAACTGTTCGTTAAACCCGACGGAGTCATCTTTATTTTGGGCGTAGTGGCATTTTCCTGTATGGTCTGCGAAGGAACGATGTTTGACTGGACGGGCGTCTATTTTGATAAAATTGTGAAGACGCCAAAAGAGCTGACCCAGTTTGGCTTCGTGGCCTTTATGAGTACCATGGCCGGAGGGCGATTCATAGCCGACTTCCTGATCACGCGGCTGGGTGCCAGACGCATGCTTCAGATCAGCGGAATTATGATCTTCACGGGCATCGCGATTATAGTTGCTTTTCCATTTTTCATCCCTTCGATTGCAGGACTGCTCATTGCAGGTTTTGGTGTATCATCGGTTGTACCCCTCACATACGGGCTGGCTGGCCAGTCGAAAACGATGCCGGCAGGTCAGGCGCTTGCAGCCGTTACTTCGCTTGGGTTTTTAGGATTTCTGATTGCGCCCGCCATGATTGGATTTATTTCAGAAGCGTATTCGTTGCGCCTGGCATTTGGGTTAATCGCCTGGATGGGATTGATGGTGGCATTCCTTTCGGTAAAGGTTCAGCGCAATTAAGTTGCTTTCAGATACTCTTTCTTAAGCTGGCCGCAGATTTTGTAGCGTTCATCGTGCGTGTCTTCATACACTGCTTCCAACAACTCATAAACATGTTTGATTCCGATACGCTGACACCATTCAAACGGCCCGTAAGGATAGTTGGTGCCTAACTTCATGCTCAGGTCGATATCTTCCCGGGAAGCAGTTCGTTCTTCGGCTGTATAGTAGGCTTCATTGATGATCATGCAGATAATTCGTGGAGTAACCAATCCAACCCGGTCATCGACCAAGAGGTATTCTGTATTTAAGCTCCGGCAGATTTCCTTCAATTGTTCCTCATCTCCGGGCACATGTAAACTAACCTCCAGTACACTTCGGTTCAAAAAAGTAGGCAGACCATTGAATCCAAAGAGCTTCGCTTTTAAACTGTGATTGGCCAGGTTGGAAAGCTCAGCCAATGACACTTTGGCCGTGTTCACCAGAACTTTTGCATTCACCTTGTCGGCATAGATTTCAACTTGAAACGGGTCTTCGTCCAGGATAAAATCCAGCACTAAATCACTTCCCTGAACAAAACGCTCGGCTTCGCGATGATCTCGCTCGAATGTGTATTTATGACTGTCGCCAAACTTTGCCCGGGCTTCGTCTAAATTCACCTGCTCACCGATTACGAGAATATTCATACTTTTGAGAATACGCGAAGTTAATTTTTAAACCGTTAAAAGATGTCAAAAAATGTAGTTTATTCAGGCTCTGCCCCTGAGCCAATAGGTCCATACAGTCAGGCCATCCAGGCAGGAAATATGCTTTTCGTAAGCGGACAAATTGCCATTCAAAAGTCGTCCGGCAAATTGATCACCGATGATATCGAACGTGAAACTGCCCAGGTGATGAGAAACATTGGCGACATTTTAACTGCGGCGGGATTCGACTTTCAACATGTGGTGAAGAGCACAATCTTCCTTCAGGATTTTAACGACTTCGCAAAAGTGAACGAAGTTTATGGCCGGAGTTTTCCCAATAATCCGCCGGCCCGCGAGACTGTTGAGGTAAGCCGCCTCCCGAAAGACGTGAACATCGAGATTTCGTGTATAGCTGTTAAATAGTCCGCATCAAAAATAGAGGCACGATCAGAGACGCAGTAGTAGAGACGCAAGATTTCGCGTCTCTACTTGTTTGATTTCGCCCACATATCCTTTAGCGTCACGGTTCGGTTAAACACCGGTTTGCCGGGCGTAGAATCAGGGTCCATCACAAAATACCCTTTACGCAAAAACTGGAAGCGCAAATCAGGTGAGTCTTTTAACACAGCCGGTTCTGCATAAACAGTTTTAATCTGCAACGAATCGGGATTCAGGTAATCTTTGAAATCTCCTTCCGCTTCGCCCAAATCTTCAACTTTAAAAAGACGTTCATACAACCGGGCTTCCACCGGCACGGCATGCTTCGCACAAACCCAGTGTAGTGTGCCTTTCACATTAATACCGGAAGTATCCGATCCGCTTTTGCTTTCCGGGATATACGAGCAATGCAATTCTTTGATTTTACCACTTCCGTCCTTCACCACGTCATCGCACTTAATAATGTATGCACTCTTCAGTCGCACCATCTGACCAGGCGCCAGACGGAAATATTTCTTTGGAGCAACTTCCATAAAGTCTTCCTCCTCAATCAGGATTTCCCGGCTAAAGGGCATCTGCCGTGTTCCGCCATTCGGGTCTTCCGGATTGTTCTCGCCTTCGAGCATCTCGACTTTTCCTTCCGGATAATTGGTGATAACAACTTTGATCGGATCAAATACCACCATTCTGCGCTGCGCAGTCTTGTTCAAATCTTCGCGAACGCAAAACTCAAGTAGCCCGACATCAATCAGGTTTTCACGTTTTGCCACACCAATGCGGTCGCAGAACTCCCGAATACTGGCCGGTGTATATCCTCTTCTTCTTACTCCACTCAACGTAGGCATGCGCGGGTCGTCCCAGCCACTCACATGTTTTTCATTCACAAGTTGCAGCAGCTTACGCTTGCTCATAACCGTGTACGTCATGTTCAGGCGGGCAAACTCATATTGATGCGATGGATAAATTTCCAGTTTCTCAATAAACCAATCGTACAAGGCGCGGTGCGGAATAAACTCAAGCGTACAGATACTGTGCGTAATGTTCTCAATCGAATCGCTCTGCCCATGCGCAAAATCGTACATCGGATAGATACACCATGTATCGCCCGTGCGGTGATGGTGTGCATGCTTGATGCGGTACATCAGCGGATCGCGCATGTGCATGTTCGGATGCGCCATGTCAACTTTTGCCCGAAGAACCTTTTCTCCGTCACGATACTTGCCCGCACGCATGTCAGCAAACATTTTCAAATTTTCCTCCACGCTCCTGTTACGAAAGGGGCTTTCCGTTCCGGGCGTGGTGGGCGTACCTTTTTGTTTGGCAATTTCTTCGCTCGTACTGTCATCCACATACGCCAATCCCTTTTTGATCAGCGTTACCGCGAAGTCATACAATTTTTCAAAATAATCGGATGCATAAAGTTCATCAGCCCAATGGAAGCCAAGCCAGCGGATGTCGTTCTTTATGCTCTCTACATATTCGGTTTCTTCCGTTACCGGATTCGTATCGTCAAAGCGCAAATTCGTTTTGCCGCCATATTTCAGCGCCAAGCCGAAGTTCAGGCAAATGCTCTTTGCATGACCCATGTGCAGGTAGCCGTTTGGTTCGGGCGGAAAACGGGTAACAATGGTCTTATACTTTCCCTCGGCAAGGTCTTTCTCTACAATTTCTTCCAGGAAGTTCAGGCTCTTTTCTTCAGTCATCGTGATGGGTGTAGTGCAAACCACAAAGTTAGGAACGCTTTTCGATTTTGACTGAATTTTTCGGCTCCGCAGGCCACTTTTCGCAGCTTTTGTTGGCATTCAGCAAGGCTAAATGCGCCCCGAACGGTTAACTTTACCGGATATTTTTTTCTGAACGATGAGAGACGTACGCGTACGGTTTGCACCCAGCCCCACCGGGGCCTTACACATTGGCGGAGTGCGCACAGCCCTGTACAATTACCTGTTGGCACGCCAGAACAACGGCACCATGATTTTGCGCATTGAAGACACCGATCAGGGCCGCTTCGTGCCCGGTGCGGAAGAGTACATCCTTAACTCGCTGGCCTGGGTAGGAATTAAAATTGACGAAGGTGTAAGTGTTGGCGGACCACACGCCCCATACAGACAATCCGAACGAAAAGCACTTTATAAACAATACGCCCAGAAACTGATCGATGACGGCAATGCCTACTATGCTTTTGATACCGAGGCAGAGCTTGATGCCATGCGCGACAAGCTAAAGGCAGCCGGAAACGATAATCAGCAATATGGCATGCATTCGCGCATGCAGATGAAAAATTCCCTCACGCTTTCCGCGGATGAAACAAAAAAATTAATCGAATCGGGCGCATACGTGATTCGCCTGAAAGTACCGGCGGGTGAGCAAATACAGGTGAACGATTTGATCCGGGGATTGGTAACGGTTGATTCATCGCAGATTGATGACAAGGTTTTAATGAAGTCAGACGGTATGCCCACGTATCATTTGGCAAACGTAGTGGACGACTATCTGATGAATATATCACATGTGATCAGAGGCGAAGAATGGCTGCCTTCTGCTCCGTTGCATGTTTTACTGTATAGATTCCTGGGTTGGGAGAAAAACATGCCGCAGTTCGCGCATCTGCCACTGCTCTTAAAACCTGACGGGAACGGAAAACTCAGTAAGCGTGCAGCCGACCAAATGGGATTCCCCATTTTTCCACTTACGTGGAAGGATCCCGCCACAGGCGAGGTAGCCAAAGGCTTCAAAGAGTCGGGGTATCTGCCGGAAGCATTAATTAACTTTTTAGCGTTTCTCGGCTGGAATCCGGGAACCGAACAGGAGATTTTCTCCCTCAACGAACTCATCAACGCATTCTCCATTGAGCGTATTAATAAGGCTGGTGCAAAGTTTGATATTCAAAAGGCGCAATGGTTTAACCAGCAGTACATCAAGGCAACGCCCAATGACGTGCTGGCATCTCAACTGCTGAAAGAATCCGGCCAGTCGGTTTCGATGGAAACAGCCTTGAAGATTGTGTCGATCATGAAAGAGCGTGCTACTTTTCCGCAGGATATTTGGGAGCAGGGGGCATTCTTGTTTAGCGCTCCGCAGGTTTTTGATGACAGCGTGGTGAGTAAAAAATGGAATGACGAAGCTGTAAAAGTTATCACGGCATATAAAAATGCACTTTCGGGAGTTACAACGATTGATGCCACCTCGGCAAAAAGTCTGTTGGAATCAGCCGCAGCTTCGGTTAATATTGGCGTAGGTAAAATCATGCAAGCACTGCGCGTGGCCGTTACCGGAAACGGATCGGGCCCCGACCTGATGATCACGATGGAAATCCTTGGCAAGGATGAAGTGATCAGACGTCTTGACTATGCAGTGAATACATTAAAGGTTAAGGCCTAAAAATATTTCAGTATGGCGAAACAACCGGCAAAGAAAAAGAAACCCCGCGTTCATAAAGACCTTCAGGGTTTTGAGGTTTCGGTGAATCAGTTCGGAGAACTGAACGCAAGCATGAGCATCGACAAGATAAATGAGTTTCTCAACAAAAACGTTGAAGACAAAAAGCTTCTCGATCGGGATGAATCAGAAGAACCGAAGACGAAAAAGAAACGCAAGTAATTGCCCAAACTTCTACCCCATCCTGCTTTCTCATGTTAAAAATTGGAATCATCCGTGAAGGAAAAAACCCGCCCGACAAGCGGGTACCGTTCACGCCCCTGCAAACCGAAGAAATTGAACAGCGGTTTCCGCACATGAAAGTTACCGTTCAGGCGAGCAACGTTCGTTGCTTTCAGGATCATGAATACGCTGATGCGGGCGTGCAGGTAAGCGAATCGGTAACTCATTGTGATGTGCTGATGGGAATTAAAGAAGTTCCGGTAGACCAGCTCATTCCGAACAAGGTGTACTTGTTCTTCTCCCACACAATTAAAAAGCAGCCGTACAATAAAAAACTGCTGCAGGAAGTACTGAAGAAGAAAATCAGGCTTATTGACTACGAAACCCTGACGGATCGTCTGGGAAATCGCATTGTAGCATTTGGCCGGTTTGCCGGGATTGTTGGTGCGTACAATGGGTTGTGGACCTACGGTAAGCGGTATGGTGGTTTTACCTTGAGGAGAGCGTTCGATTGTTTCGATGTGAACGATCTGAAACTTGAATTGAGAAAGGCCGCATTGCCTCCTGTGAAGATTATTCTGACCGGTGCCGGCCGTGTAGGGAAAGGCGCCATGGAAACGCTCGATACAGCCGGTATCCGCAAAGTGAGCCCCGCAGACTTTCTTTCACAAACCTTTCATGAGCCGGTTTATGTCCAGCTCGGCAGTGCCGATTATCACATCCGCAAAGAAGGTGGTCACTTCAATCGGGAGGAATTTCATAAGCATCCGGAGTTGTATAGCTCTGATTTCCTGAAATTCACTAAAGTGGCCGACATTCTTATGGCGGGCGCATTCTGGAATCCCAAAGCACCGGTGCTATTCACGAAAGCCGATATGCAGGCGGCTGACTTTAAGATGAAAGTCATCGCCGACATTACATGTGATATCGAAGGCTCAATTCCAAGTACCAAAAAAGCGAGCACCATTTCCGAACCGGTGTATGATTACAATCCCGACACCGATACCGTTGAAAAGCCGTTCTCGTCAGAAAAGTTTGTTACCGTAATGGCCGTGGATAACCTGCCGTGCGAATTACCGCGCAGCGCATCCGAAGAATTCGGCCGTGATTTGATCGACAAAATTCTTCCGCTTTTCCTGAACGATGACCCCGATGCCATACTCCACCGCGCAACAATTGCCAAAGGCGGAGAACTGACCGATACATTTGCGTATCTTTCAGATTATGTTGCGGGCTAGTTTTCTTGGCTTAATCTTACCAGTATTTTCTGTCGTTAGCCTTTACGCACAAGGAAAAATTTCCCGTGACGTAACCTTTCATAATGGCAACTACCGGCCCGCTGCCTTTTCAAAAGCCTATTGGGGCGAAGAGTGGTACGATAATAAAAAGCTCAGGTTCAAAGGCAAGTTTTTGAAATGCACGACCCGTCAAAACGGTATTGACGTTTTTGAAAAACGAAAGATCGGCAAGTGGGTTTACTATCATCCAAACGGAGCCATCAGTCGCATCGAAAATTACACCGATACACAATCGTGTGCCGATCAGGTTGTGAAAACGGGCAAGTGGCAATACTTCAACCAGTTGGGGCAGTTGTATCACGAAGAGCTTTATGAAAACGATTCGCTGGCGGCAGCCACGCTGGAAATCTACCGCGACAGTTCGCTCGTTCAGCAAATCAATACAGTCCACGGAAAAATCGAGACCATACAAACTTCTGCAGGCGAAACGTCTGATAATTATGTCGTTAACGGAAACTTTGAACGCTACCGATACAAACCTGTTTTGATCATCAATACTGGTCATGATCGGATTGAAGAACTGATTCCGGGATGGGTCTCACCCGGCACAAGTGCCGACTACTACAACTATAACCGGAGGGTTCAGGATGTTCCTGACCACATCGAAAAGGGATCAAACGCTTCCGGTTATGCCGGAATCATGATTTTCAACAGCCGCAGAGAAAGCTATTCTGAGCATCTGCAAAATCAATTAAAGCAGCCGCTTACAAAAGGTCACCGCTATTGCCTGACGTTTGATGTTCGCCTCTCGATCAATTCCGGATACTTCACAGAAAAGTTTGAAGCAATTTTTTCGGCACGGCCGGATTACAAATCTACTGACTCAACCTATGCTGACAGTACCCGGCTGTTGACCTATCAAAATACATTTGATAACACCGGCTATTGGCAAGAGTTGTGCGAGTGCTTTACCGCAGAAGGAACCGAGCGCTATTTGACACTCGGACTTTTCTCGTTACAGGATGCCGGTATAACCAAAACAACGGAGCGGTATAAAAGTCTGATGGACATTAATCAGGCAGCGTATTATTTAATTGATAACGTGTCGCTGAAGCCCGCGGCTGACGATCAAACCTGCGTTCAAAAACTTGTGGTAAAACGACTGGAGAAGAAACGCCAGGAGGCGCTCAAGAATAATGTGTTTGCGGTCCTGCTTACCGGTGAGGCGCAGGCGATCACCTTCAAAAATGTTCAGTTCGAAACAAATCGTTCCGACCTGAAGCAGGCCTCATTTCCCGAACTTGAGCAGTTGAAGTCATTCCTCGAAAACACAACGGTACGCATCGAAATCGCAGGTTTCACCGACAACGTTGGTTCAGCAGAACATAATCAGGAGCTTTCGCTGGCACGGGCTGAATCGATAAAAACGTGGTTGAAACAGCGGGGCATAGAAGAATCGCGGCTTTCAACGGTTGGCTATGGCGCATCGAATTTCGTGGCCGACAATGAATCAGAAAGCGGGCGACAGATGAACCGCAGGGTTGAAATCAGGCTCGTAGCGTCCGACTAAAAAATGTACCTTTAACGCATGTATTTATTCAACGAGACGGTCGGCATTGACGCTTCCGCGGAACAGGAATGGCTGGGCTGGGTTAAGTCGGTTTACGTTCCTTCGGTTTTAAACACACAGCTTTTTACCGGTCACCGGATTTATAAAGTTCTTCACGAAAGTGAAGATGGAAGTATCTCCTACTCGATTCAGTTTTTCTCCAACTCACTGGAAAATGTTGTGCAGTTTCTGGAAGTTTTTGCGCCACCCCTGGTGGAACAACAGCGGCAAAAATTCAGTCATCGTCACGTGGCATTCCGTACGCTGCTCGAGGAGATGCGATAATTATTTACCGAGCAGTTTTTTAATCTGATCGATTTCCAGGCTGGTGTTAAGCCACTCCCCGTCAAACCTGGGATTGTAATGTTTTCGGTAGAAATTTATTCCGGGTTCGTTCCAATCGAGTACCTGCCACAACATACCGGAACAATTTTCACCCACTGCATGTTGCATTGTGCGATCAAACAACAATTTGCCGATTCCTTTACCGCGCTCAGTTTCCGTTACAATGATGTCTTCCAGGTACAGGCGTTTGCCTTTCCAGGTTGAGTAACGCCAGTAATAAACTGAAATACCAACGATGCCACTTTCGCCTTCGGCCACAAAGAAACCATAGATGGGATTCGGGCCGAAACCATCCTTTTCCATCAGTTCAACTGTGTTGATTACTTCATGCGGAGCTTTCTCGTAAAGTGCCAGTTCTTTTATAAGTTCCAGAACACGAGGAAGGTCTTTCTTTTCACCTGCGCGGATTGTTGTAGCCATAATAACGATGCAGGTTTAGTTTATCACATCAAAACCCGTAAACGGAACCAACGCCTTTGGAATTTTAATTCCGGTTTTGGTTTGATTGTTCTCCAGAATAGCCGCCACGATCCGTGGGAGTGCGAGGGCACTTCCATTTAGCGTGTGCAACAACTGCGTTTTTCCGTCTTTGGTTTTATAGCGAAGCTTCAAACGATTGGCCTGAAACGTTTCAAAATTGCTCACTGAACTAACTTCCAGCCAGCGCTGCTGCGCGGCTGAAAAAACTTCCATGTCGTACGTGATCGCTGAGTTAAAGCCCATGTCGCCTCCGCACAATAACAACTTGCGATAAGGTAGTTCCAGTTTTTCCAACAACCCTTGCACATGCAAACACATCTCATCCAGCGTGGCGTATGAGTCTTCCGGCTTTGTAATCTGCACAATTTCAACTTTATCGAATTGATGCAAGCGATTCAATCCACGCACATGCGCACCCCAACTCCCCGCCTCTCGTCTGAAGCATGGCGTGTAGCCCGCATTTTTTACAGGAAGATCATTTTCACTCATCATCACATCGCGGTAGAGATTCGTGATCGGAACTTCTGCGGTAGGAATCAGGTACAAACCATCTTCTGTAACAAAGTACATCTGCCCTTCCTTGTCAGGAAGTTGCCCGGTGCCGTATCCGGATGCTTCGTTCACGACAATGGGGGGTTGAATTTCCCGATAGCCCTTCTGCTCAGCTTCTTGTAAAAAGAAGTTAATTAACGCGCGCTGCAGTTTCGCACCCTTTCCTTTATACACCGGAAATCCGGCCCCGCTGATTTTGTTACCCAGGTCGAAATCAATGATGTCGTATTTTTTAATGAGTTCCCAGTGCGGCAACGCATCTGCGTCAAGCGTTGGAATGGTTCCGTGCTGATGAACATTAATATTGTCTTCTGCTGATTTACCTGCCGGAACTTTCGCATGCGGCACATTCGGAATTTTATACAGATGTTTCAGCAACTGATCTTCGTACAAAGCCCTGTCATCCTCATGCTTTTTGATAGCATCTTTATCGCTTGCGATCGCTGCACGGAGCGATGCGGCCTCATCAGCCTTACCGCTTTTCATGAGTTCACCAATGCGTTTTGACTCCGCATTGGATTTTGATTTCAGGTCGTCAGCGAGCTGTTGCGATTTTTTACGTTCATCGTCCAGGCGGATGGCTTCGTCAATCAGGCTTTCGGCATTCAGCCCGCGCTTCTTCAGTCCGGTTAGTACGGTTTCGCGATGCTCGCGGATAACGGAAACTTGTAACATTTGCGTGAATTAATTGGCCGTAAAATTAGTTCTTTGACCGGACAGAAAGCCCGTAAAACCAACAAATTCTGCACATTTATTTGATTGTATTCAATTTTAGCCTATACTTGTGCCATCAACGGCTGACCCAAGCCTTCGAACGAATAACCTTACCCTGCTGAAATTTTAGTTACTCTGGCTGCCGCTTGAATTTCATTCTCTGAATTTTTTCCAAACACACATCCTTCATATCTCTTATTATTAAAATCCACTTTTTAGTATCATGTACACAATTGACGATCTGAATGTCAAGTTGCTTTCCGAGTTGAAAGAACTCGCGGAACAAATGGGCGTAAAAAATGCCAAGAAGCTCTCCAAGCAGGAACTGGTCTATAAAATCCTCGACCAGCAGGCAATTACCGGCGAAGCCCCCGGTGCAAAAAAGGAAAAAGAAAAAGAAAAGCCGGCTCCCGAGGGTCGCACCATGCGTCCGCGCAAGCGCGAAAACGTAACGGCTCCGGCAGCGAAAACTGAAAAAGAACAGTCGTCCGAAGAAATTCTGAATACCACTAACACCGAGGTCGATTCAACCATTACCCGGTTTGAAGAGCCTCCGCAACAAAAACCTGTTCGCGAAGAAAATCAGCAACGCGACCAAAATCGCCCTCCGCGCGAAGAGCGCCAGGGAAATACCAGCCAGCACCCGGCACCACAGAACCGTCCTAATATTAAGGAGTTCGATGGCGCGATCTCAAATGAAGGCGTACTCGAAATTATGCAGGACGGTTATGGATTCCTGCGTTCCTCAGATTATAACTACCTGGCCAGTCCGGACGATATTTATGTGTCTCCTTCACAGATCAAGTTGTTTGGCTTGAAGACCGGTGACACCGTAAAAGGTTCGATCCGCCCTCCAAAAGAAGGCGAAAAATATTTTGCTTTGCTGAAGGTTGAATCCGTAAACGGAAAAACAACTGAAGAAATCCGTGACCGTGTAGCATTTGAATACCTGACACCGCTTTTCCCGGAAGAAAAACTCAAACTGAGCACTACGCCCGACAACATGTCAACGCGTATTCTCGATTTGTTTTCACCGATCGGTAAAGGACAGCGTGGTATGATCGTGGCACAACCGAAAACCGGTAAAACGGTTTTATTGAAAAACATTGCCAACGCGATCGCTGAAAACCATCCGGAAGTATACCTGTTGGTTCTTTTGATTGACGAACGTCCGGAAGAAGTTACCGACATGGCCCGTAGCGTAAGAGCCGAAGTAATTGCTTCTACCTTTGACGAACAGGCTGAACGTCACGTGAAGGTTGCCAGCATCGTGCTCGAAAAAGCAAAACGCATGGTTGAGTGTGGTCACGATGTTGTAATCCTGCTGGATTCCATCACCCGTTTGGCGCGTGCCTACAACACCGTTGTTCCATCTTCTGGTAAGATTCTTTCCGGTGGTGTGGATGCCAATGCGCTGCACAAACCAAAACGTTTCTTTGGAGCGGCCCGTAACATTGAAAACGGTGGATCCTTGACCATTATCGCTACCGCCCTGATTGAAACCGGCTCTAAAATGGACGAAGTTATCTTCGAAGAATTTAAAGGAACGGGCAACATGGAATTGCAACTTGATCGCAAGCTTTCCAACAAGCGCGTTTACCCTGCAATTGATGTTCCTGCATCCGGTACAAGACGTGAAGACTTGTTGATGCGTGAAGATGAACTTCAACGCGTTTGGATTCTCCGCAAATACATGAGCGACATGAACTCAAACGAAGCAATGGAATTCCTGTTGAGCAAAATGAAAGGTACCCGCAACAACGATGAATTCTTGTTGTCGATGAATGGATAAATGGCCTAACAGTACGTAAGACAATAGCCAATAGCGAAAACTATTGGCTATTTTTTTTATCATGAAAAGCCCCCTTGAATGTTGGGTCATCCCTGCGTTTGAGCTGATCGATGTCGCGTGCCATTTGTTGCGCCTCTTCAAACGGGGTCTTTGTGATCTCTACTCCTTCCGGAATTTTATCTTCACGGATCTTCTCGCGAATCAATTTCTCGATCCGTTCAATGTGAGCCTCCTCCGCTTTATTCACAAACGTGATGGCAGAACCTTCCTGAAATGCACGACCCGTTCTTCCAATGCGATGCACATAATCTTCATACAAAATCGGTACATCAAAATTGATTACGTGCGATACTTTCGTTACGTCAATTCCGCGTGCCGTAACATCCGTAGTCACTAAAACCCGCAGCGTGCCTTCCTTAAATTCATTTACTGCGTTTATGCGGGTATTCTGACTCTTATTGGAATGGATAACCTTTACCGGACCCAGATTCTTACGGTCGATGTACTTCGACACCGCATCCGCATTGGCTTTCGTTCGCGTAAAGATCATTACACGATTAAACGTCTCCCGATCCTGCAGCAGGTATTCAATGAAGTTAATTTTCGTTTTCAGGTTCGGAACACGATACATCACCTGGGTTACCTGACGTGCCGGGGTTGCCTGAGGCGTGACTTCAATCTTAACCGGAAATTCTAAAAAGTCGCCTGACAATCGCTCAACTTTTTCCGGAAACGTTGCGGAGAAAAGAAGGTTTTGCCGCTTACGCGGAAGAACATCAACGATCTTCCTAAGCTGGTGCATAAAGCCCATATCCATCATCCGATCAGCCTCATCGATCACCAGTGTTTTGATTTGCTTAAGCGGAAGTTCGTTTGTCAGGTAAAGTTCCATGAACCGGCCAGGGGTGGCAACGAGAATGTCGACTCCCTTTTTTATAGATTCAATTTGAGCCTTTATGCCAACCCCGCCATAAATTGGCAAAATTCTCAGATCGGTGTTCCGCGCGAACGCTTTTGCGTGCTCCGTTATCTGGATCGTGAGTTCCTTTGTCGGCACCAGAATCACAGCTCGCGGATCAATCCCTTGCGCGTATTTTACCTTCATCAGCAGCGGTAATAAATATGCTGCGGTTTTCCCGGTTCCGGTTTGCGCAATTCCGATCACGTGTTGTCCGCCTAAAATGATGGGGATAGCTTTTTGCTGAATATCGGTGGGGTGCGTGAAGCCCGCCTCCTGCACTGCGTCAAGCAGCTGCCGGTTCAGGTTAAATTGTTCGAATGTGGCAGCTTCTTTCACTAACTTTGCTTTATGAGCTCAATATTGATTCTCAATGCAAATATAGTCAACGAAAACAAGGTCTTTCAGGCCGATGTGCTGATCCGCAATGAACGGATTGAAAAGATCGGAACCGGCTTGCAATCAGAGAAAACTGACAAAATCATCGATGCAAAGGGTAAATACCTGTTACCGGGTGCAATTGATGACCAGGTTCATTTCCGTGAACCCGGCTTAACGCACAAGGCGAACATCTTTACGGAATCGCGGGCAGCGGTAGCCGGTGGTGTTACCAGCTTTATGGAGATGCCCAATACGCTTCCGCCTACGTTTACACAAAGCCTGCTGGAAGACAAATACCAGATCGCTGCTAAGAATTCGTTAGCGAACTACTCATTTTACATCGGTGCCTCGAACGATAATCTCGATGAGATTCTAAAAACTGACGCGTCAAAAGTCTGCGGTTTAAAAATTTTCATGGGATCGTCAACCGGTAATCTTTTGGTAGACGATCCGGCAGTGTTGGAAAAAATCTTTTCAAGTGTTCCGTTTCTGATTGCCTCACATTGTGAGCATGAACCAACGATTCGCAGAAATACCGAGGAGTTCAAAAACAAGTATGGCGAAGATCTGCCGATGGATTATCACCCCTTGATCCGCAGTGAAGAAGCCTGTTATAAATCTTCCTCATTTGCCATCGATCTGGCCAAAAAGCACGGAACACGCTTTCATGTACTGCACATTTCTACCGCAAAAGAAACGTTGCTGTTTGACGACAAAACTCCGCTCGAGAAAAAGAAGATAACATCCGAAGCGTGTATTCATCACTTGTGGTTTAATGACTCCGACTACAAGCGACTGGGCACGAACATCAAATGGAACCCGGCAATTAAAACTGCGCTCGATCAAAAAGCTATTATGATTGCGGTTTTATCGGACTACATTGATGTAATCGCAACCGATCACGCACCACACACCGCGGAAGAAAAACGCAATACGTATTTCAAGGCACCTTCAGGCGGACCGCTTATTCAACACAGCGTTGTTGCCATGCTGGAATTTTTCCATCGCGGTGAAATCTCCATCGAAAACATTGTGAAGAAAATGTGTCACAACCCGGCCATTCTGTTCCGCGTCCGGGAGCGCGGATTTATTCGTGAGGGGTATTATGCCGACCTAACGCTGGTCGATCCGAATGACCCCTGGCAGGTTAGCCAAAACAACATCTTGTCGAAATGTGGCTGGTCGCCATTCGAGGGGCAGACGTTTAAATCTAAAATCACGCATACGATTGTTTCCGGCCATTTAGCTTATGAGAACGGTATTTTAAATGAAAACAGGCTTGGAAAAAGGCTTTTATTTAACCCGGAGTTAGGCTAACCTTTTGATTTTAAGCCAGCCTGTCTAACTTTGCAGTCCTTAAATCCCGAAGGCATCGGGAGCGGGTTGCCGGAAATGTCAACCCGGTGTTTACATGGTGATTGTAGCTCAGTTGGTTAGAGCGCCTGATTGTGGTTCAGGAGGTCGTGGGTTCGACCCCCATCATTCACCCGCTTAAAGAAAACCTCGCCTGATATTGGCGGGGTTTTTTAATTTTGAAGCTTATGAAAAAACCCTTCCTGTCTGCGCTGCTTATTTTTTCAGCGCTTTTCTCTTCCGCTCAATATTCATTCGATCCCAAAAAATTAGCCCAGGAATTAAAAGAACTATCATCCAGCGTGATGGATGGACGAAAAACCGGCACCGAGGGAAACCGCAAAGCCCGGGTGTATATCATTGATCACCTGAAGCAAACGGGAATTGAGCGATATGTTCCCAACTACGAGCAACCATTCTCCATTTCACAGGCAGGCAGCCTGACGGATGGTACCGGGGGCGTAAACGTGCTGGGTGTTATTCCCGGGAAGAAGAAAGAGACTATTGTAATCAGTGCACATTATGATCACTTAGGCAGTCGCGATGGCAAGACTTATTTCGGAGCTGACGATAATGCCTCTGGTACCGCTGCCTTGCTGGCAATGGCCGAGTACTTTAAAAAGAACACTCCGGAACACCGTATTATTCTCGCATTCTTTGACGCTGAAGAAATCGGGCTTCGTGGCTCGCGCTACTTTGTTAGCGCAACCGACTTGATGAAAGAGAATATTGTTCTGAATATCAACATGGACATGGTGGCCCGTGGTGATAAAAACGAACTCTATGTATGCGGAACCTATTACCACCCGAATTTAAAACCGGCTGTGGAGAGTGTTCCGAAATTTGAAGGTTTCAAGCTTCTATTCGGACATGATGGCCCGTCATCGGGTGAAGACGACTGGACAAATCAATCGGATCAGGGAAGTTTTCATGCTAAAAAGATCCCTTTCCTGTATTTCGGTGTAGAAGATCATCCGGATTATCACCGCGCTACCGACACTTTCGACAAGATCAACCAGGATTTCTATGCGAAGAGTGTTGAAACAATCCTTCAGTCGGTAAAAGCACTTGATCGTTCACTGAATCAGAACTGATAATAAAAAACTTATTGAATTACAATACGCATACCGGCTTGAGGTGCGTTACTCTTTTAAGTAAGTTTAAGCATGGTTACGTGGGCTGAATTCAAACGGTTTTCTCTGGATCATAAAGTCAAGACTTTATATGAACATGGAACGTTTGTAATGGCCATCCGATACTATCGTTACAAGGTGAATCTCTACATGCTCGGCAACGACTATCTCGAGGTGTTCATCAATCATAAGCACGCATCGATTGAAAAGATTACGTTGCTGGACCGCCATCACAGCCGAATGAAATTTTATTCCGACCAGATTAAGCTTCCGGCACTTTAGGTCAATAAAAAAGCCCTCTGAGATCAGAGGGCTTTTTTTAGAATGTCTTATTCGTATTAAGCAGTTGCTGTAGCGCCTTCGAACTTTGTTGACGCTTTCAGCGTAACCGCCTTCTTAGCCTTGTATCCGCAATATCCGCAGAGGTAGTGCTTCAGCAATTCACCCTCTTCACTTTCAGTAGGAGTTTTGAGAATTTCTTCTTTCACAACTTTGAACGTCTGATAGTTACATTCCGGGCACTGCACCGCATGCAGGTGACCTGCATATTTTTCGATTTTCACGTAGCCTGACTCCTCGTCCTTCCATACATCATAGTCCATGGAGAACAGGTTTTCTTCAGCCTGCATACCTTCATCGAGGTAAACGTCTTCTTCTTCTTCGCTGAGAAGTTTCATTGGCTTACCGGTTTTCGGAGAAATCCGTGGCTTGTAACGGAGTACCTTCAAGCGCTTCTCGATGTAGAAAGGATAGTAGAATTTCAGGAGGTTCTGCATGATCAGACCTGCCAGCAAGCCCATGGAAATGGTTGTAAACAAACGTACAATGATCCATAAGGTAGTGCCGGTTTCTTCAGTAACCCATGAGTTAAAGTAAAAGGCGAATCCGATTACAATGATCACCGCGCCAATCAACAACAATTTGATTTCGTGCCGGTTGATATAATCGTACTTGTCTTTCGACTCTTTGGTCATTGATAACTTCAGCAAATGGCCGAGTACCACCAAAATTCCTGCTGCCCAACAGCCAAACGCAATTTTCTGAGCCAGGTGATTCCAATCCGGGTAAGTCATGTTCAGGGTTGTTTTAGTGAGTTATTTTCGTTGCAAATATAATTTCTTAGTCAAATAAGTCACAGGCTGGTTAATCCTGTGAAAAAACTACCCAATTTAATACTCTTTTCGGTTAAAAGTGACCGAAAAACGCGTCTTTTTTAGCAAAATCAGGTGGTGGCTTTTACGAGAAAGCTATGGATAAGATTCACCGTCTCGGCTTCTTTTTCAAACATGCCCATGTGTGCGGCATCCCGGACAATGTGAAGATTGGATTTGGTGGCCAATTTGGCCTGTTTTTGCAACGTTTCTACCGGAATCACGGTGTCTTTCTCTCCTGCAACGAAGATTATCGGTTTATTAAATTTTTGGATAACGCCTGTTAGGTCAGGGCGGTCGCGCATTGCTTTCGCGTAGCCGATCAATGTCGCTTGTCTGGTTTGCAGGGCCATCTTCACCGCGGCCGGAATGTCGGGGTGTGCTTTATCGTAAAACAGTGGGGGGATAAACGTTTCAATGAAGGGTTCAACTCCATTCTTCGTAACAAATTCAATGACCTTGTTACGCGAAGCTTTCCGCTCATCACTATCCGCGTAAGCCGTAGAATGAAACAACCCAAATGCCGAAAACAATTCCGGCTGTTGATTTACCATAGCCAGTGTGACGTATCCGCCCAGGCTATGTCCGATGGGTATGCATTGCTTTATCTTCAAACTTGTCAGAAGCTTGCGAATAGCGCTCGCAGCATCTGCTACTGAAAAGTTATCGGGTAATGGGGTACTTTGACCAAAACCCGGAAGATCGACTGAAATAACGCGGAAATCGTTGGCAAGTTGTTTTCCAAAACGCGACCAGACCTCGTGCGTTTCGCAGAACCCATGAATCAATATTACCGGGAATCCTTCACCATGGTCGGTATAGAAAACATCAGCAGCCTCAGGCATGCTTAACTGCTTTCAACATCTCCATCACGGCCTTTTCGATGTGTTCCGGATCAAATCCCGCCTCGTGTTGAAGTTCGATTTGTTCGCCATGCTCAATCACCGCATCCGGGATACCGAGACGTTTTACATCTGCCGTGTAGTGATGGTCGGCCATGAATTCGAGCACTGCGCTTCCAAAGCCACCGTCCACACATCCATCTTCAACCGTAATAACTTTCGTGTATTTGCTGAAAACTTCGTGCAGGAGCTTCTCATCAATGGGTTTTACAAACCGCATGTCGAAGTGACCAACACGGATATTTTGCTTTTCGAGCTTTTCACAAACTTCCACCGCATAGTTGCCGATGTGGCCGATCGTTAGAATTGCCAGATCATCGCCATTGCGAAGTTTGCGGCCCGTACCAATTTCAATTTCTTCAAACGGAGTTCTCCATTCGGGCATTACACCCTGACCCCTCGGGTATCGGATTGAGAATGCCTGACCTTTTCTTGGCTTCGATGCCGTGTACATCAGGTTTCTGAGTTCCTGTTCATTCATCGGAGCAGAAACGATCATGTTCGGAATACACCGGAAATAGGCGATGTCGTACGCACCGTGGTGTGTAGGACCATCTGCGCCGGCAAATCCCGCGCGATCAAGACAGAAGTTCACCGGTAGGTCCTGAATGCATACATCGTGAATTACCTGGTCGTAGGCCCGCTGCATGAACGAACTGTAAATGTTGCAGAACGGAACCAGTCCCTGCGTGGCAAGACCAGCAGAAAACGTAACTGCGTGCTGTTCGGCAATACCGACATCAAATGCGCGGTCGGGCATTTCCTTCATCATGATATTCATCGATGAGCCCGAAGGCATTGCAGGAGTAATGCCCACAATTTTTCCATTGGCTTTTGCAAGCTCTACCAGCGTATGACCAAACACATCCTGATATTTAGGAGGCTGTGGTTTTTCGTGAACCTTCTTATAAATCTCGCCCGTGATTTTGTCGAACACTCCCGGTGCATGCCACGTGGTAGCGTTACCTTTTTCAGAAGGGCCGTAACCCTTTCCTTTTACGGTCACGCAGTGAAGAATTTTCGGGCCCTTAATATCTTTCAGATCATTCAACACGCTGGTCAGATGATTAACATCGTGCCCGTCAACCGGACCGAAGTAACGCAGGTTGAGCGACTCAAATAAATTGCTTTGACTCAACAATGCCGACTTAATGCTATTCTCAATCTTCGAAACAATCTCCTGAGCATTCTTTCCAAAGTGAGAGAACTTACCCAGCATGTTCCAAACATCATCCTTCAGTTTGTTGTATGTTTTGGATGTTGTGATATCGGTGAGATAATCCTTTAAAGCACCCACATTCGGATCAATCGACATACAGTTGTCGTTGAGGATGATCAGAACATTGGTGTCAGATACTCCGGCATGATTAAGGCCTTCAAACGCCATTCCTCCGGTTAAGGCACCGTCACCGATTACTGCGATATGTTGTTTGTCTGTTAGCCCGAGATACTTCGAAGCCACGGCCATGCCTAAGGCTGCTGAAACCGATGTTGAAGAGTGGCCTACGCCAAACGTATCGTATTCACTTTCTTTCCGTTTGGGGAACCCTGAAATACCACCGTACATCCGGTTGGTATGAAAAGCGTCTTTCCGGCCGGTTAGAATTTTATGACCATAGGCCTGGTGGCCTACATCCCACACGAGCTGGTCGTACGGAGTATTGAAAACATAATGGAGGGCAACCGTAAGTTCAACCACCCCGAGGCTGGCACCAAAATGACCTCCATACACCGACACGTTATCAATAATAAAGTGTCGAAGTTCATCACAAAGCTGCACGAGCTGTGCCTGATCGAGTTTTTTAAGGTCGGCAGGGCTGTTGATTTTCTTCAGTAGTGGCCCGGGAGTTATCAGCATTTACGGTGTTTTTTCTATTAACAGCCAATTAAGTTAAAGGTTTAAAACGCATACGCAAAGTGCTGTGTTTCAGAACCAGGTGCAAAGATAGATATTTCCGGCAGGTCGGAATTTTATGGTGGATTATGGGTAAATTTGCCGTTCGATTTTTGGGGATATGACGGCACAGGACAATTTTGAGGTAAAACTCCCGCTTTTTGAAGGGCCTTTCGACCTTCTCCTGTTTTTTATTGAACGGGACGAGTTGGACATCTATGATATTCCCATTTCCCGTATCACCAAGGATTTTCTGGACTACCTCCATCATTTGGAGCAGTTGAACGTAGATGTTGCCAGCGAATTTATTCTGGTAGCCGCTACGTTGATGCGTATCAAATCAAAAATGTTACTGCCGCGTCCACAGATTGACGAGCAGGGCAACGAGATTGACCCGCGCGAAGAACTTGTTAAGCATCTTCTGGAGTACAAGAAGTATAAATCGGTGATCGACAGCTTCCACAAAATGGAAGAAATCGAGCTGATGAAGGAGAAGCGCGGCAACCTGATGAAGGAACTGAAAGTGTTAGCGGAAAGCAGCAACGTGGAAGCCGAACTTCAGGATGTTGACTTGTTCAAGCTGATGACGGTTTTTGAAAAAGTTCTCAAGCGCCAGGAAGAAGAAAAGAATAAACCGGTTCACCAGGTTATTCAATATCCCTATACGATTGAAGGGCAGCGTGAATTCCTGCTCGGTCAGGTAACAACGAAAAAGCGTGTATCGTTTATGGAGATCGTTGAAACCTATCAAACCCGCATTGCGCTGATTTTTAATTTCCTCGCAATACTGGATTTGTTAGCGCAAGGGATGCTCGCCATTCAGGTGGGGGAAGGTTATAACAATTTCTGGATCACCGACCCGGAAACCGCGAAGGAAGAGCAACAACCTTCCGAGACTGAAACGCCAACAGTCTGATCTATTTCAACAGGCTTCCGTTCAGCCGGAGCAATTCTGTCTCAGCAACTTTGGTATTGTATCGCGCAGCGATCAGACGGTTGTAGGCTTCCGCCAGGCTTTGTTGCGCTGTACGAAGTTCAATGAATGTGGCCACTCCCCGTTTAAAGCTCTCTAACGCGATCGAAACGTTTTCGCGTGCAAGAGAAATGTTCTCTTCTTCTATTACCAGAATTTTCTTCGTGTTGTCGTAATTCACATACGCATTTCTGACTGCCACGTCAACCGACTGCTTTTGCTGGTTGTAGAGGAGTTCTTGTCTGCGCACGTTAATCCGCGCTTGCTGAACATTGCGGGTGATGTTGAATCCATTCAGAATCGGCAGGGTCATGGAGAAGCCGTACGTAAAGCCATTAATCTGACTTTCGAGCGAGGAGAATGGGTTGATCAGCTTGGTGTTGTTTGTTTTTGAATAATTGTAGGCTCCGTTGAAATTAATGATGGGCGAACGACTTGCGCGGCTTTCGCGCAGCATCAGGCTGGCGATCTCGCGGTTCTTGTCGGTACTCAATAGTTGATAGTTTTTATTCTCAATGTCCGCCGAAATTTCCGGCTCCCGGATGTCCAGATTGATCAGGATTGTATCCGCTACGTCGTAGTTGGCAGGAAGTCTGAGCCCAACCAGTCCATTGAGTTGATCTTTCAATTGGGCAATTAAGGTTTCCTGTTGGATAGCCAGCGTGCGCTGTGCGTTCAAATCGACTTTTGCCTGCAGCAATTCCGGTCGCGCGCCTATGCCGACATCAACCTTACGATCGGCAACTTTAACACGTTCTTCGTTTACCGACATGAGCTCCTGAATGGCCTTCAACTGTTGTTTCTGTCGGACAATGTTGTAATAATTAACAATCACGGCAGAGATTGAATTAACCATTTGGTTCTTCACGTTCAATTCTCCCTGGGCGGCAATCTGCTCCAGCCGCTCGCGCGTTGCAAACATTTTTGTTCCATCAAAAAGTGTCCACACAGCCTGAAGCGAAGCAGTGGCGTTATTTGATTTTGCGTCACCGCTAACGTTTCTCGATTCATCCGCGAATGCGAATTCCTGATGATTTGAATTCCAATTGGTGGCAGCCGTTCCGTTTAGCTGCGGAAGCAACGCTCCAACACTGTATTTTTCATCGGTCCGCGCCGAAAGGGAAAGATTTTGCGCCAATTGCACGTCGTAATTTTCTTTCAGCGCAAGCGCAATTGCTTCTTCCAGCGTAACCAATTCCTGCGCAACCCCCTGCTCACCGAAAACAAGGATCAACAGAACTACCAATAACCTAAACTTCATACGCCAATTCATTTTTTGAGGCAGGAACTTCATCGCCAAATTCAATATGTTTTGGCTTTCGCGACAAGTATGAATACACCGCTGGAATTACAAACAATGTAAGCACAAGGGAGAACATGATACCTCCCACGATCACAATTCCCAACGGCTGACGACTTGTGGAAGCTGCGCCAAGCGAAAGTGCAATCGGCAAGGTACCCAGCGCCATCGCTAAACTTGTCATTAAAATCGGGCGAAGACGAAGTCGGGATGCCTCCAATACGGCCTCCATTTTAGAAAGACCCTCTTCGCGTTTCTGGTTTGCAAATTCGACAATCAAAATACCATTTTTTGTTACGAGGCCAATCAGCATAATCATACCGATCTGTGAAAATATGTTGATGGTTTGCCCGAAAATATAAAGGCAAATCAGTGCGCCCGGAATGGCCAGCAACACCGTAACCATCACGATAATCGGATCGACAAAACTTTCAAACTGTGCAGACAGGATCAGATAGATGAGCAGCAACGCCAGGATGAAAGCAAACGTTGTATTGCTCGCGCTTTCAGCATAGTCGCGGGATGTTCCGGCTAACGAAGTGGTAAATGAATCATCAAGCAGTTTTGCTTTGATGTTTTCCATAGCCTCAATACCATCGCCTACGGTTCGTCCGGGTGCTAATCCGGCAGAAATCGTTGCTGACTTGTACCGATTAAAGTGATACAGGGATGGCGGGGTTGTCGACTCCTCGATGGTTACGAGGTTGTCAATCGACACGAGTTCACCGGAACGGGTACGCACATACAGATTCTTCAAATCGCTTGGATCATCGCGGTTCACGCGCGATACCTGCCCCATCACCTGGTACTGTTTACCCTCTTTCGTAAAATACCCAAAGCGCAGGTTGCTGTACGCGAGCTGTAACGTTTGAGCGATGTCCTGAACGCTCACGCCTAATTGCGTTGCTTTAAGCCTGTTAATGCTAACCTTCAACTCAGGTTTATTGAATTTCAAGTCTACATCAACCGTTTGAAGGACCGGATTGGAGTTTGCTGCTTCCAGAAATTTGGGAAGAACATCCCGCAGTTTGTCGAAATTATTGTTTTGAATTACGAATTGCACTGGCTGCCCGCCTCGCCTGTTAACCGAGATGGTTTGTTCCTGAATGGCAAAAGCTCGACCCTGCGGATACCGGCTCAGGTTGCGATTGACCATATCCACGATTTGCTGCTGGGACCTTTGCCTTTGCTCGGGATCCACGAGGGTTGCCCGTACGAACCCTGTATTTACGGAACCTGACCCGGTGAAACCCGGAGCGGTTACAGAAAGCGCAGTGCGATATTCCGGAACCGAGTCCATAATTAACTGCGTGAGATCGTTCACGTAGTTATCCATGTACTCAAAAGCCGTTCCTTCGGGAGCCGTCAATTGCAGCCTGAACTGGTTACGGTCTTCCATGGGCGCGAGCTCCGACTGAAGATTGATCCCTGCAAAATACCCACCGACAATACAACAGATAATCAGCAGCACAGCAACCCAGCGGATTTTCATGAACGATGAAAGCCAGCGCTGATACGCGCTTTCCATTCCGGTAAAGAATGGTTCGGTAACACGGTAGAACCACGAGTGTACGCCTTGCTTTCCGGAAAGTTTTACACTTAATACTGGTGTCAGCGTAAGCGAAACAAAACATGAAATCAATACGGCTCCGGCAACAACAACTCCAAATTCACGGAATAATCGACCGGTAAATCCCTGCAAAAACAGGATCGGCAGAAACACGACCGCCAGTGTGACGGAGGTTGAAATAACCGCGAAGAAAATTTCCTTTGCTCCTTCCCGGGCCGCACGGTATTTATTCATACCCTGCTCAAGCTTCTTGTAAATGTTCTCCGTCACAACAATACCGTCATCTACTACTAGGCCGGTCGCGAGTACAATCCCCAGCATGGTTAGCACGTTTATTGAAAACCCACACAGGTACATGATAAAGAATGTTGAGATCAGCGAAACCGGAATATCAATCAGCGGACGCAAGGCGATAATCGGGTCGCGGAAGAACAGGTAGATGATTAACACCACCAGTAAAAATGAAATCAACAGTGTTTCTTCCACTTCGGAAATCGACCGCTTGATGAACACCGTTTGATCAAGCGCAATGTTGAGCGTGATGTCGGACGGCACTTCTTTTTCAATTTGGGCCATGCGCTTGTAAAACTCATCTGAGATGGAGACGTAGTTCGCACCCGGAAGCGGTACGATCGCCAGCCCAATCATTGGAATGCGGCTTTCGCGGAGTACCGACTCTTCATTTTCCGGACCCAAGACCGCCTGGCCAACATCCTTTAACCGGATATCACCCGTTTCCGTGCCCGACTTAATAATGACGTTGCTGAAATCCTCCTCGGTATACAACCGACCGAAGGTTCTTACGGTTAATTCCGTATTGTTTCCATAAATCTTACCGGAAGGCAGTTCAACGTTTTCGCGGCTAAGCGCCTGCTGAACATCCAATGCTGTTAAGCTATATGCGCTCAATTTAGAAGGATCAAGCCAAATGCGCATGGCATATCTGCGTTCGCCCCACACCTGGATGCTGCTTACTCCGGGGATGGTCTGCAACCGCTCAACGAGTACGTTATTACAATACTCTGTCAGCTCGAGTTGATCTCTTGTATTGCTCTGCACGGTCATTGAAATAATGGCGTCAGAGTTTGCATCGGCTTTCGAAACAACCGGTGGCGATGTTAGATCCTGCGGAAGTGAGCGTACGGCCTGCGAAACTTTATCGCGCACGTCATTCGCAGCCGCTTCCAGGTCAACGCTAAGCTCAAATTCTATGTTGATATTGCTTCTGCCAACACTGGAAGAAGAAGTGATGTTTTTAATTCCGGCAATACCGTTAATCGCCTTCTCAAGCGGCTCGGTGATTTGAGATTCAATAATGTCGGCATTGGCACCTGAGTACGATGTGCTCACGTTCACGTTGGGCGGATCGATAGCCGGATAATCGCGGACCCCCAGAAAACTAAACCCGATCACGCCAAACACAACAATGATGATGTTCATCACAATTGCGAATACCGGGCGCTTCAGACTTAATTCGGAAATATTCATCGTGAAAATTATTTAGAAATTCTTTTTACGCTAACCTTTGCGTTTGGCTTAAGCACCATCAATCCGGTAGTAATCACCGTGTCACCCGCTTTCAATCCGTTTGTAATCTGTACAAACACCGAATCACGCGCCCCGGTCTCCACTATATTAAACACAACGCTATCCTTACGAAGTACAGCCACTTGTTTGTTGCGGGCCGTTGAAATAACCGCTTGCGTAGGAATCAACAAGGCATCTGCCGTTTTACCCAACTGAAGACTTACCCGGGCAAATACTCCCGGAACAAGCTCCGTGTCAATTTTATCCACACGTGCACGGATACGCAGCGTTCGGGTTGTTTGTTCAACGCTGTTTTCAGTAGCGATTACCGTTGCCGCATGGTCGCGCTGGCCACCGTCTACGCGGAAGGTAATCAGGTCACCTTTCTTAACTTCCTTGGCATATTTCTCAGGAACCGAAAACTCGAGTTTCAATTCATCTACCTGCCGGATTACGGTGATGATGTCGGCTGGTGAAATGTATGCGCCCATACTCACATTTCTCAAACCAAGCTGGCCGGCATACGGGGCGCGAATTTCGGTTTTAACGATCGCAATCTCAGTCGCCTCAATGTCAACTTCGAGAGTCTCTACGTTGAGCTTTACCAAATCGTAGTCCTGCTGACTGATACCCTTGATCTCAAGCAACTGACGCTGGCGTTCCTCGGTGGTTTTCGCGATGGCCAACTGCACTTTCAGTTTTTTCAGTTGGGCCTGAAGATCGCCATCAAAGAGCTTCACCAGCAACGCACCTTTTTGCACGGTCGTGCCTTCCGCGACATTTAGCTTCACAATACGACCGCTTACTTCTGCGCGAATTTGCGTTTGCTCCGAAGGCATGAGCGAACCGGGAACTTCAATCTTATCGCTGATACTCTGGTTGCGCACAATAAATCCGTCAACCTCCGGTGTGCGCATTTGACGCGCCTGGCCGGTCGGAGGTACACCCTGTTTTTTGCCACAGCCCGCTACGATGGCACTGATAAATAGGATAATTAAAAATTTCGAATACGATTTATTCATTGACGTTCTGATGAATTAGTTCGGTGTTGGTGCCGGCAAACTACTTTGCCATGGAGAGGAATTGTTCGTGAAGGCCAAGTACCTGAGGTATCAGGGGTGTGCTTTCGTCATTCCGGATTATATAGTCTGCCAGCTTCAATTTTTCCTCTTCCCTCAATTGATTGCGAATAATGTTTCTTACCTGTTGTTCCGTACGATGCTTATCGCGCTGGAGTACTCGTTTAATTCTCAGTTCTTCGGGCGCAGAAACTACGATAATCTTGTCGAGTGCCTGATTCGACTTCGCCTCAAATAATAAGGCGGCTTCTTTTAACACGTAACGGCCGGGTTGCTCCATCACCCACCGGCTGTAGTCTTCGCCCACCCGCGGATGCACCAGGCTGTTTAACAATGCCAGTTTATCCGGATGGCTAAAAACGTGCTCTGCCAGATACTCCCGGTTCAGACTTCCATCTGAACGGAACGACAATACTCCGAATTCTTTCTTGATGTGTGACACTAATATTCCATCGGTGGTCATTAAGGTCTTCGCTCGGCTGTCGGCATCATACACGGGCACTCCGAGTAATGCGAAAATGTGACAAACCAGAGACTTACCTGAGCCAATACCTCCGGTTACTCCTATCTGCAAAGGTTTTTTCAAATTCAGAAGTTAATAATAACCGTATCTGTCTTAATCACTTGCGCAACAGCCGGTAGTCCTGCAATCTTTGGCACAAGCTTATGTTCGCCTTTTGCCGTATCCTTCAGATCGATCACGGCACGGAGCGAATCATCTGCGAACGTTCGCACACGTGATTCAGGCAAACGAAAAGCGCAGGAAATTTCTTTTGCGACTGTGCCCTGCTTCAATCGCGCAGGAACATTGACAATAACCAATCTTACACGTCGGGTAACTTCTTCAAACTTTTCAATGTTCAATGAAACACTGATATTACCAGGTTGCGCATTAATTAAATCCCGGTTTCCAAAATTTAGTTCAACTTCATCCCGAAAATCCTTGCGCAGGTTTTTTTGCGGCAGCGTAAGTTGAACGGTTGACGGTAATTCTGCGATTGATTGCCGGGGTCCTTCTACCCAAACCGAATCAGGAGAAAGTTTTGGTTCCTCCACGAGGCCGAACTCCGGGTCAAGAAACTGCCAGGCCGAATCCAATCGAACGCGGATCTTTTTTCGCGCTCGTTCTTCGATATGAATGCGCACCGTGTCGGTAATAACAAAGTTGATTTTCAGCCGATCGAGCTGTCCGGCAAAGGTGGCGGGGAGCGTAGCGCCTACAATTTTTCTGATTTCTGCGGGTTTCTCGAGGGGAATAACCAGCGGTGGAACTTTAAAGCCAAGGCTTCTGCGAAATAAATCCCAGCCGGAACCCGTCACGTTCATGCGAACCGATGCGGGCATTGGTTTTACCGGCACAAAATGATCCTGATCGTAATCGAACGTAACCGGAAACGTCAGGTTGGTTGAATAATTTTTATTGAGGGCGTTAAAAAACCAGAAGACCGTAGCGGCAAAGATGCACAATACTACGGCCTTCCAGTTTTTTTTATTGAAGCGTAAAAAGTTGAATATCGATGTTACAATACTCACGTTATTTTTTACCGGCTGCGATTTTGGTTGCTTCCATGGAAATGGCTGACTTGTTGAAACGGATTCGACCGCCTTTTTCAACTTCGAGAATGAATGTATCACCTTCCATTTCGGCTACTTCTCCGTGTGCGCCTCCAATGGTTACCACGTAGTCGCCACGCTTGATTTCTTCAATGAATTTCTTTGCGTCTTTCGCTTTCTTCTGCTGGGGGCGGATCATGAAGAAATAGAATACGAGGATCATACCTCCCATCATCACATAAAAGCTGATGCTGCTTCCGCCCGACTGAGCTTGTAATAAAAATGCACTTACCATACTTGGTTGTTTATTGAACGTGTAAAGTTATCTTATTAAAAACAAACATCCCAATCGATCAGGGAAGGATTGGGATGCCGGAATTATTGTTCTGTTAATTACTTACGAACCGGGCCGTTCTGCGCATCAGGTTTTGGTGTAACCATCGCCTTAAAGCTGAGGCGTGTTGTTTTAGGCCATGTGTTTGCCGTAACGGTGATGGTTTTGTTCTGTGCATTGGGTTTACCGTTACTGTCGAACTCAGCCTTTACAAAACCTTCGCCACCCGGAGGGATCGGTGTTCTGGTCCAATCAGGCGCTGTACATCCGCAGGAAGGCTTGGCATCCTGAATAATCAACGGAGCTACGCCTGTGTTTTTGATTTTATAAACATGCGAAACCTTCTCGCCTTCCTTAATCACACCGAAATCGTAATCCACTTGATCAACTTCCATTACCGGAAGCGGACCATCGGGCTTCACTTCAGCCGGCGGGGTAACCACTTCTTTGCCGGGTTCAGCTGCTACAGGAGTTTTCTTTCCTTCGAGTGAGTTAATCCGTGCCTCGAGCGCAGCGATCTTCTTTTCTGCATCACGGTCTTTGCACGCGGTGAATGAAACCGCTGCAATCAATACTAAAATCAATTTTGCTTTCATATGCTATCAACTATATTCATTAACCTTTTTCCCTTTGATCTGCTCCAGCAGGTCATCTACGTCTTCGAGCAATTTCTCGGCTTTCAAACGCGCCTCGTCAACTACTTTCTGACCCTGCGATTTAGCCTCTGAGGTAAGGGGTGTTTCTTTACCCTCCATCATGTCTTTCAAGAACGACTGAAGCATGTCTTTATACTTCTCCAGTTGAAACGAGAGTTTCTGACGCGTGTTCACTCCTTTGTCAGGAGCATATAAAATTCCAAGTGCCGCACCGGCTGCTGCTCCGATCAGGAACGCCAGAAACGCATTTCCGCTTTTTTTACCCATAGGACTTCAAATTTCATCAGGATTTTCGGGATTTACACGCTTTTTCGGCAAGAAATCAGGCCGCTGCCCTGAATTAACAGCTTTTTAACAGGCTATTTGTTATCGATCAGCCCACGGCCACTTTTCTTCATACTTCCCTTCGTTTTAAGCTCTTTGGAGATTACGTCCAGAATACCATTGATGAACTGACGGCTTTTGGGGGTGCTGTAATTTTTTGCGAGTTCTATGTACTCGTTAATGGTAACCTTTACCGGGATGTTCGGGAACGAAATGAGTTCAGCGATGGCCATCTCCAGGATAACACGGTCGGTTAACGGCAGACGTTCTACTTCCCAATTTCGTGTGTTGCTCGAAATAAGTTCTTTGTGTTGCTCACTCAGGTTAGCGCCTTCCGAAAAGAGTTTTTCAATGAAATCCCGGTCGTCATCCCAATTCAGCGAAAGCACCGGAAGTTGAATGGTCTTGTCTTTCTCCGGATTAAATGATTTGATGGTCTTTTCAACCATGCCCTTCACGATGTCGTGGTCTTCAGCCCAATAAAGAACCTCCTCTTCGAAGAACTCATTAATCACTGTCTTGCCCAGAATGACTCTCCTGAACAAATGATTCATGATTTTCTTCTGATCATCTGTTGAGGGATTTTTCTTGTCGAGATAGTGCATGTAGTCATTATCCTGCTTCAGCACATCCTTTAGCCACTGGCGTACGCGATCAAAATTCTTATCCCACGCAATGCCCGCTTTCAGTGATTCCTTTTTTAGTTCTTCGCTTTTGCCGAGTGCTTTGATCCAACTGTTCTTAACAAAATTTCCGTGGTTGATTTTCTTATCCGCATCAGCGGCTTCCGCCAGTGAAACGCCAAGTGCCAGTACAGACAGGTAGTGATCGTAAATTTTTTCAGACTGAAGAACCAGGTTCTTTTTAATGAAGTCGAAGTCCTTTTTAATGCCTTTTGTATACAAGGCAAAAGCTTCTTTTAATGCTTTCTGGATTTTCGGGTCGTCATGCTCCGCAGACATCTGATTCTTTTCGAAGGCCTTCTCGAACGCTTTCAGCGCCTGAGCCTTTTGCTTGCTCAACTCCTTTTTATCCTGTACTTCCATCGAGTTCAGGTCAGGGGCGAACGTTTCCTCAATGGAATCGGTGGCGAGGGTGTAGTTGGCATCCTTACATTGCTGGTAGGCAAAAAGGCTTTGCATTACTTTTACGCGGAGGCTTCTACGATTGAGCATGTATCAAAGAACAAATTCGCTGCAAAGATAATCAGGATTGATGAATTTGCCGGATTTTAAAGTTGCCTTTGAGATTCTGAATAGGCCATAAACAAAAATACCTGCCGGTAATCAGGCAGGTATTTCGTATAAAACAACTTAGAAACAGTTATCTTCTGGTTCTCACCTGAGCGATATCTGCGATACGCTTTTCGGCAAGTTTGATAGCAGCCTCCTGTGTGTTGATCTTTTCCTGCTCGGCCAGTTTAAAGATGTTCATACAGGTTGTATAAATTCCTTCGGCCTGCTCGAATACGCGGGCACGATTGTAGTTCCCTAAAAATTCATTGTACACGTTGATCAGTCCGCCAGCGTTGATCAGGAAATCCGGAGCATAGGTGATGCCCTTGTCGATCAGCATGTATCCGTGCTTTACTTCGTCTTTCAGCTGGTTGTTGGCCGCACCGGCTACAACCTGGCAGTTCAACCGCGCAATCGTATCGTCATTTAAGGTTGCCCCGAGTGCGCATGGAGCATAGATATCCATGTCGAGATCATAAATTTTATCCTGCGCTACGGTTTTAACTCCGAGGCGTTGTGCCAAAGCCTTCACCTTGTCTTCCGCGATGTCGGTGATGTATACGTTTGCATTCTCTTTTACAAGATGCTCCACCAAATACGTACCTACCTGACCAATACCCTGAACGGCAACTGTTTTTCCGGTCAGGCTGTCGTTGCCGTATGTTTTTTTCGCAGCGGCTTTCATGCCGAGGTAAACACCGTATGCTGTAACGGGTGACGGATCACCACCACCACGCATCGATTCCGGTAATCCGGTAACGTGTTTGGTCTCCATGCCGATGAATTCCATGTCAGCAGTTTTCATGTTTACATCTTCCGCAGTGATGTATTTTCCATTGAGGCTGTCGACAAATTTTCCGAACCTGCGCATGAAGGCTTCCGTCTTCATGGTTTTGGCATCGCCAATGATAACTGCTTTACCTCCGCCAAGATTTAATCCGGAGATAGATGCTTTGAACGTCATGCCGCGTGAAAGGCGCAATACATCGGTAAGCGCTTCCTGTTCGGTAGCGTAGTTCCACATACGCGTTCCGCCCAGGGCAGGCCCGAGTACAGTGTTGTGGATGGCAATGATCGCTTTAAGCCCGGTAGCCTCATCATGACAAAACACCACCTGCTCATGTCCCAGTTGTGAAAGCTTGCCGAAGATGCCAGCCTGCTCTACCTTTTCAAGTTCTTTAATCTCCATCGGATTTGTTTTAGTTTGGAATCTGTTACTTTTCGCGTTTATGGAAGCACAAAATTACCGGGAAAAGTTCGTTTTTGGCACATCTCAAACGATTGCAATAAAAATAAAGGGATTCTACTGGAGCGGCTGTCGTTGGCAGAATTTTATTAAATATTTTGCGGCATTACCCAAACTTTGTAGGTGCCAAATCAGTTGAATCAAATGCCTTTTTAGGCCTGTGTTGCCCGTTATGACAGAACTCAAGTATCTCAACAAGTATCTTCTTAAATATAAAAGGCATCTTATCTGGGGGGTTGTGTTCGTCATTATCTCTACCGTGTTCCAAATTATACCGGCAGAACTTGTCAGACGCTCCATTGATCTCGTAACCGATGACGTACTGGTGTATCGTTCTTTTGAAGGGTTAACGCTTCAGGACAACTTCTTTCGGGTGTTTGCTTTCAGTCTGATGCTTTATGCGGGGTTGATCTTACTGATGGCTTTACTCCGCGGGTTTTTTCTTTACCTCGTACGCCAGACACTGATCGTTATGTCGCGGCACATCGAGTACGATCTGAAAAATGAAATCTTTGAGCATTACCAAACACTCCCGCTTAGTTTCTACCGCAGAAACAACACCGGTGACTTAATGAACCGGATTTCGGAAGATGTAGGCCGCGTGCGCATGTATCTGGGGCCCGTGATCATGTACGGACTTCAACTGATCACCTTGTTTCTGATTCTTATTCCATACATGTTCAGTAAGAATCCTACGCTCACGTGGTACGCCATCATTCCGCTGCCGTTTCTCTCGGTTGGAATCTACCTCGTGAATAACATGGTTGAAAGACGGTCGGAAGAAATTCAAAAAAGCCAGTCGAAGCTTTCCACATTTGTTCAGGAAGCATTTAGCGGTATTCGCGTGATCAAGTCGTTCAATCGTGAAAACGAATCAATCAAGAACTTTTCAGAGGAGAGCGAAAACTATAAAAACAAATCGCTCAAGCTTACCCGCATTCAGTCGTTATTTTTTCCATTGATGACAGGCCTCATCGGGCTGAGCATTATTTTAACTGTATATGCCGGAAGCGTAGAAGTCATTAACCGTGGACTCCCCATCAGTTACATTGCAGAATTCATCATCTACGTAAACTTGTTAACCTGGCCGGTAGCTTCACTCGGATTAACCAGCAGTTTATTGCAACGCGCGGAAGCCTCCCAGAAGCGGATCAACGAATTCCTAAAAACGCAAAACACGATTACTTCCGAGAAAAACCTCGTGCGGGAAATAAAGGGCAAGATTGAATTTAAGAACGTCAGCTTCACGTATCCCGACACGGGCATACAGGCATTGAAAAACGTTTCGTTTACGATCAATCCGGGTGAGTCGCTGGCGATTATCGGTACAACCGGATCGGGAAAAAGTACCGTTTCCAACCTGATTGCGAGGCTTTATGACGCCCGCGAGGGTGAAGTGCTGATTGACGACACGCCGATCGAAGATTACAATCTCAATTCGCTGCGCACCCAGCTAGGCTCTGTACCTCAGGATGTGTTTTTATTCAGCGACACCATTTATAACAACATTGGTTTCGGCTTGACCGAGTCCGGTAACGATAAAATTACACAGGCCGCCAAAGATGCTGACGTATACGACAACATCATGGCATTCCCGCAGGGTTTTGAAACCCGGATCGGTGAACGAGGCATTACGCTCTCGGGCGGACAAAAACAACGTGTGTCCATTGCGCGCGCTATTGTACGAGAGCCAAAAATTCTGATCCTGGATGATGCCCTTTCGGCTGTCGACACAAAAACAGAAAACACCATTCTCAATAGCATGCGGAGGATCATGCAAAACCGGACTTCGGTAGTCATCTCTCACCGGGTATCATCGGCCAAGCTGGCCCATAAGATCATTGTGCTGGTTGACGGACAAATTGTAGAAGAGGGCACGCACATCGGCCTGATCCGCAAAGGCGGAGTTTATAAAGACTTGTACCGAAAACAGATTGAAACGGAAAAAGAGTCAGCGTTAGAAAACGTATCGTAAGCCTACACCGCCCTGGATTTTAGTCCAGCCCGGATCTTTTACTACATCGTAGTAATATTCAAGCTCCATGAATGCAGACACCGGGATTTTGAAATACGAGTATTCGATTCCGAAAACACCTTGTGCTCCTTGTGTAAGCCGGTCGTATTGATTTTTAAAGTTTTTTGAGAGGCCATCTTCTTCGGCAAAGTAGTCATACTCAATTCTGAGGTTCCGGACTTCCCAGCCCAGCCCGACATACAGTTGCAAGCCCGGAGAAACTTGTTCAAGACCCATCTGATACAAAACCTTTGCTTCGCCAACCCAGTCTGCCTTTACGTTATGGGAATAATACTCAGAAGTTTCCGGCTGAAACTCGTTAAACAGTTCGCTGTAATATTTGCTGTAGAGACCGCTGGCTGACTTGCCAAAATCCACATCAACTGCAAAATGCTTGTTCGCATAATACTTGTAGGTGAGGGCAAAAGGATCTCCAACCTTGATTCCGATTCCGTGGTAGGGATAGCCGTTGTCGACAAAAATCGGACACACCACCCTCCGCTTTGAAACAGACATCCGGATCGGGTTGTGTTTGTTGACTGTTCTGCTCTTCGTATACACCTTTTGCGAGCCATTTGACCCCTGAGAATAGGCCGAAAAGGCCATTACTTGGCACAAAAGCAGCGTCAAACAGGTTTTTGTAAAGCGCATTAAAGCAAATATAACCCTTTTGGCCCTACTTGCTTAGAGTTGAGGCGTTTTGGCCGGTGGGATTCATAGAAACTCTTTGTACTGCATTTTGTATAGTTGAGTATAGAATCCCTCTTTTTGCAGCAGATTCGCATGAGTGCCCGACTCCTTAATCTCGCCCTTGTCGAGTACCACGATGGTATCGGCCTTTTGGATGGTTGAAAGCCGGTGCGCAATCACGATGGACGTGCGCCCCTGCATCATTTTCTCGATGGCGTTCTGGATCATTTCTTCCGTTTCCGAGTCGACCGATGAGGTGGCCTCGTCCAGCACCAGAATTCTCGGATCGTAAACCATCGCGCGGATAAAGGATATCAACTGGCGCTGACCAACCGAAAGTGTTGACCCGCGCTCCATTACGTTGTACGACAACTGCCCCGGCAAGCGTTCGATAAACTTCCGGGCGCCAACCATGTCGGCCGCGCGCCACACCATCTCTTCTGTTACATCCGGGTTGCCAAGCGTAATGTTTTTGAAAATCGAATCGGAGAAGAGAAATACATCCTGAAGCACCGCCCCGATGTTCCTGCGCAGGAAGCCAAGATCGTATTCGCGGATATCCACCCCGTCAACCTTAATGGAGCCCTGATTGATTTCGTAGAAGCGGCTTAACAGGTTAATGATCGATGATTTGCCGGCACCGGTTGCACCCACCAGCGCGAAAGTTTTGCCGGCTTGTATCTCGAGGCTGATATTTTTCAGCACATATTCTTCCTCTGTGTACGCGAAAGAAACGTTTTCGAATTTCACTTCACCCTGAAGCGTTTCCGGTTGATGCGTTCCATTCGGCTGTACATCTTCCTGACTGTCCAGCAGATTGATGATCCGCGAAGAACTTACAATACCCATCTGCAACGTGTTGTAGCGATCGGCAATCATCCGAATCGGGCGGAAGAATTGCTGAAGCAGCATGATGAATGCCACCAGCTTTCCGATGGTCATGCCCGTATCGTTCTGGATAATGCTTTGCGCGCCATACCAAACCAGCAGTCCAATGCCCGCGGCCGCGATGATTTCCGCCACCGGAAAATAAATTGAATAGTACAACACCGACCGGAGGTTTGATTGCCGGTGCTCTTCATTGATTACCTTAAACTTATCAAACTCGCGTTTCTCGCTCGCAAAAATCTGCACGATGTTCATTCCGGTAATATGTTCCTGAACGAATGTATTCAGACTTGCCACCGCATTGCGCACATCGTTAAACGCCACTTTAATTTTTTCCTTAAAAATGTATGTTGAGATCAACAACAGCGGCAACGTGGCCAAACTTATCAATGCCATCCGCCAGTCGATATACACCATCACAGCTACGATGAAGACGATTTGCAGCAAATCGCTGATGATGGCCGCTAACCCTTCGCTGAATACGTCTGCCAGTGTTTCCACATCTGAAATGGTGCGGGTTACGAGTCGGCCGATGGGTGTCTTATCAAAAAACCGAAGGCGGAGGTTAATCAGATGCTCGTAGAGTTTGGTGCGGATGTCGCGGATAACCTGCTGGCCCAGCCACCCCGACAAGTAGGTATGAATGTATTCGGTAAATGCCTGAACGATCAGCATAAAAAACAACACCAGCACCATCACAATTACCCCCCGATAATTGCCTGTGGCTACATCGTTATCAATCGTATACTGAATCAGGATGGGCCGTAAGGGTGTGAGCACCCCAAGGGTGAACGTTAACACGATCACGAGATAGAAGCGGCCTTTGTAGGGCATCACAAACTTCAGCAGGCGCCTGAGAACCTTGAAATCGATAATATTGCCGCTGGTGGTTTGATCTTTCTCCATGCTTGTTAGCCCCTCGTTACTTCAAAAAAATTGATGCCGGATATTTCACCTTCGTCAGGTACAAACCCTCAGGCGAAACATTCTGCCCTGCCTGTTTGCGGTCTTTGCTGTTGATGATTGTTTGAAAATCTTTTACGGTCATTTTACCTGTTCCGATGTCCAGCAGGGTGCCGACAATGGCCCGTACCATGCCGCGCAGAAAACGATTTGCAGTGATTGTAAATTCCAGTGTGTCATTTTTTTGCTTCCATTCGGCCCAGGAGATGTCGCACAAAAAGTGGTTCACATTCGTCTTAACCTTGCTGAAACATTGAAAATCGTGTTCGCCCAATAATAACGCAGCCGCTTTGTTCATCGTTGCAACATTGGGCGATTTAAAGTAATGCAACGCCAATCCGTCCAACAAGGGATTTTTTACGAGTGTAATCCGGTATTGATACGTCCGCGAAAGCGCGGCAAAACGGGCACTTACGTCAGGTTTTACTTTTCGGATTGATTGAATCGAAATGTCTTTGGGCAGCAGCACATTCAACCGGTGTTGGAAATCTTTTAACACAATAGATTTCTCAATGTCTGCATGGAAGAACTGCTGTTCGCAATGCACACCGGTGTCGGTTCGGCCGCTTCCGATAATTTCCGTCTTCGTTCCTGTTAAGGTGAAAATTGCTTTTTCAACCACTTCCTGAACCGTAACCGCATTGTGCTGCGTTTGCCAGCCTTTGTACTGAGTTCCTTTATAAGCGATTTCAAAAAAATACCGCATGGTTGAAAAACTTTATTGGCTTCAGACTTTCAAAGGTGTACAGGGTGCTTTTTATTAACGCGGTTACTTTACCTGATCGCATTTCCTTTCGAGCAGACTTTTCATTTCCAAAATTTCCAACTCCATTATCTTAAATACTGCTTTTTTCCGGGCATTGGAGTTAAGGTGTAAAATCGCTTCGTTGAGAAGCTTTTCCCGGATCGCATCCGGCATCGGTGAATTTTTCTGCAATTTATTAACATCTACCAGCGAGGTGTCCAACTCGGCCTGCACAAAATCAATCTGCGGAAAACCGGCTTCCAAAAAGTCTTTCGAGGGTTGCAGGTAGCTGTCCAGGCTGGCATCTGCCACAATATCCTGGATATCGCCATAACCCGCGAGCACAGCATAATAATTCAGTAATTTTTTCTTCAGCTCAAGGTCCCGGATAATTCCCAGTTTGCCGCTCGACTTCAAGTCATCAAATGCCGAGAGGCTGGGTTTGAAGTTGAACCGAATAAGGCTGATGGAATTCCGCATTGCATTGGCAACCTCGGCACGATTCACACGATCCTGCTGCAAAAGATGTATGGTTTGATTGACCCATTGAATACGCTCCTGATCTTCTTCAACCAATTTCCGCAACAGAATTTGATCCTGCGTTACGTCTTCGAGAAGCTTACAATAATATACACGCTCCAGTTGCCGGTCTTTATGGGCTTCATTCCAGTTGTTGATCTGCAACGCTATAAGAATACCGATCACTACCAGCACGATTTCCCCGATAGCATAAAGCACGTACTTTTTAACTTTACCGCCCTCCATGGTTTTTTGCCGAAGTTTCCGAAAGAATGCAATCATCACATTCGTTCATAAATGATGGCTGCTCCCTGTCCTACTCCAATGCACATCGTGGCGAGGCCGTACCGCACGTTTCTCTTTTGCATCTCATGAATCAGCGTTGCGCTGATCCGCACTCCGCTACAACCCAGCGGGTGACCAATTGCAATCGAACCTCCGTTAACATTTACGATGTCCGGATTTAACCCGAGGTCGGAGATACACGCCAACGCCTGTGACGCAAATGCTTCGTTCAATTCAATCAATCCGAGATCAGATACTTTCAGCCCTGCGCGCTTCAGCGCTTTTTGTGTAGCGGGTACCGGACCGATGCCCATGTGAGCCGGATCAACCCCGGCTACTGCCATCGATACCACTTTCGCGAGCGGCTTTAGATTATACTTCACTACGATGTCTTCGCTTACCACCAACGAGGCCGCTGCTCCATCGTTGATCCCGGATGAATTACCGGCTGTCACTGTACCGTCGGGTTTGAAAGCGGGTTTTAACGCAGCAAGCTTTTCGAGTGAGGTTGCACGCGGATGTTCATCGCGATCAACGCGTAACGTTTCTTTTCCTTTTGATACCGGAACCGGAATCAGCTCGTGTTCAAATTTCCCTTGTTCAAATGCCCGTTGATAGCGCTCTTGCGACTGAAGTGCAAACTGATCCTGCCTTTCACGACTGATCTTCCACTTATCCGCAACATTCTCGGCCGTTTCGCCCATCGAGTATGGGTGGTAAAGTTTTGACAGCTTCGAGTTGATGAATCTCCAACCCATTGTGGTATCGAAAATTTCCGCCTTACGGGAAAACGCTTCCTCTGCTTTCGGCATCACAAACGGTGCGCGGCTCATGCTTTCCACTCCGCACGCGATAAACACATCGCCATGGCCGGTCATAATTCCGCGTGAAGCATCCATGATTGCCTGCAAGCCGGAAGCACACAACCGGTTTACCGTAACGCCTCCGATGTGCACGGGCAGACCCGCGAGTAACAACGCCATACGCGCAACGTTGCGATTGTCTTCACCGGATTGATTGGCAGCTCCCGCAATCACATCTTCAATTAATTGGTGGTCGATAGCGGGGTTACGTTCGATCAATGCTTTGATCGCATGTGCAAGCAGATCATCGGGCCGAACAGATGCCAGGGCACCGCCATACTTACCAATCGGGGTACGAAGAATATCAATGATGTAGGCTGTTTTCATATCCGGCAAACGGCAGAATTAAGCCGCTTAGATTTTGTAGTTTTGCCGGCAAGTTAAATGAACCTCAATATGTGGCAAAGAATTCAAACGGTATTTCTGGCAGTGGCCGCAATAGCATTGCTTGTGGCGCTTGTACAGCCGCTCTGGGAAGCCCGCGTGGGTGAAGAAAAGATCATTCTCACACCTTTTTATCTGTTACAAAACAACCAGTACGTGTATTATCCCTACGCGCTTACGGCAGTGTTAACCGTAGCCGGATTGACCCTTACGCTATTAACGATCAGGCGATATGACAACCGCATGGTTCAGATGAAACTGGGCCTTTTCAACACGCTGATCTTAACAGCTGTAATGGGTTGCATCGTAATTTTTGTATTGAAACTCAATAAGCAATATCCACTGGCCCAAAATGGTGTTGCGATGTATTTTGTTTTCGCAGCCGTGGTTTGCAACTGGCTTGCGGTTCGGTTCATCCGGAGGGATGAAAAACTTGTACGTGACTCCGAACGATTGAGGTAAGATCGGGTTTTTATGCGTTGGGGATCGGTTGGTTTGCTGGTGATCTTTTTCTCTGTAGTTGCCTACGGGCAAACAACCAATCGTTGCGAAAGAGCCAACGCACTGATCACGCTTATTCAAAAAAATCACGTTCAGCCCATTCCGGTTAATGACGAATGGTCGAAGCGTGTTTTTAACAATTTCTTCGATGAACTCGATCCTCAACACCTCTATTTTACCCAAAAGGATCTCGACACATTCGCCTCACAAAAAACGCAGCTCGACAGTCTGGTAAAAATCAACAAGCACTGCGCATGGGTAAGCTCGGTCGGTGAGTTGTTCAAACAACGGGCAGCCGATTATAAAATCTGGCTTGAGCAGGCCTTCAGCAAATCGTTCGATTATGCTGCGCGTGATCAGTTCGATCTTGCCAATTTCCCGTCAAAAGGTTTTAGCGCCTCACCCCAGGCGTTGGATTCGTACCGCAAGTCGTATCTCAAATTTTTAATTCTTATGCGCATGTACGTGGAGCGCGTTGCAGACAGTTCCGCACGTGAACTTTTGTCGTACGAAACCTTTGCGCGAAAAAACATCCGCAAAAAAGAACTGCAGAAACTGGTTGAAATTGCAGACACAGGATTTGACGCGTATACCAGCAACGCATTTTTGAAAGCCATTGCACTGGCGTACGATCCGCACACCACGTATATGTCAGAATCCGAGAACGAGTCATTCAACGAACAATTGAGCGATGAAAATCTTTCGTTCGGATTCTCGGTATCGGAAAACCAAACCGGATCGTTTGTGGTGAGTGAAATGATCCCGGGCGGGCCAGCCTGGAATTCAAACGCCATCCGCGAAGGTGACATTCTTTTGAGCGTTTCTCTTCCCGACAACCGCGAACTGCACACGATGGATTATGAGATCGATGACTTTATGGCGGCCATCACTTCTCCAACCATCAGCAAGGCAACGTTCACCTTTCGCCACACCGACGGGGAGCTCACCAAAATTGAACTCACGAAAGAAAAATTACGCTCGCTCGAGAATACGGTTTCAGGATACGTGTTAAAGGGCAGTAAAAAAATCGGGTACATACCGCTGCCCAGTTTTTACTTCGACCGGGGCAAAGCATCCGGTGGTGCTGCGGGCGATGTTGCCAAAGCCATTATCAAACTCAACAAAGAGAATATTGAAGGATTGATTCTCGACCTTCGGTCGAACGGTGGCGGATCGGTTGAAGAAGCTATCGACCTTGCCGGAATTTTCATTGATTTCGGGCCGGTGATCATGTATAAAAATTCCGATCAATCGGTTTCTGTTTTGAAAGACATGAACCGCGGAACAATTTACAATGGCCCGCTCATCGTGATGGTGAATGGCTTTAGTGCATCCGCTTCTGAGTTACTGGCCTCGTCACTGCAGGATCACAAACGCGCCTTGATTGTGGGCGGCCGGACACACGGCAAAGGAACCGGACAGCATGTTGTTCCGCTGCCGGGAAGTACTACGGAATTTGCGAAAATCACTTCCGTGAAGATTTTTCGCATCAATGGAAAAACCTTTCAGCACCGCGGTGTTATTCCCGACATTCTTCTCCCGGATGTAACGCAGAGTTTGGGCGACCGCGAAGAAAACTACACCTATGCGCTGCCGTCAGACTCGGTAACAAAAAAAGCATACTACACTCCGCTGGCAATGAAAACATTTACCCCGTTCGCGGAAAAAAGTATGAAGCGTGTGGAGCAGTCGCCCGCTTTTCTGGGCGTAAAAAAATTGCAAGCGAATCTTCTGCAGCCGGTTCCCCTCGATCCGGCAGGATTTATTCAATACATCAGCAGGCCTGACCGTGTGGAAAATGAAGATCACGGCACGTTTACCGTGACCAACCCGGGTTTTGACAATCCGCTGTTTGCCGTTGACGGCTTCAGCAAGGCCCTGCATGAAAAATCGGTGAAAGAAATCGGGGAGAGTTTTTATATTCAGGAAGCTTATAACATCCTGATCGATTATATTTTGCAAAAATAGTTTTTATGAGAGGCTTTTTTCTGACGCTCGTTCTGGTGACGGGCATTTTATCTGCGTACGCACAAAGTGAAGCTTACCAGTATCTCGAAACAATCGGTAACGAGTTTCAGGAGATTTCACAAAACAGCATGAGTTACACCAGCGCAGCTTCACACGGGAAAAGCGCCCGGAAAGTTGAAAAAAGACGAACCGAGCTGATCAACAGTATTAAAGCAGCAGAAACCCGCATCCGCAGAATGAAACCTTTTGCAGGCGATGCATCCCTGCGCGATTCGGTGGTAGCGTATCTCGTGATCGACCGCATTGTGATGACCGAAGATTACGGCAAGATTTTGAACATGGAAGAAATTGCAGAGCAGTCGTACGATGCAATGGAAGCTTACCTGCTGGCAAAAGAGAAAGCCGAAGAGAAACTTGAGGCCGCATACGATCGCGTGGGTGAGCAGCAAAAACTCTTTGCCAACCGCAACAACATTAAAATTGTGGAGGGCACCAGCAAGCTCGGAAAGAAACTTGAGAAATCAGGCCGGGTGATTTCCTATCACAACAAAGTGTACCTGCTGTTTTTCAAGAGTTATAAAAACGAAGCCTACCTGATGGACGCACTGAATAAAAAGGATATCAGTGCCATGGAACAAACCAAGAACACACTGCTGATGAGCGCTGAACAGGATCTGGAGAAACTTGGTCCGATACCGGCATTCAATGGCGACAATACGCTTAAAACAGCATGCCAGCAGATGCTTGCTTTTTATAAAATGGAGGCTTCACAGAAAGTACCCGAGATGGTTAACTTCCTGTTGAAACAGGAGAATTTTGAGAAGATGAACAAGGCTATTCAGGCCAAGCGGCCGTCTGACCGCAGCCTGACGGATATCGACAACTACAACAATGCGGTAAAAGAATTTAATGCCGCGGTGGATAAAGTTAACGCCATGCACAACGACTTGAACAAAAAGCGCAGTACGCTGCTGGAACAGTGGAATAACGCCAGCGAGAATTTCCTGGACAAGCACGTGCCCAAACACAACGGTTAGGCTGACATCCTGTCATTTTCGTACCTTTGGAATACTATTTGAAATCCTGCCTGCTCGCAGGATTTTTTATTTAACACACCATAACTATGTCAACTGTTCAGGAAAAAGGGACTATTTCCATCCATACCGAAAATATCTTCCCGATTATTAAGAAGTTTCTCTATTCGGACCACGAGATCTTTTTACGGGAACTGGTGAGCAATGCTGTTGATGCCACCCAGAAATTGAAAAAACTTGCATCGCTGGGTGAATTCTCAGGCGAGCTGGGCGACCTGACGATTGACGTATCGTTCGATAAAGAGAAGAAAACCATTACCGTGAGCGACAAGGGCCTCGGGATGACGGGTGAAGAAATTAAAAAATACATTAACCAAATCGCCTTTTCGGGCGCGGCCGAATTTGTTGAAAAGTTTAAAGATAAAACCGATGCGAAAGACATCATCGGGAAATTTGGTCTTGGCTTCTACTCCGCGTTCATGGTGGCCGACAAGGTTGAGGTGATTTCAAAATCCTTTAAAGAAGGCACCGAAGCTGCGCGCTGGGAATGTGATGGCTCAACAGAGTTTGAATTGAGCACGGCAACCAAAGCAGAACGCGGAACGGATGTAATCCTTCACATCAATGCTGATTCGGAAGAATTTCTGGATGAGTTCCGGTTAAAAGGCATTCTTGAAAAGTACTGCAAGTTCCTTCCTGTGCCGATCAAGTTCGGCACGAAGAAAGAAAGCGTTGAAGATGGCACCGATGCAGAAGGCAAACCTAAATTCAAATCGGTTGACGTTGATAACATCGTTAACAATACCAACCCGATCTGGACGAAATCGCCCAACGACTTAAAAGACGAAGACTACCTAAGTTTCTACCGCGAATTATATCCGTTCAGTGAGGATCCGTTGTTCTGGATCCATTTGAATGTTGACTATCCGTTCAATCTTACCGGTGTTCTGTATTTCCCAAAAGTGAAGAACGATTTCGAAATGCAGAAGAATAAAATCCAGTTGTACTCACGTCAGGTATTCATTACCGATGAAGTGAAAGACGTTGTGCCCGACTTCCTGATGTTGCTGCACGGGGTACTCGATTCGCCGGACATTCCGCTCAACGTTTCCAGAAGCTATCTGCAAAGCGATTCGAATGTGAAAAAAATCAGCACTCACATCACCAAAAAGGTTGCCGACAAGCTGAACGAGATGTTCAAAAAAGATCGTGCTGATTTTGAAAAGAAATGGGATGACGTGAACCTGTTCGTGAAGTACGGCATCATCAGCGATGAAAAATTCTATGATCGCGCGAAAGATTTTTCGCTATTCAAAAACACCGACACCAGGTATTTTACACTCGAAGAATACAAGGAAAAGGTTAGTCCGGCACAAACCGACAAAGACGGCAACGTGATTTACCTGTACGCTTCGGATGCCGGCAAGCAGGACAGCTTTATTCAGGCGGTAAAAAACAAAGCATATGATGTGCTGGTGCTAAACGGTCCGCTCGACAACCACTACATCAACACACTTGAACAAAAGCTTGAGAAAGTTCAAATCAAACGGGTTGACAGCGACACGGCCGACAAGCTGATCGATAAAGGTGAAAAAATCGAAAGTGTGTTGAGTGACTCCGAAAAAGAACAGGTTAAAACTGTATTTGAAAAGGCCGTCAACAACAAGAATATGAACATCACGGTCGAATCGCTCGCCCCGGACGAGCTGCCCGTAATTATTACCATGAGCGAATTCATGCGCAGGATGAAAGACATGGCGAAGCTTGGCGGTGGCGGCTATGCATTTATGGGTTCAATGCCCGATCAGTATGCAGTTGCCATCAACGGAAACCATGCAATTGTTCAGAAAATCCTGAAGGCCGAAAGTGATGAGCAAAAAGCTACGCTGGCCAAGCAGGCATTCGATTTAGGGTTGCTTTCGCAGAACATGCTGACAGGCTCAGATTTGACGAACTTCATCAAGCGCAGCATCAGCCTCGTGGGATAACCGGAAAAATAATTTCGGTTATCTTTCGTTCAGTTATCTATGCTCAGGTATATTCCTTTTGCGGTTATCTTGTTTTTGAGTTTCCCGGCTGCGCTCATGGCCCAGGAAACCGAACCGGAAGATCAGCGCTTCACGGTAGACACGCCCGTGAACCTCGATTTTTTGAAGGAGGAAAAAGTTGAGGAAGCTCCCAAAAAGAAGAAGGTCAAGAAAAAAGTCTTCTACGGGATAAAAACCAAAAAGGGTTTTGCCCGGAGAGGTTCCGGTACCCGCGTTACCTACGAACTTTTCTACTACCTGAAAAAGCCTGAGATGCCCAAGACGTTCGTGCGTGACATCTACTACTACGACTACGCGCGCAGGGAAGTAATTCGCACCAGTAAGTTCGATCCTAAAAAGGGAGTTCTCCTTCACGGCCCGTATAAGCGCGTGATGAATCAGGTTATCCTGGAGTCTGGTATCTTTTACAAGGGCACCAAGCACGGACGATGGATGACATACAAACAAGACAGTACGCTTACCGATAAAGCGTTGTATTTCCGGGGCTGGCCGAAAGAATCTCAGGTAACCTACTACGATCCGATGGAACGCAAAAAAGTAAAAGAGATTACGCCCATCGAGTTTGGTGAGAAAGAAGGCTTCTACTACATGTTCCATGAAAACGGTTTGATTGCCGTTACGGGTGAATACAAGTGGGGAAGAAAAGTTGGCAGTTGGGTTGAATACTATCCCACCGGAAAAAGAAAGAAACTTGTTACTTACTCAAAGGATCCGTTCGACAAAGACGTAATGCCGTATGTTAAAACCGAATGGAACGAAAAGGGCAAGGAAATCTACCGGAATAATAAAATGGTGAAATAAATCATCACCGGCGTAAAAAGTACAACCGAGAGATTCGGCAGGAGCGTACTGAATTATGGGATTCTTCGCTATCGCTCAGAATGACAATCAGTAGAACGCATCCTCAAAGTGCACGATCTCCGGGTTAAGCCCCGTTTTCACTGACACAATGTCAAACCGGATATTTCCTTCATATCTATTCTCGTAGGTGTATTGCTCCGCTGCGCGGATAACCGTTGCTGCCTTCCGTGAGTCTACAAATGCTTCCGGTTCACCGTAAAAGGAATAACTCCGCGTTTTCACTTCCACAAAAACAATAAACGATCCTTTCTTTACGATCAGGTCAATCTCGCCATGTTTATGCCGATAATTGCGAACGAGAATCTCGTAACCCTTGCTCCGCAGATAGTCTGCTGCACTTTCTTCACCAGCTTTACCGGTTTTTGCTCTATCATTCATGGTGATCGGAAATCATATTTCTAAAATCGTAAATTTGCAGCATGTCTGTTACAAAAAAATCAATTGAGACTTTCACGCGCCAGTTGGGCGATGCACTGAAGATCGGTCAATCACTTGATCTTATGCGTCCGGGAAGTGATATCCGGAATGTGGTGATAGCCGGAATGGGTGGCTCGGGCATCAGTGCGAATCTGGTTGAGTCGTTAACCTGGGGACGAATTCCAATTCCGATTACGGTTTGCAAAAGCTATACAATTCCGCAGTTTGTTAGCCCGCATACGTTATTCATCGCCAGCTCGTACAGCGGCAATACAGAAGAAACAATTGCTGCTCTTAATAAAGCGTTACTCAAACGTGCGCACTGCATTGTGATCGCTTCAGGCGGGAAAATTCTTGATATCGCACGCGAATACAACCTGTTTTACATTCAATTGCCGTTAGGTTGGGCCAGCCCGCGGGCCATGCTGGGTTACAACATGGTGTCGCTGTTGTCATTATTATACCACACCAACCTGATCGGTGCTGCCTTTATTAAAGAAACGGAAAACGCGATGGAATATCTCGACCGCAGCGAGAAAGCCATCCAGACAGAAGCCGAGATCATCGCCCGGAAATTGAAGGGCAAACTGCCGGTTATTTATTGCGACAGCCGGTTACAAGCCATGGCTACGCGTTTTCAGCAACAGCTAAACGAAAACTCAAAACAGCTGGCGCACGTGAACGTGTTTCCGGAAATGAATCACAACGAATTAACAGGCTGGAAATTCCCGGAGAACCTTTTGCCGATGCTTCAGGTTATCTACCTGTATTCCGACCACGACCATGAACGCGTGGAGAAACGCATGGACATTTGCCGGGATATATTCGAAAAGAAATCGAACAGCATTATTGATATCGTGGGCGAAGGAGCCTCACTGCTCGAACAATATTATTACCTCATCCACTTAACCGACTGGATTTCGTTCTACCTCGCCAAGGAAAATGGGGTTGAGGCCGATCCGATCGAAACGGTGGACTACCTAAAAGCCGAGCTGGAAAAAAACAGGTGAACGCAGTTCTCAACCATCAAACAAAATTTATCGACCTGGGGCTGATAGCCTATCAGCAAGCCTGGGATTATCAAACCAATCTCTTCAATTCGATTTTAGAAATAAAATCTGCCAATCGCACCGCAGCAGAAGGCGAACAACAATTAACCGACAACTACCTGCTGTTCTGCGAACACCCGCATGTATACACGCTTGGCAAAAGTGGTAACGAAGAAAATTTATTGATTAAGAAAGAAGAACTGCCTGCCATCGGTGCGACTTATTTTCATATCAATCGCGGTGGCGACATCACGTATCACGGCCCGGGGCAATTAGTGGGGTACCCAATCCTGGACCTTGAAAATTTTTTTACGGATATCCATCAGTACATGCGGTTGCTGGAAGAAGCGGTGATCCAAACACTGCAGGAATTTGAAATAAAAGCTGGCCGAATTAAAGGATTGACGGGTGTTTGGCTGGATATTGACGATCCGAAAAAAGCTCGTAAAATCTGCGCAATGGGTGTAAAAACCAGTCGCTGGGTAACGTTGCATGGTTTCGCGCTGAATGTGAATACTGATCTTTCCTATTTCGATAAGATGATTCCCTGCGGGATCAACGATAAAGCGGTGACTTCCATGCAGAAAGAGCTGGGAAGACTGGTAGATATGACGGAAGTCAAAAATCTGATGAAAGAAAAATTAGCTACGCTTTTTAAAATGAACTTGCTCGCGTAGTTACGCTTCGCCAGACTCAGCGTGGCAATACGAGTTAGTAGCCTGAGTCAACAAACCTTTACTCCGTTGACACCACTTGTCTGATCAAATCGTTACCTTCGGTAAAATTTGTTTGAATTATATGCTCCCCGAACTTCGCGACATTGTTTTCCTGGATATTGAAACCGTTGGTTGTACCGACCAGTACAACACGCTCGATGACCGCCTGAAAGCTCAGTGGGAACGCAAAGCGGCTTTTTTAAAACGCGAAGAAGATGCTACCGATGAAGATTTGTTTTACCTCCGCTCCGGCATTTATGCAGAATTCGGAAAGGTGGTATGCATCGGAGTCGGGATGCTATACGACACGGAATCCGGAGAACTTGGCTTAAAAACAAAAACCTATTGCGGCCATGACGAGCGTGCGTTACTGCTGGAATTTAAAGACATGCTTGAGAAGATCGACTCGTCATCCGTGAGGCTATGTGCCCACAATGGCAAGGAGTTTGATTTCCCATATCTGAGCCGGAGAATGCTGGTGCAGAACATTCCGTTGCCGATTGCGTTAAACCTCTCAGGACGCAAGCCATGGGAAACTCCGCACCTCGATACCATGGAAATGTGGAAATTTGGCGACTATAAGAATTTCACCTCCCTCGATCTGCTGGCCGCCATTTTTAATATTCCTTCCAGCAAAAACGACATGGACGGCAGCCAGGTCAATCATGTATATTATAAAGAAAACAATCTGGAGAAAATCAAAAATTATTGCGTCAGCGATGTTGTAGTGCTCACGCAGCTTTATTTAAAATTAAAAGGAATGCCTGTGTTGGATACCAAAAACATCATCCAGCGGGCATAAGTATTATGAGTAAAAAACAAAACAAGAAAAAATCCAAAGACGATAAACATCAGATCGGACGTCTCCGGTCAGCCATTTTAGACCTCTTCGAAACAAACCCGGGCCGGGCATATTCGATCAACCAGCTCACCAAAAAACTTGTCCTCAAAAAACGGGACGACATAAAAACGGCAACCTTTCTGGTTTACGAACTGGAAGAAGATGGCAAGCTGAAAGAACTTCCCAATGGAAGTTATGTAAGTGCGCAAGCTGCCGAATCTGCAACCGGTGGCATCACAGGCATTGTGGACCATGTAAATCCACGCTTTGCGTACATCCGCATTGGTGAAGACAAGAAAGACATCTATGTTAAAACATCCGATCTCGGATCGGCTGTGGATGGCGATACCGTTACTGTATCGGTGTTTTCAAAGAGAAGCGGTGCAAATCCGGAGGGCAAAGTAATGGGCGTGATCAAACGCGGCCGTACACGGTTTGCCGGTCGCGTGGAACTTTCACGCAACGTTGCATTCGTAGTTCCTGACTACCGCAAAATGCATCAGGATTTCTACATCCATTCGGAAGATATCAATGGAGCGAAGAATAACGACAAGGTTGTTATTGAGGTAGTGGAATGGGCCTCCGGTGAAAAAAACCCGGTAGCCAAAATCGTGAACGTGTTGGGAAGTGCCGGTGAAAACGAAGCCGAGATTCACTCGATCATGGCTGAATTTGGATTGCCGTTTACATTCCCGGAAAAGGTTGAACGCGAATCCGAAACAATTGATGAAGGTTTTACACAAGCTGAAATCAAGAAACGCTGGGATTTCCGCGATATCTTAACGTTTACCATCGACCCGGAAGATGCAAAAGACTTTGATGATGCATTGTCATTCGAATATTTGCCCGGTGGCGATTACCGGATTGGTGTACACATTGCCGATGTAACGCACTACGTACGTCCGGATTCGGAACTCGAAAAGGAAGCATACGATCGCGCAACTTCAGTTTATCTGGTTGACCGCACGATCCCAATGCTGCCGGAAAGATTATCAAACGGACTGTGTTCGCTTCGACCGAAGGAAGACAAGTTTACGTTTTCTGCCGTCTTCGAAATGGACAAGCAAGGCCATATCAAAAAAGAATGGTTTGGACGCACGATCATCCACTCCGATCATCGCTTCAGCTACGAAGGAGCACAGGAAGTGTTGGAGACAAAGCAGGGTATGTTTGCCAATGAGCTGAACATCCTGAACGAGCTGGCCCATCAACTGCGGAAAGAACGTTTTAAAAACGGAGCGGTGAACTTCGAGGCCACGGAAGTAAAGTTTAAGCTCGATGAAAAGGGAAAGCCGCTTGCCGTAATTCCGAAAGTTCGCAAAGACGCGCACAAACTCATTGAAGAGTTTATGCTGCTTGCCAACAAACAAGTTGCGCGGTTCATCTACAACATGAAAAAAGGTGAAGAGCGCAACACATTTGTCTACCGCACACACGACAATCCTGATCCGGAAAAGCTTCAAAATTTTGCCACGTTCGCGCGGCAGTTTGGCCATAAACTGAATGTAGAAGGTAATGGGGTTTCACGATCACTTAACCGGCTGATGGATGAAGTGGAAGGCAAGCCCGAACAAAACGTGTTGCAGTCGCTTGCGGTACGCGCCATGGCGAAGGCAAAATACACAACCGAAGCGAAGGGTCACTTCGGTCTGGCGTTCGATCATTATTCGCACTTTACCTCGCCCATCCGGCGTTATCCCGATATGATGGCGCACCGGTTGTTACAGCACTATCTCGATAAAGGAAAATCAGTGAACAAGAAAGAGTTTGAAGAGCGTTGCCTTCATTCTTCTGAGCGCGAGAAACGTGCGGCTGATGCCGAGCGTGCCTCCATTAAATACAAGCAGGTTGAGTACATGTCGATGATGGACAAGGGCAAGACCTACGATGGTATCATCTCAGGCGTTACGGAGTGGGGTATCTTCATTGAAATGATCGAAACCAAATGTGAGGGTATGATTCGTCTGGCTGATCTGGAGGATGACTTCTACGAGTTTGATGAAAAAAGCTACAGTGTAATTGGCCGGAGAAGAAGAAAAATCTATACGCTGGGCGACCAGGTGCGCGTGAAAATCAAGAAGACCGATGTCGACCGAAGAACGATAGACTTGGTGTTCGCACGGGAAGCGTCACCGGCTGAGTAAGTGATTTCTGAAAGTCGCGGCCCGGTGCCGCGATTTTTGTTTACGTGATTATTTTAGGATTGCTTTAAGTAATTTGGCAGCCTAATCGCGCTCATGAACCCCGTCAAAACCTACCAGCAGTGGATCGAACAGGAAATCAAACGAAAACCGTTCGGCAAGCAGCCTGTTTCACTTTATGAACCCATCCGCTATATCATGGCGCTGGGTGGAAAGCGACTCCGGCCCATCCTTGCGCTTCTCTCCTATTCGCTGTATAAAGATGATGCAAAGGCCATTGTACCGTATGCGACTGCAATTGAGGTATTCCACAATTTTACACTCATGCATGATGATATCATGGATAACGCCCCGTTGCGGAGAGGAAATGTAACGGTACACGAAAAGTGGAACATGAGCACCGCCATCCTATCGGGCGATGTGATGCAGGTGAAGGTATACGATCTGCTGTTATCCTTGCCGGCAGAGAAATTCAAAGAAGTTGTTACGTTCTTCAATCAATGCGCCACCGAAGTGTGCGAAGGCCAGCAGTGGGATATGGAATTTGAAACCACTCAGTCGGTAACGGAGGCACAGTACATTAACATGATACGGCAAAAAACAGCCGTGTTGCTTGGTTTTAGTTTGGAAATGGGCGCTATCCTCGCAGATGCCTCACTGACAGACCGGAAACTGCTGCGCGCATTCGGGACCAATATTGGTATCGGTTTCCAGTTAAAAGATGATTTACTGGATGCCTATGCCGACCCAAAAAAATTCGGCAAGCAGGTCGGTGGCGATATCCTCGCGAACAAAAAAACATATCTGCTAATCAAGGCACTCGAAAAAGCAAAAGGAAAAACAAAAACAGCCTTGCAGGAACAGCTTGCGCTGAAAAAATTTAACAAAGCCAAAAAAGTAAAAGCCGTAAAGTCGATTTATGATGCGCTGAATATTCCTGCGCTAACCGAGAAAAAAATCAATCAGTATTTTGAAAAAGGGTTTACAGCGCTTGATCAGTTGAACGTTGCGCCCGACAAGAAACAAGGGCTTGTTGCTTTTGCGAAAGATTTGATCAGCAGGCAGTCATAAAAAGTAAAGCGAAGAATTTCCTCCAACCAGTCTTCGGAAATCCTTCACTTTCTCTTCCGCATGAAGCTCTTTCGTTACCGGATGTTAACGGCGTTCGACAATTTTACTTTATATCGCACGCCCCCGCCAAAATCTTCGTCCATCCGCAATACTTCCCTGCCCTTTTTACTGATGTAGAAAATAGCGTAACTCCGGGCATCATAATCAATGCGAAGTTTCCAACAGGGAACACTTCCTCCTTCGATCACCGAAAGATTCTCCTCCCCGATTACCGTGTACACATACAGTTTAGGCTCGGTCCGGCCACCCGGATGATAGAAACTGATGGCAAAGCTTTTTCCTGCTTTTAAATCGAGCAACGGAAACATTTCGAGGTCCAATTCCCAATTCAGCGTGGGGTCTTTCAGCGTGATCAGAAAATCTTTCTTGGAGTTATTTGACACAGAGTCTGAGCCTTTAATCTTATCCGAATAAAAGTCGTACGCCTCAATCACGCGGTTCATTTTTGTGTAGTGATAAATGGGTGAAAACGTGCTCGCATCCATCAGGGAATACACGTTACGCACACGTGCCGTGTCTGAACCATACCATTTCTGATTGATCTCGATCAGGTCTTTACCGCCGCGATTAACAAATTTCACGTCACGACTCCAAACCGTTGTGAATGTCTGGCGTGCGTCTCCTTTTCGCTGAATGAACACCAGATATTGGTTCGAAGAGGGCTTAAGGTGCTTCTTAATCAACTTACTGCCGAGGTGATAAATAGTATCCGTCTGCGCACGCAGCATCATGGGCGCCAGTAACAGCAATAGAATAATGTTGAGTTTCATGAGTTGATTTTATTTGTTTTGATCAAGTACGGTTGTGATCTCCTTCCATGCAATCGGACGGGTGTGCATCGCGTAAACGGTTTCCACATCGAGTTTGTGGCGGTCAACAACTGCTTTTACTTCCGAGAGATACTCAATGAAGAAGAAACTCTTATCGCGCATTTGCTGTACCAGGTCGCTGGCGTAGAGCACTTTTTGTTTCGGGAAATAGACAGCGACCATGCGCTCACCTCCCTCGCCTTGCACCGGAATGATCTGTATCGGTATGTTTTTGTCGTTGAGTGTGATCGCGTTGTCGACCAGCGTATAAACGGGTTTCGACTTCCTGATTTGTTGATTGTCCGGTTTGGGCGAGTGATCAGCCTGTGATACCCGATCCAGGATGGCCTTGTTCAGCTTGTTGGTATATACAGGAATACCGGCTGCAACATACTCACGCACCCCGGCCAGGTGCGGCCATGCGTCAGAACTCACCACTACGCCTTTTATCTTTTTTGATGGGTAGCGCTTCTTTACTTCATTCATCAGCTGAACGCTATAACCCGAACTAATGGGTGCCTCGATCACCACGATGCCATCTTCCTGCTCTGCCCAGCCGGTAAACCAGTTTCCGGGGATGACAAAAATTCCTTTCGCAATTTCTATAGCCTGATCAACCTGTAGTTTGGTGTCGTTTACATTTCGCTTGTTCGCAGGTGCTTTCTTTACTTCATCGGGGATGGTGAATACAGACTCGTCTGTTGTTTCAAGAAACTCAATGCTGTTAATGGATATCTTTTTCCAGAGGTGGCCTGCACGATAGATGTCCCATTGTTCCGGATATACGATGTTGCCTTTGTGCAGGGCATACAACGTGTACTGAATACGGGTTGTGAACTTACCCCACACGGAAAAGAAAAATTCATAGGGAGAATACGTGTCAATCCCTGCTTCAGAAATCAAAAACGTACTGGCGTTGATAAAAATTTTGTATCCCGTGTTTGCAGTCGTAAAACTCAGCTGATAGTGATTCACACCCTCTAATGCGACTTGCTTTTCCAGCCTGGCACCATACTTTTTTGCGAGCGCAAGCAAATGTTCCGGACCGTAGTGAAGCCAGCGAATATTTTCTTCGCCATAGCTGTAGGGAGACGGCATCTTACGGTCGCCAAAAGCCATGCAACCCAGCGAGTCGTTTTGGATGTAAACAAGTGTGTTGGACTCAGGACTTTGACCCATCTTCGATTCCGTCTTTTGATAAAGCTTCAGTCCCCGTGCAGACCGGATCTCGTCTGTATCGGTGTACGAGGTAATAAACGGCCCTTCCGGGTTTTCAGATTGTTCAAGCCAGTGCTGATGTCCGATGTGGTGCATGTGAATGTAATTCACCTTGTCCCATGCGTTGCCGCCATAGGCTTCAGTCGTTTTTTCGAGGATACTTTTTGCATCCTGACCCTTTACAAAGACCGGAGCAACGATGATGAATATAAGAGGTATAAGTTTACGCATGATGTTGGGGTTTGGTGCAACAAACGCTCAAACCCTTTTGGAGATTTAGCTTTTCAACATCTGGCCGATTTCATTTGCCAGTGACACAAATCTCTCTACCGATTGAATCGGTAGAATTTGTTTTAGCAGAGATGAGCTATTGGTATCAAATCCGTACAGAATCCGTTAACTCACCGGAGTTAAATGCTTAATTTCAAGCTTTCCCTTATAAACCGTGCAGAATACCTTGTTCAAATACCGTGTGCTGCTGCTGCACATTTCGTTTTGGGTATTATACTTTTCCTACCGGATCTATGACCTCTACGAATACACAGGTTTGCAAAGAGCGCTCATTTATACGGGCCTGCCCATTACGTTTAACCTGATTGCCAGCTACACACATTACATTTTCATTCTTCCGATTCTGTTTCGCGACAAGAATTGGAAAAAATACCTGCTGCTGTTGATTGCCTTACTGATTCCTGTTTTCTGTGCAAGAATCCTGTTCGAAAATCAGGTGTACGCGCAGTTTGTTCCCAACGAAGATTATTTCAAAACGCTCAAGCTTTCGCGGATTATCAGCACCGTTTGGGATACGTTAACGTTTCTGGCATTTACCGGAATGATTCGTTTTGCGCTCGACTGGTTCGAACTGGAGAATAAACGGAAGCAACTCGAAAACGAGAAGCTGAACGCGGAACTGAACTATCTTAAGTCACAAATCAACCCTCATTTTCTTTTCAACACGCTGCACAATTTAAATGCACTGGTTTACGCAGGGGCAAAAAACGCCAACGATGTGATTATCAAGCTTTCGAACATCATGCGTTACATGATCTACGAATCGGGGAAGGAACGGGTGTCGCTCGCGAGCGAAATTAACTACATGAATGACTACATCCACCTGGAAAGCATCCGGTTGAACAACTCATTCAAACTTGACTTTACAATAGACGGGCCTGTCGAACAAATCAAAATCGCTCCGCTTTTACTGATTACGTTTCTGGAAAATGCCTTCAAGCATGGCGTGAGCGATCAGGAACCCGATTGCTGGATTAACGTTACGCTGTCTGTAACAGAAACTCAGTTGCAGTACCGCGTGTCCAACAAAAAAATTAAATCCACCAGACAGAACAAACTAAAATCGGGTTTCGGACTGGATAATGTAAAAAGAAGGTTGTCGCTGAGTTATCCGGATAAACATGTGCTGATCGTGGACGAGGCTGACGATATATACACGATTAACGTAACACTTCAGCTTACATGATCCGGTGCGTTGTCATCGATGATGAGCCCTTGGCCCGCACGCTGTTGACGGACTTCATTTCCAAAGTTCCGGAGCTGTCGCTGGAGGGTTCGTTTTCGAGCGCGCTTTCATCGCTGGAGTTGCTGCGCAAAAAACAGGTGGACGTTTTGTTTCTCGATATTCAGATGCCGGACATTACGGGCATTGAATTCCTGAAAGCTCTTGATAACAAGCCGCTAGTGGTTTTTACAACTGCATTCGCGGAGCATGCCTTGCAGGGATATGAGCTTGATGTGGCCGATTATCTGTTGAAGCCGTTCGACTTCAACCGGTTTCTCAAATCAATCAACAAAATCAGCCAACGTTTAAACCTTAATTCATCAACGAAGATCGAAGCCGAAAAGATCGAGTTTATCTTCATTAAAGACGGCACCAAACAGGTTAAGCTGCCGGTTGATTCCATTCGATACATTAAGGGTTCGCGGGAATATGTAACCATTGTTACGCACGATAAAAAGGTTATGAGTCTTCAAACCATGAAAAGCATGGAAGAAATGTTGCCTGATAATTTCATCCGGATCCACAACTCGTTTATTATTTCGCTCGCTGCAGTCGATACCATCTTCAAGAATAAACTTCAGATCGGGACAGAAGAATTTCCGATCGGCATCACCTATAAAAAGAAGGTTTTCGAAGCCCTGAAGCAGTTCTATCTCGCTAAAAAAATCTCGGAAGACTAATCCGGAAAAATTTTCACAAAACTGTCCGACAGTTTTTTCCGCGAGTACATGCTTTCTGCCAGTATCCGCGCGCGCTGTTGTGTAAGCCGTAACTCATTCTGATTTTGAATGATTGAAGAAATCTTTTCAGCAAATTCATCCGGTGAACTCACACGGATTCCGCACCCGTTATCGTCAATCTCCTTTTGAATCCAGCCGCCAAAATTCACAACAATCATTTTACCGGCTGCCAGTGCATCGAAATACTTGTTGGGTGATCCGGTTTCCAAAACCGGCAACGGCTGATAACTGATGAAAGCTGCATCCGTTACATTTAACACCTCTTTCACCCCGTTACGATGCTGCATCGGCAGAAAAGAAACATTGGTGAGCTTACGTTGCGCTGCGTATTCCAAAAGCGCGGGCAGCCGCGCGCCCTCGCCACAAAAAATAAAATGAATACGCGGTTCATGCTTAACGGATTCGGCACAATCGAGTATGTTTTCAAGTCCGTTCGCCAATCCAAATGTTCCGATGTATGAGAGCACGAATTTATCCTGCACATTAAATTTCCGCACGAGGTCCGGATTCTTCTCCGTGGGATTGTAGAATTCGGTATCCGCCATATTGGGAATAACATCGATTCGTTTTCCGGGTACTTTTCCGTCAATGGCTTTTTTTATCGGCTCTGAAAGTGCCACGATTGACGTTGCTCTTTTGTAAATCGATCGTTCGAGTTGATATAGAATTTTCTTCAGAACTGAATTCCTGACAATCCCAACCTGAATGGGGGCTTCCGGCCACAAATCGCCCACTTCAAAAATGTACGGGATTTTGTATCGCCATTTAATCCAGATTGCGGCAAGACCGATTGTTAAGGGTGTTGAGATCGCATAGCAAACATTGTACTCCTTAAACTGTCCGGCTTCTTTCACAATGCTGAACACAAATTTCAAGAATGACGCAACGCGTTTAAAAAACCCGAAGCTGTTGCTATACGGGATCGGCAGGTAGTGTACCTGAATGCCATCGATAACTTCCTTACGAAATTCGACAGCATTATGAGTAGTGATGACCGAAGTGGTAATGCCCTTTTCGGCCAGAGCTTTCGCCAGGTAAAACGAACGAAGCGGCCCACCCGTTTCAGGTGTATTAAAATACTGGTGCAGGATGAGCACTTTCACGCTGTAAAGAAACAATTTTTAAGGTTTTGTGTATGTTTACATCGGGAATACCGCCTCTGAAAACTACAATTCGAATAACTTCTTTGCCTGGAAGGGCTAAAACAGCCTGATCTTCCTGATCAGGTGACTACACACGTCTGCATTTAGCAGACGAAAGGGAGTTTATTTTCATTAATTATCAATCCATGTTAGAAACAACACGACTTAAGCTTGTGCCGCTTACGCACGGGCAACTGTTACTTTATAAAAATGATCCCGAGGCGTTAGCGCATTCATTGGGCATACATTACCTGGAACGACAAAATGATCCGGCCGTGGCGAATGATCTCCAGGAAGCCATCGAATTCTGGATTGCGAAAACAAAACAGCATCCGGAAAATTTCGAGTGGTTCACCAACTGGGAAATAATTCTTAACGACGAAAACGTATCGGTTGGGGGAATCGGATTTGCCGGTCTGCCGGGCGTTGATGGCAAAAGTATGACCGGGTATGGGCTCGACATACGGTACTACGGCCGCGGCATCGCTACGGAAGCGCTCGCAGCCATGATTCAGTGGGGCTTCAATAATCCATCGTTGCAAACAATTTTGGCTGATACGCCTCTGTTGCATGTGGCATCACAACGAGTGTTGATCAAAAACAATTTCGTTGAGGGCACACGCGATGAGTTGCTGATCCACTGGAGTTTGAACCGGTAAAACAAAAAGGCCATCAAAAATGATGGCCTTTTTTACGTTGTCGTTTTACGACATTAATGCTCGTGGTCATGATGCTGCTCGTTGCGCGAGTAGCTGAGGATGTTCAGCACGGTACTGGCTGCTGGTTCCAGTTGTGCTTTGTCAAGCTCGTTTTTCATGGCACTCATTGATTGGTACAGCTCGCGAAGCTCGTTATCGGCAAGCAGGGCTCTATTGATCTCCTGCTCCTCCTTCTCCGTAGTTTCGTGATATAGGTACCTCATCAGATCGTTTTGGGTAAAAGTTTTTATCATAGGCAAGATGGTTTTTGATCATTTTCTTTCTCAGGTTGATGAGCGCATAGCGCATTCTTCCCAAAGCCGTGTTGATACTTACGCCGGTGCGTTCGGCAATTTCCTGAAAACTCATTTTCAGGTAATGCCGCATAATCAGCACCTGCTTTTGCTCTTCGGGAAGCTCTTTAATCAGCTCCCGCAGGCGGGCAGCGGTATCTTTCATAATCTGCTTGTCTTCGATAGACTCTTCTGCGAATTGCAGCGAGTTCATCAACGGACTGCCGTCTTCCAGTACAATCTCCGGGTAGCGCTTTTCTTTCCGGAAATGGTCGATGGCCAGGTTATGCGCGATTCTGCTAATCCATGGTAAAAATTTACCTTCTTCGTTATAGCGTCCGCTACGGATCGTATTGATTGCCTTGATGAAGGTTTCCTGCAACAGGTCTTCCGCTACGTAGCGGTCTTTCACAATCAGGTAAATGGCTGTAAAAACCCTTGATTTGTGCCTGTGGAGGAGAATCTCGAAAGCTTTCTCGTTACCATCTTTATAGCGTGACACCAGCTCGCTGTCACTCCATTTGTTCTGAATCATTCTGTCTCACATTTAGGTAACGTAGAAGTCTATTCGATATTGTTGGGGGGTTTAGTTGAACAATTAGTTTGAAAAGATATTAAGTTTCCGGAAAACCGCAAAAAAAATCCAAAAATTCTTGTCACAAATGAAAATTCTTAATGTATTTGTCCTCGATTTTTTGCGTATTTAACCTGTATGCCTGATAACAAGAAGCGCCTGATCAAAAGTCTCGATAATCTGAGCGAAGACCTTAAAGAGCTTATCAAACGTCAATACCCGAATGGGTATGAAAGTAACATTACACGGATTGTAAGCCCTAAAAAGGAGCAGCTATTCGTGTTTCCGCTCGAAACCGATGATGCGATCATCCTGGTGAAGGTGCCCGTTACCAAAAACAGCGATGGGGGGTACGATATGGAGAAGGAAACCAAGGATGAATTCTCAGACGACCGGGATGATCTGGCCGACAATGAGGAAGGTGATGACGACAGCGAAAGCGAAAGCGGTGATGATGATTACGAGGGCGGTGGGAAACCCGGAAAAGAGGGCAGCTACGACCCCGATTTCGATAATTAATTTATTCCGTAAGAATTTATACTTAGTCAGGACACCATCCCAACCGATGGTGTTCTTGTTTTTGAACTTGTCTGGCCCAATTCAGGTTTCCGATAGGATGGGGCAACGTGTTTCCCTATTTTAGCACTTCTGCATGAACACCGATTTGATTCGCAACGATTCGCACCTCGACAACCTCGATCCCAAAGAATACATCATCATCAAGCGCGCCCGGGTTAATAACCTGAAAAACCTGAGCGTGGCTATCCCCCGCAACAAACTTGTCGTGATTACCGGTTTGTCGGGATCCGGAAAATCGTCCCTGGCATTTGATACCCTTTTCGCAGAAGGCCAGCGCATGTACGTAGAAAGCCTCAGCTCATATGCCCGCCAGTTTTTGGGCCGCATGGAGAAGCCGGACGTGGACTACATCAAAGGTGTGTCGCCTGCCATTGCCATCGAACAGAAAGTTAATACCCGAAACCCGCGCTCAACGGTTGGTACGAGCACCGAGATTTACGATTACCTCAAGCTGCTGTTTGCACGAATCGGGAAAACCTACTCGCCCGTCAGTGGCAAGGAGGTAAAACGCGACACGGTTACCGATGTAGTAAACGCGATCAATAAGCTTGCGGCAGGTACACGCATCATGATTGCTGCTCCGGTTACGCTCGCTAAGGGCAAAAAAATTCAGGATGAATTGAACCTATTGTTAAGCAAAGGTTTTGCACGGGTACTTTTAAATGGAGAGACATTTTTTATTGAAGATTTGTTGAGTAGTCCCTCACCCCGTCCTTCGGACCTGCCTGTCCGGCAGGCAGGCACCGCTCTACCTCGGGAGAGGGGCAGGGGTGAGGGAAAGAAGAAAATCTCCGAAAAAGATAAAGTTGAAATCCTGATCGACCGGGCTTCGGTTAATGCGGAGGATGAAGATACCGTGTTCCGCATTTCAGACTCCGTACAAACAGCATTTTACGAGGGGCATGACGAATGCCTCGTGCACGTGGAAGGTCAGATGCCAATGTATTTTTCCGACCGGTTTGAACTGGACGGCATTCAGTTTACTGAACCCTCGGTAAACTTCTTCAGTTTCAACAATCCGTTCGGGGCATGCCGTACATGCGAAGGTTTCGGAAAGGTGCTGGGCATCGATGAAGACTTAGTTATTCCCGACAAATCGCTTTCCGTATTTGAAGGGGCGATTGCTCCATGGCGGTCAGAAGCCATGAGCGAGTGGGCTAAACCGTTGCTCAAGAATGGCATCAAATTCAACTTCCCGATTCATCGGCCCTACAATGAGCTGACGCAGAAAGAGCAGGAATTGCTGTGGAATGGTAACGACTACTTCGAAGGCATTCACGCATTCTTCAAATACCTCGAAACAAAGACTTATAAAATTCAGTACCGGGTTATGCTGTCGCGCTACCGCGGAAGAACAACCTGTCCGGATTGCCGCGGAACCAAACTTCGTAAGGATGCGCAATACGTCAAGATTGCCGACACATCCATTACAGATATCGTTCTGATGCCAATTGAAGACGTGTTGACCTTCTTTACCGGCTTAAAACTTCCCGACTACGAGAAAAAAATCTCTGAACGGATTTTAACAGAAATCAAATCACGCCTGGAATACATGGTGAAGGTTGGATTGGGCTATCTGACACTCAACCGGGTTACGGCAACACTATCCGGAGGTGAGTATCAGCGCATCAAGCTAGCAACTTCTCTCGGAAGCGCGCTGGTGGGTTCGATGTACATTATGGATGAACCCAGCATTGGCCTTCATCCGAAAGACACTGCCCGAATGGTGGAAGTGTTGAAATCGCTTCGCGATTTGGGTAATACGGTTATTGTGGTTGAGCACGAAGAAGAAATTATGCGTGCGGCCGATGAAATTATCGATATCGGGCCTGATGCCGGAGCACACGGAGGTGAATTGATTTTTCAGGGATCGATCAAACAACTCAATGGAAAAACAAATTCGCACACGGTTAATTATCTGAGCGGCCGCGATACCATTGCAGTTCCGGCCAAGAGGCGGAAGTGGAAAGATTCGATTGTTATTAAAGGTGCGCGTGAAAACAACCTGAAGAACCTCACGGTAAAATTTCCATTGGGAACATTAACCGTTGTTACCGGAGTGAGCGGATCGGGTAAGTCGACCCTCATTAAAAAGATTCTCTATCCTGCCATTGGCCGCTTAAGCGGGTCGGTGGGTGAATCGCCCGGCAAGTTTGATTCGATGGATGGAGACATCTCACGCATCACACAGGTGGAGTTTGTCGATCAGAATCCCATTGGTAAATCATCGCGGTCGAACCCGGTTTCGTATGTAAAAGCATACGACATCATTCGTCAACTCTATGCCGATCAGCCGCTGGCCAAGCAGCGTGGTTACAAGCCTTCCAATTTTTCTTTCAACGTAGAAGGCGGACGCTGCGAAACGTGTGAGGGTGAAGGCGAGATCAAAGTTGAGATGCAGTTCATGGCCGACATTTACCTGGAGTGCGAAAGCTGTCATGGTAAACGCTTCAAGCAGGAAACGCTCGAAGTTGAATACAACGGCAAGAACATAGCCGAGGTGCTGGACATGACCATTGAAGATGCGCTTGACTTCTTCAAAGATAAAAAGCCGGTGTACGACAAGATTGTCCCGCTGAACGATGTCGGGTTAGGCTATGTGAAACTCGGGCAATCGTCAAACTCCCTGAGCGGAGGGGAAGCCCAACGCGTGAAACTGGCGTCTTTCCTGGGAAAGAACTCCACGGAAGGAAATATTCTGTTCATTTTCGATGAGCCAACAACAGGATTGCATTTTCATGACATCTCGAAATTGCTCAAAGCCATGAATGCACTGGTTGATCAGGGTCATTCGGTGATCGTGATTGAACACAATCTCGAAGTGATTAAGTTTGCCGATTGGATTATCGACCTGGGGCCTGAAGGCGGAGAGAAAAAAGGTGGCAATTTGTTATTCGAGGGCACACCGGAAGACATGGTGAAGAAAGCAAAGGGCAGCTACACCGCAGATTTTTTGAAAGATAAGCTCGACTAACCCAGATATTTAACCTCCATTGTAATGAAATCTAAAGTCGCGGTTTGGCTGCCGGCTTTGCTGACAGTCGTGCTTCTATCGGCAAGCAGTTGCCAGGTGGGTCGTTTTGTTGTGCGCAACTTCGCCAACATCACCGACTACAAGATTTTCCCTTCCCGCTCACTTCACAACGATTCAGTAAAATTTACTTTCTATGCTGCGAACTCAGCAGATCCAAAGAGAATCAGCCCGACCAAACAACTAAGTGCTTCTTTTGAAGATTACCTGGAAGACAACAAAACTGTTGCATTCCTGATTATCCGGAACGACAGCATTCTGTACGAAAAATACTTTGATGCGTATACGGAGGAAAGTATCGTAGCGTCTTTCTCAATGGCGAAGTCGGTTACGTCTATACTCATTGGCTGCGCATTAGATGAAGGTTTGATTAAATCCGTTGATGAACCCGTTACCAATTATGTTCCTGAACTGAAAAAGAACGGCTTTGAAAACGTAACGTTAAAACATCTGTTGCAGATGACTTCCGGACTGGATTTCAACGAGAGTTATGTTAATCCGTTCGGGGATGCAGCAACCTATTACTACGGCCGGAATCTTCGCAAGAGCATCACGAAGATGAAGTTAAAACGTGAACCCGGTAAGCGTTTCGAATATGTGAGCGGAAACCCTCAGCTTCTTGGGCTGGTACTGGAGCGCGCATTGAAGACCAAAACCGTCACCGAATATTTGCAGGAAAAACTCTGGCAGCCACTGGGAATGGAGTATGATGCAAGTTGGAGCCTCGACAAAAAGAAAAACGGCCTGGAAAAAACATTTTGTTGCATCAATGCGCGGGCGAGAGATTTTGCGAAGATTGGCCGGTTGTACCTGAACAAGGGAAACTGGAACGGGAAACAAATTGTGTCGCAAACGTGGGTGGAGGAATCCACACATCCGGAGTTAACCGAAGGCGGGGCTGCATTTTACCGGTATCAATGGTGGCTGCCAAGTACCCATGGCGACTATATGGCGGAGGGCATCCTGGGGCAATTCGTTTATGTAAACCCTTCCAAAAACATGATTATCGTTCGCCTGGGCAAAAAATATGGCGATGCCGACTGGCCGAACGTGTTCATGAAGCTGGCCGCAGCCTATTAAATCAATCCCCGATTTTTTTATACGAAACCCTGAGCCGGAACTTTCCGTATATTTGCTTAACAAAATATAAGCATATATATGGCTAAGGAATTCCTGGGTGAATTTGAAGAAATCATCCTCACGCTGGTGGCAGGTCTGCAGGAAGATGCATACGGTGCCGCCATTGCCGAAGAAATCGAAACGCGGTTGAAACGCGAAGTCAACCTGAGCGCGGTTCACGTAACGCTGTATCGTCTCGAAGACAAGGGATTGATCAAATCGAAATTTGGTGGTGGCACCAACGAGCGGGGCGGAAGAAAGAAAAGAATCTTCACCATCACCAACTCTGGCCTGGCTATGCTTAAAGCTATGAAAGAAGCCCGGATAGATCTCTGGAAACTCGTTCCACAATTGCAGATCGCGTAATCGACTATGGCAAAAGCGAATCCTCCCAAGGGTGCGTTACGAATGCTGTCGTGGTTTTGTCCCGGGCATTTGTATGAAGAAATCGAAGGTGACCTGATACAGCAGTTTTCCCGCGATTTGAAAAAGTTCAGTGAAAGCCGCTCGCGCAGGCGATTCTACTGGAATACCATCCGGTTTTTCAGGCCCGGAATTCTCTTACGAAATAAACCTACTACACGTTTAACATCCCTCGACATGTTTACAAACTATCTAAAAGTTGCGGTTCGCGTGATGCTGCGCAACAAGGGCTACTCGTTTATTAATCTGTTTAGCCTGGCATTGGGCATCACAGCTTTTGCTTTTCTGTTCTTGTGGATTCAAAACGAATTTACGTACGATCAGTTTCATGCCGATAAAGACCGGATTTACAAGGCCTGGAATCGCATGGATGCCAACGGTAAAATCAACTGTTGGGACGTAACGGCACGGGTGCTCGCCCCTACCCTGAAAGAAGAATATACGGGAGTTGAAAGTGCCGTCAGCTACACGGCATGGGGCGAACAACATTTGTTCATCAAGGGCGACAAGCGACTCATCAAGACTTCGGGTGCTTATGCGGATAGTGCATTCCTCACGATGTTCTCATTTCCCTTACTTAAAGGTGACGCCAGAACCGCATTCAAAGATCCCCAGTCGATCGTAATGACAGAAAGTTTCGCACGGGAGCTGTTTGGCGACCAGGAGGCTTTTGGTGAAAGTGTTTACATCGGTGAAGGTGGCGATGGTCTTTCGCTGACGGTAACGGGAATTATGAAAGACCTTCCGGGCAACACCGATTTCCATTTTGAATACATGATTCCCTACACGCTGGTGGAACAATTCAACGGAAAAGAAACGTACTGGGGAGTTAATTCGGTTTATACGTTCGTAAAACTTAAAAAAGGTGTCGACATCAACAGTTTTAATGCTCAGGTCAAGACGATCGTTAAAGACCATACAAAAGGCGAGGGTGAAAACGAAATTTTCCTTTACCCGCTCACCAAAATGCGCTTGTACTCGAAATTCGAAAATGGCGTGCCTTCCGGTGGCCGGATCGAAATAATCCGGTTAATGGGGATTTTAGGAATTTGTTTGCTGGTAATCGCCTGCATTAATTTCATCAACCTGAGTACGGCCCGGGCGCAACGCAGATCGAAAGAAGTGGCTGTGAGGAAAGTGACAGGCGCTTTCAGAAATTCGCTGATTGCACAGTTCTTATCCGAATCTGTACTGCTGTCGGTAGGCGCTGGGATTTTGTCGCTGCTTGCCGTGTATCTCGGTCTGCCGTTTTTCAGTCAGTTG
>JAEUUJ010000020.1 GCA_016786495.1 Cyclobacteriaceae bacterium
ACTTCGGTGAGCATGGACCTGACGGTACTATCCTCGAGGGATTTGAGGCGATTGGCCGTAGTTGAATCGGTCATCATTTTCTCTGCCGCATCGGCAATGCGCGCTGCTTCGGTTGGATGATCGTAGAAATACCGGATGAGCTTTATTGAATCTACGTTGAACAACACGGTAACGAAAATGGAGAAGATGAGTACCGAGTGCTGGGCTTTCTTTTTGAATGTGCCCGCGTTTCGTTCCATGGCGTGATCAAACCAGCGTTCAAGCCGCTCGCGAAAACTATCCATGTTGCTGTGCGACTCCTGGTAGATCTGCAGTATGGCACGCTTCATCCGCTGGGGAAGAAGATCGGAGTTGCGAATGGAGGTACCGATGGAATCGAAATCGTAAGGCTTGCGGTCTTTTAGTGAATTTTCGAGTTCTTTCATTCGCTCGATAATTTTCTCAGCCGAATCCAGGCCCATTTTTTTAGCACGTTCAGCAAGCGCTTCACTTCGCTTCTTCAGTTCCTCCGCCTCTTCCTGTCCGGATTCCGATGCAGGCTTAAAATTCTCAAGTTTTTCCTGTATGGATAGCAGCTCTTTGAGCGGTTGCAATTCTTCATAGATAATTTTTTCATACTTGTCGTCTGACTCATAGTGGATTTCATCGAGCAACGCGCTTACAAAAACATCGCGGGGAATGTATGAAGCGGTTCTCCCCTCCTGCGTGAGGCCGTCAATAATGATGTTGTTCCAAAGCCGGCTGGCGAGTCCGTCAGAACTTTTGGCTTCGCGGTCGTACCGAAAGGTGTCGAAGATCCATTTTTTTAAATTGTTAGACCGCTCGTTACTCCGGCGGGCCTTAATCTCCTGAAGCGTAACACAGATTAAACTCAACAGAAAGTAAACGAAGGCTATCCCGATGATTAAATCGAGAATTTGAAATGCTCCCATTTCGGCTGTTTTTCTTGCCTACTCTTCTTCGGATTTTCGGCTTACTCCGGGGGAAATGGTACTCCTGCATGAGCAGGTGTTAACAAAAACTTAATCGGCAAGAGAAATAAGAAAGAAGGTCTGGGAACAGAAAGCTGCAATCGAGTCGCCCTACAGAAACAACATCAGCATTTCAGGGATTGAAATGCGCAGACAGATTAACAACCAACACCCGGGAGACAAAACCCGAATGCTGAAATGAAGCTAACCTGTTTTTTTTAAATGGTGAGCCGCGCATAGGAGTAACTCCTATGCCTTCTGCCGACAAATTGGAAGAAAAACTTACATGCCGTTTCGGGGCCTAGTTCGGCACGAAGCTGTCGACAGCCGTGTGGCGGGTAACGATGTATTGTTTGAGGGTTGCCAGCTCGCTGGTAAAGGCGGCCGAACTGCTCAGTTGTGTGTACTTGCCGGTTTCGGTGGCCTCGGGCCCAATCACGTACGGGGAAATCAGTTCGTGGTACGTGGTGAGCATCTGCTGGATGTCGGCCACGACAAAGGCTTCGTCGGTAAATTCACGCACATGGTTTTTGTATTGCGCGTAGTACACGGCATCATCGGCCAGGTAGCGGATAAGGGGCCACGCTGACGTTACGGTTGACAAGGAAAGGTTCACGGAATTTCCGCCCGGACCCGAGCGGCTGGCCAGGCACTCATTATTATCCCACGGAATCCAGGTGAGTTTGTTCGCGGGATGATTGTACAAATAGTAGTTGTGTGCCATGGCTCCGTAGGTGTCCCAGTTGGTCATGGTGGTATTAACGGCAAGCCATTTCAAAAAATGATCGACATCGAAGGTGGCTTCAAGTTGTGCGCGCCACTGGGCAGCATCGGTGTTGCGCAAACTGCTGTTGAGTGCGGTGATCATGGCCTGCACATCGCTGTAGTCGGCCAGGTCTTCGTTGTTCTTTTTTTCGAATTCGCTTTGCGCAAAAGTTTTCAGGTACGACTCGGGTTTATAGATGTTGCCATCGTCTTCTCCGAATTGGGTTTCCACCATGGAGTCGTCAACCACCTCTACCAGCGTGTACACGCCACAGTATTTCAACCCTGCACCAAAATCGATGTACACCCGGTAGAAGGCAGTTTGTGCGGCCGGAATGCCGGCTCTCCGAAAGATGTCGGCTCCGATTTTTTCGCGCAGCAGCGAATTGTCTTTCGCGCCCGGAGAAAATGTTAACTCTTTGAATCCATAGAAGCGCTGATTCTTGATTTCCGGATAGGTGTCTTCAAACTTGTCGAAGTTGAGCCGGAAGGGAAGTTTATAAATTCCGGACGCCCATGTTTGCGCGAGCGTGGAGTTGCCTTTCAGGCGAAAGCCGGCTTTGTACCATTCGGTGTCGTTCATGGTAACAGAAACAGCAACATATTCTGTTTCTGAATCGGGGAATCCTCCGCCCTGGCCGCCTCCGGCACCGAAGGCGTAGCCGAACAAACGCTGCATGTCGGTTTGAATGGCCTGCCAGTCGGCAGCGGTGAGCGTGATGTCGATGCGATTTACGCGGTCTTGCGGAAACACGATTTCATAATCGGGTTCGGCATCGTTGCCGTGCGTGGCGTCCGTCCAATCGGGCGTTTCCAATCCCGATGAATTATCTGTTCCGGATGAATCATCTGTGGGAGTGGTTTCTTTTTCGGCAGCATCGTCACAGCCGGTAAAGAGCAACACGATGAAAAGAAGCAGCGGGATGCGCATGGCACAGGGGGTTTATTAGCAAGTAAACGGTTGTGGTGCGCAGTCGGTGTTCAAAAACCCGGAAATGAGATGAATCGGGGAAAAGATGAGACGAATGGGTTGATTATAACGGATGATGTTCCTGCGCTGGATTCGATCCGCACTTTCAGCCGCACAGCCCAAGGTAGAATAAGGCGCATCCAGGGTTTACCTGCCGGCAGGCAGGCTTGCTGAAAATTTTAGTTCTCATTGCTAGCGAGTAGCCCCACAATGGCGGGCGGACGTCCACGAACAGCGAGGCGCAAATCGAGGAATGTGCGGTGGCAATGCGGTTAGCAGCGGGGAGATGCGCAGTGTTCGTGGTGCCTTTTTCTTTTGTTACTTTTCTTTTGGGCATGCAAAAGAAAAGTAAATCGAAGATAGGACGAATAAGCCCCTCTTTGCTTTTTACTACCTCCTACTCGTCATTTGACTGGGTAGCTCGAAGTAATGCTTGGGAAAGTACTTCAGGTTAACTCATTCACACGGGATCGCTCCCGGGCCGCTTGGCCACCGCGCACGAGACACATTGTTGTACTTGCTTTAACAGCCGCACAAACCAAAGATAGAATAAGGCGCATCCAGGGTTTACCTGCCGGCAGGCAGGCTTGCTGGAAATTTTTGATAGGCTTCACTTTGATGTAGCGAACAGCAAGGCGTTATCTCTTTACTTTTTTGCCATCGCCTGCCTATGCCGAAGCGGCTCCGCGCAGGCAGGCTGCAAAAAAGTAACAAAAAAAATCTAGGCAGAAATATGCTGCCCTACGCTCAGTCCAGCGCACACCCCGCATTTCTGCCTGGCCACCGCGCACGAGACACATTGTTGTATTTGCTTTAACAGCCGCACAAACCGAAGATAGAATAAGGCGCAGCGCGTGCTTGCTGGAAAATTTGATAGGCTTCAGTTTGATGTAGCGACCAGCGAGGCGTTCTCTCTTTACTTTTTTGCCATCGCTGCAAAAAAGTAACAAAAAAAATCTAGGCAGAAATATGCTGCCCTACGCTCAATCCAGCGCACACCCCGCATTTCTGCCTGGCCAGCGCGCATTAAGACACAACTTCGATTCGCGCATACTGCCGCACAACCGAAGATAGAATAAGGCGCATCCAGGGTTTACCTGCCGGCAGGCAGGCTTGCTGGAAAATTTTGATAAGCTTCTTTTAATGAATGCAAGCATGATGCAGTCCGCGCGCACCTCTTGCCTGCAATGATTTTCGGCAAAGCAGGGTTAATCAATCCTCACATTCGCGAAGCAAATATTGGGTGCGCAGGCGGCGCACTTCCCTGCCGCATCAAGGCCCTTACGGTTCTTTGGCCAGCATTCGCGAAGCTCCAGATTAAATGAAACTTCCTGTCCCGGCTCAAGCTTAAACTTTCCGGCATTCACTTCATAGATACTTTGGCTTGCGGGCTTGTCGCCCGTTTGCAGTCCGCCCCACGCAGCAATAGTAGTGTTACCGGTGTTGCGGAAGAACACCACACATTCACCGGTGGTGCCTTTGAATTTTTTCACTTTCACAAACACGTCAACCGTGGCGAGCTTGTTATTCTTCGCGTCCTGGATGCGGGCCGTGGTAGGCTCACTCCATTTATTAACACTGTCGGCAATGATTACCGGAAATTTCTGGGCACTTGCCGTCAGGCTCAATGCCGATACGAATAACAGCGCTGCCGCGGCAGCAAAAAGGGTACGAACAGGATTCATGTAACAGAAGTTTAGTATCCCGAAGTACGCATGTGTGCGAAGTCAATAGTATCCGTGGCAGCGGGTATTTTGAGGTGAGGGCGATACGGAGGTTTAATGAATCGCTTCCCGATCGGCCCACTCCAACCCGCCGGGCAAGTCAGCCGAACTGAATGAACATTCATGCCCAAAATTGTTCCGATGTGCGGTGATGAACGTTTTAAGGAAGTGGACTAGCAATTACTACAGGTTGAGGCGTTACCGGATCAGTTGCACCCAACCTTTTGCTGACTTTTCTTTATTCCAGCACGTGGTATATTGGGCCGACCAATAGTAGATACCGGAAGAGACATTCTCACCTGCCCACCGGAAGTTGACATCATTGGTTTGAAAAACCTGACGGCCATAGCGATTGAATATGGTGAGTGAAAATTTATCGATGCCGTTTGAGCGCACTTCAAAGAAATCATTTACGTTGTCGTTGTTCGCGGTGAACACGTTTGGAATGAACATGCTGTCAGCAACCGCTGTTACCATCACCGGAAGAGACATTCGCGTGCAAAAGCTCTTTTTAGCTTCCACCGTGTATGCTCCGGGTTCTTTGACACCAAGTATCTCCCGAGTTGCGTTGGTTAATTTGTTGCCATCCGGTCCAAACCAGGTCAGCGTTGATTGCTCGTCTATGTTCGAGGCGCTCAACTGCACAGGCTTGTCTCCGCATATTTCTTCTCCTGTATACTCCACAACCGGTTGTTCCAACTTATCAACTGTTACCGTAATAGAGTCCTTCCAATGACATCCCACCGGGGTCACGAAATTATATCGTGCATTGTAGTTACCATTTTCCAATCCGGCAGGATTGAAGGTACCGGAAGCCGAAACTGCCTCACCATCCCATTGCCCGGAAGCGGGAGATGCAATCAACTGCCACGGTTGATCATCGCATAAAGCAGGAACCGTTTCAATATCAATGTCTACGGTTACTTCGTTTAACACCTGAAACGTTTCAATGCGATCCGGACAAACACCGCGGTCGATCACTACCTGATAATAACCGGGCAACGTGGCCAGGATGTCTTGCTTAAAGGAATCGATTTTTATAAAGGCATCATTCAGGGCGGACTTGAAGTACCAGCGATAATCGCCCGCGCTGCGGTTTGTTTGAAGGATTACTGGTATTTCAGCATCGATGCATTTGGTTTGCAGCGCTGGCGACTGCGTCATCACATTTACCACATTCGCCTGAACTTCAATTTGCACGGTAGCTTCACAGCCCGACCGTTCGTAGGTAATGGTATGAATCCCCTCACCGGCTGCAGATGGCGCGAACATTCCGGTAACCGGGTCAACGCCAGGGCCACTCCAGTTACCGTTTTTTGGAAAGCCCTGAAGTTTGAAAGGCGCTTGATCGAGACATTGCACGTCCACTTCGTTCACCACAGGGAGCTGCATCATTGTTTGCACACTGCCCGCTTGCAACCCCGACTGATTATCATCCAGGTGTGCTCCTACATAGAGGTAGCGATCGGAAACATAAATGGAAGCACCATATCCATCCAGATATTCCGGTTCAAATGACTCAACCTGCCGGACTTCCTGATTTGTGGTTTGCCAGTCTATACCGGGCGGTTTTTTATAATGATAAACTTTTCCGGGATTAAGTGCATTGTCGTGGTTAGTAAGGTTGTCAGCTGCATTGTATTCATCTGATTTACCAGGCGCACCGACAAAAATATCGGTGTGATCGATTGCCACCGTCATCCCGAATTTATCCATCAGCCTCGGGTCGCTCGGTGTTATACGCGCAATCTCAGTGAGCTCTCCGCGCCAGCCGTTCGCGGGTTGTTTGAAAACATACACGGCTCCTGAAATTACGCGGCCTGGCGGCATCGGGAACAGATACCCGGGCGAGTAAGGTGCGCCAACTACGATATACTTACCATGCATCGAAACGCTTGTACCAAACCGATCGCTCCATCCCTGATCGCTTGTAAAAAGCCGGGCATCTTCTGTTGCTGTTTTCCATTCGTCCTTTTTGCGGAATACGTATACATTTTTGCGATAGCTTATGTCCGGTGAAATATGTCCTGTGCCTGCGACCAATAAACTGTCGTTCATCACGAGGCTATTTCCAAAAAAATCGCTGCGTTGATGAACAGCTGGTTCGAGTGTTGCCAGATAGCCAAACTTCTTTGTCGCCTCATTCTCTTTATATATATGAACTTTCCCCACCCGCTCGGAGTCTCCCTGATAAAACTCGGTGACCGCACAATATCCTTTCGTCCATACAATTCTCCTCCCAAAATTTATCTGTGAACCCAGAGTCGGTGGAACCATTTGCGATGAGTATATCCAACCGCTAGCCGCGAGCCGGTAAACATATACCTTGCCCATGCCCCCAAAGGCACGGGTTCCATCAGCCCGAAGAGAATCCTTATACGGCGCGCCTACAAAAAGTACACTGTCGCCTATCGCGAGGCTGTGTCCAAAACTTGAATAGTTCTCAGGCTCTGGGTTAAAAATTTGATGAATCGGTTCGACCTGCGATCCTTTCGCATCGAACAAGCAGATAACGCCAGTATCCGATCCCTGTTTATCATCCCGCTCTGCGCTAACCGCCAGCCAGTCGGCATATACGGCAAAGGCTTTACCGAAAAAATCGTCTGTTGCATTCACGCTATTTACATGGCGTACCTCCCGGGTAAGCACATCGGGCGTTTCCCATGTGGCTGCCGGTGCCTCGCAGGTTACAATCAGATCATTGCCGACCGATGTATAGCTGAATCGATTAGGACAGCCCAAAACGAGGTGATTACCATCGAGCTTTAATTCACGTCCTACGTATGATCCTTCCGCCAGTGTCGCACTTCCAATTTCAAACTTCATGGCACTGGCTGACCAACCCCCACCGGGCTTCTTAAAACCAACAACACCGTCATAATTCTCGGTGGAAGTAAATACGTAATTTTCATTTGCAGCGAGTCGCGCGTTTGACTGTTGGTACCCGGGCGTTAGCAACATAAGGGGCTGCACAGCGTCAACCCACCCGGTCGATGGCTTTTCAAATACGTAGATGGATTGGTTGTACGCGGGACCAGCCGTTGCATGAATGCCCTGCACAAATACCGTGTTATTGCTAATGGCCACCGCAACACCAAAACCTTTCCAGGAAAAAGCATTTTGTTCGGCAGCACGCAAGGATACCGGGGTGGTGGAATATAACCCCGCGTTTTTTGTATAGATAAATGCTCCTCCATTCGAATGGTCGGCCTGCTCATACTGTTCCGTGGCCAGCGCGATGATGTCACGATCCAACGCGAGATTCCATTGATAAGACGCAAATCCAGGAGAGTTGGCGGGAACGGTAATTGATTGTGCTAAGGAGAATACCTTGGCCGATTTTGCATAGACTTCGAGCAAACTTTGTGTGCCCTTGTAGGCTATCGCGACAAGTTCGTTGTTCAGGATATCAAATTGCCCAAACGTTTCCCACTCACTGATTGTCCCAAACGGTTTGGCAATAATATAAGACTCAGCGGAGGTTGACCATTCTTCTGAAGCGCTCTTCTCAAAGATGTAAAGTTTGCTTCGTGGTATGCCGTCATCGTTATATTCGCGACCGAGCACTACAATGGAGTTTCCGGAAATTGCCACCTGACTTCCAAACTGCAGCAGTTTAGCCGGGTCGGAGGGGGTAAGCGTGGCAATCTCAACCCACGTTCTGCTTACATCAAACTTATACACGATTACCCGACCTGAATAAAGAGCCTGAGCACTATTATCGGGCATTCCGGCAATCATATAGTTTCCTTCAATATCGACCGATGTACCCAATTTTTCGAATCGGGTTTCATCTGCAGTCGGTAAAAAGATTCTGCTGGGCAGCGTACATTGCTGTGCTGCAGCCTGACCCGCCAATACAAGGATGATTGTTGTCGCTGCCGCGCCAAAAAAATCCCGTCCCCAGAGAAGTTTCAAAATCGAGTGGAATCCCATCAATTCACGTGAACCGAACACTAAAGGTCATCAATCGTATTCACTCCTGCAAAGTTCAGGGCTGAGATCGGTTTGACAGGGGACTACGCTTTTTGTGATTCAAGATTTGCCTCGCTGCTCTGCGCTACGCAATCCGCCTCAATGTCAACCGCAAGATCTTCAATGTGGTGATAGGTTTCTCCGCGGAATTCGACTGTGCGGCCCTGCAGTAAAAAGCCTTTTACCGTAGCGAGCAACTCCGCCCGCAGGGCCGTATCCATATGACAATAGTGTTCAAGCAGACGGTCTACTTTCATAACATGCGATTTGATAACCCCTGCAAAGGAAGTGCTTTCTTCTGAAAAGTTAGTAGGAGAAACTCCTATCGAATTCAAGCCCGGCAACAACTTTACACACTGTAAAACAATAAAGCCCGGCAGTAATACCGGGCTTTACCGAATAAGAGCAATAAACACTATCTAATTGCGAGCCTTATTGAAATGCACCTGCTGAAGGCTCAGACCTACACGTTACTTCTTGTCTACGTAGTTTTGAATCGAATAAGAGAATCCAAGGTTGAACGCCTGGTTTAACTGCACGGCATCGTCCTGATCGTAATCATAGAGCAGAATGCCGCCCAGACTAACCGTAATGAAGCGGTTGACCTTCGCGTTCAGCATCACATCGAGGCGGTGATCAATTGTTTTTCCTTCCAGGGTTTCGTAGTTCGCAAACATCAGGTACTTGAATTTCAGGTTCAGGTTTTGAGCGATGTCTTTATCGAAGTCGGCTGTGAGCTGAAACGCGAACCACTCAAAACGGGTGTCCTCTCCCACTTCTACGCCATACGGAGCAATTGAATCGACTGCATCGAACCGACCGTTGTTGTTGCGCAACAACGTTAAGCGTGGTGCGAAGGGAGAAATGCGCATCTTGAAATATTCCACAGGGTGATACTCAACCCCAAGCGCTACGGTAACAAACGCTGGCGCGAGAAAGTCGGAAATCAAATCAGCATCCTCGCTGCCATCATCGGCATATTTAAAACCTTTGTAAAACTGAGAAGCAAAGTTGAACGAGCCGAACAAGTCCCATTTTTTATTCAATGAACGTCCGTACTTGGTATCTACAAAAAAGCGGTCGAGCGTTTTGCGAAAGCCCTGACCGGAGTTCTTTACAAAGCCATAGGTAAATCCAATCTCATTGTCCCACGACTGCTTTTCATCTTTATAGTCGGCTTTGAAGTCGAACATCGTATTAAGGCCTATGGAATTAATTCCCCCACCTTTCCAGTTTGAGGAGAATGAAGCTTGATTGACGTTCAAATTGAGCATCGTTTTTTTCCGCCATTTTGAAGTGCTGTCGGGCACTACAATCTGGGCGTTCATGAAAAGGGGCGACAGGATCAGGCCGGCAATAACCAGCACCAGGAGACGGGAGTTCTTCATACCAAAAAAAGCAGTTTATTTACTGATGAAAATTACCATGAAAAAAAGTGGCACACAACCTTGGCCAACGGTGCTGCCCGATTTGTCATGATCCAGTTGAATTCCGATGATCGATTTTACGCGTCTTGACTACCTGAAATCCGGAAACGCTAAACAAAAGCGGGCTTACCAGGTGCTGACGGAACACCGCGTGTTTGACACCTTGCAGGCGTTCGATCCCGTCCTGACCGGAACGATTCCCATCACTATCGACATCGATACGAGTGATCTGGATATCATCTGCTGTTTCGCTTCCGCGGATCATTTTAAAAACCATCTTCAAGATGCGTTCGGAAGGGCTGAAAACTTCAGACTTTTTACACCCAAAAGGTCCGGTGCCGTGGCAGCTTCCTTTACTCTTGAAGGTTTCCTGATTGAAATTTATGGTCAATCCATCCCCGTACGGGACCAGGCAGCCTACCGGCATATGATAACCGAGTATAAAATCCTGCAGGAAAAAGGGGAAGCTTTCCGGCAGCAAATCATCGAACTGAAGAAGCAGGGCATTAAAACTGAACCGGCTTTCGGAAAGTTGCTGGGGATTGAAGGCGATGTGTATGAGAAACTGCTGAACCTGTATAACTTCCCTGCATGAAACGCTATCTAATTGTGCTGCTGTTCGTGCTCATCATAGTCGGGTGCGTTCAGAATTACCCGATGCCGCTATTTAAGCCGAACCTTCCACAAATAATTACCCACAATCTTTTCAATAATCTGCGAAACGACCCGGGGGTCAATGATTCAATCGTCGTTCTTGGGTCCTCTATTTTGACAGGTCAGGAGATCAAAGAAAAGATCGACACACTGCTGACGGTTCATCCCAAAAAGATCGCGATTAATTTGTGTGATATTCGCCGGGGCGCTTCTGACCTGATACAAGCGTATACCAATAATCCGGTGGTTGTGCTGGGCGAATGTGGCGGAGAAAAAGATTTATTCGGGCGGCTGATCGACGATCACAACGTAGTAACACATTTCAGAACCGATAATCCAAATTACCTCGAACTAAGAGCCGCCAATACCGGAAGCACGATAAAAGATCGAGGAAATGCCCTTGAGCGAATCAACTACTATGGCTCTTTCGATGCATTCCTGACGCTTGATCTTGACCAAATTGACGCTCTGGCAGATCTTGAAGTTTTCAGGAATAAAACCATCCTGATCGGATACTGCGGAATTGTTGCGCCCGATGCCGCTCATAATTATCGAAATGCACATATCACACCCTTGAACAGGGCGTACGATCAGGAAGAACGTGCCCCAGATATGTTTGACATTCACATCGCTGCCAATATTGTACGAACAATTAACGAACGGAATTTCATTTACGAAGTAAATCTGCTCATGCGAATAGCGTTCATGTTGATTTGCGCTTTTTTACTTGTTTTACTGATTACTGTCATCCGAACACGTTGGTTATTGCTAAACCTGGTCATCTACCTTGTGCTCTATTTATTGTTTATCGTAGCGGGCACATTTTTAATTGTGCTGTTGTTCTCGAAAAACATCTACCTCGATATCCCTGAATATGCGATCGTTCTATTCGTGGTGGCGGTATTTACCGTATTCCACAACCAGTTTTATACCACAAAAGAAACCCGCACTCAGCAAGAATAGCACCCGGTGCATTGGGCACGTGCGCGAATAGTATTAATTTTCACATTCAAAATCCTCCGTTATGAGTCGCGAAAAATTCGTTCAGGTTATCCAGCAGTCGTACACCACACCCCTTCCTTCCATCTTTTTAGGTGCAGGAATTTTTGATGGCGAAATACTGGCCGGTGCAAAAGTTAACCTGCCGCTGCGCATGATGAACCGGCACGGACTCGTTACCGGTGCCACCGGATCGGGAAAAACACGTACACTGCAATTGATGGCCGAACAACTTTCAGCAGCCGGTGTACCGGTGTTCATGCCTGATATGAAAGGCGACCTCTCCGGGATGGCGAAAGAAGGTGCCGCCAACGACAAAATCAACGAACGCGCAACTGCGCTTGGTATCCAATTCACGCCGTCGGGATTTCCGGTTGAACTCTATTCGTTAAGCGGCAAGAAAGGTGCACAGATGCGCGCCACGGTTACCGAATTCGGGCCCGTGCTGCTCGGAAAAATTCTGGAACTGAATGAAGTACAATCGGGCGTGCTCGCCGTGGTGTTTAAATATGCCGATGACAAAAACCTGCCGATCGTTGACCTGAACGATCTGAAAAAAGTTTTGAATTACCTGTCGGAAGGAGCCGGTGCTCAGGAGATCAAAGCCGACTACGGAAAAATTTCCGGTGCAACTTCCGGAACCATTCTCAGGAAGATCGTAGCACTCGAACAACAAGGCGTTAGCCAGATTTTCGGTGAACGTTCGTTCGATATTCAGGATATGCTCGACAAAGTTGATGGTCGCGGAATAATCAGTTTACTCAATGTATCGGATGTGCAGCAACAACCGGCTATCTTCTCAACGTTTATGCTGGCTTTACTGGCCGAACTGTATCAGCAGCTTCCCGAGGCAGGGGATCTCGATAAACCCAAACTGATTTTCTTCCTGGACGAAGCTCACCTCTTATTTAAAGACGCACCAAAGGCGTTCATGGACCAGATCGAACAGGTGATCCGCTTAATCCGGTCGAAAGGTGTTGGTGTATTTTTCTG
>JAEUUJ010000036.1 GCA_016786495.1 Cyclobacteriaceae bacterium
GATAACTCCACTGTCCCAAAGCGGGGCAGTAATAAAAAACATCGCCCCCAGGATTCCCCCGGCAATCAGGCCATAGACTAAAACGATTCTTCTCATAGGTGTACTTTTTTTTGGATGCCCAAAACAACCCGGCTGAGCCCCGAAACCTTCACCCGAAAGGGTGATTCTTCTGAAATTTAACCAAATCACACAAATGGATGAGTGTTTTACGTCACTTCGGAGGCGTTCCGTGTCCGGCTGGATAGAAATTATTTGCGGGCAGTCCGTCAAGGTTAGTCCGACATTTTTGCAAAGCCGGTTTTACCTTGTATTGTCTGGTTTTTTGATCGCCCGGAATGGCGTGTACCTACTGAATTAACTGGAGTTCTTTCGCCTTCTGAACCGCCTGGGTTCTGCGGCTCACTTCGAGCTTGAGGAATAAATTAGAGGAATGGGTTTTCACGGTGTTGAGTGACACGAACAGCTTGTCGGCAATTTGCTGATTCGAGAGGCCTTTGGCCATGAGTTCAAGTACCTCGTATTCGCGTTTGCTGATGCCGAGCGCATTGAGCCGGCCCTGATCGAATTGAAACGCAGGATTGGTAATGATGATCGTTTTCTTTTTCGTGAGCCGGAGCCCTGCCCACACACCCAGCACGGTAAAAAATATGGCAACCGCCCCAATGTAAAACTCCAGCGACAAGTCGCGCACGAGGAACCGGTACTCAATAAACTTCAGGAAAAATATAAGCACTGCGAGCGCGAGGCCGTAGAGTATGATCGTGCGTTTCATGAAAAAAAACCTAATTCTCGGAGAACCGGATTACAAATTTTCCTTCCGTGATGGCAATGTCCGTGTCATCGCCATCGGCCCGAACGGTACATTCAAATTCGCCTGCTACCTTATACTGGGCCAACCCAAAAAAATCTCCGTCACGAACAACGTCCGTCACCGTAAACGAACCGGTCTGTGTCGGAGCATAATCGGAAGAATAGTTTATGCCACCCTTTCCGAACCCGAACACCGCATTGGGAAAGTCATCGGCCGTAAAAACAAGTAACGAATTCTCGAGGTTCTCAATATCACTCACTGAAAAATCGGCAGATTCATTGCAAACGTAAATGCCGGCACCTTCCAGTGACGTGGGAGGAATGGTGGAACACGCACAACTTCCGCATGCCTGATAGCCGGGCTCTTTTGTTTCGAACCGGATCAGGTCACCGCCATTCATTTTAAATTCGATGTAGTACGTGGCGCTGGAAGTTTTCTTGTCGTCATCATCACCTCCACAGGAAGCAAGAAATGACAGCACAACAACAATGAACAGTGATTGTAAGCGAAATGATCTCATGCCCGGTAATTTCGGTAAAGAACGGAAATTTTTTGTTATCACCCCGCCCAACCGTCTCTGTCAAGGCTGCGGTATTGAATGGCTTCCGCCAGATGCTCCGTTTTAATTTCTTCCGATCCGGCGAGGTCGGCAATGGTGCGCGAAACTTTCAGGATGCGATCGTACGCGCGAGCCGATAATCCCAGGCGCTCCATGGCAGTTTTTAATAACACCCGTCCGTTGTCGTTAATCTGGCAAATTTCTTTCACCAGGTTGGAAGGCATCATCGCATTACAATAAATATTCTCCCGGGTTCTAAATCGTTCGGATTGTTTCTCACGTGCCTGAACAACACGCTCCCGGATTTCGGAACTGCTTTCTGTTTTCCGGTTGGCTGTCATTTCATCAAAACTTACAGGAACAACTTCCACGTGCAGGTCAATCCGGTCGAGCAAGGGTCCGCTGATCTTGCTTAAATAACGCTGCACCACACCCGGACCGCACACACATTCTTTTTCGGGGTGATTGTAATACCCGCACGGGCACGGATTCATGCTGGCCACCAGCATAAAGTTGGCCGGGTAATCGATCGAAATTTTTGCCCGCGAAATTGTGACCTTCCGTTCCTCCATCGGCTGACGCATCACTTCCAATACCGTACGTTTGAATTCAGGCAATTCATCCAAAAACAAAACGCCATTGTGCGCCAGTGAAATTTCTCCGGGCTGTGGATTACCCCCTGTCAATTCCAAAATAAAATTCGAAAAACAACAATAATCAGGTACCTAATTCCATTATAAAATGAGAAGAATACCAATAAAAAAGTCGAAGGATTTGGAAAATCCCAAGAGTATATACGACTACATTAAAAAACCCGTCCGAAAGGTCATAAATAACGCTGTGTCTCAGACGGGAGAAATACCCAGCGCGAAGTCGGGAAGGATGGTGTCATATGAGTCTGGTATTGAGGCTGACTTCGCCCAGATACTGGAATTTGACAAAAATGTCGAGTACTTCATTGAGCAGCCCCTGAAGATACCGTACATCGGTGAAGATGGCAAACAACATGAGTACACGCCCGACTTTCTGGCATACTACAACCCGGATGTGTCACCGGGTAAGCATTTTCCTCCAACCCTTTTTGAAGTGAAGCCAATCCTGAAAATCAAACGTGACGCGAAAGCTCTAGAGCACAAGTTTGCTGCCGCCAAAAAATTCGCCGAGGAAAAACAATGGCGCTTTTTGATCATGACAGAGAACGAAATCAGAACCCCCTATCTGGAAAATGTTAAGTTCTTTCTTCGGTACAAGTACGAAACGGAAACTGAAGAAGGTCTTGTCGCCACAGTAATGGAGACTTTAGAAAAATTGAAAGAAGCAACGCCCTGGGAGATAATTGCAGCAGCCACTTCAAACACTGTTCGGCGGGCGCAACTTCTATACACGCTGTGGTGCCTTTTGGCACACGGCTTCATCGGGTGCAACCTGAATGAAAAAATCAATATGCAGTCAATCCTATGGCACAAGACCGCTTCGATGTACAATTAAGTTTTTGGGTATGAATAAAATTGAATTTAGAAAAGGCGTCCGAGTCTCTTACATGGGACAGGAATATATAATTTCCCGACAGTTGGACTTTAAGTACATACTTGCTACTAACGCATCAACCCAGCTTCCGGAAAAACTCTTGATTGAAAAACTCAGTCTCTACCAGGAGCCAAAAACGGCAGACGCCAATCCTGACCCGGAGACCCGCGCATGGGAATCACTCTCAGAAAAACAGCAGCAGATCGCCGAGGAACGGTATGATGCAATTGAACCGCTTCTAAAAGAATTCAGAGGCGATGGCGCCAAAGCCAAAGAGATTGCAGAAAATAAGAAAGTTCATCTGGCAACTATTTATAACTGGGTCGCTCGGTTTGAATCCACCGGACTGATGTCTTCCCTGGCAGACGAAGAGGGCCGGGGCGGCAAAGGCAAAAGCAGACTTAGCCCTGAGGTCGATGAAATTATAAGCAATGCAATAACTGATTTTTACTTTAAAGAAGATCAGAACCAGGAGATGACATGTGGCCAAGTGAGAGACCTGTGCCGGAAAGCAGGCTTGCCGGTTCCCTCAAAAAATACAATCAGGAACCGAATAGCTGCCCTGACAGATTTTGAAAAACTGAAAGGCAAAAAAGGACTTCGCGCCGCGCAACAACAGCATGGTGTTACAGAAGGTCATCTTGTCGCAAGCTATCCATTGGAAATCGTGCAAATTGACCATGCACTTTTAAACATCCAACTCGTCGACGAAATTTATCGTAGACACCTGGGGCGGCCATGGCTCACGCTCGCATTCGATGTATACAGCAGACTGCCTATCGGGTACTACACCTCTCTTGACACCCCGGGGAATACTGGCACCGGACTCTGTTTGGTGCATGCAATCTTACCAAAAGAGGCAAGCCTGGTTATGCTTGATGTCGCTACTGAATGGCCATGTTGGGGGGTGATGAAAATCATTCACGCGGACAATGCAAAAGAATTTCGAGGGAAGATGCTCAAATTGGCGTGCAAAGAGTACGGTATTCAACTCAAGTTCAGAAAGGTCAAAACGCCGGAGTACGGGGGA
>JAEUUJ010000032.1 GCA_016786495.1 Cyclobacteriaceae bacterium
TCCTTCATGAAGCCTTTTTCGGAATCATACAGGGCAATCAGCACATTTCCCTTTTCCGCCGGAATTCCGCGAACGGTAACTTCCAACGTATGTTGCGCAGCAAGTGACTGGGCAATTGCGCTAAACAAGCATATCATCAAAAGTTTCATTGGCATAAATTCGTACTTTAGATGTTAACGTCAAAAAATCGTGCCATGATTCGGAAAATCCTTACACTAACCCTTCTTATTGCGTTCGGCAGCAGCGCACACGCCCAAACCGACCAACAGACGATCAATCAACAGGTTTGGATCCCTTTCACCAAGGCGATCATGACACAGGATATAGAAACTTTTATCCAGTTGCATTCCAAAGATGTGATCCGTGTGGAGCGCGACAGCAAGCAAATCATGAATTACGAAAAGTATGCCAGCGATCTGCAAAAAAGTTGGCCAGCATGGAAGGAATCGCAGTCGGTGGAAAAAACCCGCTACACGTTTGAACTGCGTTTTCTTGAACGTATTTCAAACGGAGACCAGGCATTCGAAGTGGGGTATTTTAAAAATGAACTCGTGAATGCCAAGGGTGAGAAATTTGTGAGTTTCGGCCAATTTCATGTGGCCTTACGAAAGGAAAATGGAGTTTGGAAAATTCTCGTTGACTCAGACTCCGACAATAACCGATCGATTACAGAAGCGATGTTTTTATCGGCCAAGCCGATGGAATAACTCTTACGCGACCACTTCTTCCGTCACTACCGGAAGGCCCGCAGTAACCATAGCCCCAAAGCCACCCTGTATGTTTACGAGCCGGCCGGTAAAGCCCAGTCGCTTCAACATTGAGATCGCAATCATCGAACGATATCCTCCGGCACAATGCACGAGGTAAGGATTGGCTTTTGCAAGATTATCGGTATTCCTGAGGATGCCCGCCAACGGAAGGAACGTTGCACCCTTTAAATGACTTACCTCCCACTCACCCGGCTTGCGCACATCGAGTACCTGAACGCCCTGCGAAAGTTCAGCTTTCATTTGTTCGGGAGAAATTGTTTCTACGGTATCAAGTTTGGCGTCCCACGCGCTCACGCTGCCCTTCAAACAACCCACAACATTTTCATACCCTACCCGTGCCAATCGAATCACGGCCTCTTCCTCTTTTCCTTCGTCCGTAACCAACACGAGTGGCTGGTTGATGTCGAGCAAGGTTCCAACCCAAACGGCATACTGCCCGTTCAGGCCGATGTTGAGTGAACCCGGGATAAAGCCTTTTTCAAAATCATCGGGTTTGCGGGTATCCAGAATTACGGCACCTTCTGCAACGGCTTTCTTAAACTCAGCAAGCGACAGCGATTTATTATTCTTTGAAATGACATGGTCAATCGACTCGTAGCCTTCTTTGTTGATGCGCGCATCTTCAAAGAAGTATTGAGGCGGAGGCTGAATGCCTTCCGTTACCTTTTCGATGAACTGTTCACGCGTCATGCTCTGGAGCGCGTAGTTGAATTTTTTCTGCTCGCCAATGGTGGAGAACGTTTCCTTGCCGATGTTTTTTCCGCAAGCAGATCCGGCACCATGCGCAGGATAAACAATCACGCTGTCGGGAAGGGTTTTAATTTTGTTATTCAGCGAATCGTACAGCATACCTGCCAATTCATCCTGGCTCATCACACCATCAAGCAAATCGGGACGACCAACATCGCCCACAAATAATGTGTCGCCTGTGAACACAGCCTGTTCCTTTCCGTTTTCATCGAACAATAAGTAACAGCTCGACTCAGGAGTATGTCCGGGGGTGTGAAGAACTTTGATTTTTATCTTGCCGAGTTTGAATTCCTGGCCATCCGTTGCATTGATAACATCGTAGTTTGCATTGGCCTGTGGGCCATATACGATCGGGGCACCAACCTTGCGCGAAAGATCGATGTGGCCCGATACGAAATCCGCATGAAAATGCGTTTCGAACACATACTTGATTTTTGCTCCGCGCTTTTCAGCCATTGCAATATAAGGCTCAGTCTCGCGAAGCGGATCGATAATGGCCGCTTCTCCCTCTGACTCTATATAGTAGGCTGCTTCTGCCAGGCAATTCGTATACAGTTGTTCGATATACATGTGCGAATCTGTTAAAGGTCTTATAACCCCGCAAAGGTCAGAAAAATTCCTTGAAAACAGACCTATATTTGTTGCCTTATGCGAGTGATTTTAGTGTTCGTGGTTCTCCTGTGCAGTTTGAAAACGGTTGCGGGGCCTTACGTGCCGTTTGAAGAAAACGGAAAATTCGGATTGAAAAATGAAGCAGGTCAGGTAGTTATCCCCGCGCGGTACGATGCGCTCGGCTGGAGCAACGGCACCTTCTCCGTTTCGGGACGAGTTACCGGTTATAAGCTGGGCGGAACGTGGGGAATCATAACGGTTAACAACGAGCAGGTCACAAAGCCCGATTATTTATCGCTGATGCCCGCAGACGGTTCACTGATTGTGGCCACTAAGAAATCATCGCCTGTTGTGGTGAGCGCTGGTTTAATCAATACGGAGGGCAAGGTGATTATTCCGTTTACCTATGCAGGTGTAAAAGTTCATTCGCTGCGCATCGTGGCGTTTATCCGCGAAGGGAACAAATTCAAGCACGGGTTGATCAGCCTGGAAAATAAGGTACTGATCCCGTTTGAGTACAAAAACATTTATCCGATCGGCAGCCTGCGCTATGCGGTGGAAGATTTTACCGGAAAAATTGCGTTGTATTCGGAGGGTGGCAAACAGATTTCGGGCTTTACGATCGACAGTCTTTCTGATTTCAAATATGATGTCGCGATCCTCTACGAAAACGGAAAACAAGGATTAATCAATCGCGAAGGACAATTGAAATCAGAGGCAAAGTTCCGTGACGTTCAAATCACCAAAGAGCGGATTCGTGCGCGCATGCCCGATGAGTGGCTGGTGATGACTGCCGATAACAAGACGTTAGATGTGGTGGAAGGCGATTCAATCGCATACCTGAACGAAGACCGCTACAAGATCATGAGCGGCCACCAACGCTGGCTGGCCGATAAGAACTTCAAAAAAATCGGAAACAGCGTGCTTGACATTGAAGCGTTTAAAAACGGCTTGGCGATTTTTAAAACATCAACCGGATACGGAGTGATCAAGAAAAATGGCGGAGTTCTTCTGAAACCCGGCTTCCGCAAAATTTTATTTGAAGGCAATTATCTCCTTGTGCAGGATGGCAACAATAATTGGTCGATGCGCGACACCACCGGATTGCTGAGAACGTCAAAAGCCTATGATGCGATCGCAAAAAACAACCAGGGTTTATTCGTGGTTGCCCGTAAGAAGTACTTCGGGGCTATAGATGAAACGGGCCGTGAGGTGGTTGCCTGTGTGTACGACAGTATACTTGAAACCGGTGACGATCAGCTTGCGGTGAAATTTAAGGGCCTGTACGGAATCATTGATGCACGCGAGAAATGGCTGGTGTATCCGCAACCAAATAAAGTGATGTTGCTGAATAAAGACCGGTACTTTAAGAAAGTAAGCAGGATGTTATTCCTGGTTTCATTTGACGGTACGGTTTTATATTTCACGGAGAATCCAATTCGCGTTAACGCTGAAAATTTTACTGAATATGTTTCCACAGGCGGAACCTGGACAATTGATTTTGATGGCAAAATTGTAAGTCGCCAGTTGGCGCCGGTGGAAACCACCGAAAAAGTTTTTCCTGCATCGGAAGGTTTACGCGGAATTAAAAGGCAGGGTAAGTATGGTTTTATTGATGATTTAGGAAGATTACGCATTGCTAATCGGTATGAAGACATCATGCCGTTCAGTGAAGGACTGGCCGCATTTAAAATCCGCAACAAGTGGGGTTTTATTAATCGCGATGAAAAGATTATTGTTCATCCGGCTTATGATGACGTAACACCCTTTTCCAACGGGCATTCGATTGTGAAACAGAAAGGATTGTTCGGCTACATGGATAATGAAGGTAAAGTTGTTTTGCCGGTGCGATACAACTCGGTTGAAGTACTGAAAACAAACCGATTGGTAGTTACCCTGAATGGTTTAAAGGGATTAGCCGATGCAAACGGAAACGTATTGCTGCATCCGAAGTACGAATCGATACAGGATATCGGCAACGGCTACATCGTGGTAAAGCAGGATGGTAAATACGGGCTGGCTACGCTAAAGGGACTGAATACTATTCCGCAGATGTATAACTACCTGATGTTTGATGCGGAGAACGACCGATACCTGGCGTTGAAGAAGGCAGAGTGGATTGAGTTGGGGATTAGGGATTAGGCATAAGGGATTGGGCATTAGGGTTGAGACGTAAAACATCAGGCGGGAGACGGTACCTCCCGTTCAGGTTTCATCAGACAAAATATAAAGAAGCGTCAGGCACCGGGGCAACCACTACGAAGCCAGTGCCCGACACTATGTTTATTTTTTTGTTTTCTTCAGTTGCTTGATTTCTTCCTGAAGTTCGAGAACCGAAGCCGCTAATTGATCGGCTGAAAAACTCGTGCCATCCATGTCCGGGAACTTGGTCGAGAAGAACGCCTTCACAGCCCAGATTTCTTTGATGTCGGCAGCGCTGATCGAATACGGTTCATACTCGCGGTTGTCGGACACGAGCAATAGCTTGTCATCGTTCATGAATACCCGCTTGAACACGATGCCATCGTTCTCGGTGACCAGCACATACAACTTCCCATTCTTAACCTCCGGTAGTTTCTCCACATATTCTCCAAACACAATCGCGCCCGATTGTATCGGCAGCATCGAATCACCTTTGATTTCAAATGCCCGATACGTTGCGTTGCGCGGCAATACCGGCAGGCTAAGCTTGGGTAAGTCTTTAATATATTCCGGATCCTGGTAGCCGTTCAAATATCCGGCTGCAGCCTTCTGCGATACCAGTTCAATATTTTCTTTGTCTTCGCTGTTTACGGTAATGGCAAGTACTTCCTTTTTCACAACCGCAGGCGCCTCTCTCCACTTAATCTCCGGGAGCTTGCTCAAATCTTTCCGCGAAAGCGTATCAATGCTGATCTTAAAAAGATCTGAAATTTCCACCAGGCATGCGAGCGGTGGCGTTGCACGCTCTTCTTCATATGCACCGATCACGGGCTGCTTCAGCGAAAGCTTTTCAGCCAATTCTTTTTGCGTCCATCCCTTTTGAAGACGGAGGAATCGCAGGTTTTTATTCACCATCGACATAGTTCAAAAGTAATACTAAATTTTTTAGTTAGCAATTTATTTTGATACTAAAATTTTTAGTTAATTAGCCGCATGGACAGAAACATTATTCATTTCGACCTCGATGCGTTTTTCGTGGCCGTGGAGCGCAGGAAAAATAAAAAACTCGAAGGTATTCCGCTGATTGTTGGCGGAAGCAGTCGCAGGGGCGTTGTTGCTGCGTGCAGTTACGAAGCCCGCAGGTTCGGAGTTCACTCGGCCATGCCGATGTACCTGGCACTTCAGCTTTGTCCGGATGCGAAGGTGATTTCGGGCGACATGGAAGCATATTCAGAAGCATCCCACCAGGTCACCAGCGTAATTGCCGATGCGGCTCCCCAATTTGAAAAGTCATCGATCGATGAATTCTATGTAGACGCGAGCGGCATGGATAAATATTTCGGAGCCTTTAAATGGGCTGTAGAGCTCCAAAAGAAAATCACGAAAGAGAGCGGACTGCCGATCTCCATGGCGATGTCGGTGAACAAACTGGTTTCGAAAGTTGCTACCGGTGAGTTTAAGCCTGTGGCCACGAAACAAATTCTGGCCGGTACGGAACAGGGATTTTTGTCGCCTCTGGCCGTAGATAAGATTCCGATGATTGGAAAGCAGACTGCCTCATTCTTATATGATATGGGCGTGCGTACCGTGGGAACGTTACGTGAGATGCCGCTCAAATTTTTGACGAGCGCGTTTGGCAAGAACGGCATATCACTTTGGAACAAAGCGCATGGAGTCGATGATTCGCCCGTGGTTTCGTATTCGGAACAAAAATCAATCTCTACCGAGTCAACTTTTGATCAGGATACCATTGATGTCAAGCGGCTCAAATCCATTTTAATTGCCATGGTGGAAAAAGTTGCTTTTCAACTACGCGAGCAGAAGAAACTGGCCTCCTGCATTACCGTAAAAATCCGCTACTCAAACTTTGATACCGAAACCAAGCAGGTTCACATCGCCTATACCTCATCCGATCATACCATTCTGCGGGTGGTTCAGGAGCTTTTCGATAAACTCTACAACAGACGAATGCTGATCCGTTTGGTGGGTGTAAGGCTAAGCAATCTGGTACACGGCAATCATCAAATCGATTTATTCAACGATACTGCTGAAACCATCAACCTGTACGAAGCGATTGATACCATCAAACATAAACATGGGGTGGAAAAACTGGTTCGCGCAACAACCATTGGCGTAAGCCGCAGGGTGCGCATGGAAATGAACGTGTTTAACGGAAAGGTCGCGCGCGCGGTGGCGAATTAACGGCGTTAAAATGTCAGCGAAATATAAAGACACGTATCGAATTGAAACCACCCGGTTAAAAAACTGGGACTACGGTTCACGCGGCTTTTATTTCGTAACCATTTGTACCCTCTCAATGGTCTGTGTCCCACAGACCATTCACCAATAAACAAATAATGAACGATGAATGTAAAAGCTCTTAAATACGGCTCGCGCCCACGGAACTCCCGAATGCTTCTGGGTGAAATCTATTTTTGGACGGATACAATCAAAAACTGGAACACATTATT
>JAEUUJ010000045.1 GCA_016786495.1 Cyclobacteriaceae bacterium
TGAATATACATTGCCTGTTTGATTAGCACACACTGTAGCCGGCCCACTGATGACCGGGGTCGGGTTCGCATTCTTGGTAACATTGTAAACCGATGTCGTTACTGAACACGTGCTGGACGTGATCGTCTCGGTCAGCTGCAACGTGCCCGTGCCCGCTGCACCCCACGTTACCGTGATGCTGTTCGTGCCTGCTCCTGCCGTGATTGTTCCGCCTGTGATACTCCATGCATACGTATTGCCTACAACGTTTGGTGTGCTGTAGGTGACGTTGGTTTGATTTTCACACACTGCATTCAGACCCGTAATCGAGGGAGTCGGAAGCGGGTTGATTGTTACGTTATAATTCGCTGTCGTAGTTGCGCAGCCGGTAGCCGTGATCGTTTCCGTTAACTGTACCGTGCCGCTTGCTCCGCTGCCCCACGTGACCGTGATGCTGTTGGTACCCGCTCCGGCTGTAATCGTGCCACCACTCACAGTCCAGCTGTAGCTGTTGCCAACTACGTTAGTCGTTGAGTAAACGTTCGCTGCCTGGGCAGCACATACCGTAGCCGGACCACTGATGACAGGAGTCGGGTTCGCATTCTTGGTGACATTGTAAACTGCTGTTGTAACTGCACATGTGCTGGCTGTGATCGTCTCGGTCAGCTGCAACGTGCCGGTGCCTGCCGAACCCCACGTTACCGTGATGCTGCTCGTGCCTGCTCCGGCCGTGATCGTTCCGCCGGTGATACTCCAGTTGTAGGTATTGCCCACAACGTTTGGTGTGCTGTAAACTACTCCTGTCTGGTTCTCACATACTGCATTCAGACCCGTAATCGAGGGAGTCGGAAGCGGGTTGATTGTTACGTTTACATTCTCCGAATCAGCCGTGCAGGCAGATCCGGTAGTAGTAACGGTTAGTGTAGCGGACCCGTTGATTATATCATTCGGACCTGGATAATATCGGGCATTAGCCGTGAGTGCATTGGGCTGAAAACTACCGTCACCGGAAGAGGCCCAAACAACACCCGGAGTATTCGAAAACGTAGTTCCGGTTAAATCGGCAAAACCATTTCCACAAATGTTAAACGGACCGGCCGCAGCCGTAACAGACGGCAAAGGCAATACATCGGTGGTGATTCCGTTTCCAGGCAGAATGGTTTGTGAACATCCATTCAAGGCATACGTTGCTGTGACCGTAATTTCATCGTTGTCGTTTAACGCAGAAGTGTATTGTGCAAATGTTCCGGGCCCTTGCACCGAAACTCCATTTCTAAAGAACTGATATGTGTTTGTTCCCCCGGCAATGGTGGGCGTTGCTGTAAACGTTACGAGTTGACCCGCACACACCTGATTGTCGGGGTCCGAGCTGCTTAATGAAACACCAAAATTAGCACTCGTTAATGTTCCGTGAGAAACGTTATCGCCCACGTTATTACCCGGCTGGTTAGCTTCCGGTCCAGCGGATGCTACACGAATAATATTACCTGAAGCTACACCCGTTGCGCGTACTTGCAACCCGGCTATGGAAATCACATCGGCTGCGATGGAGGTTGTAACCTGATAGCTTATTTCGATTTCGGTGTCGCCGTTGAAATATCCAACAAATGCAGGATTAGGATTAAAATCATCAGGCCCTGGAGCCGTGATAACAGGTGTAACAGCGTTATTGAACACAAACCCTGCCGGCAGCCTCAACCGGAAACGGGTAAGCGCACCCGTTACGGGATAGGAATTGGCCGTGTTTTCCTGGATAAGGATGGTACCGATCGCAGCATTGTTACCACCTGTGCAAAATGTGTATCCGGGACCGGGGGCGGGTGTAACAGTTGTTTGAGCGACAACGGGCAGCGCAGCAATAAGGGCAAGAAATAATGCACTTAAAACCAGCAGTTTACTACTTACCCTGTAAAGTCTATGCATAAGCGATCTGTAAGCCAACTCTTAAATAATGTATCGTACTAATAGGGCAAAAGTAACCTCAAAAGGATGTTTTTTGCCTAAAAACTGCCATCCCCTTTGATTTTTATCAATGCCATCTTCTTCTGATTGACCAACTCCATTGTCCCTAAAATCAGCACGTCTCCATTATCCAATTCTCTGATTGCACTAGCTGTATCATCGTTATTGGGGGCACCGAAAGTTAGATTTCGGCTTCCCGCTAATTGATCGGCAGAGTTCGTTCTGGCAAACAAAATGTCTCTGTTACCCCCGGCCGTTATTTGGTTACCCAGAATCAAATACACTCCTGACGCGGAAACACATACCGAAACCCCTTCGCAGTTTACGCTCGAGGTTCCTTCTCCGGTAACTCTAAATGCGCTATTCAAAGAAGTAATAAATATACTTTTTACGCCCGACGGCTGCACTTTAGTTCCAACTGCGGCATAGGAAGCACCATACTTAACAATGTCAGTCATATATTCACTTACACCTTCGTCCTCAGATCCGGCATAATCGATTTGGGTTTGCGTACCGACCACATTGAACGATCTAAAGAAAAAATTTGACTCATAGGTATCATCTACTATAAACCTATTTTTCTCATCACTGTAACCAGCAAAATAATATGGAGGGCCAGCTGAAAAAACCTTTGTAACGGCTCCGTTCGCTGATCCACCTATACGTGTAACATTTGACGGTTGATAGGTTAAATCGGGTTCGAACTGAATTAGTAGCTGATCTTCAATATTTGTGAATTCAGGTTCAACATTATCCTCCGAATTTGGATCCGTTGTCTTTCCACCAACAAAATATCCACCATCAGACTTAGGAGTGACCGAATATCCCTCTTGACTGTCGAGTAAATTAAAATACACACTCGTGATACTATCGCCTGTCAAGTTGGAAATGATTGTCAGTCGAATTGCCAACGAATCGACACTATTTTTTCTCACGTTAGAGAGAACAACAAAGTCTCCCAGATTCGGTCCTGCTATAATCGGCTCAATATCTCTAGCCTCTTCAGAAGAAGAACCGACTTCCTTCTGCCACAACACATTTCCCTCGGCATCTACCTTAACTAAATAGAGGCGCGTTATGTCATTTCCTTCAAGTGAAGTACCCAAAATAACTATCGACCCATCGTCATTCAACACGAAATCTCTTGCCTCCTGATTACCATCTCCACCATAATACTTAATAAAGTAATTCTTGTAATCATCAGGACCATTCGTTTCGCAAGAAAGAAATAAGGTCAGAAAAACCAGCACCGATACAAACAACCCAAGTCTGCTAACCCTCATCATTTCTCCTGCTGTTTAATTCCCTTCAATACAGACTTCGTTTTCACGCGTTTAAGCTTTCTTGGCTTGTATAATGGCTTAACATACCCAACAGAAATCGAAAAGTTATTGATCCGCAGGTAATCATCTACGTGTCCATACTCGACCGCAGGGCCTGATGCGCCATACGTAGTGGTCGGCTTTACCACATTTGTCAAGCCAGCGTTGTAACGCATCTCTGCAAACAAAAAGTCAATTCCAATTTTATACTTGGCGCCCACGCCTAAAAAAAGAGAGGTATTCAATTTTGTGCGATACGAATTGAAACTGAATTCAGGAGATGATTCATCCAGAGAACCCTCGCCCACATCACGTTTCGATATCGTTATCTGACCTTTATCGCTGAACAAAAAATTGAATGCATATCCCCCGAAAACATACGGGCGGATACGCTCGCGTATTAAGAACGTATACTTTGCTCCCAGCGGCACGGAAAGCCAATTCTGTTTATCAACAAATTCCTCAAGGTCATTATTGAACTTCAACTGCTCTTTTTTATAGGAAGTAAATGCGTAATTCAATTCAGCAGTAACCGCGATCCGCTCCGAAAGATGCCAGTCGATCCCGCCACCGACTTGCCAGCCTAGTCGAAACTGGTACTTATTCTGCACATCATCCTCGCCTGAGGCATTGATGGTTTGAATAACTGAAACAGGGGAAAAATTTCCTCCAATGTGAGCCGATAATGAGAAAATAGGAGCCGCAGTAAATCGTTTACTCAGGTACACTAAATCAATTTGATCCCGCGCTGTGTCGGCCAGAAATTCAGGATTTGCACGGAGTACCTCGAGATAGCTGTTGTCAGCACCAATCGGATCATCCAGCAACAGGTATGCCTGAGTCAGCAATAAGAAGGCACGCTGCCGTTGTTCACGGGTGAAGCCATTATCAATGCAGGGCTTTAGCATGCTGGGAATGCCGTAGAATCTTCCTGCTTCGAATTCAGCTGTTGCAGCACTCAGCTGTTCCTCGCATGAAGTGGCTTGCCCGAACACACTCGCGTGACTCGCGCTAAACAATAAAAGGCCGCCAAGAATAGACTTGTAGAATCTCATCAAATTAATACGGCTTTATCAGGAGATTTGAACACGTAGCTTCATACTCGAAATCAATCTCACTTCCAACGTACTTATTCCATTCATCGAGTGTCATGTTACGCGTTAACTTTGGACAAACTTCGTTTGCAAGCAATTCAGGACTTGTCGGCCAAACTCGGATTTCTGACTCGTGACAAGCAGCGATCAAATATTCTGAACCTTTCGAGAATGCGATGTCCCAAATAAAACCATTGTTATTATCCATAACGATCGGAAGATCTTCCGGGAAATCCAGCACCCACATTTGCACTCTTTTATCAGAACCTGCACTTGCTAACAGCTTGCCGTCCGGACTGAACTCAACATCATAAACGCCTGCCCGATGACCTGTAAACTGACGGTCATCACGCTTTTGCAAATCCACATCGTACATCTTGACCAACCCGCGTTTCGATTTTATCTCGAATGTGCCATATGCGATTTTCTTTCCATCCGGGCTAAATTTCACGGAAAGAATCTGAGCGCCAGAATCGCGTTGTATCACCTTGTAGTTGAGTGTTGCCACATCGACCATAACCAGTTCTCCTGACCATGTACCTCCGGCTATTTGTGTTCCCTCTGGATTTACGGACAAAGACTTCAGTTCGAACGGAAGCACTTTCGTTGACACGATTTTACCTGTCAAGTGATTGACTATCGATAATGATTTATCTGCCTTGCTGACGACAAACCCTGCATCATTAGGAAAAAATTCGATATCATTCGTTGCCCCCTTAAGTCCGCTAATCGTTATGGGTTTAGATTTCCCACTAGTCAGATTAAATACTTGAACATCCGCTGAGTCAGTTCCATTGGCCAAATAGTTTTCATCGATACTCAAGGCAACTACGCGATTCGGATAGGGGTTCTCGAATCCGGTTGGCTTTCCGTTCAGTGCTTGGTAGTCTCCCGAGAAAATCCGACCATCAGCCGCAGCTGCATAGAACTGAGTCGATTTTTTTGACATCGCTACCGAGTTCATCCGATTTCGTGCCGGCCCTTGGACTTTTATCGCATTGTACGTTGTGCCCGATAGCTCTTTTAGGGCATGATATAAACCGGTATAGATGTACGGATCATATGGCTTTCCATTATACCTTTTATGATAACGGAAAGCCTGCATCGCCTGAAGCCCTGCCAGGTTTTTATCATCGTCCTCCTGAACAGATTTTGCTGCCAGCGCCTGAGCCTTTGCCAACATTAAAGCCGCGGTCTTATCTTTATAGTTTGCTTCCGCTCGTGCAGTTTGCTTCTCTGCTTCTATTCTGGCATCCTTCTCCAAATTTCCCGCCTTAATCGCCTTCTCCTCTTCCAACTCAGCTTTGGCCAATGCTTGCTTGGCTATTAACACCTGTTTATTCAATTCATCAAATGCTTCTGTAAGCTGCACAGCTAATTTTTCAGCCTTTTCTCTTGCGTCCACAGCCTCCTTGCGTTGTTTCTCTGCAATCTCAGTCTGTTTAATCGCCTCAGCTCTCTCTCGGGTGGCAATCTCCTTTGCAATATTTGCGTCATCAAAGTTTTTCCGAGCAGCAATTGTCTGAATCTGTGCAAACAGGAACAAGGCAATCGCAATCAATGCTGCAATTCCTAACACAATAGCAGTTACGCGTGCTCTGCGAAGCACCCGCTTCTGCAGCATCTCCTGATTCTTGAGTTCGGCTTCGTATGTGATGCGGCTCGTATCGAGGAATACTACCGCGCGCTCAAATGCTTCATCATAACGTTGCGCCCATTCACGCGTGGGACGCTGTTTTTTCTGCCAGTTTAAAGCAAGTTGCAAATCGGGCGGACGCCACAAACCGGTCTTACCAATCTGGTACATGGCCGCAGCATCCGACAAGCGCTTATACATTTGCGCGGATTCAAACTCCTCCTCTACCCATTCGTTGAGCTTGTTCCAGATTCGCATCAAGCTCTCGTGCGAAAGCTCAATAACCGAATCACCCGTTAACGGGATGTAGTGTGCCGGCATAAGGAATGAACGACCCGGTTTACGGAAATGCTCAACCACCCGGATTACCTCTTCCTCACTTGCATCGGCAAGCTCACACAGCAAACTCAGTTTGCTCGGCCTGCGCATGCCTTTATTGTCAGCCGTCTTTTCCGTAATGCTTTTAAACATTACTTCCGCGATTTCTTTCTCGCGGGTGGAAAGCGACTCGTATAATTCGTTTGCGTGCTGCGAAAGTGCCTGGGAAACTTTACCGATCGCGTTGTAGTGCCGGAGATCCATTGGCTCGCCTTCCTCGCGGTTCTCAAGCCAGTAATCCCACGTACGCATCATCGCGTGCTGCAGAATCGGAAGCTGGTCCTGATTTTTACCCATGTCGGTCAGCAAACGCTTAACCAAACGCTGGGATATTTTTCCTCCGCCAACGGCAATCGGCCCTTCAATGACCATTTTGCGCTGCTCGCGCGACATCTGCGGAACCAGATAATTGCTCTTGTTAATCTCGTCTGTCAGGTGCGGGAATACGGAACAACTCGCGATGAAGTCGGAACGCATGGTGATGGCCGAATAAATCGGAACATCGCGCTGCTCAACTGCGGTGAGCACCAGATTTACATATTGCTGCGATTCGTTGATCGCGTCTTCTTCAACAATTTCTTCGTTTAACCGGAACAGTTCTTCAAACTGGTCAATCATTAAGAACACGTTTTCATCGTGTTGCTTTTGTAAGTAACGCGCTACTTCCACCAGCCCGTGCGAACCGCTTCGCAACACCGATAAAATGATCGCCTTATGAATGGCACGATCAGCGGCAGCAATCCGGTTTTGTGAGATGAGGTAGTCGACAACTGATTCCGCCAGATTTTGAATCGGTGAAATACCTGGTCGGGTAACGATGATATGCCAGTTCGGCCCGGAATGCGTAACAAATCCACCATATAAAACCGGAACAAGTCCGCAATACATGAGTGAGGACTTACCACTTCCGGAGTAACCCATCACGCAAACGAACCGGTTCTGAGAAAGCTTTAGCAGAATGTCATCAACCTGACCCTCGCGCCCAAAAAAGAGGTGACACTCGTCTACCGTGAACGGTCGAAGTCCCGGAAACGGGTTCGCTGTCCCGGGTGCAAACGAAGTTTGATCCTCGGGTTGGACGACTAATTCCTCAGATTGCGAAGGATTCGTTAGCATACACCACAGACAACCTGAAAGTTAAGCATTTAGCTTGGAAATGCTGCTTCTCAACTTCAGGTTTAGGTTAAAAAATCGAAATATTCAGTCAGTTTAAAAAAATGTGAACTCAAATAAGGCAAAAAACGGGTAAAAACCAAACCTTTAGGCGTACTGGATGACCTTGTCGGCCAGTTTTACATTGTCGGCAAGAAGCTCGTAAAACTTGTCCTTATTGAACTTAATGATGCTTGAGTTCGACTTGGCAATTATGAGATTGGTGTTCAGATAGTTAGCCTTGGAAAGCATCTCCCCGATGAACTGCCCGCGCTGAAATTCAGACACGAACACGCCCTTTTGATAAAAGTCAACGGTACCGTTGATCATAACGTAGAAGTCGTTGTTAACCGTCTCGTCCAGAATCATGCTCTCGCCCTCCTTCAGCAGGATTTCCTCGCTGATATCGGCCAGGTAAGACAGGGTAATTCCCGGGATGCCCTCCAACAAATCGATTTGCTGGAAGAACAACACCTCTTCCAGATTACTTAACCTGCGCTTCTCCACCACGATCTCATTAAGGCGCTTCCGCTGATCTTCCGGCAAACGGTTCACGTTTTTCAGATACTCTTTTTCGCTGATCTGGTGCAAGGCCCAACCGGCAACCTCGCGAACCAGGTTATCGGGGTTGAACATCTGGGCAATCAGATCAAGTTTAAACTCCGATTGTTTTGCTAACCCGATTTGATAAAGGATACAGGCCTTCGTCCATCGATTTGATTGCGTAAAGTCGCGGTTGATCATAAACTTCAGCGCAAGCCGGCCATCAAGTCGTACCCGCGGAAAGAATATGTCGAGCTTGTTAATGCGATCCGAGTCCGGGATATCATCCAGGATCGGAATAACCCGTTGCTTCAACTGATCCGACAAGAACACATCCAGAAGTTCTACGGCATACGTAATGCCTTCGGATGTTCCGCTGTCGATATTTTCTTTAACCAGTTGAATGGACCGGGTATCATACAACATCGCGAGCAACATGTAAATGTGCTCGATGTCGTTCTTGATTTCACCCCGTAAAGAATTGACAATCTGCTGGTTAAAGCCATCCTCGCCTACTTCCTGAATCGCGCTGAGGTTCCATCGGATATCGGCAATATCGTTCTCAATCGCATACTTGATACGGGTGATCTGAGAAACTCCGGCCTTGAAACCGCATTCACCCAACGACAACAGAACCTGCGACACAATTACCTTGTTCGGGTAATCGATTTTATTCCAGAGAATATCTTTTGCGCGCTGCCCTCCGATTCTTCCCATCACCTGAACCAAGCGTAACATCACCTGCGTGCTCTGATTGCTTCGATAGAACGCGCTGTCAAGCATTGGCAGTGTTTTACTTCCGATCAGTATCAGCGTGTTCATAGCCTGGTTGCTGTATACCGGATTACCCAGGTTTTCAATCAGTGAATAAATCACTTCCGTGTTCCACTTCTTTACCGATGAGCGGATAGCCGTATTGCGAACTTTCGGTTCGGAGTCGTTAAGCAATTCGATCAGAAATGAAACGCATTCTTCAGCAGATGTATGCAAGAGCAATTCAGCAGCGTACTGCCGGTCGTCCGGATCGGTTGAGCGCGTAAGCCGTTGGATGCGTGTCTTGGTAATGTCTCCGCCATTCTGAATGATCAACTCCAGATCGGATTTGCTGAGGATGTTCTTCGTGCCCGCTTCAACGCGATTGGAATCCATGGCGATGACATACTTGTCGGAAACCGACAACCCTTTGATTTCATTCAGACGTTCCTGTGCGTAGGAGTTCACCGCATCGTCCTGATTTCGAATAAGGCTGTTCACCCAAACCGATAGCTGGCTGGCATTAATCTTCTCGAGCAACTTGAACGAGAATACGGCCTTTCGGGGATCGGGTTCCACGAGCATCGTCTCGAGTTTTCGCGTTACCTGGGTAAATCCCTTTTCAAGTTTATCTTGTTGATAATCAGCATTTTCAAGTTTCAACCGAATCTTGTTCCGATACCCTCCGTGCAGCCTGTTCACAACAAAATAATACACTACAACCAGTGCCACCAGAAAGATTGAGATATGGATGATCTTGAAGAACGGAATAAACGCTAAGGAGAAGATGATTAACCCTCCCACGAACCGCGCGCTCTCGTTTACGATACCTTCCACACGCGCCTGAATGTTAAAGCGCAACCGGCCATCCAGCGGGATGAACAACAATTTGAACACCGGGTTTTCCAGTGAGTCGCGCAGGGTCCAGTTGAAAAGTCGACTCATCGCCACAAACAGGAAGAAGTAAATGAATCCCGAAGGCGAAGCAACCTTATCGTATCCGAAGATGAATCCGGCAATAACAGCCCCCACGGAGAATACCGCAAGAACGAATGGTAATATCAGCAGGGAAATCCGGAGGCCGTACGTACCGATAATTCTGTTGTTGATGAATGTCTGCATCACAAGGCTGAGAACATACACAGCACCCATGAAAAAGGCATTGAAGTTGGTAAGTTCACGCTGGTCAGGATACTGAACCTGAACCATTTGCTGGAACTGAAACTGATTCAGTACGAAAGCCGTCATCGACACGAGCAGCATCAGTGACATGATCACGATGTACTTGTCGGAGAACATCCGCGTTATGCTGGTCTCTTTCTTCACGTTTTCATCAAACTCGGAGGGATCGTTCTTGGAAAGGGAGAATGATCGTGCAATCACTGCGAGAAGTCCGCCTACGATAAACATGCTCGCGGCACAAAGCAATAAGTAGTCGGTTGTATCGGGGACAAGTTTTGCGGTAAGCGGAATTACAAACGAAGCCACGATGGCAGCCACTAATTGGCCGGTGTCAATCCAGCCGATGATGCTTTTGGTTTGACGAAAGTTAAAGAGTCGTCCAAACGTTCCCCAGTATGACAGCAGCAACACGGCAATCATGGGGCCGGTGCCGCAATACATCGTAAAAATCACTGCATTGTGCCATGCCGGATTACCGTAATGCAACAAGACGTGAACCCCCACGGTAAAAAGTAGGATGATCCCCACGCTAATTTGTGTGAGCAGTGAAAATCGTATAACTGACTGAAAATAAGAGAATAACGCGGTTGAAACGATACCCAGAATCCCGGCCGCGAGAAAGGCCTTATCGAGGTACTGCCCTAATTTGTTAAGGAAAATGGAATCGGCTGTAACCTGGTAGGTGGCGATAAACACCCCCATAAAAAACCCAATGGCCAGCATGAGCGCCACCTGGCGCTGCTGGGTAGTCTTAAACTTTAGAAACTCGGGAACGCCAGCCATAGCTTAGCAAATATAAAAATAAAAAAGCGGCTCCCCTATCGGAAAGCCGCCTTCGATATCCCTGTTATGGGGTTTTATTTTTTCGCAGTTGTGTCGGCAGGATTTTTCTTGCCACTCTTCTCATTTGCATACAGTTCATTCAAGCCATCGATCACGGGCTTAGTGATATCGAGTGCTGACTGGCCGTATAACACATCGCTGGTAGGGTCGAATTTCATTACAACCTGAATGTTGTTTGCCTCGCTATAGGTTTTCAGGTAAGCTGTAATGCGGTCATACAGTTCTTTGTTTAGCTTAGCCTCTTCTTCCGCAAGCTGCTGACTGAGCGACTGCTGATACAACTGCAAGTTCTGTTGTTTCTTGCCAAGATCCGCTTCCAGCGCCTGAGCCTGACCGATGGTCATGCTTGACTGGTTACGCTGATAAGCCGCAATTTCTCCGCGGAGACTATTGGCGCGGTTGTTAAGATCGGCATCCAGTTTTTTTGCTTTCGCTTCGAGCGTTGCCTTGGTATCGTCCATGAACGCGTAGTTCTTCACAATGCTGTCGGAGTTGATGTATGCGATGGATACGTCACCAACGGGCGCAGCGGATTGGCTGGCATTCGGCTTTGCGGAGGAAAAATGGAGGTAAAATAACACGCCCACTGCTACAAGCAGTACAGCGTTCAGGATGAGCGACAAGTTCTTCATTTCGAGGGTGTAATGTAATTTAAGGCCACAAATATAGTGATAAGCCCCAATTGTGCACCATGCCCCGGATTGGGGGCTTGTCGCCTGATTCCCTAGTGATCAGCCTCTTCTTCGGTGGTTTGGAACGAATACAGCGTATCGTCTAACTGCAGGTTGTCGTTGTTGAAATCGTCAATAAACTTCTCAATCACTTCCCGCGTAACGGCCTCCACATGCAGGCCAATATCGAGTGCGATGCCAAAGTCAACATGCTTGTCCATGTCTACATGTTCGGAGACTTTCACGGCCTCCTCCTCTTCCAATTCGAGAATCACTTCAGCCATGTATAACCCGATTTCCTCCTGCCGGCTGTCGAGGGTGGAGAGATCTCCGTTTTCATCTTCCTCGTAGGCAATCTTTTTATAATCCGGGAAATGTTGTGCGGCTTTGTGTTCCGCGATTTCAAAAAGTTCGCTTTCATGCTGCATGCGAAGCGTGTACATCACTGCATCGTATACCAACTCTTTTCCATCATCGTCTTTTCCAATGAAATAAAAATGCTGGTACTCCTCGTTGTTGTCGTCATCCTCCTGTTCAATCACATAACGCAGACCGGTGGCCTCCATCTGTTTCTTGTATTCTGCAATTACCTGCGGATCATACCCCTTGTTTTCCTGAGCTTTCATAGCGAGCCGATTGATCTTGAATTTAACGATTTCTGAATACAAAATACTGCCCCGATACAGATAAAACGCAAATCTGTTCTGCGAAGGATCGCATAACTCCCTTAAGGGTTGGATTTCCCTTCTTCGTTTTTAAACCACGTTGCATACATGGGGTAATTACGGGCGGTTCGCTCAATAACCTCCCGCATCTCGTCACCGATATCCTTCACCTTTTTGGCAGGCATGCCGGCATAAATGCTGCCCGGTTCAACCTTTGTTCCCGGAAGCACCACGGCACCCGCTGCAATAACCGAATGCTCGCCAATTTCAGCACCGTCCATTACAATAGCTCCCATACCAATCAACACATTATCGTGCACGGTACATCCGTGTACGATGGCATGATGGGCAATCGACACATTGCTGCCGATCACTGTTTTTGCCTTCTGATAGGTGCAGTGAATCACCGCGCAATCCTGAATGTTCGTATTGTTTCCAATGGTGATCGAATGAACATCTCCCCGCACCACCGCATTAAACCACACCGTGCAGCTGTCGCCCATGCGAACCTCCCCGACAATCACCGCATTGTCGGCAAAAAAACAGTTGGCTCCGAACTCCGGAGTAAACCCGCGGACAGACTTGATTATGGCTGGCATGTGGCGAAATTCATACTGACAAGATGTCACAAAAAAACACTAAAATTTGTATTTTTGCGTCCTTATCAGGAATAATGAAGGAATTAATTGACGATTTGGGCATTCTGAACGGAACCGAGGGGTGTGAGACGTACCAAACCTCAAAGGATTCAAATACCGGCAAGAGCCGCAAGCTTTATATCGAAAGCTATGGCTGCCAAATGAATTTTTCCGACAGCGAGATCGTAGCTTCTGTTTTACAACAGGATGGCTTTGATACCACTTCGGATATCAACGAGGCCGATGTTGTTTTTCTGAACACCTGCTCCATTCGCGAAAAAGCTGAGCAAACCGTTCGCAACCGGCTCAACCACATCAACGGTTTCAAAAAGAGAAAGCCGGAACTATTGGTCGGTGTTCTGGGCTGCATGGCGGAACGCCTCAAAACCAAACTGCTCGAAGAAGAAAAAATCGTAGACCTGGTTGCTGGTCCGGATGCCTATCGCGATTTACCGAAGCTTATCGCACAGGTAGACGAAGGTGATAAAGCAATCAACACATTCTTATCGCGCGAAGAAACGTATGCCGACATCAGCCCCGTACGGTTGAACTCGAATGGTGTTACTGCCTTTGTTTCGATCATGCGCGGTTGCGACAACATGTGCTCGTTTTGTGTGGTACCCTTTACACGTGGTCGCGAACGAAGCCGTGATCCGCATTCCATTGTTGCCGAAGCCCGGTCATTGTTTGATCAAGGCTACCGCGAAGTAACACTGCTCGGACAAAACGTGGATTCATACAAGTGGAGTGAAGAAGAGAACAACAAAGCACGGCTTGAAAAAAGCGGTGTTGCGGAGATCGTCAACTTTGCCAACCTGCTTGAATTGGTTGCACAAATTCACCCCGACTTAAGAATACGGTTTTCAACCTCGCATCCGAAAGACATCACAGATGACGTGTTGTTTACGATGGCGAAGTACGAAAATATCTGCAAGAACATTCATTTGCCCATGCAGAGCGGAAGTTCACGCGTACTGGATCTGATGAACCGCGGCTACTCACGCGAGTGGTACATGGCAAAAGCCAAACGCATCCGCGAGATCCTGGGAGAAGATTGCGGAATCTCGTCTGACATGATTGCCGGCTTCTGCACGGAAACGGAAGAAGAACACCGGGAAACACTGTCGATGATGAGAGAGATTGTGTACGACTATGCGTACATGTTCTTCTACTCCGAGCGACCCGGTACCCTGGCAGCGAAAAAGTACCCGGACGACATTTCGGAAGAGGTGAAAAAGCGCAGGCTTGAAGAAATCATTGCTTTGCAGAATGAACACTCTACGCTACGCAACGAACGAATGGTGGGCAAGACCCAGCGCGTACTGGTCGAAGGTTTCTCAAGACGGTCGGACGACTTTTTGCAGGGACGCAACACCGACAACAAGGTGGTTGTGTTTCCGAAAGAGAACTTTAAAAAAGGGCAATACGTAAATGTTTTGATAGAGCGTTCCACCCGCGGAACATTGATTGGTAAAGCTGTTGAGTAACATGAACATTAGCGATTCAGAAATACAAAGTGTCAAGCAACGGTTCGGCATCATCGGGGCATCACCCATTTTGAACAATGCCGTGCGTGTAGCCATGCAGGTGGCCCCTACCGACATGTCGGTGCTGATCACCGGTGAGAGCGGCAGTGGTAAAGAATCGTTTTCCAAAATCATTCACAACCTCAGCCCCCGCAAGCACGGGCAGTTCATTGCGATCAACTGTGGTTCAATTCCGGAAGGAACAATCGATTCGGAATTATTCGGTCACGAAAAGGGCTCCTTTACAGGCGCCCACGAGGCACGCAAAGGTTATTTTGAAGTAACGAACGGAGGCACCATTTTCCTGGATGAAATTGGTGAGATGCCGCTCGGCACACAGGCCCGCCTGCTCCGGGTATTGGAGAACGGAGAGTTCATTAAAGTCGGTTCATCCAAAGTCATTAAAACCGATGTTCGTGTGGTTGCGGCCACGAATGTCAACCTGATGCTCAAGGTTGAGGAAGGCAAGTTTCGGGAAGACCTTTACTATCGTTTAAGCACCGTGCCCATTTATGTTCCGCCCCTGCGGGAACGGGGCCGGGATGCGGAGTTGCTTTTCCGGAAATTCGCGGGCGACTTCGCGGAGAAATATAAAGTGAAACCCATTTCCCTGACCGAAGATGCCAAGGAAACACTTTTGAAATACCGGTTTCCCGGAAACATTCGTCAGCTGAAAAACCTGGTGGAACAGATGTCGGTACTCTCAACCGACAATAAGGAAATCAACTCCGAGCGTTTGCTGCAATACCTGCCGCAGGAAAGCAGTTTACCCGCGTTGTACCGGAACGGCAGTACCTCCGACTCTTTTTCGGAGCGGGACATTTTATACAAGGTTCTGTTCGACATGAAGAAAGACATGGTCGATTTGAAGAAGCTTGTGCTGCGTGCGTTCAGCGAAGGCGGAAACGCTACGCAGATGATCAAGGAAAATCCGGAGTTGTTTGAAGGCCTGGATTCTATTCCCGCCACGGAATCGCAACTGCTGGATTACAACACGGTTGTCCCCAAAGTGCACGAAGAAACGACCGAAGAGGAAGTTCACGATATTACCCACGAAACAGAAGACGATTCGCTTTCCATCGAAAAGAAAGAAAAAGAACTGATCGTTCGGGCACTTCAAAAAAATAATAACAGACGCAAAAATGCGGCACGTGATTTGGGCATTTCAGAGCGCACCCTGTACCGCAAAATAAAACAATATGACCTTGAGGAGTAGCAGACTGTTTTTCCCGCTTACGCTTGCGTTGATGTTGATATCCACTTCGTGCAAAGTTCAATACTCGTTTCAGGGAACGTCTACAACCGCTAAAACACTGGTGATCGAGGAGTTTTATAACAACACCGATCTCGGGCCCGCTAACCTCGGGCAGACGTTTACCAACCGGCTGAAGGACTATTTCATCCAAAACACCAACATCAGCATCGTTCAGTCGAATGGCGAGCTCACGCTGGAGGGCGTGATCACCGACTATCGCGTTACGCCCATCGCACCAGTCGCGAATGGCGATAATCAGATCAACTCGGCATCTTCAACACGACTCACGATCACCGTAAAGGCCAACTACATCAACACCCTTGATGAAACCATGAGCTTTAAGGACAAAAGCTTCTCGTTCTTTAAAGACTTCGGAAACGATCAAAACCTGTCGGATATTGAAGAGTCACTGATCAAGCAGATCTTCGACCAAATCAGCCTCGACATCTTCAACGCCTCGGTTGCCAATTGGTAAAAAAACCTTATTTTTACTAAGGTCAAAAAACCTCCGGTGTGGATAAACAACAACTTGCTGAGCTGCTCAGTCACTATACCGCTTCTTCAACCGAGGAGGCTTCTGAGGTGATTTCGCTGTGTGATCAGTATCCGTATAGCCAGCTTTTACACGCATTGGCGGCACGCGTGAGCAAAGATCACAACCTGGAGAACCATCAGCATATTTTACAGGCTGCAGCAGTGTATAGCACCGACCGGTCGATACTAAAACATATCATGACCGAAGAGTCGCTGCCGGTACATTCCGCACAAGCCATAGCCGTTCAGCATGAGCCAAAAGTCTACGAAACTGCGGTAGCCGTTGGTGACGGGATTGACTACGCAGAGGCCGTATTAAAAGACCTTGAGCGCCTGCACGAACTCAAGCACAATTTTGAGAAGATGGTGAGTGTTTTTGAGATGGGCATGCCGGAAGTGGAAGAAAAGAAACCGGTGCGCAAGCCTGCTGGACGGCCGAAGAAAGTTGTGGAAGTAAAGGCCGATCCGTTGATTGAAGAAATCAAGACGACGAAGAAGAAAATAGCTCCGGAAAACGAGAAGACCCGTGAGCAGATTGAGATTATCGATCAGTTTATTAAAGCGCAGCCGACCATCACCGCTAAATCCCGTTCTGAAATGACGGTTGCCGGAGATCTCACCGAGATAAAAAACGGCGAATTTGCCGACAATGTAATTTCCGAAACGCTGGTCGAGATTCTGATCCGCCAGGGCAAAAAGGAAAAGGCGATCGAAGTCCTTAAGAAGCTCATTTGGAAGTTTCCGCAAAAAAAGAGTTACTTTGCGGCTCAAATTGAAGACCTGAAGAAGTAGCTATGTTTACCGTTATTGTAGGAACCATCATTTTTATTGCCGTTTTACTGGTTTTGGTTGTTTTAGCCCAGAATTCAAAAGGAGGCGGACTTTCTAACCTGGCAGGTGGATCGAGCGCCAGCAACATCATTGGCGTGAAAAAAACCGGTGATTTACTGGAGAAATTGACGTGGGGATTTATCGTGGCGATCATGGTTCTTTCACTGTCTACCAATTTTGTAACCCCTAACTCCGGAACATCCAACGAACTACTGGAACGTGCCGGTGAAGGCGCATCCGATACACGCCCGGTGCCAAGCGCTACTGAGCAGCAGCCAACAAACGACACGACAAGCAAGTAAATACTAAAAGACTTTTGATAGAAAGCCGCGCCTTGGGTGCGGCTTTTTTTATTGGCTGTCCCCGCTGGAATGCGTTTGTATAAATAACCAACGAGAGTTCAGCGGTCATAAAATCTGCGCTATATTTGGCCGGGTAAACCACACGTTTTATGAAGCATATCGCGGTAATTGGATCTGGTACGATGGGCAATGGAATCGCACACGTATTTGCCCAATATGGATACTCCGTATCGCTGATCGACATCTCGGAAGATGCCCTGAAAAAAGCCCTGGCAACCGTTGAGAAAAATCTCGACCGGCAGGTTAGCAAGCAATTGATTACCGAGGATGCGAAGCGTGCAGCGATGGACAACATCAAAACCTTTACCTCCACCGAGGCGGGCGTGAAACAAGCTGACCTTGTTATTGAAGCCGCCACGGAGAACGCCGATTTGAAACTCAAAATCTTCAAAGACCTGGATGGTTTTTGCAAACCTGAAGCGATCCTCGCATCCAACACGTCTTCAATTTCGATTACAAAAATTGCAGCAGCTACGAAACGTCCCGATAAGGTAATCGGCATGCATTTTATGAACCCTGTACCCGTGATGAAACTGGTGGAGGTTATTCGGGGCTATAACACGAGCGACACTGTTACCGCTACGATCATGCAGCTTTCACGCATGCTTGGGAAAACACCGGTGGAGGTGAACGATTATCCGGGATTTGTGGCGAACCGCATCCTCATGCCGATGATCAACGAAGCCATTTACACCCTGCATGAAGGCGTTGCGGGAGTAGAAGAAATTGATACCGTTATGAAACTTGGAATGGCACATCCGATGGGCCCGCTCCAACTCGCAGATTTCATCGGATTGGATGTTTGTTTGTTCATCCTCAACGTGTTATACGAGGGATTCGGGAATCCTAAATACGCGCCATGCCCATTACTGGTGAACATGGTTCAGGCAGGCCACAAAGGCGTTAAAACCGGATCCGGATTTTATCAATACACAGCCGGAAGCAAAGATCTTGTCGTGGCTTCACGATTTAAAAAATAACATGACTGATCGCGAGAAAAAGTTTATCGCTTACTGGAAAGTAAAGCGGGAAGCCGGCAGATGGAAGTTCTGTTTTGTGAATGGAGTTCTGCTATGGGGAATTCCGGTGTTCGCCATTCTTCAGGTAGTTCATCTTCTCTTCCGGGAGGAGTACGAATTCGAAACGGGGCGGCTTGTTACCGGATTTATTGTATGGACGCTGACGGGATTTTTCGGATTCGGGATGCTGATGTGGTGGCTCAACGAGCGAGCGTATCGTAAACTGACAACAAAAAACCCGGATAAGTAATCCGGGTTTTTTTTATTTATTTCTTTAGCAGGTCTCTGATTTCTGTTAACAACTTAATGTCTTCCGGTGTCGGGGCCGGAGCGGTAGGTTTCGCTTCTTCTTTGCGTTTGGCTGAATTCATCACCTTAATGATGAGAAAAAGAACGAATGCAATGACAATGAATGAAATTACCGCTGCAATGAATTTTCCTACCAATAACCCACCGGGCTGCCAGCTTGCAATGTCCGCCGCACCAGCAGCCTCCAAAGCCGGTTGAAGGAGAATGGGCGTAATGATGTCGGCAACAAGGGAATTAACAATTGAACCGAACGCACCACCGATGATTACACCGACGGCCAGATCGACAACATTCCCCCTCAGAATGAAGGCTTTAAATTCTTTTAGCATATAAGTTTAGGTTTACCTGACTAAAGATAGTGGATTCCCGGCTTCATCGGACGATGTTCAACGGATTTTTCACCCCCTTGTAACCCGTGAGTTCCACCCCTGCGCTCCCGATAAACATGTCGGCTTCCACCTTCAACACGATCCTGTTTTTATCGTCTGAGAACCATGCTGTGATCGAATCCTTTCCATCGAACAGCGAGTTCTTCGGCATGGACGGCTTGAACACCAGGGCGCGGAATTTACCGGCCTTGGTCTTGATCGTCTGCCGGCCTTTGAACACCACTTTCAGGTTGTAGACCGAGTCTTCAAAGAAACCGGAAACAACCACTGTGTCGTTCACCCGAATCTTGCTCAAATCTTGCGTACGCAGATACATGAATCCGGAAATCAGGTCACGCACGTGCTTCGGTGCCTGATGGTACACAGGAGCTTTGAACTTGCCGGTTTTATGACTGAATACTTTTGCTTCGATCTTCCCGCGCACGTGGTCAAAATTAACCACCTCGTCTTTTTTGTATTTGCCTTCGCGGATTTTGCGGTACGTCATGTGCGGAACCAATGCCGCAGTATCGATATACGCGCCCCATTGATCGTCAACATCCGCAACCCAGTCGACCATACCAACCGTCTTTCCGGTAACTTCAACCTTAAAGCAATCGCGATTATTAATCTTGAAATACCGGTCATCGATTTTCGTTGATCCGCGGCCAACGGTAAAAATGCCGTAGCTCATCTTATACTCAAGCACTTCGCCTTTTGTAAAGCTGTCGTTCTTCACCCGCGGGTAAACCTCCTGCGTGTTGTCGGAGGTAAAGGCCGACAATCCGATCAAAACAAAAAATCCAAACGCCAGTTTCTTCATAGTCAACAATTCAAGGGCGAATTAGCCCCTCCAAACTAATTTGTCAAAGCGAATGCCAAAGTAGTAAAAGCCCCTAATTTAAACAGATACGCTGTTTTCACGCAATGCATCGTTGAGAGAAGTCTTCTTATCAGTACTTTCCTTTCGTTTACCGATAATGAGCGCACACGAGACAGCGTACTCACCCGCAGCAAACTTCTTCGGGAACGAACCGGGGATGACCACCGAACGCTCGGGCACATAGCCTTGGTATTCGACTGGTTTTTCACCGGTAACATCGATGATTTTAGAGCTTGCTGTCAATACCACATTGGCACCAAGAACCGCTTCTCTGCCAACCCGGACACCTTCGACAACGATGCATCGTGAGCCGATAAACGCATTGTCCTCGATCACCACAGGCGCGGCCTGAACCGGTTCCAGAACTCCTCCTATCCCTACACCCCCGCTGAGGTGAACATTCTTACCAATCTGAGCGCAACTACCCACGGTTGCCCATGTGTCGACCATGGTGCCTTCATCGACATACGCCCCGATGTTCACGTACGATGGCATCAGAATAACACCTTTGCTGATGTACGAACCGTAGCGCGCAATGGCATGGGGTACAACCCTCACTCCCAGTGCTTTATAATTCCTCTTTAAAGCGATCTTGTCATGAAATTCGAACGGCCCGACTTCGATGGTTTCCATTTGCTGAATGGGGAAGTACAGAATCACAGCCTTCTTGATCCACTCATTAACCTTCCAGCCGGCTCCGTCTGGTTCTGCCACGCGGAGTTTGCCTTTGTCGAGCTGCTCGACAACTTCGCGGATGCCTACGGTTGTTTCTTTTTGCTGGAGCAGGGAGCGATCCTCCCACGCCTTTTCAATCAGTAGTTTTAATTCCATTTAGTGCTTAGCTTAAAGCCTGTAAAAATCGCATTTGTCGAACGAAATAAAAAAAAGAGTTCTGCTGGCCTCGGTTCTCAAACCCGTGGATGATACCCGCATGTTCGAAAAAATCGGGGCAACGCTGGCAGAAGAAGGCTATGAAGTTTTTGTTATCGGGTATCCGTCAAACGTCCAGGTAGTTACACCCGGAATAACGGTCTTGTCGTTACCGCGCTTTAACAGAACCAGCCTGAAAAGATTGTTCATTCCGTGGATCGTTTACCGGAAAATCAATGCCGTAAAGCCCGGAACCATCATCATCAATACCCCCGAGTTATTGTTCGTTGCCGCATTGAACCGGATTTTCCACAAACGCCAGGTGATTTACGATGTGCTCGAGAATTACTACCGGACGATTCGTTTCACGAGTACGTATCCACGCGGTATCCGGGTATTTGTGGCAAGTGTTGTTCGGCTTACAGAGTTTATCATGTCGCGGTTTGTTCACAAATTTTTCCTGGCCGAAAAAGGCTATGAACGCGAGTTGAACTTCGTGAATAACCCGGTTGTGCTGGAGAATAAACTTCCCCGGAAGGTTGCGGAACGTCACGCGACTGCGCAACACCAACCCTATTATAACCTGCTTTTCAGCGGAACCCTCGCTCCTTCTACCGGAGTTTTCGAAGCAATCAAACTATCCAGGGAGTTGCATGCCATCGATGACCGATACCGGCTTACCATCATCGGGTATGCCGCTGTACCTGATGTGTACCAGCAGATACAATCAGAAATCCAACATGCAGGTTTTATCCAACTGATTGGAGGCGGGCACTTGGTAGCCCATGCAGACATTCTCCGTGAGATAAGTAAAGCTGGAACAGGACTGATCCTCTACCCTTCCAATCCCGGAACCGAAAGTTCAATTCCTACCAAGCTGTATGAATACCTTGCCCTCCGGCTGCCCATTGTCATTTCTCACACCGGGCCATCGCACGAACTTGTCACGCGCTATAACGCAGGCGTTATCTGGCAACCCGGGATGCACGCAGCTGATCTTAACCGGCTTTTGGCCGATTCAAGGTTTACATTCGATTGCGAAGACTCCGTCTACTGGGATTCGCAGGCAGCGCTGCTCATAGCTGCCATAAAACCTTGAAATATAAGTTTAAATAATTTTTTAGACCAGTCTAAACTTTATAACTTTGTCAGACGTTACGAATTCGTATGCTTAGTCTGACCGAAGAAAACTACCTGAAAGCCATCTATCACCTGTCGGATGGCGGAACGAAGTCGGTATTAACCAATGAAGTGGCGGATGCGATGAGCACCAAACCCGCTTCGGTAACCGATATGGTGAAGAAGCTTTCTGCCAAAAAGCTTATCACGTACGAGAAGTATTATGGCGTGACCATCACCAAACAGGGTAAAACCGATGCGCTGACCATCATTCGCAAGCACCGGTTATGGGAAACCTTTCTGGTGCAAACGCTGAATTTCCATTGGGACCAGGTGCACGAAGTGGCCGAACAACTGGAACATATTCAGTCGCCCCTGCTCATCGAAAAACTTGACGAGTTTCTGAACTTCCCGATTGCCGATCCGCATGGACATCCGATTCCCGACAAAAGCGGGAAGATTCACACCGGACAGCAAGTTCCCTTATGCGACATCGCGGCAAAGAAGACCGTAACGGTTTTGGCCGTGAATGTGAAAGAGAGTTCGTCATTCCTTCAGTACCTGAGCAAGATTGGCGTTTACATCGGGGCCAGACTTGCGATTCTCGATAAGGCGGAATTTGATGGCTCCATTGAAATTATGATTGACGGTAAGAAAAAAGTATTCGTATCGAAAGAAGCATCTCAAAACATTCTTGTGACACCATGATAAAATCATTTTCTAAAATACTGCTACTCCTCGTTATTGCCGGAACACTACTAGGGTCATGCTCCGGTAAGCGAGAGTCGTTTGCGAACAACAAAAAGATCCGCATCGTTACCACTACCGGCATGATTCAGGACGCGGTTGAACATGTAACGGGCGACAAAGCGGAAGTACTTGCTTTGATGGGGCCGGGAGTTGATCCACACCTGTATAAAGCCACACAAGGCGACCTGGAAAAGCTTACCTCTGCCGACATCGTGTTCTACAACGGACTTCACCTCGAAGGAAAGATGGGTGAAGTGTTTGAAAAGCTGGGGCGATTGAAGCCCGTAATCGCAGTATCGAAAGATATTCCGGAGTCGCGGCTCAGAACCATTCCGGGTTTTGCCGGCACGCACGACCCGCACATCTGGTTCGATGTAAATCTTTGGAAGGAAGCGGTTAAGGCCGTTACCGCGTTTATGATTGAGCACGACTCAGCATCGGCTGATGTCTATACACGCAACGCGAATGCCTACCTGCAGCAGATGGATTCGCTGCATACGTCCATCAAAGCGCAATTACAGGAAATACCGGCCGAACAACGCGTGTTGATCACCGCGCACGATGCATTCGGATACTTCGGTGATGCCTACGGAATTGAAGTCAGGGGTTTGCAGGGCATTTCCACGGTGTCGGAGTTTGGATTGAAGGATGTTACCGATCTGGTAAACTTCATCATATCCCGAAAGATCAAAGCCATATTCGTTGAGACATCGGTTTCGCAAAAATCGATCAACGCTGTGGTGGAAGGATGCAACCAGAAAGGCTGGCAGGTAAAGATTGGTGGCAGCTTGTATTCCGATGCGATGGGCGCAGCCGGAACACCGTCCGGAAATTATTTAGGCATGGTCAGCGCCAACGTGAATACCATTGTAACCGCACTGAAGTAAATGAAGAAGTTTGCAGTTTTATTTGACATGGACGGGGTTATTATCGACAGTAACCCTGCGCACAAAAAGGCGATCGTACAGTTTTGCGATAAATACAATAAACATCTCTCGGATGACGAAATGAAGCGTTACATCTGGGGCCGCACCAACAAAGAATGGATTCGTCATTTGTTTGGTGAGGACTTGCCGGAGAACGAACTGCGCGTGTATGCCGATGAGAAGGAGTTGCTGTTCCGTACGCTTTATAAACCGGACGTACGATTACTCAATGGACTTCCCGCCTTTCTCGAATTATTAAAGACAAACAATATTCCCATGGCAATCGGCACATCCGCACCGCGCGCCAATGTTGATTTTGTGTTTGAGCACACGGGCATCGGGCAATACTTTGATGCGGTGCTTGACGAACGTGCGGTAACGGTCGGAAAACCGGATCCGGAAATTTATCTCAAGGCAGCGAACGCGTTGAATTTTGCTCCGGCAGATTGCATTGTAATTGAAGACTCGTTGTCGGGTGTAGAAGCTGGCAAACGGGCCGGGTGCAAAGTGATCGGGATTACCACCACTCACTCCGATGCTGAACTCGCGCAGGCAGACATTACCGCGGCCAACTTCTCTACGCTGACACTTGTCGAACTCACTAACCTTTTTAAGTCGATGAAATATGGCACCTGACACGAACGTTCCTGCACTTGAAGTTCATGACTTAACGGTTGCCTTCGACCGCAAACCGGTATTGTGGAATATCGATCTGGTGATCCCGCAAGGTAAAATTGTAGGCATCATCGGTCCGAATGGCGCTGGCAAATCAACGCTCATCAAAGCTGTTATGGGCATCCTTCCGCTGAGCAGCGGCTATACAAAATTGTTCGACCTGCCACTGAATGATGTCAGGGGCAGAATCAGTTACGTGCCGCAGCGTGAATCGGTCGACTGGGACTTCCCGGCATCGGTGATGGACGTTGTGCTGATGGGCCGATATTCCAAGCTTGGACTGTTCAAGCGGCCACGAAAGGCCGACCGCGATGCAGCGCTCGATTGTTTACGCAAAGTGGGCATGGAAGCTTTTGCAAACCGGCAGATCTCACAGCTTTCAGGCGGCCAGCAGCAACGCACCTTCCTGGCACGCGCACTTGCGCAGCAAGCAGATGTATATTTTATGGACGAGCCGTTCGCGGGTGTGGATGCTGCCACCGAGAAAACCATTATTACGCTGTTGCGAACCATGGCCCAATCAGGCAAGACGGTCATTGTTGTTCACCACGATCTGCAATCCGTAACCAACTATTTCGATTGGGTGATTATGCTCAATACGCGACTGATTGCCAGCGGGCCAACACAGGAGACGTTCACGCAGGATAATCTGCAGGAAACCTATGGCGGGAAATTGACGCTGTTGGCAGATGTTGGAGACCTTATTCGCAGAGAGAGCTTTCCGCAACGCGAGAAAAAATTATGAACTCACTGGCTGAATTTTTTTCGTTTGCTGATCCGAACATCCGTTACGTGGTTGTCGGATCAGTACTGCTTACTGCCAGTTCAGCGATTGTAGGAACGTTTACGTTTTTAAACAAGCGTTCGCTGATAGGCGATGCAATTGCACACGCTGTGTTACCCGGTATTTGTCTCGGATTCATTGTAGCAGGAACCAAGAATCCGCTGGTCTTGATTATCGGAGCATTCATCACAGGTTGGCTTTCACTCATTGCCGTTGACTTCATCACCCGCAAGACCCGCATTAAAGAAGATACCGCGATCGGACTTATCCTGTCGGTGTTTTTTGGAATCGGGATTCTCATGCTTACGGTTATTCAGAAATCAGGCAATGCATCGCAGTCAGGCCTTGATCACTTTTTGTTTGGTAAGGCAGCCGCCCTGGTGGGCAGCGACTTGTATGCTTTCCTGATTGTTGCCGTGATTCTGCTCGTGGTTGTGTACATCTTATTCAAAGAGTTTGCGCTGATGGCGTTTGATAAAGCATACGCCAAGTCGATCGGATATCCTGTTCGCACACTGGAGCTCATTCTCACCTCGCTGATTGTATTGGCTGTGGTAATTGGCATTCAGGCGGTTGGTGTGGTGCTGATGGCCGCGATTCTGATTACTCCCGCGGCAGCGGCCAGATTCTGGACAGACAGAATCGTGGTCATGGTTTTACTCGCGTCAGCGTTCGGTGCCTTCAGTGGCTTAGCCGGGGCTTACATTTCGTTTGTCGCTCCTGCGATGCCAACCGGGCCATGGATTGTTATTGTGATTTCCACGATTGCGTTTGTGTCATTTTTCCTGGCGCCCAAACGGGGCGTTCTGTATCGATTGGTTCGGCAGAACAACATCCGCCAGACAATCAACAACGAGAACGTATTAAAAGTGATGTACCAGTTGGGGGAAGAAAACAAAAACTTTTTCATCCCGCGACATCTCGATGAGATTATTCGCAGAAGGAAGTATGAAAAGCGTGCGCTGCAATCCATCCTGAGAAGGTTATTGCATCAGGGGTATGTTGAGCAAACCGGAAATCTTTGGAGCCTTACCGAAGAAGGTAAGAAGAAAGCACAGCGTGTTGTAAAAATTCACCGCCTGTGGGAGTTGTATCTGACCACGTACATGAAAATTGCTCCGGATCATGTTCACGAAGATGCAGAGACCATTGAACACCTGCTGACACCCGAACTTGAGGCGGAACTCGAAAAACAGCTTGGATACGCCAAGCTTGATCCACACCAGACTAAAATCCCGTATCAACATGAATGATTTTTACATCATCCTGACGGCTTCCCTGGTGGCATCGAGTTGTGCCTTGCTCGGTTGCTTTTTAATTCTGCGCAGAATGGCAATGGTTGGCGATGCCATTTCTCATGCCGTACTTCCTGGAATTGTACTCGCCTTCTTATTTTCCGGTTCCCGCGATTCAGTCACCATGTTACTTGGTGCCGGTTTGATTGGCGTGTTCACCACATTTCTGATTGAGTTTTTTCACAAGAAGGCTAAACTTCAAACCGATGCGGCCATTGGCGTAACCTTTACCTGGTTGTTTGCCGTGGGCGTGGTACTGATCTCTATTTTTGCCGGTAAGGTTGACCTCGATCAGGACTGTGTACTATACGGAGAGATCGCCTACGTTCCCCTGGATTTAATCATCTCTCCTTCCGGGACGAACCTCGGTCCTAAGGCTATTTATGTCATGGGCATTGTACTTGTACTGATCATCGTCTTTATCGTTGCCGGATACAAAGAACTTTTCCTGACCACCTTTGATCCCGCGTATGCGAGCGCGATCGGAATCTCTACTTCGCTCTGGCATTATTTGTTGATGAGTGCTGTATCCGTAACCACTGTCTCCTCATTCGAATCGGTTGGCGCCATCCTGGTGGTAGCGCTGCTGATCGCGCCTGCTGCCACAGCGTATTTACTGACCGACAACTTCAAATGGATGCTCGTGCTGGCATGTGCGGCCGGTATTCTCGCGTCACTGTCGGGCTATTACCTGGCGGTTTGGCTTGACGGCTCCATCGCCGGAGCCATTGCGGCCTTAAGCGGAATTATCTTCGCCCTGGCGATGGTGTTCTCTCCTACCCACGGACTATTCTTTAAAAAACTCAGGCAGGTTGCTCACTAAGGCTTTGGCCGGGGCAATATTTTTCATCACATTCGTTTTCATGTCCTGAATCTTTTCAGGACTTTTGAACGGGTAACCATAACTGTAACTCATTTGAAAGTATTTTTTGCATGCATGGTTTGCGTTTGCCTGTTACAGCCCCTGATGGCGCAGGACACGAGCGGTCAGAATGATGTTGAATGGTTTGAGGGATTCTTTTCCCGAAAGCCATCGGGTTCACTCAGCGAGTGGAAAGAAAAATTCAACGATGAGACGCAGGATGCCCAGGAACAGGAAGACCGCGCGGCCCAGGTTCGGAGCAAAATCAAAATGGGATTAATCACCCTCACGCACCCGAAAGAACAGGAAGAATCTAAGTATGAGCTGGCGCTGGAATATTTCATTTCCGCGAAGGCGCAGGCCGATACACTTAACCTGAAGGCTGAGCAGGTACTCATTTATCTGTCGATGGCACGCGTGTTTGAAGAAGCAGGAAACCACGCTAAAAGCATTGAACTGTTAAGCAAGGCACAAACCATCAACCTGAAAGCCGATGACCCGCTGAGTTTGCTCGTGCTGAATGAGATGGGCCGGGTGTATACGCTCGCCGACAGCATCGAAGAAGCTCACACAAGCTATACCCGGTTGTTACGGCTGGCACGCGCTTCGCGACAAGAGAAACGTGAAGCCGAGGCGTTGTTCTACCTCGGGGTGATTTACACGCGTGAGAATTCATTCGACTCCGCGCTGATGCAGCATAAAGAATCACTCAAACTTAAACGCACGCTGCTGGATAAAGCAGGAGAAGTAACGTCTTTAAATACGATCGGTGATTTATACCTCGAGATGAACAATCCGGATCGCGCCCTGGCCAACTACGTTGCCGCATTGGAAATCAGTCAGGCGTTAAAAGATGATCATGCCATTGCAGTCTCCTACAACAATGCAGGGAAGCTTTATTTCCACCAGAAGAATTACACCCGGGCAATTTCCAATTTCGACCTGGGGCTTCAGAAAGCCCAGCAGGCAAAGAACCCCGAGCAGATGAAGGTTAGTGCTGACTTTCTCAGTCAGTGCTACAAAGAGCTTGGGGAGTATCAAAAGGCATTGCAGTATCGTGAACAGGGTCTGGGAATCGAAGCCATGATTCAGCGCGAAAAGGACGAACGCAAGTTGCTGGATATGGAAAATAGTTCGGTGCTGGAGGCCAAAGAGCAGGCGATTGACAAACTGGAAGCAAAACGGCTGGCACACGAAAAACAATTGCAGGAAGAAAGGCGAACGCGGTATTTGCTTTTTGCGCTTGTCGGTTTAACACTGATTGTTGCCGCATTGGTCTTTTCGCTCTATCGAAGCAAACAGAAATCCAACCTGGTGTTACAGGCGGCTAATGAGAAAATCATGCAACAGAACTTGCAGTTGCAGCAATTGAATGCAACGAAAGACAAGTTTTTCTCGATCATCAGCCACGATTTAAAAGGGCCACTAAACTCCCTAACCTCGTTTTCGGGATTGCTGATTAACTACTTCGACAGTTTGAGTAAAGAGGAAATTCAAACGCTGGCCAAAGACCTCGACAAGTCGCTTAAGAACCTTTTTGCGTTACTTGAAAATCTGCTGGAATGGTCGCGCTCACAAACCGGAGCGATTGAATTTAAGCCGGCAGCGTTCGATCTTTCTGAACTGGTGCAGGAAAACATTGATCTTCTCACGGCACAGGCGGCAGCAAAAAACATTACCCTGCTGTATGAAGATCCTCAACCTGCTAGTGTGATGGCTCACAAAAATTCTGTGACGACCGTTATCCGCAACCTGATCAGTAACTCGATTAAGTTCACGCCTCCAGGAGGAAAGATTACCTTGTCGGTGAAGACGAGTCCTGATGAAGCGTTGGTTTCGATTGCTGATACAGGTGTTGGAATGAGCAAAGAAGTAATTGACAAGATATTCCGAATTGACGCGAAGCACTCAACCAAAGGAACAGCCGATGAAAAAGGTACGGGTCTGGGACTGGTGCTCTGCAAGGATTTTGTGGAAAAGAACAACGGAAGCATTGGCGTACAAAGTGAAGAAGGCAAAGGCTCCACGTTCTATTTTACGCTACCGGTTTCTTAGCAACACCACGTGCGTGAGAGTTGCCTAAAAAGCTATACCTTCGTAAACCATTATTCCTATCCCTAAACCACTCAGTTCCATGCGAATCATATTTCCAATCATTTTTACGCTGATCCTGGGGATCATTTCCGCAGATGCGCAGGAATTCTACCAACTGCAAAACCGCTGGAAACAGAGTGAATTTATCCACGTACAGGAGCCAAGCCCGGCTGTGGGTACCATTCAACCCGGATGGTGGAGTGCACATTGGATACTTGAGCCCGTTGAAGGCTACTACCGGATTAAGAACCGGTGGAGAAATGAGTTTCTTCACATTCAGAATGGTTCGATCGAAAGTGGCAATGTTGAATCTGGATGGTGGAGCGCACAATGGGCGCTTGAGCCTGTGGCAGGAACATCCTTCTACCGCATTCGTAACCGGTGGAAACCTGAAGTTGCCCTTCATAATCAGAACGGAAGTTTAGAGGCTAGTGCTATTGAACTGGGTTGGTGGAGCGCACACTGGGCAACGGTGAGCGTGACGAGTGATGGAGTCGTGCAGCAAGTTCCGGCCACGACAACTGTATCCGCCAGAAATGGCGACAATCCAAGTGCGTTTACGCCCGAGCATAATGGCAAGATTGAGCAGGCATCCGTACGCTACACGGATCAAATATCCTTATCCGGAAAAATCTCCGTTGGAAGCAAAATCTATTTCTTCCCGCAAGAGGTAATCGCCCATACCGATGGCCTTTCTTTCGATCCGAAGAATCCACCCATCGGTGGACAAACCTTTACGGTGATTGAAGTAACGCCCGAGGTGAAGTTCGATCGGCCAATGCCCATGATGCGAAACCGCGGCAACGACAGCTTTAGTTTTGTTATTGAAGTCTTTTAATCCCGCACGGACCACTTAAGTTCGGGTTTTAATCTTTTGCGCAGCCGGTAGCGAACTGAGGATGCATTAAAATCTGTCAACTCCTGTAAAATGAGGGCACCGGGTTGAAGAATTTCTCGTTCAGAAAGTTATAACCGGTCGTGATCTGCGTTTTTTGGCCGCGCAGTCATGAGATTTTTCTTTGCAGTCGCGAGTTCCATACTTCGCATCGCGGGATTTCTCTTTGCAGTCGCGAGTTCCATACTTCACCTCGCAAGATTTCTCCGCGCAGTCGCGAGTTATACACATTCAGTCGCGAGTTCCATACTTAACCTTGCGGGATTTCTCTTTGCAGTCGCGAGTTCCATACTTCACCTCGCGAGATTTCTCCGCGCAGTCGCAAGTTATACACATTCAGTCGCGAGTTATACACATCAAGTTGCCTGTTTTCTCCGCAACACTGCGAGTTTTCCAGTTACGGGTGCTCAAATTCTCGTCCGGGGTGCTTGAATTTCTCTCGCTGATGCCTGAATTTGTTATACGGGAGGGCGTTATAAAGTTACAGGAGCCAGCTTCTTACTTTAGGTTACTGGTTTTTACACGTTAGTTAAAGGAAAACAAAAACTGGTCTGTTTATCTTCATCACATGCCTTCCAAGTCACAAGGCCAAAAGCAGAAAACTTAATCTCTTATCATGCAGTTCATTCAAAACGTTCTGATTATTCACCACTGCCTATTTATTCATTGAACCATCTATAACTCAGAATCGCTAAAATCATTTACATCCTAACATTGATGAGGAAAATTGTCGGAGGCTATTAAGTTCCTGATTAACTCTAGCCTCCCATTCATTTTGTATTTCAATAATAAGGCCATGTGACGTCTCATTATCATATGCTTCGTGCATTTGAGCAGTTTCATGGTATGCTGCCTCAATAGCAGGAAAAAAATCTTGATATGTTGGGTTCAATTTTACTTCACTTATCTCAAACAATTTTTTTCTTAGCTTACGTACTGACAATTCTCCTATATCAAAATGAAGCTGTTCGTGTTTAAGGAGCTGCTCTGATTTTTCAATTATCCATGACTCATATCTTGCAAATGACAGTTTTATATCATAGTGAAGCTTGCCATTTTTTCTCACAGCTAATGGAATTATTTTAATTGCTGATATTGCTTTTAAAGGTGATAGCTCTTGGCTGTTAGGCTTAGTTCCTTTAAAATCAGTCCATATAAGTTTATTGCCTTCTTCCCAGCATTTTAGACTATCAGTACCGTAAGACAAGGCACCATTTTTTTCTCCTGTGCTCAGACAGGATGTCAAAATCATAATCTTTATAACAATATCAATTAAGTGCATAAATCTATTTTTTTGTCAACTTGAATGTCGCAGTCATATTTCCCACCTTGTTTTGTATCACCCCAAAACCTGCCGCAAGCTTGTAGCTTGTAGCTGAACATATGCGCAAGATTACAGCTCATGAGCGAATTTACCATTCATCTGCAAGCCAGACAAGATTTGTAAGCTGAAAGCTTACCGTATAATCACCACAAGTTACCTGCCTACCGGCAGGCAGGCGCAGCGCTAAACTTGCAGTAGATCATTGGGGTCGTTTAATCAGTCGAAAAGATCACACTTCCGATGGAATAGTTGAATTCACGCGTGTGACTACTTTTGATATTTAGATAAATAGCAAAAAAGGAACCATTCTCCACCTTGCTTATTCCAAAATACCGCGTTCGTTTTAATTCAATGCCTTCTAAGTCTTCGATTATATTTTCCTTATTACAGAGCTTGATAAACTGATTATAGGACAGACGGTTAAAACGAAAATCTGAGGAAGTATTTGCAGTCGGGATATATAGCAAAATAATCTTCTCATCATCTGTAAATTCAAGGAGATGTCTAAATGTGTTAGTACCTAAGAACGAATGACCCTGCATCCTCCCGGGAACTTTTATCACGAAAAATTTATCTGGTATAACAGTGCCATCGATTCCCATCGCCAAAGTATTATCATTCCTAAATTCAGTAAATGATTCAACTGCACTGCTATCAAGCTGCCCTGTAGCCTGACAGGCCCATGCCGCGATAAACAAGAATAATACTGGCATTCTCATAAACACTTATCAGCTATTTTTTTAGCGTTAATTACTCTACCTATTCTGAAAGCGAGTCATAAATTCCGATTAAAATACGAACCAATATCAGATCAATACCTTTTTGCATTGTGCTTTGCAACAATTTTAAAAACTAAAAACCCAAAATAAACTCCTGTAGGTTTAGCTTCCGTTCAAGTTTTAACTTTTTGCGCAGCCGGTAGCGGCTAATCTCCACTCCCCTGACGGAGATATTCAACAGGTTCGCTATCTCTTTGGTAGACAGGTTCATGCGCAGGTATGCGCTTAGCTTCATGTCTTGCGGGCTTAGTGTTGGATACGCGGCCCTGAACCGTCTGGAGAAATCGCCATGAACATTATCGAAGTGTTGTTGAAAATGCTCCCAATCATGATCGGACGACAAGTTTCCTTCAATGTCCTGAACAATCTGCGTGAGTTCTTTCGATACTTCCTGGGAGCTCTTCTTTGAAATGCTTTTCAGGTGATCTTTTACTCCGGCAATAAATTCGTTTTTATTCAAAATGAGAACGGTTGAGGTTCCCAACTCTTTGTTCATGTGCATCAGCTCGGCTTCGAGCTTTTCGTTTTTCAACCGCGTAATTTCCTCCTGCGTTTTCTGCGCCAGCAATTCCATTTCATTGTCTCTTCGGATCAACTCCTTCTGCTGCTGGATATTCATCAACCGCTTTTCATGTTTGTGTTTCCGGTCGAGCAAGCCGAATCCCGTATACAATAATCCGATCACCGTAATGGCGTAAATCAGGTACGCCCAAACCGTCCGGTACCAGGGAGGCGATATCACAAACTGATAGGTAATTTCCTTACTGATTTCACCATACACATTCCGGGAGCGCACGTGAAATGTATATTGCCCTTCGCGCAGGTTTGTATACTCTTTTTGTGTTTGGGTGGTCCACTCCGACCAGGTTTTCTCGAACTTCTCGAGATAATACTGGTGCATAACTTCGCCATTGCCCTCGAAAGACGTGGCAGCAAACGTAAAGTTGACCGAATTGGCTTTGTACGGAAGTGAAACAATATCGCTGTTGGCCTGACGCTCGATTATTTGATTCTCATCGACATGGTTTCCATAAAACAACAGCGAATCGCCCGCGGTGGTGGTGGAGAACCTGCGGATGTGCGTTTTAAATCTCGACTCCGCGGTAAGCCGGGTGTTGGGATTATAATGCACGAAACCCTCCTTTGCCCCAAACATCACTTCGTTGTTCTCGAGCACAGTCATGTTTTCAAGATCGTCATTCAGAAATCCGCGAATCTTATTGAAGATGTTCGTCTCAACGGAGTAGTTTCCGATGGTGTTCTTTCTCAATACACCAATCTCATTCCGTCCGGTAAAATACACGTTGCCAAACGCATCCTCACTCAAATGCCAGAGCTGCGCATTCTCACCCAATAATCCGGTGAAAAAAGGCTCACGAACAAACCGGTCTGCTTTTTTATCGTACCGGAAGATTCCGTTCTCGGAGGTAAACACCAGTTCATTACGAATGTTAAACACGTTGATCAGCACGTTTGAAGGAAATCCTTTATCGGCACCGTAGAAATCGATCGTGCGAATCCGGGTTATGGAGTCATTAAACGTGATCTTGTAAACTCCTTTGTAACCATGGGTGATCCACAACACGCCATCACGATCCTGTTCCATCACCCGTGACGACTCACGAAAGCCTTCGAAGTGTTTACCGGCTGTCCAATGGCCGCCTCCGTTTTTCTGCAGCACCTGAAGTCCATTGTATGATCCTTCCACCAGCATGTTCGACTTTTGCCGGATCGGCAGAAAAATCCACCCACCGGGTTCGGATGAGATGAGTGTACTCTTATCGCCTTCTATTCTGAACGCACCGTTGTGATGCCCCATCATCAAATCATTGCCATAACGGCCAACGTGATACACCTGGCCCCTGCTGTTCTCAACCAATTTGAATGTGCTGCTTCGGTTCGACAGATCCTTGACATAAAGACCGGTGTTCGTGCCGAGGTAGAGCTTATGATCATCGAGGTAGGCGCAATAGCCGGTTCCGGGTAATCCCATCTGCTCGTTGATGAACGTAAAGGGTGAACCGAGTTCTACATAGGCCAAACCATTGTTTTGTCCAACCCAAAGATTCTGAAGATCATCTTCAAACACACTTAGCACGGTGCGGTTCTGTAATCCTTTACCGGCTGTGAGTTGTACCAGGATATCGCCTTCGTCATTAACGATCAGGAGTCCGTGGTTCTGAGTACCCACGGCAAAATTGCCGTTCTTTAGCCGGACCATGACGTTCACAATCGCTTCTTTGAAATACGCTTGTAATTCCGGGCGCCAGGGTTTGATATCACCCTTGTTGAACTCAAACACGCCCTGTTGGAAGGTGCTGATGATCATCCTGTTGGCAGAATACGGAAGGATTGAGGAGATGCCTTTGTTCTTAAAGAACTCACTGCCTTCCAGGGGCGAAAGGTTATCGCCATTCAACTGCGTAATGCCCCGCTCCCGCTCGTCTACATACAGCTCACGATTCACAAAAAATGAGAGTTCGAGCGCATGGGCGGGTTTAACCACGCTAAACTTTCCCTGATCGTAGATAAATATGTTTGAGAACGTACAAAAGAAGACGCGCCCGTCATCAAGAAACACGTTCCAGGTTTCGTCAAAGTTCCGGTATTGGTTCGGCAGACTGTCGGCTAACGATGTGTATTGCAGTTGCCCCAGCGCATCGGGGAAAAAGTATCCAAAGTCGCCCTGGCAGCCAACAAACACCTTCCCGGCTTCGTCAACCGCCACGCTCCGCATTTTAGATCCGTTTTTTACCCGGTAGATCTGCCAGCGGCTTCCGTCAAATTCGAGCAGGCCGAAGTTGTTGGCGATGTAGATGAACCCACGCGCGTCCTGAACGATGTCCCAGTTCTGAATCCCTGCGCCATAGTCCTGGGTGGAGAAGTTACGGACAAAGGGAACCCCCGCCAGGGTCGACTGTGCAGTGGATTTCCAGGGAAACCAGAGTACGAGTAGCAAAAACGCAATCCGGGCGGGTCTCATGTGAGTTATACTTTGTCGAATGTAGTATTTAGTCAGACATCCTAAAACCTAAAAACGTTTAAAATACATCAAAAATAGACATTTGTAACAACCTGATGTATTTTTGATGTATTCGGGATCGTCTTTTGAAGTAGCAATGATGCATCTTTTTACTTGCATTCCGGGTAACTGTTTGGAAAATTTGTAAACGTTTGCATAACCCCCGTTCTGCAAACTATTGCAAAACCTTAACCCAATCCTCGAATGAGAAAATTTTACTCCCTGGTTCTGCTTCTGTTGTTGGGAACCGCAGCGTTTGCCCAGACAACGGTAACAGGAAGAGTCACCGATAGTAAAGGTGACGGACTACCCGGTGCAAGTGTTTCCGTTAAAGGAACAACCACCGGAGTTATCACAGACGCTGATGGTAAGTACACTACTTCAGCACCGTCAGACGCTACTCTAGTGTTCAGTTTTATTGGATTCAAAACTGTTGAAAAGAGTGTCGAAAATCGTACAGCAATTAATGTGACACTGGAAGAAGACCTCACCGCCTTGGATGAGGTGGTCGTTCTTGGATACGGTGTTCAGAAAAAAAGCGTGGCTACCGCCTCAATTTCCAAAGTGGATGCGAAGAAACTTCAGGGTTTCGGAAATCAACGGGTTGATCAAATCCTTCAGGGTCAGGTAGCAGGCGTTATCTTCAAAAGCCCTTCCGGCCAACCTGGTTCAGCATCAAACATCCTGATTCGCGGTGTTGGTACGAATGGAAACAATAATCCACTGATCATCATTGACGGAGTAAATGCCAACGACGGTGCACTTGCAGCGCTGAATCCAAATGACATTGAATCAATTCAGGTTCTTAAAGATGGTGCCTCAACAGCAATTTATGGCGCAAGAGCTGCAAATGGGGTAATTATGGTTACCACAAAAAAGGCAGCCGCCGGTGAAGCTTCTTTCAATTACAGTTTCTATTACGGTTTTCAACAGCCCTGGAAAACCCCAAGCGTTCTGAACTCAAAACAGTACGTGGACATCATTAATGAAAAATATGCCAACGATGGCTTAGCCCTGCCTTCAGGATTTCCCTCTACGTTAGCCCCGGGGTCACCTAACTCGCGCTGGATGAATAAGATTTTTGAAACAGCACCGACTCAAACACATAACCTTTCCATTCTTAAAGGGACTGAGACCGGAAATGTAGCTGCGTCACTCTCCTATTTCTCTCAGGATGGTGTAATTGCGCCAAAAAAATCAAACGCAAGACGCTTAACCGGTCGGTTTAGCGTTGAACAAAAGATAAACAAGTTCCTCACCTTTGGACAGCAAATAAATTACGCTCATGCCACAAACGAACGAATCGGAGAAAATAATACCTTCGGATCACCCATTAGCGAAGCACTGGTCTATGATCCGTTAACTCCTTACTACGATCCGAACGGAACATTTGGTTTTGCCCAGTCGCCATACGTTCAGAAAGAGTACATTAACCCGTTAAGTCAGATTTTCGTCACCAATAACATAAGCCGTCAAGACTATGTTATCGGTCATACCTATCTCGGAGTAACTCCGATTCAAGGATTAACACTTAAGACTGATCTGGGTATCGATTACAATTATTATACAGGCAAAGGATTTACTCCTAACTACACGTTCCGCGACACCAATGGAGGGACGCTACCTGTTACCAATCCTATCAACGGAATCTACGAGTACTCCTCCAAAGTTTTTTTCTGGCAATGGGAGAATTTTGCGACTTATTCAAAAGACCTCGGCAAACATCATGGTGAGGTGACCGTTGGAACAACGTTGCGCGAGAGGTCGCAGGGAGAGTTTAGCGCATCATCACAGGGAATTCGAGAAGAAGTGCAGTTTGATCCAAATTACTGGTACATCAACAACACTCCTGATTCACTGAAAAGAAGCTCAAGCAGAGCAGATGAAAAAGAGGTATTGGTTAGCGCATTTACACGGTTAATGTACAATTTTGATGAGAAGTATCTGTTTGCATTTACCATTCGCAGAGACGGAAGCTCAAAGTTTGGAGTAAACAACAGGTACGGAATTTTCCCGTCAGTTTCGGCTGGATGGGTCGTTTCAAAGGAGGCGTTCTGGAATTTTGAACCAATCAGTTTTCTAAAATTACGAACCAGCTACGGTGTTAATGGAAATGACCGTATCGGAAACATGCAATTTGTTTCCCTGGTTGAAAAACTTGGAATCTATCCTTTTGGAAAACCCTTCAGTCAGACAATATATGATGCATACGCCAATCGTGCGTTGGACAACCCTAATTTAAAATGGGAAGAGAGCAAGCAGTTCGATGTGGGTCTTGAAATGTACCTGCTTGACGACCGGATAACGCTTGAGGTAGATTATTACAACAAAAAAACCTCTGGTCTGCTGATGCCCATGACAGTTCCAATCATTGTTGGAAACAACCCACCAATAGGAAATGTTGGTGAAGTAGTTAACAGCGGAATTGAAATTGAAGCGAATTACCGACAGAATTTTGGTGGCGTTGGATTTTCTGCTGGTTTGAATGTAACGACTCTCAAGAATGAAGTTACCAAGGTAACAGAAGGAGGATACGTTTCGGGTTACTTCTGGCCGGTTAGAAACTCAGAGATTACACGCATGCAAGTTGGCGAGCCGATCGGATATTTCAGAGGCTATAAAGCAGCCGGAGTTTTTCGCAGTCAAAATGAAATCTTGGGTTACATCAATTCAAGCGGCAACAAACTTCAGCCCAATGCAAAGCCTGGTGACTTAAAGTTTGTTGACGTTAATAAAGACGGTAAAATTGATGACGGCGATATAACCAATATTGGAAAGCCGTGGGCTGACGTTATGATTGGCGTAAACGTAAGTGCAAACTATAAAGGATTTGATGTCAAAATGCTTTTCGCTGCCAGCATTGGTAACGACATCTATCGTTCGTATGAACGTCAAGATGTTCCTCTGAACAATTATACGACAGAATGGCTTGATCGGTGGTCAGAATCAAACCCGAACGGAAGCTATCCGCGAGTTACAGGTTCAGATCCCAACGGTAACTCAAGAGCATCATCTTTCTTCGTAGAAAACGGGTCTTATTTAAGACTGAAGAACTTGCAGATCGGCTATACACTTCCAGGAAAAATTCTGGACAAATTGGCGATGAGAAACCTGAGAGTGTATGCATCATTTGACAATCTACTGACGATCACCGGATATTCCGGATTTGATCCGGAAATCGGTACGGATGGATGGATTCTTGACACGGCCATCGACAAAGGGTATTACCCGCAACTCAAAACAATGGGATTCGGTTTAAACGTAAGCTTTTAAGACTATGAAGCGCTATAGAAATATTCTCAACACTACCTTATTGGCTCTTGCATTGACTACGATATCGTGTGATTCGATGCTTGAAGTAGAGCCACAGGACAAATATTTGTCGAACAGTTATATGATTTCTGAAGAACAGGTCTTCAGTGTCTTAATCGCGGCTTACGATCCGTTACAGTGGTCATACGTTGACGGCCGCTGGGTTTCTGTTGTCATGCTCGGTGAAATTTGGAGTGACAACGCCAATGCTGGTGGAGACCAGACAAATGGAGACCAGCCTGGCTGGCAAGAAATTGACGATCTAAAGGTTGCTACCACATCACCCGATGTTCAGGCTTTGTGGAAAAAGTATTACTTCGGCATTAATAAGGCCAACCAAGTGTTGAATAACGCCAAAATTACCTCGCCAGTTGTAGAACAATATCAGGCCGAGGCGAAATTTTTACGCGCCTTCTATCACTTTGAGCTCTTCAGAACTTTTGGACCGATTCCGGTTATTACCTCCGAACCAGCACCGGATGACCGGAGCTTTACGCGGAAAACCATGACAGAAGTATTCAGCCAGATTACGACCGACCTTGAAGAAGCAATTCCATTGCTTCCTGTTGCATATTCCGAAGCATTTGCGGGGAGAATAACCAAGGGAGCTGCACAAGCACTACTTGGAAAGGCATACCTATATTGGGCTGACCTCAATGACGATGATACAGAGTTGTTTGACAAAGCAGCAGCCAGTTTGCTTGATGTTATTGAATCGGGGCAATACGAATTGCTGGACGATTACTCAGAACTTTATGCGTTTGGCGCTGCTAATTCCTCTGAATCAGTGTTTGAAATACAGTACACCAATGAGATTCCAGCGGGTTGGAGTGATCCTTTTTTCATTATCAATGGCAATATGATTGTGCAGCTTTGCGGAATACGAGGGTTGTGTACGAACCATCCGCTATATAACGAGGGCTGGGGTTTCATGCTACCAACCGATGATTTATATGATTCATTTTTGCCCGATGATTTAATCAGAAGAGATGCTTCTATCATATCGCAGACGCAATTGGCATTGAGTGGGTGTGCGGTAAGTGCTTCCGTACAAAATCCAATCGACTTCGAAGGCTATTGGCAAAAGAAATATGCCAACTATAAGGGCTATTCACCTCCGCATGGCGGAGAACCCAATATACTTAAAGATCCCAATCAACCCTATATTCGGTATGCAGACGTATTACTCATGTATGCCGAAGCGCTCGTGCGGGGCACAGGTTCTACCACTGAAGCCCAAACGTATATCAACATGGTTCGCGAACGTGCAGCCGGCCCTGGCGATAATACCGGGAGCTTTAGAACCGCCGCGCAGTTGATGACGGATGAAGGGTGGACACTTTTGGAGGTTATCTGGTATGAAAGAAGAGCTGAATTGGCAGGCGAAGGCGACCGCTGGTTTGACCTGGTAAGATCCGGCAGAGCAACATCTGATTTATTTGATGCCTCTAATCCACGGAATGCGAATTTTGATGACAACGACCGGTTCCTTCCGATTCCACAACGTGATATAGATGTAATGAGTGGGAATCTGACTGCATACCCAGACCCATCCCTTTTTCAGTAAAAATGGATGGATCCTATTGCATGTAAATACTCGAAGGATTCTCAGGTAGACTGAGAATCCTTCATATCAATTTATTTAACTAACCGGGTGAAGATGATGCGCGCGAAATACTTTCTGACGATACTGTTTGCAGTTGTTCTGGTTTCACATGGCTACAGTCAGTGTGAAATACTCGTGTGGAGTGATGAGTTTGAAGGAACCGGCGCACCCAACTCTGCCAATTGGTCGTACGACCTGGGTGCAGGCGGCTGGGGAAATAATGAAGTTCAAACCTACACGAACAGTACATCAAACGTTCGCCAGGAAAACGGCAAATTGATTATTGACGCACTCAAGTTTGGAAGCAACTGGACTTCCGCACGCATCAAGACGCAGGGAAAGAGAACCTTTACCTACGGCAAAATTGTATTCCGCGCCAAACTCCCAACCGGAGTCGGAACATGGCCCGCGCTGTGGATGCTTGGCCAGAACATTTCATCGGTGGGATGGCCTGCCTGTGGTGAGATTGACGTAATGGAACACGTGGGTAAAAATCAAAATGTAGTGCAGGCTGCCCTGCACACCCCTTCCAGTTTCGGAAACACGCAGAATAAAGGCGCGGAATCGGTGCCCACCGCCAGCACGGAGTTTCACGACTATGCTGTTTCCTGGAATGAACAACGCATTGCCTTCTATGTCGATAACAAGGTCTACTACACCTACAGCCCGTCAACAAAGAATGCAAGTACCTGGCCCTTTACTGCGCCCCAGTTTCTGATCATGAATATCGCGATGGGTGGAACCTTCGGAGGACCAACGATTGATCCGAACCTCACATCCGCCCGGATGGAAGTTGAATACGTTCGGGTATATGAGGAAGTAAGCGAGCCACAAATCTCGGGGCCTAAGTTTGTTTACGAGAACCAAAACGGTGTTACGTACACTGCTCCTGACTACGGAGGTGGAATTACTTATAACTGGACTGCACCCGACGGCGCAACAATTATCTCAGGCCAGGGCACGAAGCAGGTTTCCGTGGATTGGGGCAATGCCGATGGCGAACTGCTGCTCGACATTGACGGAAACACCGGTTGCCCATCAAACTCAACTTCGCTTGATGTTACTACCATCATTGAGCCTACGGGTGATAAATACCTCGCGCACAGTTTCAGCACCAGTCAACTTACCGGATGGACAACTAATGGCGGTGCGTCTGTGACGATGCAAAATGTCTCTGACAAACTTACCGTAAGCTACAGCTTGTCGGCCTTGCGGTATATTCAGTTGGAACTTCCCCGTGCTGTAGATGTTAACGACTATTCTATCGTAAAACTTCCCGTCACGATTCCGGCTTCATCTGCCAGTGTGCCTAATTTAGCCATGATGTTTATGGACGGGGATGGAAATGAAACCACCGCTTCACGGTACGATTTAGACGCCAGTGAAAAGGATGGAGTGAACCGGTTATTTTCTTACAACTTTGACGGGACATGGGATCAAAACAATCCGGATGTAAATCCTGACTACATAAAATATGTGAGGATCTATATGTTCCCGGGAACCGCCTCTTTTTCCCTGGGCGATCTGTATTTCTACAATAACCAAACCGTACCGGCAGCCCCGACCGGCTTAACATCCGAGATAAACGGCAGCGAAGTGAAACTCACCTGGAACGACTTGAGCAATGCCACGTCATTTCATATCTACCGCAGTGCAACCGAGGACGGCACGTACACGCGGGTAGAATCGAACGTAAAAACAAACGAGAACCCGTACATCATACTGCCCACTACTTCCATTAACTACTACAAGGTTACGGGAGTAAACGCAGCGGGTGAATCGGCACAAAGCACGGCCGTTGAGGCAATTGCCGTTGTAACCGCAACGGAGAATGAACTGGCCGGCGTAACGATATTCCCAAACCCTTCGAAGGGCAAGTTCACGATCGCTACTCCGGACCAACGGATTGAACGCGTTGACCTCTACGATCTGCAGGGCAGGTTGATGCATTTCAAAACTGACATCACCGATCAGGCCATTACCGTTTCGATTGAGGGCGCGACAAAGGGCACATACTTCCTGAGGTTGCTGAGCAGGAAAAATTCAAAAGTGTACAAGATCCTGGTTGACTAAATTACCATGAAGAACTTCTTTCTGATTTGCGTTATCGTTTTTTCATTCTTTGTTCTTCAGCGCTGTCTGGAGAAGACTCCTCCCCGCTTAGTGTGGAGCGATGAGTTCAGCAACCCGGGCGCGCCCGACACGTCAAAATGGAGTTATGATCTTGGCGGTCATGGCTGGGGCAACAACGAGTTGCAATATTATACCAACGATGCGCGCAACGTGCGCGTTGAAAACGGTAATTTGGTTATTGAGGCAAGAAAGGACTCGTTCGAAAACAAAGCCTATACTTCAAGCCGCATTATCTCAAAACATAAAGGTGACTGGCTTTACGGCCGGATTGAAGTTCGCGCGCGCCTTCCCAAGGGCAAAGGCACATGGCCTGCGATCTGGATGCTGTCGACCGACTGGAAATATGGCGATTGGCCGGCCAGCGGGGAAATCGATATCATGGAACACGTTGGATACGATCCGGAAGTTGTGCATGGCACCATCCACACCGAGGCATACAATCACGTCAAGCAAACTCAAAAGGAAGGAAAGATAACCGTTACCGGTGCCCAGGATGACTTCCACATTTACGCAGTCGATTGGCGCGAAGATAAGATGGAGTTTTTTGTTGATAACAAATTATATCACACCGTTGAACGTGATCCCAAAGACGACTTTAAAGGCTGGCCTTTCGACCAGAAGTTTCACTTGCTGATGAACATCGCGGTGGGTGGCAACTGGGGTGGCAAAGAAGGCGTGGATGAATCCATCTGGCCCCAGCAAATGATTGTTGACTACGTACGCGTGTACGAATAAAGATTTTTATTTTGGGTTAAAGTGCGAACAGTGCCTGTTGCCCGGGCGCTGTTCTTTTTTTTATGCAAAGGGTAATTGATACCTTGCAGCCTTGATTCAACACGACACCATTGTTGCACTTGCCACCGCGCAGGGGATCAGCGCGATAGCCGTCATCCGGCTGTCGGGGAAAGATTCTATTGCCGTCACGCAACGGGTTTTTAAAGGAAAAAACCTGCTCGAAGCGAACACCCACACCGTTCACTTCGGAACACTTCACCACCAGGGTAAACTCATTGACGAGGTATTGGTTACAGTGTTCAAAGAACCCCACTCCTTCACACGCGAGAACTCCGTTGAAATTTCCTGCCACGGTTCCCCCGTGATTATCAAAGAGATTGTCAAGGCTTTGTTGACGGAAGGTGCCCGGCTGGCAGGCCCGGGGGAATTCACCAAACGTGCTTTCCTGAACGGCCGAATGGATCTTGCTCAGGCAGAAGCCGTGGCGGATTTAATCAATGCGGAAACCGACAACGCGCGACAAGCCGCGTTAAACCAGATGCGGGGCGGCTTTTCAAAGGAAATCAATCACTTGCGTGAAGAGTTGATTCACTTTGCTTCGCTGATTGAACTGGAACTGGATTTTGGTGAGGAGGATGTGGAGTTTGCCAAGCGCGATGACCTCCGAAAACTGATCCTCACGATTCAGTCTTATCTGAGTTCACTGATTCAATCGTTCGATCAGGGCAACGTGATCAAAAACGGAGTACCAACTGTTATTGCCGGAAAGCCGAACGCGGGCAAATCAACGTTATTGAATCTTCTTTTGAATGAAGAAAAAGCGATCGTTTCGGAAATTGCCGGTACAACCCGTGACGTCATTGAAGATGAAATTGTGTTAGGCGGAATCAACTTCAGGTTTATCGATACGGCAGGACTGCGGGAAACACAGGATGTGATTGAAGCCATCGGGGTTGAACGGACACGCGACCGGATGAGGAAGGCGTCCGTAATTTTGTACCTGTTCGACTTATCGGCTACGAATCTCACCGACATTCAGCGGGAAACGGAAGAGTTAAAACAGTTGGCCATTCCGTTCATTCGAATTGGCAATAAAATTGACAAGGCAAATCCTGAACTGTTAAACGCACTTTCGCAGGAAGATTTTGTTCTGATCTCCGCATCGCAGAAAGAGAACATTCAGCACTTAAAAGATAAACTCCTCTCCTTCTTTCAGGTTAGCACCGTTAAATCAGGTGATGTGTTGGTAACCAGCCTGCGGCACTATCAAAACCTGTTGCAGACGCACCAGTCGCTTGACCGGGTGCTTGCCGGAATGAGCGAAGGAATCACCGGCGATTTTTTAGCGATGGATATTCGTCAATCGCTGCACTATCTGGGAGAGATCACGGGGGCGATCACAACCGATGATCTACTCGAGAATATTTTCAGTAAGTTTTGTATTGGCAAATAATACAAAAGTCATCAAGTTCGGCCGTTAAGGACTGGACTATGCTAATGAATCACCGTAAGCTTGATAACTTTTTCCTGCTGACCGCGCTGAATCTTGAGAAAGTATATGCCTTCAGTAATTTCAGATGTATTGAGTTCGATAAGATTAACAGACGATTGCTTGTACGGTACCGGAATAATCCGGCTCAAATTATCAACCAGCACTACCGATCTGGCATCGATTGCTGCCGGACATTCAACCAGCGTAGATCCGTTCGCAGGATTTGGATAACACACGACCCGGTTCAGAAAATGTTCATCCTCTATTCCGGTGAAAACAAAGTTATAGGGTTCCGAAATCGCAGAACATCCGTTGCTGATAACCATTACCTGATACGAACCGCTGGCTTGCGGAATATAAAGCTGATCCGTTGAGTTAGCGATCGGCACGCCGTTCAAGTACCAGGCATAAGAATCTGCTGCTGTAGCCGAAAGAGCGTGACCTAAGGGTGTAATCAGTGCCTGAGGAGAAAACCGTAAAAGCATGACGGTATCCCGGGTTACACATCCCCGACTGTCTTTGACACTAACGCTATACTGCCCGGGTTGAAAAACACTGACGAAGCGATCGGTGCTACCGGTGCTCCATTGATAGTTTTGAAAAACACCAGCATCCAGAACCACACCTTGCCCGGCATCTGCACATTGCATAATATCGGGACCCAGCGAAACCGGCTGAACAAAAACAATATTAAGAACCCTGCTATTGTTCGACGTGACCATATCAGGCGATCCCGAGGTTTTCTCTATCGTAATTTCAATTTTATTCGATCCGGTAACTAACGCAGGAAGCTGCGCCAAAACAATATTAGTCGCCTCTCCGAAGGCGAGCGTTCCGGTCCAATTAATGTCAGCTTGCTGCAGCCCATTGAGCTTCCACCTGGCGCTAAGCGTTGATACTTGTTCGGTTCCCATGTTACGCACCGAGATCGATAACGGATTTTTCAATCCACAGGCAAACGACTCGTCAATTTCGGTCAGCACAACATCGGAAAGTAGAAACTCGCCAAACTCATCAGCACCGATCGTTGGATAACCCGGGTGACGAGGCTGGCCGTCAATGTCTAACGCCACTTCCGGAATATGAAGTCCTTTTCCAATTAGTTGTGGAGAGCTTGCATGCAGATCTGAAGCTGAAACAAATAACGGATTGGTTTCAAATGAATTTAATTCTGTCCCCGATGCATCGCGCCACGCATCAATTGTTTGAAAATACTCATAACCTTGCAGATACCGTTTAATTATTGAATTGCCGGTTTTAAAAAATGCATTATGATCGGATGTTACACCTGAAACCCTCGATTCAATGCAATACCCGCCACCAATATTTGCCAGGATATTGTTTCTAACATCAACATGATATGCGGAATAAATTGCTAATGCGGAGCTTTCAGGATTAGTATCTACAACCAGAATGCTATTGTAATATGCCTTCAGCCTGTTGCCTCCTGAACTCGGGCATTCCAGACCATAAACCGGTACACCGAGCGAATTCTGAACAACCGTGACAAAGTTATTGACAACTACCGCTTCAGAATCATAAACCCGTATTCCGGTTCCCGGAAATTCGATTTTATTTCCGATAGCATAAATTCCCCGGCTGTTGTATAGAGAAATACCACACGCCCCATACATTTTAACCAGATCAGAGCGAACAGTATTGCCTTCCACTTTAAAGAATGGTCCATCTACATATATCCCGTTAAGAGTCTGATTAACAAGTTCGTTTTGGAAAATTACGTTCATATCAACTGGAACCGGATCTACCGGTCGGCCTGCATTCACGACTATACCCGTATTACCTCCCAGAATTATATTTTTCTGAATTTTCGAACCGATTATAAGGCCGCCAGACATGACAATTCCGGCCGTACCGAAATCTGAATCGTTCGGTACCTGTTCCAGGTTGAATATGTTATTCTGAATGAAAATATACTGAAGCGAGTCAAAAGGGGCTTCAAGCCTTATGCCGCGTCCCGCTTTCGCTCCTAAAGGGGAAAACGTGAGCTGCTCGAGCGTGATGTAGTCTGCAGATTCCAGTCTCCAGACTTCCTGATTCACCTCATCGGTTTCAGCAGTAATGGTTACGTTATCAGCAATGTTACTTTCAGACTTAAACGTTATACGGTTAGCCTGGCTCGCACCGGCTATTTCCGGGAGAATCACGCGCTCATGATAGATTCCATTTCTGATATTAAATACTACCGCCCCGCATACCCCATGTTGCTTAAGCACGGTGACAGCATCGCTGATTGTAGGAAAATCCGGAGAATCGCCACCAATCGTAAATGTTCCCGAAGCAGCCGGTTTGACGGATCTTTCACATGTGTCATTTGTTGGAATCTCATCGGTATGGCCGTTTGGTGATAATGTTCGAGCCACAATTGTATAGGTAACAAGCTTGCCAAAGCTGAACGTCCCGATTTTCACCGGTTCCGATATCTCACCCACGGTCAAAGCACCCGTCCACTCAACGGCTGGTTGAGACACTCCATTTACAGACCAAACGATCGTGGCGTTCGTTAATAAGCCGCGTCCCATATTTCGAACCGTGACATACACATCGTTGGTGCCTTGACAAACGGAGGTAAACGGATTAATCGATGCGATTCGTGAGTCAAAAGATGGAACATAAAACTCATCAGCGCCCATGTCCGGATGCACGGGATCGCGGGCATCTCCGTCAATATCAGTTGTTACAGAGGGCAAACTTTGACCCAACTTGTTTACCGCGGGGTTAAGTGCATGAAGGTCATTCTCGGAAATAAATATCGGGTTAATACTTACCGAATTTTGATCCATACCAGATGCACGCTGGTAATCGCCAAGATTATCATACCTGACACTATTGAACATGTACAGACTGTCAGGCGACCAAAGATCGTTATGATCCAGAACCAACGGTAGTAACGGATGCGTGTTTATCAGGATTGACAGTCCCGAAAAAATAGTGAGGCCGGCACGCGTGCGATTAACAAATATATTGTTGACCACCTGTACAAGACTGTCGTTTTCAGATTCGAATGCTGCAATACCGTGGTAAAACGGATGTGAGCTGGACATTTGGACACTATTATGATAGTATTGGATATTCTTGTTGGACGCCGAAATAATACCAGCATACGAATAGTCAGTTGACGAAATCATATTGTTCACTACCAGGCTTTCGGTGTACTTGTCGCCTGACCCGCGAATGCTCAACGGGTAATTATACGCTCCAAAAATCTTGTTATTCTGAATTAAAAAAGGTCCTATAGATTGAACATTGATACCGGATTCACCAAAATCACTCTCAATGGAATTATTCACAATTTCCACGTTTCTGGAAAAACCCTTTAAATCGAAGCCCGTCCCAACATACCTTAACCGGTTTGATTCGATACGGATACGGTCCGTATTTTCCATCGCTACCCCGATCCCTGTCACTCCAAAATAGTTTCCAGCGATCAGGATATCAGATGCTCCGGAAGTCAGATAAATCCCACCGATCCCTGAACTATCACGCGTAGCACGCTCAGTGTTAAAATGATTACCTAAAATCTCACAATACGTTACGGGGCCTTCCGTCTTAATCATCGTTCCGGTGCCCCAGGGATGCGGAAGAAAATTCAGTTCCTTGAACGTAACGTGACTTGTATTCTTAATCAGGAAATTCACTCCGGGGCGGGAATAGATTTCGATCAGCGTTTTATAAAAAGCTGTGTTTGGTCCATCTTTAGCCTGAAAGGTAATTTTATTAACATCGGAAGTATTAACGACATTCTCAATCACCACAACTTCGTCATATGTTCCCGGCATTACCTGAAAAGTAGCTGGCCCACAAAGACCTACACGATTCAGATAGCGCGCTGCAGCCTGATGCGAAGGAAAATCAGCAAGAGCGTGATGCCCAATGGTATAAACACCGTTAAGTTTTTGCATTACGTTGTAGACAAACGTTGAATCATTAAGTTGCTCCTGGTCCGGAGTATTATTCGGAAGGGTTGTCCAGGCTGCTATCTTAAAGCTGTCGGAGGGATTCAGGTGAACACTACCTATCGTAAACTCTCCGGATTCGACACCCTGAGCAAGTGATCCGTTCCACACAACGGGCGACATCAACGTTCCATTTACGCTCCAGTTAATGACCGTATTGGTCAGTGAACTTGTTCCGAAGTTTTTAATCTTGACTTTGACGGGATGATCGGGCCCGCATTCGTCCGGACGAACGACTTTACTGATCCCTGCATCATTTGGAAACAATTCAAGATCAAACTCATCTGCACCAATATCGGGATGTTGCGCATCCCGAACGTTACCGTCAATATCCGTTGTAAGCGAACCACCTGCACCCGCGTTCGCAATGCGATGATCGCTTCTGATATGAAGATCGGTGTCAGACACGAACCGCGGATACAAAAAGACAGAGTTGGTATCCATACCCGTAACTTTCGTCCATTCAAAAAGACCCGTGTATAGATTAGTTGTCGGATATGCACTTAAATTCCATGACGCTTCCGGCATCGTAGCCATAAACTGCTTGTTAGGGCTATAAAAAACATTGAAGTCAGAACTCACGGGAGCATCAATCGCGGTCGCTACACATACTCCACTACCCGCATTGATCACAATGTTGTTCTTGAAATCAACCTTTTTTGAGACCGGTTTGGGTTCCGGGAAACCATGATAAAAAAAGTCAAATAAGACAGTCATCAATTCGGCATGGGAGACAATCGTATTATTTCTGACATATAAGTTGGTAGAACTTACGATACGTAATCCATCACCTTTTCCGCTCTTGATAAAATTATTTACAACTCTTGAGTTTGATATTCCTTCATTTATCCATTCAGTCAACTGCACTCCGCTTACAGAAGCCACAAACTCGTTGGCGCTTACTTCGGAATTATTAAAGCATCGCCCGGCTGCAAGTCCGGTGTGTGCACGGACAACATTTTTGTGGATCAGGATGTTGCTTTGCAAACCAACTTCAATGCCGATGCTAGGGTTCGATGGTGCTACAGTATCCAGCATGATTTTATTGTAGATGATCCGATTCGCGTTTCCGTATGCATCAGATACGCTGATCCCTGCATCCATAAAATAGCCGTCATCGGCAATTTTTAGCGTGTTGTTGCTTACCGTAACGGCATCAAACCTTGAACCATTAACGGTTGCGACACCCCGTCCGGAAATAAATCCGAGGATGAGATTATTGTCAAGTGTTACATGAGAGGTGTTGTTCTTGAACTCAACAATATTCATGCACCCCTGGGCTGCTCCTTTCAGCGACAGGTTTTTTACACTCACCCAGGCCGTTCCATCAAATGTTACGGTAGCTCCAAACCCATCGGGAAAAATGACAACAGATTCCGGATCGCCTGACTCCGATGTGATGATAACCGAATTGTGTTCCGATGCCCCGGGGATCAATGGTATAACCAATGGTTCGGAATAGAGACCTGGCCGGATGTTCAGGGACACGGCACCACAGATTCCATTTTTTAGTGCAAACATGGCGTCTGCCAGCGTTTCGTAGTCGGGATTGAAACCCCCTACTGTGAATGTTCCTGATAATCCCCCTGTTGTGATGTACTGGCTGATCGTATCATTTCGACCGACTAAATCACCGCTTGCTTCCAACGTGACAACAAGGCGATGCTTGCCAGACGAAAACCCAAACGAACCCAGGTTAACAACCGAAGTTTGCCCTGCCCCTACACTTGCCTGAACGGGGATTTGCTCTTCATTGTCAACACTCCACCGTAGCGTGAAATTACTCAGTGCCCTTATACCAAAATTCGTTACCTCAACTCCGACAGTGCCAGTTCCGCCGCAATTAACATGTTCTGCAAGCACGTTCGTGATACCGGCATCAACAGCAGCTGTTAAAAACTCATCCGCACCGATATCGGGCGCAGTTGCGTTGCGGGGCTGCCCCTCGATATCTGTCAATATCTCCGGCAACGGCAACGCAGCTCCGTTTAGTGCGTGATTAACCGTTGTTGGTGTGACCAGCGGACTTCCGTCGACAAGTTGCGGATCAACCGAAATCGAATGCTCATCATAGCCCGAAATTGCCTGCCAGGCCGGGAGATCGTTGCCATATAGTTCGGCACTTCCCCCGGTACGAACGCGATTCACGCGACCGATATATGACCCCGGTGCGTAGAGATTATTATAATCAGAAGAAAAACTTGCAGGATTTTTTATCAATCCAAGCACAGTGCCCTGGCCTGCGTTGAAAAGAATATTATTTTTCAGATCAAATATTCCATCCGTTGCTGCGATCACCTGACCACCGTTTACAACAACCGTGTTATAATAAATTTTAGCGTTGCCCCGACTGACATTAATACCAGTTCCGAATACGGAAGAATAGATGTAGTTGTTGTGAATGACTGCATCACCCGCTGATACCATCACATAAATCCCGTAATACCCATGCGAAGTTGCCGCGGCAGAAGTGATCTTGTTGTTACGGATTATCAACTGCTCTTGTACGTCGTTGAAACTAATGCCTGCTTTTCGCTGACCTTCAAACTTGTTATTGGCAATTTCAATGATGCCGTCGGCTGACGGTCTGTCGGGATAACTATATTCAATACCAATTTCCCCGCCAATAAATAAATTACCAGTCACGCTTATCTTCCCTGATGCGCCTACCCTGAGCAGCGAACCAGTGGATGCTGAGAAGATATTTTTCTCGAACACAATACCCGTTGACCTGGAAATCCCGATGGACTGCGAACTGGACGACTCGAACGAAAGATTTCTGAACGTGATGTATGACGTTGAGCTTAACACCAATCCAACGGCTTGATTCAATATTACAGCATGCGGATCGTTCGTTTCCGATTGAAATGTAATTGTTGCCGTTTCCGCTGCGCCACGAATGCTGTTGAGGGTTGCGGAATTTTCATATGTTCCGGGGCGGAAATTAAAAACCACCGATTGACAAATTCCATACTGATTAAGGGCAGCCGCGGCAGCGCCAAGCGAATTAAAATCAGGAGATGTTCCACCGATCGTATACGTTCCTGACAATACATTAAACCGATAGACCACGTTCAGCGAATTGTCCTCCGGGTTCTCGTCTGTCCCACCGTTAGGATTTACAACCCATACTTTTACCTGAAAATCACGGAAACTCTTATTAAAGTTATATGTACCGATCGTAAACCAAGCCGATGTATCTAGTACGGCGAGATTTCCTGTCCACTGAAAAACTGGTTGTTCAATGCCGTCAACGGACCAGTGAACTTCTGTGCTACCCAATGTTGGCGGGGCATTATTCATAATCCTCGCCTTAACTTCATAAACACCTCGACACAAATTAGTTGAATATTGGTTTACTTCTGTCAGCGTGACGTCACGCAACGGCATCGGATCGCCCGCAGTGTTCGTAATGCGGGTTTGGCGAATGTTTGGACTTCCGCTTTGCACCAATACGCCAGCCTGCGTCCCCGTTACAAAATCAACGTCTGATACCAGCAATCCCTTTGTCGAACTTTGAATAGCCCAAAAATTACCTCCATCATTCGTTTTATACAATCCTTTACCCGAGGCAAGAAAGCCGGTTTGAGAATCGGTGAAAACAACTTTGTAAAATGACGTTCCGGCATTGGTGATATTGGATCTCACAGGCGCCCACGTGTTACCGCCATCCGTAGTTTTCAAAAGCACGTTCGAACCCGAAATATAACCAGTGTTATCGTCGATAAACTTTACTGCATAAAGAGACTGCTGAAAACTTTCATCCAACGACCAGTTGACTCCTCCGTTTGACGTTCGAAGGATGATGCCATCGCCTACGGCAATACCGTGATTGTCATCGGTGAAAAACACGCCATAAAGCTGGCCGTTTTGAGTTGGCGATTGCTGAACGACCCAATTGCTTCCTCCATCGATAGTTTTTACGATGCCCCCATATAAACCCACGGCATAACCAACTTGGTCGCTAGCAAAGTACATGTCTTGCAGGTCGAGGCCGGCAGAGTAGTGAACCAACGTCCAGGTATTTCCACCATTGATTGTTTTATATATGACCCTGAATAGCGCTGTAGAACTCATCGCATAAACAAACCCGACATTCTCATTGAGAAAATATACCCGGTTGCGAATACTCGAATACAGAAATTCAAACCCGGGATTGAAATTAGTAAACTGCTTGTTGATGGATTGCCAGGTTGAGCCACCATTCGTGGTCTTAAATACTGCTTCATTGTCACCGGCATAAAAGGTGGTAGCACTGGTCGCATCAACTGAAAGTGGAAGCCGCCCTTCAGGAAGATTTCTTTCCGACCATTGGGCCTGAGAAGCGACTGAATAAAAAATCGCGCCAAGAAACGATAGGAGTTTCAAACAGCTATTTCTGCACGCAGACCGGGATTTCATGAGGGCGTTTTAGAGTACAAGGGACGGATGTCTAAACGACATTCCCTAACGCAAAATACTCGTTTTTTGTGAATTTGATGGAGCTTCCTCTGATCGAGGATAATTCAGGTGTGGTGATTCAAAGCAAATGCACGCCGAAGAGAATTATCTAGACTCTTACATTCACCTAGGCTATAACCGTGCTTGTAAAAATTACTCGTGCTTATTGTACAGACAACGGCCATTGTGTCTGCTTGAGGATAACCAGAAAATCACTTTCCGGTGCGAAACCGGTTTAAAAATCGCTCGATCACGGATGGCTTGCGGGCTTCCGCGCTGCCTTTCGCAAACGTATTGGCAATCTCTGCTACCCAGTCGCGGGAAACTTTATCCGGAAACTCCTGCTGATTTTGAGCGACCAGGCGCGGCAAAATCAACGTGCCGTTGGATAAGGTTATGTGAAAATGATCGGGGCCTGCGGGTTTGTGATCCTGGTAACTGCCGATCTGAGGGTTGATTTCCTGCGCCCGGGAGACTATTTCCTGAACACCTTTCTTGTACGTCGCACTTTTCATCATGGGGTATATTAAAGCCGCAATTAAAATACCAGCCTGAGCAGTTTGGTATGGGACAAAAACAGATAAAAACTTACACGGGTAAACCTTCCTCGAATTAGCCAGCAGACTTTGTTACCAGTGGCCAAAACAGCTTGATTACGCAGCCTGAATTCGAATCAATTGCTTAAATTTCAGACATGTCGTCAGCGAAAACGCACCAATTGGAGTCATTACATCAACTTTTCCCAACCTTCAACCCGGAACTGATTGATCATTTGGAGAAGATCGGCCAGGTGACCGAATTCCAGGAGGGTGAAAACATGATGCGTCAGGGTCAATACTTCAAGAATTCGTTACTCATTTTAGACGGTCGGGTGAAGTTATACCGTGAGGGGAATGACGGAGAAGAGTTCTTTCTATACTTCCTCGAGAAAGGAAATGCCTGCGCACTTTCCATGATTTGTGCAGCTAAAAATGAGGCCAGTGCGATTAAGGCGATTGCCGTAACTCCGGTTAAAGCCTTGTCGATTCCAATCCAGCACATGGACAGCTTAATGAAGGACTACAAAAGCTGGTACTACTTCGTTCTTGAAACATACCGAAGCCGGTTTGAAGAACTGCTGGAGGTGATCGACCAGGTGGCGTTCCGGTCGATGGATGAAAAACTGGAATTCTACCTCAAGCGGCAGTTTGAGGCCGTGAAGAGCGACACCATAACCATCACGCACCAACAAATTGCTGACGACCTGAATTCGTCACGCGAGGTGATCTCCCGCTTGCTGAAAAAACTGGAAATGCGAAAAACGATTTCCGTTTCGAGAAACGAAATAACCCGACTGAATTTACCTGAGTGACCAAAGTCACGGTACACGCCCGGCATGAGCAGCATCTTTGTTAAAAATTCTATGGTTATGGAAAAAACAGAGAACGCCATCTATCAGGATCTTTCGTCCCGTGAGTTTCAAGCTAAACTGAGCAGTACGGCAAATGGCGTGCTGCTTGACGTAAGAACCGAACAGGAATTCAACACAGGCCGCATTCCAAATGCTATAAACATTGATGTGATGAGCAGTACGTTTTATGACGAACTCGCTACGCTGGACAAAACAAAAACCTATTTTGTATACTGCCGCAGCGGGGGCCGCAGCATGCAGGCGTGTTTAAGCATGGCCGACCTTGGCTTTACCGTATTTAACCTCCCGGGCGGCATTAGCCATTGGACGGGAGACATTGAGACCGTATGAAAATGAAAACCTGGTATTTACTCATTGGCGGCATGCTCATCGGAGCAGTTGCCGGATACGCCTACTGGAATTATGTGGGTTGTTTATCGGGTACGTGTTCGATTAGCTCGTCTCCCATCAACAGCACGCTTTACGGTGGGTTGATGGGTGCGCTTATTGCCAACCTGTTTACACCCTCTAAACGCGATGCTTCCAAACAACAGCAAGAACCATCCTCCGAAGGTTAGTACAACAACCTTGAAACTTCAGTTGAAGAGCTGATTTTAATCAGCTGCGACAAGATGACGCAAGGTTACCTTGCCTAAACAAAAAAAACTACCTCGGTGACTTTTGTTACAGAAAATAACAGGTCACCTTCAGCATCTTTACATCAACAAAACCAATTTACTATGAAAAAGAACATGGGAACTGCCGATCGCGTAATCCGCACCATTTTGGCCATTGCAATGATCGCCTTGTATGCCACAGGAACCATCACCGGTACCGTGGGAATTATTCTGATTGTTGCATCGGTTATATTTCTGCTCACCAGTCTCATCAGCTTCTGCCCTCTTTACTTGCCCCTGGGCCTCAGTACGCTTCGCAAAAAACTTACCGACAAAAAATAACGTTCCGCATGATCGATGTAATTAAAAGAATGCTCGGCATTAAATCCGTTGACTACGCACAACTTGTGAAGGCAGGGGCCATTATCGTAGATGTTCGCTCGAAAGGCGAATACAGTGGCGGACATATTAAAGGTTCAATCAACATTCCGCTCGATCAGCTTAAGAACAACCTGAGCCGGCTGCCTGACAAACAAAAGACTATCATTACCTGCTGCGCTTCCGGCATGCGAAGTGGTATGGCCAAAACAATCCTGACGGGACACGGGTATCAATCCGTTTTCAACGGTGGTGGCTGGATTAGTCTCACGAACAAAATCTAAAACTTATCACATGGACTCCCATCTCTATACCGTTAACATTGTCTGGCGCAACGATCGCAAAGGCATTATGTGTTCACCTGAATTGAAGAACGTTAACACGGGCGATGGGTGTATCGAAGTGGCCACGCCACCGGAGTTCCCGAAAGGTATGCCGGGCATCTGGTCGCCCGAGCATTTGTTCACCGCGGCCGTGAGCAGTTGCCTGATGACGACCTTCCTGGCGATTGCAGAGAATTCAAAACTCAATTTTGTTTCATTTGAATGCGGAGCAAAAGGGAAACTTGAGCAGGTTGAGGGCAAATTCCTGATGACGGAAGTGATGCTGGAACCTGTGGTGACCATCCGGGATGAAAAGGATCGCGAGCGGGCCATGCGCGTTCTCCAAAAGTCGGAACTCAACTGCCTCATCTCAAACTCGGTTAAATCGAAGGTGACGATGAACGCAACCGTAGCGCTGCAATCCTGAAACCGCGCATTCCAGCCGCCTTTACCCGGGTTAATTGGCTAAAAGGTACTCGCCAAATAATGTGCGGAGCCTGCTCTTTTGGCCTGCCAGTGGCATCCGTATAGGAGTTACTCCTATTTTAATGATGATTTTTCCTTCACTGGTTCAATTAACCTACGTAAAAACCGGTAAAGATCGTATCTTCATTATCTTTGGTAGACTCCCGTTCTAATGACTCTGCTCCAACCACTGTGCTGTCGAAGCGTTTTACGCCTCGTTACTGTGAGAGTACCTTTTATTCTTGCAGTGCTTCTGACATTCTCTGCCGGTGGCCAGAATATTTCAAAGATTGACTCACTCCGATCGTTACTTGCATCCGCCCAGGGCGAAAAGAAACTTACCCTTCTCAACGACCTGGCCTGGGAATGTCGCTCAGCATTTCCTGATTCCACCATCCGCTATGCGCAACTCGCGTTAGACCTCTCCGACCATCTCGGTCAGAGCAACAGCAAAACCCTCAATTACCTCGGTCTCGCTCACTACTACAAAGGCAACTTTGTCAGAGCGTATGAATACTATGAGCAGGCCGGCAAGCAGGCGCGGACATCAGGAGATTCGACTGAATTGGCATATTCGCAAAACAATATCGGCCGGTTATTTTCCGAACAGGGTATGCTTACGCAATCCTATCCATATTTCGTGCGCGCAGAGTCTTTATTCCAATTCGTGCGTGACTCGTCAGGCCTGGCGTACGTCTACCAGAGTTTTGCCAACCTGTACAAACAAGAAAAAGATTTCGTACGGTCTGAACAACGGTATCGGCAGGCGCTTGAAATCCGCAAGAGGCTTGGTAATCCGCGCGACATTGTTTCTGCCCTGGTGCTTATGGGAAAACTGTATGTCGACATTAAACAATTCGATGATGCAGTCCGCTATTTTCAGAAAGCCGATTCGGTGAGTCAGCACATCAGCGATGCGATGGCGCATGCAGAAGTAAAAATTCTGATGGCTGAATACCATCTTGGAAAAGGAAACACCACGCTGGCAAAACCGCTGTGCTGGGAAGGACTCAGTTACATTCTCGGTTTCAAAAATGTCAAGTTGCTGCCCCGCGCCTACCTGGTGCTTGGCGAAATCGCGTTCAAGGACGGTGAGTTTGTGGCGGCCCGCAAATACTTCACCATCGCGTTGAATCTGTCGCGGCAGATGAAATACATGGAGAGCAGCATGCGGGCTCATTATCATTTGTGGAAGACGGCCGAACGCCTGGGTAACCGGGAGGAAGAACTGGTGCATTCCAACGAATACCTGGTTCTGAAAGATTCTGTAAACGATATTAACCTGACAGACCGGATCGCCAAATTCCAGTTTCAACTGGAGATTGAGCGAAAGCAACAGGAGAATGAGTTACTAAAAGCCAACCAGGCGAAGAGCGACTCGATCATCAGGCATCAATACCAGCAAGGTATCGGCCTGGGGATTATCACCCTGCTCGCGCTGGGTCTGTTCTATTTTCAATGGCGACATGCGCGAAGAAAAAGAATCGCCAACCAAACCCTCGCGGAGCAAAAAGAAAAGATTGAATCGATCAACGCGCAACTCAAGGAACTCGTTGATGAAACTACTACCCGTAACAACACACTCCAACACCATGTGACCACGTTGCTGGAGTTTTCCAAAAGTAAGGTTGTTAATTTCGGTACCACCGAACAGGCGGTGCGCGATATTGCCAGACTTACGGCACACATGTTAAAAGTTAGCCGTGTGAGCATCTGGACGTACAACAAACAAGCGCGCTGTCTCGAATCCGTTGTGTTTTATGAACTGTCGCGGGAGCATTTCATGGATAAACTCACGCTTGATTTATCCAACTACCCGAAATACGAGCAGGCACTTAACACCACGCGCATTATTGATGCCGCAGATGCCCGTACCCATGAACACACCCACGAGTTCACGGAGACGTACCTTAAGCCGTTTGACATTTATTCGATGCTGGACATTACGTTTTCACTGGATGGCGAACTGAACGGACTGATCTGCTGCGAACAGCAACATGCCCCGCGAACGTGGAAAATGGAAGACATCATCTTTGCCAGTTCGGTGGCCGACATTACCTCGCTCGCCTACCGGAGTGCACAAAGACGCGATTATGAACGAAGGCTGCGGCAGCAAAGCAAGGAGATTGCGCGCATGAACGAATTGCTTGAGCAGCGCGTAAAGGAACGTACGGCCGAGTTGCAAAACCGAAATGAGCAGCTCACGGAGTATGCCTTCATCAACTCACATCTGCTGCGAAGCCCGGTTTCGAAAATTCTCGGCTTGATTAATTTGCTGGAAGTTGACCGCAATGGAGATCCAAAAGAAATGATGCGTCACCTGAAAGTTGCCTGCGATGATCTGGACAGCATCGTCAAGAACATCACCATTGCGCTGGACGGAGGAGAGCATTTCGACCGGAAAGCGATTAAGTCTCCCGCTAAACCTGTCCCTGGCGAAACCAGAGAATAAAAAATGGACTCCCCGTCCGGAAGCCCATTTTTAAACACACAATCATGCTTCGCGGAAATATGAATCATCGATTTAATGAAGATGCTTTATCCGATAGCTTACTAAACACAGATTTCATATCCGCGCAGGTTGCACCGGGTTGTGCAGAACGACCGATTTGATACTAACTTCACATAGTCTTTACATTCGCGTGACGCGGGGCCGATAGCTTTGCCGTTTTCTGCTAACCCGTAACGCATGTTGAAAGCCCTTAACCGGAAATTTGAGTTCCTGCACCGGAACAATAAGCAGCTGTATTATGCGAAAGGATTCTTACGGGATGTAATTCCTGACCGCTATTTCCGCAGACAACTGGATCAGGAACTCAGCAAGGTGCGGGACTTTGACTTGCCGTACATCGCTGACCGGGTTAACTTTTATAATCAGCTCACGGGAAAACGAAGTCTGAATACTGAGGCGATCGCGCTTGAGGACCTGGAGCAGTTAAAAAGTCAGGCTACGTATTATCTCGACAGCCGGGAGCATACCCGCTTCTTCGATCCGCAGTACCGCGCAAAATTTGTGTTTGGGGATGTGCTCACGGTGCCGCAGCAACCCACGATTCTCAAATACCGGCCGATTGGGGGCGACACATCGAACTATGTGTTGATGAAGCTTAATAAGGTGAGGCTGTTTAATTACTCTACTGATCACCGGCCGTTTAGCAGCAAGAAGAACATGTTGATTGGTCGCGCGGTGGTGAAAGTACCGGGCCGGGTTCGGTTCTATGAGCAGTATTTTAATCACCCGATGTGCGACCTGGGACAAATCAACCGCGATAAAAATTTACAATGGCTGAAGCCCAAGCTCACGATTGATGACCATCTCGATTATAAATTCATCTTGTGCCTGGAGGGGTACGACATTGCGAGCAACCTGCGCTGGGTGATGACGTCAAACTCGCTGGCCGTAATGCCGGAGCCTACGGTTGACTCGTGGTACATGGAAAGCCGGTTGAAGCCGGACTATCATTACGTGAAGATCAAGCCGGACTACAGCGACCTGGAGGAAAGACTCACCTATTATATCGAGCATCCGCAGGAAGCGGAACAGATTCTGGCCAATGCCAGGG
>JAEUUJ010000055.1 GCA_016786495.1 Cyclobacteriaceae bacterium
GGGGTTGCATTTCTTCGCGTTTCGGCCTAATATTGCACTCCTTTTTTGAGGAATTCCTCCTTAGCTCAGCTGGTTAGAGCACCTGACTGTTAATCAGGGGGTCCTTGGTTCAAGCCCAAGAGGAGGAGCAAAAACGGTAAATCCGGAACCTGAAAGGCGCTTTTTATTAAAGCGCCTTCTTTATTTACTAACTGCTACACCCATGATTGCTGCCAATAACATTTCGCTCCAGTTTGGAAAAAGAGTACTATTTGACGAAGTCAACATCAAGTTCGTTAACGGAAACTGCTATGGGGTTATCGGTGCCAACGGAGCCGGCAAATCAACCTTCCTGAAAATCCTGGCAGGCGATATCGATCCCACCCGCGGAAATGTGAGCATCGAACCCGGCAAGCGTATGGCCGTGCTTCGCCAGAACCACTACGAGTTCGATGAAATCGCAGTAATCGACACCGTCATGATGGGCCACAGCAAACTCTGGCAAATCATGAAGGAGAAAGACGCCATCTACGAGAAGCCTGATTTCTCAGAAGCAGACGGCATCCGCGCAAGCGAACTGGAAGCCGAATTTGCAGAAATGAATGGCTGGAACGCGCAGTCAGACGCAGCTGCCCTGTTGAGCGGCCTGGGTATCGCGGAAGAGGAGCATTACAAAATGGTGAAGGAACTGAACGGTAGCCAGAAAGTGCGGGTACTCCTGGCACAGGCAATCTTCGGTAACCCGGATATCCTTATCCTGGATGAACCGACCAACGACCTGGACCTGAAAACGGTTGGTTGGCTGGAGGATTTCCTGCTGGAGTTTAAAAACACCGTGATTGTTGTTTCCCACGACCGTCACTTCCTCGATACCGTTTGTACGCACATTGTCGACATCGATTTTAGCGCGATTAAGCTGTACACCGGTAACTATTCTTTCTGGTATCAGTCGAGCCAGCTTGCGTTATCGCAGCGTTCGGCTGCCAACAAAAAGGCTGAAGAGAAGAAGAAAGAATTGCAGGAATTCATCGCCCGCTTCAGCGCGAACGCCTCCAAATCGCGGCAGGCAACGAGCCGCAGAAAATTATTGGAGAAGATTGACCTCAACGAGATCCAGCCATCCACCCGGAAATACCCGGCTATTATTTTCCAGCAGAAGCGGACTGCGGGCGACCAGATTTTGCACGTTGAAAGCCTTTCGTACTCGCAAAACGGAGAGGTACTTTTCAAGGGCCTCGACTTCTTTGTCAACAAAGGCGAAAAAATCGCGCTGCTCAGCAAGGATAGCCTGGCGGTAACGTCACTGTTCAAGATTCTGAACGGTGAATTAAAAGCCGACAGCGGCAAGTTTACATTCGGTCAAACCATCACCACCGCCTATCTGCCTTCGAACAATGAAGCGTTTTTTGATGGCAGTGATAATTTGATCGACTGGCTGCGGCAATTCGCGGAAGAGGAGAATAAAGACGAAGTATATATCCGCGGCTTCCTCGGAAAAATGCTGTTCTCAGGCGAGGAGGTTTTTAAAAAGTCGAACGTGCTTTCAGGAGGTGAGAAAGTTCGCTGCATGATTTCACGGATGATGCTTGCGCAGGCTAACTTTTTGATGCTTGACGAGCCTACCAACCACCTCGACCTTGAATCAATCACAGCCTTTAACAACGCGCTGAAAGATTTCCCGGGCACGGTGATGTTTACCTCGCATGACCATGAGTTCACGCAAACCGTTGCCAACCGGATTATTGAGATCACCCCGAATGGCTTTATCGATAAGCTGATGACGTACGATGAGTACATCGAAAGCGATAAGGTTGCGGCTCAAAAAGACGCGTTGTACGCATAATTCAAGTCATTTTGACTTAAAAATCGTCTTAAAATTCTGGTTTTCGGACAAACTGGCGTAAAAATCGGCCTAAAAGCCCCCCGGCATACTTTTTCAGGATAGACTTGGTGTAACTAAAAACATCACGTGAAACCAAAAATTAAAAGTATGAGCCTGATACGTTATAACTCCGCGCTGAACGATTATACACCAACATCCTTCAGCAATCTGATTGATCGTTTTTTTAACGATACCGTAGCCCGCAGTGGCGGTTCTGCCTATTCATTTGTTCCCCGTGTGGACATTTTTGAAGAAGAGAACGCATTTGAGATTCATGTGGCCGTTGCCGGCATGAAAAAAGAAGACTTTAAAATCGATTTGAACGACAGTTTCTTAACCATCAGCGGTGAGCGCAAGTTTACCAAAGAGAAAAAGGAAAATAACTTCCGTTCCATCGAAACGCAGCACGGAACCTTCAGCAGATCGTTCACGTTGCCTGAAAATGTAGATGCGACTAAAATCAGCGCAAAATACAACGATGGCATTCTGGAGATCACGGTGCCGAAGGATCAGAAGAAGGCGCTGAAGCAAACAATCAAAGTAAATTAATTTGCTGACGCGCAAAATGTTGCGCATGTGCGATCGTTTTAAGTAGAGTTTGGTTGAGGGGTTACCCCGTCTGGCAGCGATGCCGGGCGGGGTTTTTATTTTTTCAGGCTTCAGTGAACCGGAACTCTTCCCCGCGGCTGTCGTTACAAAGCATTACCTTTGAACTCTTTCCGAAACTGATATGAAGCGCACCGGCATCCTGATCGCAGTAATTTTTCTGGTCACTTGTATTGGAGGCCTTTTAGGTTCCATCTTCACCATCCGCTACCTCAGCGACAGCATACCGACTTACCAATCCATTGAAGGTCGTCAGAACGCGGTATTTGCGGGCCTCAGCCCGGATACCACATACAATCCCCTGGATGTAAACTTCCTGCTGGCTTCTCAAAAAGTGGTTCCGGCTGTTGTATATGTTCAGGCTTCTTACGGCTCGGGATCTTTCAGTCTCAACCCGCTGGAACTATACTATCAGCCGCAGGAACGTTCTTCCGGCTCGGGCGTAATTATTTCCGATGACGGATACATTGTTACCAATCACCACGTAATTGAAGACGCCACCAACGTGGAGGTGGTGATGAATAACAACCAGCGCTTTTACGCCAAGATTGTGGGAACGGATCCCAGCACTGATCTGGCCTTGTTGAAAATCAAGGCAAAAAATCTCCCGTTTGTTCGCTACGGAAATTCTGATGCCGTAAAAATTGGGGAATGGGTTTTGGCAGTAGGCAATCCGTTTAACCTCAACTCGACTGTAACGGCGGGAATTGTCAGCGCTCGTGCCCGTAACATCCGGATTCTGCGCGAAAAAAATAACCTGCAGGTTGAATCATTCATTCAAACCGATGCGGCAGTCAATCCGGGTAACAGTGGAGGGGCACTGGTAAACCTCAAAGGCGAACTAATCGGAGTGAACTCAGCCATCGCAACCGCAACCGGCACGTACTCCGGCTATTCATTCGCTATTCCGGTAAGTCTTGTAAAAAAAGTTATGGACGACCTCCTTGAGTACGGTCAGATTCAGCGTGGCTTGTTGGGTGTTGAAATCCGGGATGTGAACGCTGCGATTGCCGAACAATTGGCGCTGCCTGTGAACGATGGCGTATTGGTGACGCGGGTTAATCTCGGAAGTGCTGCGCAGGAAGCCAACATTCAACCGGGCGATGTAATTACCGCCATCGATAACCATAGTGTTAAGTCGGTTTCTGAATTGCAGGAATGGGTCGCACGCAACCGGCCAGGAAAAGAAATCAACGTGACGTACCTGCGCGACAACAAATCGGCCATGGTAAAGGCACGGTTAAAAGACAATGACGGTCGCGAAGGTGTCTATAAGAAAGACGTTGTGCATGAGTTCAATGGCATGACCGTTGAAGATATTCTCTTCAACGAATTAACCCGCCTCAAGCTTGATAACGGAATCCGGGTGACGAAGATTACCGATGGAAAATGGAAAGAGGCAGGGATACCGGAAGGATTTATCATTTCTTTTTTAGATCGGGTTCCCGTGGATGACGTGGAGGATTTCAACCGCATGCTGGAGTACAAGCGTGGGGGCATTCTCATAGAAGGGTATGACGAATCGGGCCAGAAGAGAGCATACGGGCTGGAATGGTAATTCCCTAAATCATTGGGAATTAGGCATTAGGGAATTTCTATTGCCTAATGCCTGATGCCTGAAACGAAATATTCTAATTTTACGCTCCCAATCGATATATCATGGAAACCTTCGGTATCAAAGAATCTCTTTCAGTTTTAGGAATCAGGAAAACAAATCCGGGCGCATCTACCGGAACAAAATGGCTTAAAACCTCCGGGAAGACAATTGAGTCATATTCTCCGGCCGATGGCATGCTCATTGGCAGCGTTCGCGCGACCGATCCGAAGGTGTTTGCAGCGGTAGTAGAAAAATCAAAACAGGCTTTCAAAGAGTGGCGCAAGTGGCCCGCACCGAAGCGGGGCGAGGTTGTTCGCCAGATTGGAGAAGCGTTGAGAAAGTATAAAGAGCCGCTGGGCAAACTTGTTTCGTACGAAATGGGCAAGTCGTACCAGGAAGGTTTGGGCGAAGTACAGGAGATGATCGACATCTGCGATTTTGCCGTGGGCTTGTCGCGTCAGCTTCATGGATTAACGATGCATTCTGAGCGCCCGAGTCACCGCATGTACGAACAATATCATCCATTGGGAATAGTAGGTGTTATCTCCGCGTTCAATTTCCCGGTAGCCGTTTGGTCGTGGAACTCGATGCTGGCCTGGGTATGCGGTGATACGTGCGTATGGAAACCGTCAGAAAAAACTCCCTTGTGCAGCATTGCGTGTCAGAATATCGTAGCGGAAGTCTTCAGGGTAAACAATGTTCCCGAAGGCGTTTCATGCATCGTGAATGGGGATGCCGTGATTGGTCAATTGATGTCGAAACACGAAGATATTCCGCTGGTTTCGGCAACGGGCTCTACCCGCATGGGAAAAGCTGTTGCAAAAACAGTTAGTGAACGCCTCGGTCGTGCGCTGTTAGAATTGGGTGGAAACAATGCCATTATTATTTCTGAGAACGCAAATCTCGAAATGGCCATCCGTGGTGCGTTGTTTGGTGCCGTGGGTACTGCCGGACAGCGTTGTACAACTACCCGCAGGTTAATCGTTCACGAGAAAGTTTACAACCAGGTAAAGGAACGCCTGAAGAAGGCATATAGCCATTTGAAAATTGGAAATCCACTGGATCCGATGAACCATGTCGGACCGTTGATCGATAAGCAGGCAGTTAAGCTGTATTCCAACGCGCTTGCCCAGGTTAAGCGCGAAGGCGGGAAATTTGTCGTTGAAGGCGGGGTGTTGAAGGGTGCGGGTTACGAATCGGGCTGTTATGTAAAACCGGCCATCGCAGAAGTTAAGAACGAATACAAAATTGTTCAGCATGAAACCTTTGCTCCGATTTTGTATCTCATCAAATACAAGAAGATAGATGAAGCGATAGCCCTTCAAAACGGAGTAAAACAGGGCTTGTCATCTTCCATCATGACCAACAACATGCAGGAGATGGAGCAGTTTCTTTCTGCCGATGGATCGGATTGTGGTATCGCGAATGTGAACATCGGCACATCCGGTGCGGAAATTGGCGGAGCGTTTGGTGGTGAAAAAGAAACGGGTGGTGGTCGCGAGTCGGGATCAGATGCCTGGAAAACGTACATGCGCAGGCAAACCAACACGATCAACTACGGATCAACATTACCGCTTGCGCAGGGAATTAAATTCAATATCTAACGAGCCTTTTAATTTAAGGTCGAAACGGTTAATTTTATTAAAAACCTGCTGCTATGGGTACGAAAAAATACCGCTCTGTAATGTTGATTGATGATAATGAGATTGATAATCTCATTAATCAGAAGATGATTGAGGCGGCAGCGGTTGCAGAGAACATTTATACCCACACCGGGGCTAAAAGCGCAATTGAATTTCTCCGGAACATGGAGAAAATCGATATTGCTGATAAAGTACTTCCGGATGTGATCTTTTTGGACATCGATATGCCATTGATGGATGGCTTCCAGTTTCTCGAAGAATTTGAGAAGCTGAACAACGCTACTAAAAAGAAGTGTCGGATCGTAATGCTGACATCCTCCATCAATCCACAGGACTTCAGCCGTTCGAAAAAATATGAAAATGTGAAGCTTTACCTGAACAAGCCGCTTTCGCACGAAAGCATTGTGAAGCTCGAAGTTTAGAATTCCGTTAGCTTGTTGACTAGTGCATCATCAAGCTTCACCAGCATGGTGGGCGCGAAGTAGGTCACTTTTAATGCCGCCAACCGCGGAATCACGGCTGCAATCTTCTTGGCCTTCTCTTTCTTCGCTTCGCTTACAGCAATCTTTAAAATTTTGATAAACAACTGAATGTTTTCGCATTCATCCTTTCCAAACATGCGAATCTGGCGCTGAATGCTGTTCGCGAGCTGATTGAAAAGTTCATAGTCCTGCAGAAGCACGTAGTGTAACGCCAACAGCGATTTGATCTCGAGCAGCGTGAACGGGTATTTTTTCAGGCTCACCTCGTTCAATAGATTATTGATCAGTTTCGCGGCTTCCTCGTACTTGCCGGCATAGTAGCACGCCAGGGCGCGATAGGTTGTATAAATAACGTGCTTCGGTATGTCGGTTGGGTCCGGCTCATAATCCACCAGCACATTTTCAGCTTCTGCGTACAGATCAGCTTCGGTGCCTAACCGGATATTGCGTTCAATTTTCGATATCAGGAATTGAGCCGGGAAGGTATACGTAGAATAGTTGGTCAGCAAGTTGGTCGTTGCATCGTTTACTTCTTCGTAAAATTTCTCGGCCTGCCGGTATACTTTGTAGTGATTGTAATATTCCAGTTTCAGGAATTCATACACGAGGTTGATGTGGTAATAAATCACATCCTGCGGATAACTGTCGAATATCTTTTGAACTTTTGCAAAGATGTCTTCGATCGATTCGTTTTCTTCCGTGTTCTCCTGGGCGGCTGTTTCATCCTGTTCCACGAAGAGGCGATGAAAAATCACCATGCAGCTGCGGTAAACGTAAAGCCGGTGCGATTCGTACAGGTTTGCCACATTCTGCATTTCTTTCATCAGCAGGGTCAGTCCCATTTTTTCGGTGGCATCACCTGTGAAAAGATAGCTTCCGTACTTTTTAAAGTAGTCTGCCAGCAAGTCTTCAGCCTTATCCAGCGCCAGCATGTAGGCTACGTGGCGGTTGTAGAGCTGAGAATATTGAAAGTAATCAGACGAATTAATGTTCAGTTTCTTGAGCGACTTGTAAATAATGGTCAACTCATTTGCCAGATCGTAGTCAATCAGCTCTTTTTCAAGCTTCTTGAGCGTGGCAATGGAGATTGTGCGTTTTTTGGTAAAAAGAACCTCGTTGATGTTGGCAACTTTCCGCAGCACATCGGTTCGCGGACTCTCAAGTTGCTCCATCAGGTACTCCTCAATCTTCAAATTCAACCGCGAACGCAGCGTGTAGTACGCATTGGCGTTAACTTCCAGCTCAGACATGATCTTATTGTCCGACAGCTGGCGTTCGCGAAGCGACTTCAGGAGATACGCTGACTTTTCGGCATTGCTTTCGATAAGAGAATCGTAAATAGCTTTAAAGTCCTTTTCGGAAAGCTGCTTAACAATATTCTTAAGTTTTGCCATCGTGGTTTTTGGGAGTGAAAATTTACAAAAATTATCGACCTATCCAATGAATAAACAGCTATGAAACGGGTTTTGTGGTGTTCTGTTGCTGATATGCAGTGAAGTTGTTGTACTCAAACTTTGTAGTTTTACCCTTACGGAGTTTATGCGCTTGAAAAGGATTATACTGACGGGGCTTGTGGTGGTTGTGCCGTACTTGGCTAAGGCTCAATTTGTTTCGGAGCGCTCGGCGATTAACAATATAACGAAAGGAAAGTGGGAGAAGGCAAGAACTCAACTGGTTAAGATTACACAAAAGGATAGTATCCGTGCCGGGGCAGAATTTGCATGGGCTCGTTACTTTTTTGCGCAGGCTAACCCGGATTTTCAAATCGACTCTGCACATTCGCATATTCAATGGGCCATTTCCGACTACCGTAAGGGCACCGTCCGGGAGCGCGACAGGCTGCTGAAGATTCCGCTCGACAGTGGAATACTCGAACAATATGAAGACCGTATCGACAGCGCTGCCTTCGCACGCGCCAGGGAAGTCAACACCGAGCTTGCTTATCTCGATTTTCTCAAACGGTTTCGATCTGCCAACCAACGGGAAGAAGCTATCGCGCTACGCGATGAGGTTGCCTTTGGCGATGCTGTCCGGGAAAATACGTACGAAGCATTCCGGCTGTATATACAGAAGTATCCTAATTCAAAGTTTGCCACTGAGGCCCGTTCACGGTATGACCGCCTGTTGTTCGAAGCAAAAACATCCGGTCAAAAATTGGCCACCTTCGAAGCGTTTCTCCTGGAGCACCCTGAAACACCCTATCGGGATGAAGTTGAACGACAAATTTTTGAAAAGCTGACGGCCGGTGGTGAAGCAGCATCATTTGATCGCTTCATCCGCAAGTATCCGACAAGCCATAAAACGAAACTCGCCAAAGATATTTTATATCATTTATTGAAGGAGGACGAGCGCACGCTTATGCCGGTGCTGGCCGGTGACTCGATCCGCAACGTGCAACGCCTGGAAAAGCACTACCTCGTTCCTTTCTTTAAAGACGACACGTTTGGCTTTATGAACGAACGCGGAGAGGAAATGATAAAAGCATCGTTTTCTGAGATACCCGATGAATACCTCTGCGGAAATATTACGGATGACCTTCTGGTGGCAGATGAAAAAATTATAACCCGCTCGGGCATCACCCTTGCCAAAGTTAAAACTGATGAAATAGAATCACTCGGATACGGTTTTGTATTGGCCTCGGATAAACAGTGTGTGCATGTTCTTCATGTTTCCGGGTTTATGCCTGCCGGTATGGAGTGCTATGAAGATGCGAAGTTGCTCGCGAGGAACTATCTGTTGCTGAAGAAAAATAGTTTATGGGCTGTTCGAACACTCACCGGACGCGAGCTTTTTAAACACGAATGGACTGATATTCAACTGCTCGGTGAACTTGTTGCCTTTACGAGAGGAAATAAAATCCGCCTGGTAAAACTTAAGGACCTCGCGCACATGGCCGATGAACAGCCGCCCACGTTTTCAAAGGAGTATGAGGATGTCAGGCTCTGGGATGATGGGTTGGTATGGGTTAAAAACGGAAGCGAGGAAGGTGTGTTGACGCCCTCGCTCCATGAGTGGATTAAACCCGGCAAGCAACAAATCACGCCCGCGTTTTTCGGGGCGGTCAGTCAAACGGCAGCCGGATATGTTTTGCATGACAGGCGCGGCAGTCCCAGTCAGCACTACTACCAGGTTAAGATTCAGAAACCCTGGGTGCTTGTGCAGCAGGATGGTGCCTGGAGGAATATCGAACCTTTTACAAAGACGAGTTTGAGTGAAGCATTCGATACCGTTGCCTTTGTGGGTCCATTTTTTGCAGGCATGCGAAACGACAGCATGCGCATTCAGCTTTCGAAAGATGCGGTGATTGAGCTGCCCCGACTTGCACCGGTTAAATTTTTACCCGGCAAGGATTCACTTTTCTTTTTAGTGCTGGAGGAAGCCGATAAGAAAACGGTATACAATGCCAAAGCCGAGAAGCTGTTTACAGTTGCCGCTGAAAAAATTGAATTTAATAATGAAGGGTATTTCACCCTTACGCAAAAGCAAAAGCGTGGATTGCTTTCGTTAACCGGAAAGCCCGTGCTGAAAGCTGAGTTCGATGCAGTCGGCACGGTTTCGCAAAATCAGGTCGGCACACTGAAAGACCGTAAGTTCGGACTCATTGATCTGGCGCGTAAAAAGGAAATCAAGCCGGAGTACGAAAAGAACATTGTGGCGTACGATCCGAATCGGTTGATCGCGGTGAAGAATAATCTTTGTGCGCTGATCGGGTGGGACAATAAACTCTTAACGCCTTTTGAGTTTGAGGAGATTAACTATTGGAACGATTCTACCGCGCTGGTCAAAAAGAACTTTCAGTGGGTGCTGTATAATTTCATCGATAAACGGATCGTAGCCGATAAGATCAAATCGTTCAAGCGCGTGTTGGATTCTCCGAAGGAAAAAATCATGATTATTCAGCAGGAGAATAAATACGGTGTCATCAGCAACACCCGTGGAGTCATTATTCCGGCTACCTTTTCCGACATCGTCAACGTTGGCTCCTCAGCGCAGCCGTTGTATTTTACTGAAAAACATGTAGAAGAGGCTGCCATCTTCGTAGTCATTTATTATGATAAAGACGGAGCGCAACTCCGGAAATACGTGTACGAAGGCAGTGACTATGAACAAATTTACTGTTCCGGCAAGTAACCTGAATACCGGAAATCACCTGCAGAATTCATCTGCCGTTAATCAAAACAGCTCAAACTGATTTTGCGGATTTAGTATATTGCCCGCTGTAAGTACGCTATTCATGAAACACTTCCGTCAAGCGCTTTTCCTGTCCTTGTTTGTGATCGCCACCACTCCGCTTTTTTCGCAAAAAAAGGCTGAAAATGATCGCCCGAAACTGGTAGTCGGCATTGTGGTCGACCAGATGCGTCAGGAATATCTGTACCGTTTTAACAGCAAGTTTGGCGAAGGTGGATTTAAGCGGATGATGAGCGAGGGGTTCATGCTTCAGAACGCACACTATAATTATGCTCCAACAGTAACCGGTGCCGGGCATGCTTCCCTCTACACGGGCACGACACCGGCTAATCATGGAATTATCGGGAACGACTGGTTCGACAAAGAGTCGGGCAAGAGCGTGTACTGTGCCGGTGATCAGAGTCAATCAACGGTTGGAAGTTCTTCAATTGAAGATGGTAAGATGTCGCCACATCGGTTGCTGGCTACCACCATTACCGATGAACTGAAACTGTTCACGCAAAAGAAAGCGAAGGTTGTTGGCATCAGTATTAAAGACAGAGGTTCCATACTTCCGGCCGGTCACATGGCCGATGCGGCGTACTGGTATGATGAAAAGACAGGCAAGTTCATCACCAGCACATTTTATATGACTGCGCTTCCTGCGTGGGTCGAAAATTTTAACAAGCTCAATCTTCCGGATAAATACTTGTCTCAACCCTGGAATACGCTGTATCCCATCGAGCAATATGTGGAAAGCGGTCCGGACAATACTCCCTACGAAGGCAAACTCGGCGGAAAAGACAAACCCACGTTTCCGTATGATCTTCCGGCCATGTTCAAAAAGAGCGGTTACGACATTTTATCGTACACACCTTTCTCCAATGACTTCCTGACGGAAATGGCGAAGGCTGCTATTGATGGCGAAAAAATGGGCGCTGATGAATGGACCGACTTCTTATGTGTATCGTATTCCGCACCCGACAAGCTTGGACATACGGTAGGACCCAATGCGATCGAACTCGAAGATATTTATTTACGCCTTGACCGAAGTCTTGCGGAGTTGTTCAAGAAACTTGATCAGGTGGCAGGTAAGGGAAATTATGTCGTATTTCTCTCAGCCGACCATGCGGTGGCCGAGAATCCACAATACCTGATCGACAATAAAGTGCCGGCTGGTTTTATGCGGAACGCGAACCTCCAAGCCCGCCTGAACGACTTTTTGAAACCTTATTTTCCTGGGAAAGAGGTTATTCGGTCAATTATGAACGAGCAGATTTATTTTAACCATGATGCGTTTAGTTCTGATCCGAAAAGTGGCGGCATGGACTTGCTGATTGCAACGGAACTCACCGTGAACTATCTGCTGCAGGAGAAGGGCATCGCGAATGCATTTCCGAAAAGTATTTTGCGGCAAGGAGCGTTTGATGAAGGAGGCCACAAGGGGATGGCCATTCGTGGCTACAATCCGAAACGCAGTGGCGATATCACCATGATCCTTGAACCAGCATGGTACGATGCCTGGTCGATTACCGGAACTACGCACGGCTCGTCATACACCTACGATACTCACGTCCCGGTTTTATTCTTCGGAAAGGGAATTAAACAGGGAACATCCGTACAGCCGCATACGATAACCGACATTGCACCAACACTTTCGGTGTTACTGAAAATTAAATTCCCGAATGCGTGCACCGGCCAACCGATCGCTGAATTGTTCAATTAACCCAACGTCATGAGATTATTCGTTCTGTTTGCATTCATAAGTTGTTGTATTCCGTGCTTTTCGCAGGAGGAGAAACAGCTCAGTAAAGATGCCGCTTCCAGATTTGAGTCCCTTTATAATGCCGGCAAGTACGCGGAAATCTTTGCGCTCTTTAATTCCGGAATGCAGGCTGCCCTGCCGGCCGACAAAACCAACAATTTTTTGACGCAGGTAAAAACACAGGCAGGGAATCTCCGCCAGCGCACCTTCGAGCGGTACGAAGCAGGCTTCGCATCGTATAAAGCCGATTTTGAACGCATAACATTCCGGCTGAACATCGCGGTCGATGATGCCGGGCTGATCAGCGGGCTATTCATCAAGCCGTATGTGGCTGACGTATCGCCCAAGCCGGAACGCAATTCGGTTAAAATGATTTTGCCCTTCAAAGATGAGTGGTCAGTTTTCTGGGGTGGCGATACGCGCGAGCAGAATTACCATGTTGATCATGTAGCGCAAAAGAATGCTTTTGATATGGTGATCCGCGACAGCAGCGGGAAGTCGTATCTCACGCACGGTACGACGAACGAAGATTATTATGCCTTTGGAAAAGAACTCATTGCACCTTGCGATGGAGAAGTTGTTTTGGTGGTCGATGGAATTAAGGATAACGTACCCGGACAAATGAACCCGATTTACGTGCCCGGCAATACCGTTGTTATAAAAGTGGCTCCTAATGAATATGTGTTGTTTGCGCATTTCAAACAACATTCCATTGTTGTAAAAGAAGGTCAGAAGGTAAAGCAGGGCCAGTTGCTGGGCCTTTGTGGAAACTCCGGAAATTCATCTGAGCCACATCTTCATTTCCATATCCAGAATGTAGAGAATATGGTGAATGCGACCGGTGTCAAATGTTATTTTGATAACATCCTCGTGAACGGGTCGCCCAAAAGCGATTATTCACCCGTAAAAGGTGATAAGATCAGGAACAAGTAAGCCGCTGCATGTTAAAGGCTCTGCTTATCGGGTGTGGAATTGGTCACATTTGCCTTGCGCTTGGTTCGCTTGCGATTCCTAAAATGTTGAATTGGAAACAGACGTTGAGTGGTGTGCCCAAATTGATTCAACAAATCTTCTGGACTTATGCGGGGTATATTCTGTCGATCAATATTTTCTTTGGTATTATCTCTATTCTGTTTTCGGATGAATTGCTGTCGGGTGGCGGATTAAGTAATGCACTGCTCATGTTGATAACCCTTTATTGGTTTTCACGGGTAGTGATTCAATTCGTGTACTTTGACAAGACGGGTGTTCCGGCAACTGGTTTTTATAAGCTTGGTGAGTTTGTATTAGTCACCCTGTTTGTTTTGTTTACGGTGGTCTATGGCTATGCGGCTATCTCGTGTTTATGAGCGTTCTGCTACCTCAGCATCTAACCTCTGTAATCCTTCTGGTGTGTTGCCTTTCGGCTGAATTCTTGTTGGGCTGGTGGTTTGTAAATAAGAAGTTTGTACGAACGGCTTGGCTATTTCCTCTTGGTTCTGTTTTTCTCATTCACGTTAGTACCCGCTCTGAATCACCCGGTTTTCGCATGATTGCCCTGATTCTGGCTTTGCTAACCGGCATGAAGGTGGTAACGGCAACCCGATATCCACAATTAAAATTCAGCTGGCAAAAATGGTTTTTGTATTGCTTCTCCTGGGTAGGTATGAACCCGGAAGTGTTTTTTAAACATCGCGCTAGCGCTGACCGCACGTTACTATTCAGAGGGCTTTCATTTTTTCTGTCGGGCTTGCTGATATTGATCGCGATAAAGTATGGCGTTCGGCCCCCCGCAATACCTGAGGGTGTTCAATACTATCTGCTATCACTGCTACTACTGGTTTCACTGAGCATGATCCTGCATTTTGGTTTGTTAAACATCAATGCCTGGTTTTTGCAACGCCTGGGATTCCCTGCGTACTCCTTGTTTCGGGCACCGTTACGTGCCAAAAGTTTGACGGACTTCTGGGGTAAACGCTGGAACCTGGCTTTTACCGAGATGACCTCCGTTGCCGTTTACAGGCCACTATCTAAAACTACGACTGCCACCATCGCGCTGGGCGCATCATTTCTTGTTTCCGGCTTGCTTCATGAGGTGGCATTGACTTTACCCGTTCAGTATGGATTCGGGTTACCGTTAGTATATTTTTCGATTCAATTGCTACTGGTCGTTATTGAGCAGAAAATCATCACCAGGAAACCCGGAGTAATATGGGTGATAGGCGGTTTGGTTTTACCGCTGCCTGTTTTGTTTCACCCGCTTATCATGAAAGCGGTGTTCTGGCAATTGGTTTTGTAGCGATCGCAAGGGATGCATTTTTCAATTCCATCGAAATCCCTATCTTGACCGCTTTCTATTCCTAACCTCATGAGCGAAACTAAATTTAAGCCTGTTATGGGATTGTGGGATGCCACCATGATCGTGGCAGGTTCCATGATCGGGTCCGGTATCTTCATCGTTAGTGCCGATATCGTACGAAACGTAGGCAGTGCCGGCTGGTTAATTGCCGTGTGGGCCATCACCGGATTTATGACCATCACCGCAGCCGTAAGTTATGGTGAACTAAGCGGGATGTATCCAAAAGCAGGCGGACAGTATGTTTACCTGAAAGAGGCCTACAATTCGCTCATGGCGTTTTTGTATGGCTGGAGTTTTTTCGCGGTGATTCAAACCGCTACCATTGCCGCGGTGGGTGTGGCGTTCAGTCGCTTTACCGCATACCTGATTCCTGCTGTGGGTGAAAATGTAATCCTGCTTAAACCGTTCGGACTAACCATATCCGCGGCACAGGTACTCGCGATTGCCATGATTGCGCTGCTCACCTACACAAATACGCGGGGCATCCAGGGCGGAAAACTTATTCAAAATACATTCACGGCCGCAAAACTGATCGCATTATTCGGTCTCATCATTCTCGGTTTCTTGTTAGTGAAAGAAAGCTTCTGGACCCAGAACTGGCAAACGGGCCTTAACTCCATGCAGGATCTTGGTGTTGGCGGAGCGGGCAAGGTGCCCACAGGCTGGATGGAAATCGGTGGCATGGCCCTGTTAGGTGCGATTGCTGCTTCCATGACCGGTTCGGTATTCAGCAGCGATGCCTGGAACAACGTCACCTTCATCGCGGGCGAAATCAAAAACCCGAAACGCAACATCGGGTTGAGTTTGTTCCTCGGAACATTAATGGTCACCATTCTGTACATCACGGCTAACCTGATGTACCTGCACGTATTGCCATTGGACGGTATTGCCTATCCACAGGCCGATCGTCTGGCCATCTCGGCAGCGAACGAAATTTTTGGCGCCAGCGGAACACTGGTGATTGCTGTGCTGATCATGGTATCGACGTTTGGTTGTAACAATGGACTCATTCTGGCGGGTGCCCGGGTGTACTACACCATGGCGAAAGACGGATTGTTCTTCAAAAAGGCAGGCGAGCTCAATAAAAATTCAGTTCCGCAGTGGGCTCTGTGGGCGCAGGCATTGGTTGCTTCCTTGCTTTGCTTAAGCGGTGAATACGGAAACCTCCTGGATATGGTGTCGTTTGTTGTGGTAATTTTCTATGCACTTACCATCATCGGAATATTTATCCTGAGAAAGAAACAGCCGGATACTGAACGGCCCTATAAAGCTTTTGGATATCCGATTCTGCCGGCCATCTATGTTATCATGGCGTTTACATTTTGTACGATGTTGATCATCTACAAGCCGCAGTTCACTTGGCCGGGTCTGATCATTACCCTGGCGGGAATTCCGATTTACTTCTGGGTTATGCGAAACAAGAAAGATCCGGCTACGAGCTGATCTGCTTCGATACGATTTCAAGACCTTCCAAAAAGGAGTGCGGTTCATAACCAAGCTCCTTTTTTGCTTTATCAATGATGAAGCCGGTTTTCATCGGCCTGCGGGCCGGCTGTTTGAATTTCGTTGAATCAGTTGCCTGAATCAGGGTCTTATCAAGTTTAAAGAATTCTGCGGTTTGCACCGCGATATCGAACGGAGACATGAAGTCTTTTCCGGAAATGTTGAAAACGCCCTGGGCTTTTTTGATGGCTGCGAGGTAACACCCCAGGGCAAGGTCTTCCGCCAGCGTTGGTGTGCGCCATTGGTCGTTTACCACCGAAATGCTTTTCTTTTCCTCCAGACTTTTCTTCACCCACAATACGATGTTCGAACGGCTCATGTCATTCGTTACGCCATAAACCAGCACGGTGCGAAGGATACTCCACGAAATTCCGCTCGATTGAATTGCTTTTTCTGCGGCAAGCTTACTTTCTCCGTAAAAGTTTACGGGATTAGGCTCAGCTAACTCATCAAGGGGTCCGGTTGAACCATCAAAAATGAAATCCGTGGAAACATGTACGAGGTGAACGTTGTGTGCCCGACACGCTGCCACCAGGTGTTCAACTGCGGTAACATTGTTCAGAACACATTCGTCACGCTTCGTTTCGCAATCGTCAACCTGCGTCATGGCTGCGGTGTGAATGATCACATCGGGTTTGGTTTCCGAAACGAGCTTTTCAACCTGATTGTTGTCGGTTACATCGAGCGAACGAAATTCTCCCTGTGTGATCGGCTGTGCAGATTTGCCCCGTGCAGTTGCAACTACGTGAATGTTCCCTTTTTCCTGTAACAGGGAAACAAGCTTTTGTCCAAGCAAACCGTTCGCTCCTGTAACCAGGATTTTCATACTTCTACTTTTTTACTTCCGGGAAAACGTAGCCGTACTCTTTCTCGATTTTCTTCCTCGACAGCTGCTTCACGCTTACGAACATCCGGATATCTTCATTCGGCCTGTTCTGTGCGTCTTTCGCTACCGCAGTAATTTTATCGACCACCTCCATGCCTTTGATCACTTTACCGAATACGGTATACTCTCCATCCAGGAAGGGTGTTCCACCAACCGTAGTGTAGACTGTTTTTTGTTCCGGTGTGAATGCAAAAGGCTTATAGCCTGGCTTTTCTTTTACGATCAGCGTGTCACTTTTTTCGAAGAATTCGTTTAACCATGCACCGTCCTGCGCGCGCTGGTGTTCCTGAATCTGCGTGAGCAACCCGGTGTACTTGGGCGACATAATAATCTCGCGCAGGTATTGACTTTTCTTGTTGTTTCGAAGGCTCTCCTCAAACTGATCGATTTCCTCAGTCGTATACTTTTTGCCCTGCACAATATAAAACTGGCTTCCGCTGGACGCCTTGGTTGGGTTTCCGGCATCGGGCGTGCGTGCCGCAGCAAGCGAGCCGCGTTCATGAAAAAGTGTTGGCCGGAATTCGGCTTCGATGGTGTAACCCGGATTGCCGCTGCCCAACGATTGCCCCGCAACGGCTTTCTTCGATTCAGGATCTCCTCCTTGAATCATGAATTCATTCATCACCCGATGAAACAGCAAGCTGTCGTAAAATTTGCTGTTCGCCAGCTTAATGAAATTCTCTTTGTGCTTCGGGGTTTCGTTGTACAAGATTGCCACCATGTCGCCATAGCTTGTTTTGATGGTCACAACATATTCACCTTTTTTATCCTGCGCACAGGCAGTCAGCAACAAACACAGAAAGGCA
>JAEUUJ010000056.1 GCA_016786495.1 Cyclobacteriaceae bacterium
GATCTCGCAAGACTTATCGGAATTTGCATTGCACGTTCGTGCGATCCTGGGCCTGCCGATCCCGAACATCGTTCAGCACGGACCCAGCGCCTCCAGCGTAATTCTTGTTAGAGGCAATTCGGATAACATTATTTTTTCCGGAATAGAAAAAGCATTGGAGCTGCCCGACACACAAATTCGGTTATTTGGCAAGCCTGAAGTTAGCGGTGAACGAAGAATGGGGGTGTGCCTGGCGCGGGGTGCATCCATTGAAGATGCGCGTAAGAAAGCGAATGAGGTCAGCAGCCTAATTAGGGTTACGTTCGGTTAATTATTATCCTTACGGGAATCGTATCTATTAAGAAGCCGGTTGGTAAACCGGTTCGCCGAATCAATCTTTGATTTCAGGGCAAAGAAATCAGACGCGCTTGGATACGCCATTTCAAATTGGCGCTGCGTAGCATGTAACTGATACGGCAAGTAGTACGATCCGCCGGTTTGAAGCGCAGCGTCAATTAATTTACGTGCCCAAATGCCCACCTCTTGCTGCGCAGCAACCGAAGTTCCCTGTTTATAATAAATCACAAAGGAAAAAACTTCATTGCGAGACCAACTTAACAGGCTTTCCCTATCCGGAAATGCATGTCGGATTGAAACATTGATTGTGTTCACCCGGTGCTCCTTAAATATGGCCGCCATGCGCGGCACAAATACATCAAAACTATCAACCGGAATAAAGTACTCCTGAAGTACATACGTGAATGCCTCCCGGGAAGTAGGCTCCAACTCGTTGGCATCATAACTCGCTTCGTAATTTCTCCAAACAATCTTATCGCTGCTGTAATAAATCGGATCGACTATATGTTGGCGAAGCCATGGACCTGCCTCAAGTTCTGAAACCAGCCACATGCCGAACCGTTCCCACCGATAACGCTCCTTCTTTGGCTTAAGTCGTTCTTCCACCGTAGCAGTGTTCAACGTCTGGTAATACGAAACACTCCGCACGGTTGTGTAATCGTCGGGATATAAATCAGCGTTGTGAAAAACCACAGCAGAGTCGTCACGAATTGTATTCGTAAAGAAATCTCGATAGGCCGAAACGTCCATGTTTTCCGTTATGCGCTCAACACGACAGTTATCGGTCAGTTGAAGTGTAACTTCACCAATAACCCCCAGTGCTCCGTAGCCGCCAATGGCTCCGTAAAACAATTCAGGATTCATTTCGCGCGAACATTGTACCACGCGCCCGTTGCTCATGATCAGGCTGAACGACTGAACAGAATGAATAATAGCACCCTGCCCCACGTAGCGTCCGTGAACATTTACGCTGAGCGATCCACCAACGGTAAAGTTGGCATACGTTTGCATGATTGATACCGATAAATCGTATGGATCAATGTGCTCCTGAATGGCACGCCACGTTATACCCGACTCAACTGTAATCAATTTCTCTTTCGGTGAAAACAAAACGATATGGTTGAAATCCCTCATATCTAAATAGACAGCGTGGTCAAATGCAATTTGTCCGCCCATGCTGTGCCGCGCACCACCAATGGAAATAGGGCCTGCTGATTGCCGAACGAGTTTTGAAATCTCATAGATCGATTTTGGCTTAAACTCACGCGAAACGGCAATGGGGTTAAGCTGTGTTACATCGTTTACGTGACCGGGGTGCTGCCATGGTTCCGGCTCGCCGGTTACGGAGTAGAATACGATCGTAAACGCGATCACAAGCAAAGTGATGACGGCAAAAAGTAATTTTAGAACGAGACGCAGGGCTTTTTTCATGTTGGGGATTACGTAAGATAACGCGAACTTGTACCTTCAGAAAGAAATCTGTGACAGATTGGATCTTATACGAAGATGAGTTTATTCTGGTTATCGACAAACCAGCCGGACTGATGGTTGAACCCGACCGCAATCAAAATCCCAATTTACTGGACGAGGTTAAACGTTATCTGAAAAAGCCATCCGGAGAGGAAGTTTACGCACAGCACATTCATCGCCTTGACCGGCCCGTTCGGGGCCTGGTGCTCTTCACCAAAAAACGTGAGGTGCTTAGGAATCTCAGCGAACAGTTTGCCGAACGCAAGGTTAAGAAATTTTATCGCGCACTCACCGAAGATGCTCCTGCTCAACTCCGGGGCCGGCTCGAACACTGGCACCGGAAAGAAAAAAAGAGAGCCGTATTGTATGGTCATGAGATTGAATACAGCGAGAAAGCCATTCTCGATTATTCGGTTGATCAGCTGTCGGAAAAACGTTTTCGGTGGAACATTGAATTGCACACCGGAAAATATCACCAGATTCGCGCACAACTCGCCAGCACAGGCTGTCCTATTCTGGGCGATCAATTGTACGGCTCTACGACAGCCTATCAAAAAGATACAATTGCATTGGAAGCGTGCCGGTTGGTTTTCAGCCATCCCGATAGCGGAAGATTGATAGACATTCAGCTTGAACAAACGTTTGGTGCTCATGAATAAGTCGCTGAAAACATTTTTAACGACTTGTCTGGTAATAGTGATTTCACTGTTGATGACAATCAACATTCGTGTTTATCATACGCCGGATATAAATATCACCACGAGCGATTCATTAAACGTCGACTTATTGAGGGAGCTCAGCTGGTTGGAAGCCGCTCTTGCTGAGGATGCCGACTTAAACATGCAGGCAATCTATCCGGAAGGATACGTTTTCATGAATGCACTTTATGGACTTTCCTGGTGCAATGTTTTGTCGAAGCTGCAGTCAAACGATTCACTTCGCACGAAAGGCCTCGCAGAAATTCAGAAAGCATACGAAAAAATAAACAGTGAAACCGGACGGTCGAATTTCGATGAAAACTTACCCCTTCCCTACGGTGCGTTTTATAGCGGCTGGAGTAATTACCTGCTCGGAAGAAAGTTATTAGTGGAAGATTCATCCGTCCGGAATAGTACGGAAGTAACCCAATTCATATCCCGCTGTGACTCCATTGCATCAACACTGGAACGTCAAACATATCCGGAAAGCTATTATGGCCAGGTATGGCCGGCAGATGCAATGCTGTGTGCCGCATCGCTGGCGTTACATGACAAACTATTTGAACCGAAGTATGCACCTGCCATGGCGAAGTGGATTGACAACGTTAAGTCCTTGGTCGACAAGAACGGATTAATTCCACATTCGATTTATCGTGATTCGCCCGCAGATGATGCCCGGGGATCATCCCAAAGCCTGATGCTAATCTTTCTAAATGAAATCGACCCGGAGTTCGCGCGCAGTCAATATGAAATTTACGAGAAGTTGTTTATCGACACTCGTTTCGGACTCACCGGTATTCGGGAATATCCGGCGGGTACGTTTGGTTTAGGCGATATCGATTCAGGGCCCGTTATTTTGCAGATGGGTGGCGCCGCAACGATTGTAGGGTTACAAACTACTGCCCTGTTTGGCAATCGCGAAACAAACCGGAGAATCAACGGCACCCTCGAAGCCCTGGGCGTCCCCGTCGAAAACCAAACACACCGGTGGTACCTGTTCGGGACATTGCCGATGGCGGATGCATTTATCGCGTGGTCGCATAGTTCACAACCTCCCTTGCTTGAGCCAGCAACATTTTTCAGATTTCACCTGTACAGTTTACTATCCATAGGGGTTTGCGTGGCACTAATCTGGTGGCTTTGGAAAAAATCGCGCCCGAAAAGTAATCTTGTGGTTGGATGGTAACATCGGCATTGAAAAATCAAACTTTTGAGTTTTCTTTACACAACAGCAAACCTCGCTATGAAAAAACTGATTCTTCTTGTAGTCGCGCTCACCACGGTATTCGTTTCTAACGCTCAAACGCTGAAAGAATATAAGGCAGGCCATGTATTTACCGTTGGGCTTCCGGATTATATGACGCGCACAGTCGGGCTGAACGATGTGGCTTCCATTCAGTATAAAAGCGATGAAAAAGATGTAGCCGGTTTCGTGATCTACGATACGAAAGAAGAATTGCAGCTCGCAGAACTAAGTTTCTCATCCATCCGGGAATTTTATGACGGTTTCATCGGTGATTTCCTGGCCGATCAGGAAAATCGAAAAGTTTCTGAACCGGTCCTACAAACCAAAGGAGAAACCCATTTTATCGAATGTGATGCCACGTATTACGACAAGGAACTCGATGCAGAAATCTTCTACCATGTGGGTGTTGTGGAAACCAAAAAATCATTCTACAAAGTTCTCGCGTGGTGTTCGGCCGACAAGAAAGATGAGTTCAAAAAGGATTTTCAAAAAATACTCTACAGTCTGAAAGACTGAACTTAACCTGCCTCGTCAGATTTAAATCTCCGCCCGTGCCAGAGCACCTGCATGCGTGCGGCATCGTGAATGCTGGCATTTATTTCATAGCCTATCAACAACACAACGGTCACGAGT
>JAEUUJ010000015.1 GCA_016786495.1 Cyclobacteriaceae bacterium
CTTTCTTCAAAACCTTCACGAATTTCTCGACAGTATCCTTCATCTGATCATCAGACAAAACGGGATTCAAAATGAATACTGTCTCGTAGTTTTTCATGGGTTTAACAATTGTTTTTAAAATGAGGTGCAAAAATAGGGAAATCGGGTGAAATCAGCAACATTTTCCGAAATCAAACCTGAATGTCAATTCGCTGTAAGTCAAGGCATTGCAAGGCTTAATGTTACCTTTTTGCTATTGCAGTGCATTTACCGGTAAAATAATGCTAACACGCAAAAAGCCGGAAATTGATTAATATTGGCCTTTTAAAGGCGTAAAAACACGATCTGAACGACTCTAAACCACTACAATGACCTACATTATCAGCGGAATCCAGCAGGTTGGAATCGGGGTTACCGATGCGGAAAACGCCTGGACCTGGTACCGGAAGCATTTCGATATGGACGTGCCCGTTTTCAAGGACGCGGCCGAAGCCAAACTGATGACCCGGTATACTTCCGGGAAAGTAGAGAGTCGGTACGCCATTCTCGCCCTCAACATGAGCGGGGGCGGTGGTTTTGAGATCTGGCAATACACCAGCAAGGTGCCGTTAAAAGCAGAGTTCGATATTGTATTGGGCGACACCGGCATCTACGCGACAAAAATCAAATCCCGCGCGGTAGAAGAGAAGTACCATGAACTTAAAGCGAAAGGTGCCAACATCGTTAGCCCGCTCGCGCAAGCACCCGATGGCCGCAAGCATTTTTTCTTAACCGATCCGTATGGCAATCTGTTCGAGATTGTAGAAAGTACCAGTTGGTTTAAGCTTGGTAAAAGCAAGAATGGCGGAGTCTCCGGTTGTGTGATGGGTGTTTCTGACATGGACAAAGCTATTCCGCTGTATCGCGATGTGCTGGGTTACACCGTTGTGTACGATACAACGGAAGTGTTCGCGGATTTCAAAGGCCTGCCGGGCGGTGAAGATAAATACAGACGCGTTCTCCTTCGCGGAACCAAAAGCGGGAAGGGAAACTTCGGTCGCCTGCTCGGAGCAACCGAAATTGAACTTGTTCAGGTTTTTGGACGCACGCCACGAAAAATATTTGGCCACCGTAACTGGGGTGATCTTGGGTTCATTCACCTGTGTTTCGATGTTAACGGAATGAAAGAACTCGCCAGGAAAGCTGAAGCTTCAGGTTTTCCGTTTACCGTTGATAGCAGCACCTCGTTCGATATGGGAAAAGCCGCAGGGCAATTCACGTACATCGAAGACCCGGACGGGACATTGATTGAATTTGTTGAAACACACAAGATTCCAATCTTCGAGAAAATCGGCTGGTACCTGAGTCTCAAGAAACGCAACCCCGAGAAGCCACTTCCAAACTGGATGGTTGGTATGCTTTCGCTGAACCGGGTGAAGGACTAAGTCCGTTATCCCGGGAAACTGCCGGGCACTATCAACAGATAACTACTTCACGTCAAACTTTCCGGAGCCGATCTTGTAGTCTTCGCAATAGATCTCAAGCACGTATGATCCTGAGGCATACTCAGAACCTTTTTCATACAAATAGGTGAGCTTTTGCTTCGTATTATCAAACAGGATTTCCTGCGATGCGGTATAAAATTCTTCTTTGCCGTTGTAGATAAACGTGCCCGACCCGCGCGACACGTCAAACAGCACCTGGTTGTTCTGATCGATGATGCGGATCATGATCTTTTTCCCTTCGATCGGAGCAACGTTGTTTTCTGCCAGGTTGAATTCCACTTTAAGCTTCTCGAGCTGACGGTTTTTAAAAGGTGATTCGCGTTCCTTGCCTTTGTCGTTCACCGCTTTAATAGAGATGTTCTCCGCCTTAAGTTGCGATGCGATGCTCACTTTTGTAGCGAGTTCATCTTTGGTTTGAGCCAGGCGGTTAATGGAGTCACCGAGCTGATTTTTTTGTGTTTTCAGTGTGGTATTCTCAGAAAGCAGTTCTTTATTAACCGACTTTAACCGATCAAGTTCTTCGTCTTTCAGTTTTAATAGTTGCTCATAGCCTTCCACGCGGTCTTTCAGTTCTTTAATCACCTGACCGTTGGCTCTGCGCGAACGTTTCAATTCTGATTCAATTTCTGCTTTAGCCTTCTGGAGTTCGGAAACATCTCCGCCCAACTTTTGGATCTCGGTGATTTTCTGGTCGAGTTCCACCTTAATGCTATTCAGTTGCTGAAGTGTGGAGGCAAGTTCCTGTTCGGTGGAGGCGATGGTGGTTTCTGCGGCCTGTTTGTCTTTATGATCCAGATACATCTTCACGAACTGAACCAGGATCACGATCGACAGAATCGTAATAATGATAACGCTCTTATTATTCTTTTTGGGAGCCGGGGCGGCCGTGGGGGTTGTAGTTTCGCTCATACCAGGTTTGCTAAAAATTCAAAATTACGGGTTCCGGCTGCCTAATGCAACACGTTAAACTGCAACACAACGTGTTGTTTGGTAAGTGATGGATCAAAAAATAAAATCCCGCACCGGTAAAGATCAAGGCTGGTATGGACCAGGCTGTGTGCACAGATTTCTTTCCAGGCACTGTCCATGCCTGGACTGGCGTGAATGTCGTCAATCACCATGATGCTTTTGTGGTGCACCTTCATCAGTAATTCGTCAAAGTACTTTTTCGTGGCTTCGTATTGGTGATTGGCATCGATAAATGCAAAATCAATTTTGGGCAACCGGGAAAGCGTGGAGTAAAGTGTACTGTCGATATTACCCTTGATCAATTCAATATTTTTAGCGGAAGCAAAACGAAATGTGTCTTCCGCTACTTCCGCAATTGTGGCGGACCCTTCAAAAGTATACACGCGCGCGTTTTCGGTTCGTGCCAGATAAAGAGTGTTCAGTCCGAATGAGGTGCCGAGCTCGACAATTGTTTTCGCTTTGGTGTATTCAGCCAGGCGGTTGTAAAGCGATGAAAACCGGATGTTGCTCAGACTTGTTTCCGCGATATCGCTGATTTTTCGTTTACCGTCCGAGAAGTGCTTTGATCCGGAGCCCAGTTCCTGCACCTCTATTTCGCGGTGTGTTTTTAACAGGTCTATACGAAGTTTTTCAATTTCCAGATCAGGCGTTGGTTCAACGTTGATCGTTTTGGTATACAAGTCGTACAAAAAAGGCGAGTGCAGCGAATGCTCGTTGACTGAATCAAGCCAGTAGTTGAGATACGTCTTTACCTGGAAGAAATCGGCCACAGCGTGAGGTTAGATTTACGATTTACGATTTTAGGGTTAAAATTTTTCTAAAATCTAAAAGTTAAAATCTAAACGATTAGTTGAGCCGGAGAGGGGCAATCATGGTGAATTCCGGAATGATTACCTGCAGGGGGGTACCGTCAATGATACGCTCCATCGTATACGTACCGGTCATTTTACCGATTCCGGATTTCAGGTTGCAACCCGAAACGTACTGGTGCGATTGCCCGGGTTCCAGCACAGGCTGTTGACCAACCACACCTTCGCCTTCTACCTCGCGCATTAAGAAACCGGCATCATGGATATGCCAGTGCCTGCGCTTCAACTGAATCGTATATTCGCTTTGGTTTTCGATTGTGATTCGATACGTAAAGACAAAATGGTACTGGCTCGGGCTTGAATAAGCCGGCTGATATTCAGTCTCCACAGTCACTTTTACCCCTTGTGTTATCTCGGTTACCATCTGGCCAAAAATATTAAATTTTTGGAATTTCAAACTTTAATTTAAAAGTCCTTTCTTACCCCAAAAAACAGCCTAAATGGACGTAAAAATCGCGATTTCGTGGAAATCACAACTCGAAGAAGAATTTCAAAAGCCTTATTTTGAACAACTTATCGGGTTCGTGAAATCGGAGTACCAGGCCCACACCGTGTACCCACCGGGAAAGGAGATTTTCCGGGCTTTTGACGAATGTGATTTTGCAAACGTTAAAGTGGTGATTCTGGGGCAGGACCCCTACCACGGCCCCGGGCAGGCAAACGGGCTGTGTTTCTCGGTACATGAGGGTGTGCGTGTGCCTCCCTCACTGGTGAACATTTTTAAGGAAATTAAAACCGACCTCGGAAAGCCAGTTCCGGCATCGGGCGAACTCGAACGCTGGGCGGAGCAGGGTGTGTTACTGTTGAACGCCACGTTAACCGTTCGGGCTGCCTCACCGGGTTCACATCAAAACAAAGGCTGGGAAACATTTACCGATGCAATAATCAAGAAGATATCCGACGAAAAGCAGCATGTAGTGTTTCTGCTTTGGGGTGCGTATGCGCAGAAGAAGGGGGAGGTTATCGATCGTGCAAAACACCTGGTACTCATGTCGGCGCACCCGTCACCCTTTTCAGCCGACCGGGGTTTTTTTGGATGCAAACATTTCAGCAAAGCAAATGCTTATCTGAAGAGCAAGGGTTTGAAAGAGATTGATTGGTAAAAACATGAGTCGTTATTAGCTAATCGTGTTACGCTTACGATCAACTAATAACGAGTAATTGTTAACGAATCAGATTAAAGAATCTGCTCCACCGGATACCTCCGCGATCGCGATCAATCGAAAGCCAGATGAAGAATCCTTTTCCAACGATGTGATCTTCCGGTACGAAACCCCAGTAACGTGAATCGAGTGAATTGTGACGGTTATCACCCATCATGAAGTAGTAATTCTGACGGAAAGTATAGCTTGTAACCTCTTTGCCGTCAATGAATAGTTTTCCTCCTTTGATCGATGCGTCCTCATTATGATCGTGGTCGGTAATCGTGCTTCCGTAGAGTGCAAGTGTTGAATCGCTTAGCTGAATAGTCCAGCCCGCTTTCGGGATCGTTAACTTGCCAAAGTTATCGCCTGTCCATTTGAATAAAGGCGAGTGCGGGAACGTTTCACTTTCCTGCTTGATCAATTCGATGCTTACGATGTAGGGCAGCTTCCGCATTTCGGATACCACGTCATCCGTAAGATACATCTGATACAAGGCATGGTTAGCTTTCGTTTTACTGAGCAGCTGTACATCATCACCTGCCAGGTCAAACTTGTCCAGGTTGCGTTCGTTAATTTCGTCTTTCGAAGTCACCAGGTAACTGTACTGCATGCCGGGATGATTTTCAACTATCTCTCCGCTGGCGTAAACCTGACGGTCCCTAATTTCCAGTACATCGCCCGGTAAGCCTACACAGCGTTTGATGTAGTTTGTCTTGAGATCTGTAGGATATTCTTTTCCACCGTTCTCTGAAACGCCCGGAACGTTGAACACCACAACGTCTCCGCGTTTTACTTCGCTGATGCCCGGCAAACGGTATTGTGGAAGCTGGATCCACTCAACATATGAAGGAATTTCGGTGAACCAGATTTTTTGATGCGTGAGTGGAATTTGCAACGGTGTCTTTGGAGTACGTGTTCCATAATGAAACTTGCTAACAAAAAGAAAGTCGCCCACCAGTAAAGAGTTCTCCATGGAAGGGGTGGGGATCGTGTACGCCTCCATAATCAACCAGCGAATCAATGTCGCGGCAACCACGGCAAAAACAATGGCATCCGCCCACTCCTGAACGGCAGTGCGTTTTACCGGAGGGAGGCTATCCAATTTGCCCCGGTACTTGATGGTGCTGTTAAACCCTAGCACCGGAAGGTAAATCGGTGCGATGAAGATCATCAGGATCTGGCTCCAGATACTTTCTTTTCCGAAACAACGCAACACGTTGAACATCAATACATACCAGGCAAAAATATTTACCACGGGGATGATCAGGTAAACGATCCACCAGGCCGGTTTGCCTACAATGTCGACCGCGATTAAATATTCCGAATAAAACGGTATCAGCGATTTCCAGCCGGCAATGCCTGCTTTTTCAAAGAGTTTCCAATATCCGATCGTAATGCCGATCCGGAACAGAAGGAACGTAATAAGGACTGAGTTCACGTGTGTAGAAATTTAAAAGCCTGCAAATAAAGTGATTAAATCAGAATTTCAGGAAGTCATCCATCCCTAAAACGCCTTTTTTGCCCGGCAGCCATTCCGCCACCATGACGGCACCCCGCGCAAAACCCTCGCGCGAATGCGCTATATGTCGGATTTCGAGATCGTCAATTACAGACGAGTACTTGACAATGTGAGTACCCGGAACCTCGTCAACCCGGAATGAATTAATTGCGATATCATCCTTGCTCTCGGTGGCCTGTTTTGTCCAGTTTTTGCCGATCCCTTCGGCAATAAGTCCTTCTGCAAGGGTAATGGCTGTACCGCTCGGGGCATCTTTCTTTTCGGTGTGATGCGTTTCGTCAATACTGACCCGGTACTCGTTAAACGTTTTCATCATCGCGGCTAATTGCCGGTTCAGTCTGAACAAGATGTTTACCCCAACGCTATAGTTGGAGGCATAAAAAAAAGTACCGTTGAATTTTTTGGTTAGCGCGTCAACTTCATTTTTTCGGTCGAGCCAGCCCGTGGTGCCGCACGCCACCGGGATGTTGTTTTCGAGGCATGCCTTGATGTTGTTGAATGCCGCTTCCGGTTGCGAGAATTCGATTGCTACATCAGCGTTCGATGACGCAATAGCAGTAAAATTTTCCGCGTCTATCGTTCCGGCAATTACGTGTCCGCGATCTAATGCGATTTTTTCTATGGCCTTGCCCATTTTGCCATAGCCAAGCAATAATATTCTCATGGATTAAAATTTAACAATCAAAGATATACCGGTTGTTCGTCCGGTGAGCATATCATTGTTCATGGTCGGTTGAATTTTTACCTGCAGGTTTGGATTAAGATCGAATTCCTTCAGGTGTGCGTCAACATGGGCATCGATCATTTGAAGCAGGTACATTCCTGCTGACAGGATGATAAAGAAATCGCGTTCACGCCTGTACCGATTAACCACTGTTCGCAACGATTGCTCGTTCCAGTCCTGATTCCTGACTTTGATGGTAGATTCGCCAGACTCGAGCAAGTCGAACAGCGCTCCCTTAAATTCCTTGTACCCGCTCTGGTAAAAGCTCACGCCATATCCGAAGCCAGCAAAGCCGCCATACACCAACGGAAGTTTCCAGTATTTTTTGTTGTAGACTTGTCCGAGGCCCGGAAGAATTGCAGCAAAAAGCAGCGCTTTGCGCGGATCGTACCGGCTCGCATACGAGGCAATGGTAGCCGTATCGGATTTCAGGAATACTGTGTCGGAATCAAGTTCGCTGCGAAGACTGTCCTGCCCGTAGGCGGTCATGGAAAATCCAATAATCAGGCTGGCCAGTACAATCTTCTTCATTCACCAATAATCTTAAGCGCGTGAACCTTACTGTATCTTTAAGATGTCCAAGATACGATTAAGGTCTTCGACTGACAAAAACGGGATTTTGATTTCGCCTTTTTTGCCATCGCTCTTAATAACAATGCGAGTGCCAAAATGTGAAGAAAGCTTCGATTGTAACTGATTTATTTCACGGTTTGCAGGTGCTGCCGTGGTTGAGGTGCCCTTATCGGTTTTCCTGGCCGAAGCAAGTTCACGTACCAGTTCTTCAACCTTTCGTACCGAAAGATCTTCCTCCAGCGTTTTTTTGAAGATATAGAGCTGCTGGTCAGGGTTTTCTACATTGATGATTGCACGTGCATGACCCATCGAAATCCGGTTGTCGCGTACCGCTATCTGAATATCAGGCGGAAGCTTGAGCAGGCGCAGGTAGTTTGTTACCGTTGCGCGATTTTTTCCCACGCGATCACCAAGAGCTTCCTGGTTCAGGTTACATTCTGTAATCAATCGCTGATAGGATAAGGCAACTTCAATTGCATTGAGGTTTTCGCGCTGAATGTTTTCGATCAACGCCATCTCCAGCATCTGCTGATCATCAGCCGAGCGGATGTACGCGGGAACGCTTTTCAGTCCGGCCAGCTTGGAAGCCTGAAAGCGTCTTTCACCAGAGATCAACTGATATTGATCCTGGGCCAGTCTTCTTACGGTTATCGGCTGAATAATGCCATGCACTTTGATCGAATCAGCCAGTTCCTGCAACGCCTGCTGATCGAAATGCGTTCGCGGCTGGAACGGGTTAACTTCAATCTGGCTTAACGGAATCTCAAGTGTGCTCCCTGAAGTTGTGGGAGGCGCTACCACCGGCTTGACAACGGGCGGATCAATCTCCAGCCGGTCTTCGGTGTTACTGTCGCTCAGCAGCGCATTCAATCCTCTTCCCAGTGCTTTCTTCTTGCTCATTTTGCTACAGTGTTTTTATCGAGTACTTCGTGCGCCATGTTCAGGTAGCTGATGGCGCCTTTACTTTCCGCATCGTGCACAATCACCGGTAAGCCAAAGCTTGGTGATTCGCTCAACTTAACGTTGCGGGGGATGATAGTTTTGAAAGTCATTTTCTGGAAGTGTGTCCGCACTTCTTCCACAACCTGATTACCAAGACTGGTGCGGGAGTCGTAAAGTGTTAACAGAATGCCTTCGATTTCGAGGTTCGGGTTCAAACGGGTTTGAATGATCTTAATGGTGTTCAACAACTTGCCCAATCCTTCCAGCGCGAAGTATTCGCATTGCACCGGAATGATCACCGAGTCTGCCGCAGTTAATGCGTTGATGGTAATTAGGCCCAGTGACGGTGAACAGTCGATGATGATAAAATCATAATCGTCTTTTACTTTTCCCAGGGCATCACGCATTTTTTCTTCTCTGCGTTCGATGCTTACCATTTCTACTTCTGCACCCACAAGGTCGATGTGGGAGGGAAGGATGTCGAGGTATTTTAGTTGTTCGTTGGTAACGATGGCTTCACGAACCGGGGTGCCGTCGACCATACATTCATAAATGCTGGTTTCAACTTCTTTGGGGTTAATTCCCAGGCCTGAAGTTGAGTTGGCCTGCGGATCGGCATCGACCAGTAACGTTTTGCATTCCAGCACGGCCAGGCTTGCGGCCAGGTTGATCGCTGTTGTGGTTTTTCCTACACCGCCTTTTTGATTGGCAATCGCAATAATCTTTCCCATGGGTAAAAATAAAAAGTCCTGACGGTTACCGTCAGGACTGCAAATATACCCGAACAAATCAGGGGCGTGGAACCTTGTGGAACGTATTTGTCCACAATCAATTCACATGCAAATGTTAGTTTTTCTTCTTTTTCTTCGTTTCCTCTGCCTGTTTGCGTGCTTCTTCACTTGCTTTCATTGCATCCTGCAAGCGCGTCATAAACTTGGATTTCTTACCGTCACCGGCTGCGTTCTTGCGTTTGTTCTCTTCCATGATCGCCCGGATCTTACCATCGTCAACAAATCTTCTGATGATCGCCTGCTGACCAAACGTTGCAATGTTCGACATGAAGTAGTAGAAGCTCAATCCCGCAGGGAAGGTATTCAATACGAACAGGAAGATGATCGGCATCATGTACGACATGAACTTCATCGGCCCCTGTACGGTCGACATCTGGTTGTTCTGCCAGGTGTAAACCAGCGTTGAAATTGTCATCAATAACGTAAACAAGCTCACGTGGCTTCCATAGAATGGAATATTGAACGGTAGGTTCACGATTGAATCATACGTTGACAAGTCTTCTGCCCAAAGGAAGTGTTCCTGACGAAGCTCAATGGTGTTCGGGAAAAGGTAGAACATCGCGAACAGAATCGGCATCTGCAGCAACAACGGAATGCAACCACTGATCGGGTTAACGCCAACCTGCTGATACAGTTTGAGTTGTTCCTGCTGCGTTTTGGTCATGTCGTCACCATACTTTTCCTTGATTTCGTCAAGCTCAGGCTTGAGTACTTTCATTTTTGCCATGCTCAGGAATGAACGGTAGGAGAGTGGCAATAGAATCAATCGGATCAGGATCACCAGGATGATAATGATCAAACCGAAGTTATGAATGAAGGTGGTGAGGAAATAGAATACCGGGAAGATGACAAACTTGTTGATCCAGTATACCGGTGGCCAGCCCAGGTAAACGTTTTGATTATACTTTTCCGCAACGGTTCCGATTTTCCGGTATTCATTCGGGCCGAGGTAATATTTGAAGTCAGCCGTACCGTTGGCAAGCTTTTGCGTGTCGATAAAAACTTTGATACTTCCCTGTTTTACAACCGATGTATCGGCATTGTTCATCGAGGTTTCGATCTCTCCGCCTTTAAAACCATTGGCTGAAATGAATCCGGTAAGGAAGAATTTTTGTTTAAACGTTACCCATTTTAGATCGCTGCCGAATGTTTCTTTTTGAGGTTCGGTTGAGCGTTCGGTTAACCAATCGACTTTTCCGCCTTCGTTGTAGGTGATGGTTGTGTTGTTGCGGCTGTCGTTGATGTCCTTCTCGCGCGGACGCATCGCGTTACTCCACTGGTAGGTAAGTTGTTCCGAGAGTGATTTATCAAAGCCTGTGCTCGTGATGCTGTATTTGATCTCGTAACCATCTTCCGGAATCTTGTAGGTCTGAATGAGTTCAGCGCCATCTCCCGGTTTAACGGAGAACGTAACCACGGTGGTGTCACCCATCTTTACCGACGACACGTCATAGTACAACGAATACAGATCGAGGTTTTCACCTTTGTAACGGGTCGATAACGTGAAGTTGCTTGAACGCTCATCGATCAGCACGAGCGGTTTTCCGAAATACGTTTTAAAGTTTTTCAACTCGGCATACCGGATTACACCGCCCTTGTTGGTGAACGTAAGGTTAAGCTTGTTTGTCTGAACGGCCGTTAACTTCTCTTCGCCCTTAAAAGCCGTAGCAATGCCGCCAAACGTTGCAGCGGCCAGGCTATCTTCTTTCGCGGTTTGTTGAGGAGCGGGCTTTCCTACCGAATCGATTGACAGTGAAGGTGTTAAGGCTGGTTTTTGCGGAGGTTCAGGCTTGGGGGCAAACCAAAAAAAATACACCACCAGCATGGCGCCAATAAGTGTGAGGCCAATGGCCGAGTTTCTATCCATCTTTACTTTTTATAAACTAATTAACAACTGTCTTTTTATGCTCTACGGAAGCTGCAACGAACTTGACGAACAAAGGATGCGGGTTCATAACCGTGCTGCGCAACTCCGGATGGAATTGAACACCGATGAACCACGGGTGATCTTTTAATTCGACAATCTCAACCAGGTTTGATTCCGGATTGGTACCCACAGCCTTCAAGCCGGCTTCTTCGATGGCTTCGAGATACTTGTTGTTGAACTCGTACCGGTGGCGATGACGCTCCTGAATGGTTGATTCTCCGTATATATGATGCGCTTTACTTCCCTTTTTAATCTTGCAGGTATAAGCACCCAAACGCATCGTACCTCCCTTGGCGGTGATTTTCTTCTGTTCTTCCATGAGATCGATCACCGGATTTTTTGTTTTGGGATTCAATTCCGTTGAACTGGCTTCCAATCCGAGAACATTACGCGAGAACTCGATTACCGCACACTGCATGCCCAGGCAAATTCCGAAGAACGGAATTTTGTTTTCGCGGACGTATTTGATCGTTTCAATCTTGCCTTCCATGCCGCGTTCACCAAACCCGGGTGCAACCAGCACACCGTCAAGTCCACCGATAACCGACTTCACAGAGTCTTTATTAACGTCTTCCGAAGAAATCCACTTCAGGTTTACGCGGCAATCGTTTTGTGCCCCTGCGTGTACAAACGCTTCCGCGATCGATTTATAGGCATCGGGCAACGATACATATTTTCCAACCAGGCCAATGTTAACTTCTTCGACCGGATTCTTGAGTTTGCCGAGGAAATCTTTCCATTGTTCGAGATCAGGCTCCTCTTTGCTGTGAACTTTGAGCTTCGACAGCACGCGTTCATCAAGTTTTTCCTTGCGCATCAGCAGCGGTACGTCATAAATCGTATCGGCATCGATCGCTTCGATAACGGAATTCAGTTGCACGTTGCAGAACAGCGCAAGCTTTTTGCGAATCTCCATCGGCAGCGGATATTCGGTGCGGCAAACCAGGATGTCGGGCTGAATACCCTCCGCAAGTAGCTCTTTAACAGAGTGTTGTGTTGGTTTTGTTTTGAGTTCCTTGGCGGCTTTCAGGTACGGAATCAACGTCAGGTGAATAACCAGTGCGTTATTTGATCCGAGTTCCCACTTCACCTGGCGCACGGCTTCCACAAACGGAAGGGATTCGATGTCGCCAATGGATCCTCCGATCTCCGTGATAACGAAATCGTACTCACCGGATTCTCCCAACAAAAAGAGATTACGCTTGATTTCATCGGTGATGTGCGGAACAACCTGAACGGTTTTTCCCAAATACTCACCCTGACGTTCTTTTGTGATAACGTTGTTATAGATGCGACCGGTGGTGATGTTATTGGCTTTTGATGTTGGTACATTCAGAAAGCGTTCGTAGTGACCAAGATCGAGATCCGTTTCCGCGCCATCGTTTGTCACGTAGCACTCGCCATGTTCGTAGGGATTAAGCGTACCGGGATCGATGTTGATGTAGGGATCGAACTTTTGAATGGTGACTTTAAAGCCCCGGGCCTGCAGCAATTTTCCTAATGAAGCTGAGATTATCCCTTTACCGAGTGAAGAAGTAACACCCCCCGTCACGAAAATGTATTTTGCTGCAGACATAATTAATCGTTACGGGGTGCAAAAATAGGATTTAATTCCGAAAGGCAGCAGGTCAAATCAGAATGTAAAACGCTAATTTCCACAACATGACGGGCGGATCGCGTCAACATGGAAAAACAGTAAAAAAGAATAATTAGTTGATATTTAGCTTTTAATGGTAGAAAAAACAGTAAAAACGGTTGTTTAAGGGGGCATTTTGTCGGAAATTTTGAAGATTTCCCATATTTTTAGCGGATTATTTAGGTTACAAATGCCCTTCACTTTGATATTAACACCCTGAAAACCTGAATTACGCCTTCATGAGAGCTACACTAAAACTCTTCGCCTGTCTTGTTCTATTTTTTAGCATTCTACAATTCCCAAATGAAGCGAAAGCCCAGGGGTGTTTAGGGGCAGATGGCACGGGTATTGGCGGTGGAGTGGCACGTATCCAGAATGGATTTGCCTGCGTAAATCAGGATAACGCGTTACCTGTGTCTTCAGCAAAGGGTGCAGTTCATGAGGTGACGGCGAGTAATGTTTTTGGAGCTGATGTTGTTGAGGCGCGGATTAACTGGAACGATGGTTCAGGTTTTACTGCATGGTTCCCCCTTACGGATATTGGCGGTGGCATAAGAAGGTCATCTGCTCCTAAGCACTTTTTTCCAGCTACCAACACTGCCTGTGAATACTCGCCTACGACTGAGTTAAGAGTGAATGGAGTGGTGTGTAGCACAAATTTCGGAACTCCTCCGGTATATTTCAGATGGAATATTGAAGGCACAGCCAATGCGCCTAGTTCAGTTTTGAGCGTGACCAACACCGCAAATGCGGCTCAAACCACGATTGAAGTATGTGCGGGTGCTACAACAACGGTTTCCTTTACGGATCGCAGTAATCTTAACTGTAACACAAACCCGGGTGACGTTACAATTGCTGCAAGCTTGAATAACCGTAGAAGATGGCGTCAGTTTGTGTATGGGGGCGCGGGAATATTAAATTCGATAACAGGTGGTGTAACGGTCGGACCAACCAATATTGCGGTTCCAAATGGAACAGCATTTTCGGGAAATGTAGACACCTATACAATTACTTCCGGTGCGCCTGTTGGAATGCCGGGGGGTGATGACCAACCGTATTTCAATGCCGCCTACACCACACCACCGACACCAACACAGACACTCAACATAACCGTTCCAGCAACAGCGCAAGCAGGCGATCAGTTCATTGTAACAACTCGTTATTGGAATGGTTGTAACCGTTATGATTTGAACGAACTACCTGTTGAGTATAACCAAAGCCGCATTTTAGTTGTTGCTCAACCTTCACCTCCCACCGCTACCAATCAGTCAGTGTGCCAGGGCACGGCTGTAAATCCTTTCACCATTACAGGAGTTCCCGCGGGCGCAACGGCTAGATTCTACCTCAACGCCAACGGTGCTCCTAACTCTGCAGTTCTTCTCGGCACAGACAACACAAGTCCTTACCAGCTTCCGGTTGCCAGCTACGTAGCGGGTGCTGGCGATAGTATTGAGACGGGTACTCCTGGCATATATAAGGTCTGGGCAAGTTACATTCCAGCTGTAGTAGGTGCTACGAATTGCGAGTCGATTAAAATTCCGGTCACGATCATTATTCGCCCAACCATTACAACCCCGGCCGCGATCACTGGTCCAAATCAGGTATGTAATGACAATAGTACCCTATATGACTTTAGCGAGAGTTCAAACTCCCCGACAATGACACCCAACCCGGTATGGGCCCTGAATCTGGTCGGCGGCACAACTCAATACAACTGGAGTTGGAGCGACAATACCGGTATTTCAGCAATTGCGCCATCAGGCGCGACCAATAAAAATCTTGATGATGTAGTTTTTAATATTGCCGCTGGTTCATTTGGTGCGTCAGCTTCAATTACCCGAACGCTTAATGTAAACTCGAGTTACACAAACGGGACACCAGCTTGTACTACTAATCCAAACACGACACTTGCTGTCACTGTGTTCCGGCAAACAGCTGCAGGCTCGGTCGCGCCTGTCTCCGGAACGATCTGCGCAGGTGTGACAACCGGAACGCTTACGTTGAGCGGTCATCGCGGAAGCATCGTCCGGTGGGAAAGAATTTACACTCCCCCGGCAGGTGTACCAGGGGCCCCGGAAGTGATTGCGAATACAACCACTACCTTCAGTGAAGTTCCACCGTATGGCGCGGGAACATATGAGTACCGCGCAGTAGTAAGAAATGGAGTCTGTAACACGGTAAATAGTGGGTCCAGTATCATTACCGTAAATCCGGTCCCAGTAAAACCTACCATTTCTGAAGCTCCAACCAGTAATGGTTTGACAATTTGCTTTGGTCAGCAAACCGTTCTGCAATCTAACAACCCAGGAGGTCTGGCTTCGATTTACAGATGGTATAAAACCACAGACCTGGTCACCCCTGTACAGGCAACGGCAAGTAATACATTAACGCTTACTACGGTTGCGCAAAGTGGGGACTATGTTGTTCAGGTAGTAGGCATTGCTCCTTCAAATTGTGCGAGCCCGTTGTCGGATCCGGTTACCGTTACGATCCGGGCGTTGCCAGCAGTTACTAACGTTACAGGAGGAGGTGCTGCCTGTGATGGGAACCCGGCTCCAGACATCATCTTTACTTTCAGTGGCGGAGCGCCTTATGACTTTACGATTGATGTTCCCGTTGGCGCTGATATCGTGGTGACAGGTCACGCCTCTAACACATATACGCTTTCCGGGCAAACTGATCCTGGCAACTATCGGATTACTGCTCTGTCAAACGGCTGTGTTGCAACAGTACTAGGTGGGTCCGCAACAGTAACGAGTTCTGGAGGTTCTCCGGTATTTGATGCTCCGCGTGTGTTAACTCCTACTTCTGCGTGTAATGCGGGGGCGTCGACTACGGACCCGTCTCTTACATTCAGTATCCAAAATATAGCTGCCAGCGGCTACATTCTTACATACCGAATTGACGGGGGAGCAAATCGCACCAAGAATTTCAATACTGATGCGGCAGGAACTCCCACAGCACCGTTAGTATTTACGGATACTGAACTCAACAATGTTGGCCCTCATACCATTCGACTTGTTTCGATCCAGTCGCCAACAGGCTGTTTGGGTGTGTTTAATGAAGATATTGCTTTTACCGTGAATGCACTTCCTGCGGCACCTGCAAGCGGTGGGAACGTAATCGCATGTTCGGATGTCATCGGTACGGCTACGGTAAGTGCAACAGTAGCGGGTGGCCAGACTATCGATTGGTACACCGCTGCAAGTGGAGGTACGTTACTGCTTTCAGGAAATACAACATTGAATCCGGCACCGGCCAATGAGCCAACGCCAGGTAATACCGTTACCTATTTTGCAGAAGCGAGAAATACTACCACAGGGTGTATAAGCGCAACGCGCACAGGTGTAACATTGCGCTCGGACGCGCGGCCATCGGTACCAAATGCCGGTGTAGATTTTCAGGTTTGTGCACAGCCTTCCGGCCCGCATACAGCTACGTTAGCAGCTACTGCAGCTGATAACGGAGGTACCGGTACATGGACCGGTCCGGGGGGAGTTACGTTCGGGGCACCCAATAGTCCAACGTCTACGGTTTCCGGTCTTTCAATAGGGGCGAATACACTTACCTGGACGGTCAGAAGTGCGCAGTCTGGTAATGCCGGTGCCTGCGCGAATCAAGTTGACCAGGTTATTGTAACTGTCAACGCATTGCCTGTTTCAAATAACCCCGCGCCCGTGTTGTGCGAGACCGTTGCGGGAACGTTGATTGCTCTATCCACCGACCTTACGACCTACCATGATGCTATAACCGGTATTGCCGGATCTACGAACCGCACTGTTGAGTGGTTTACACTTGCAAGTCGATCACCGTTTAATAAAATTTCGGATCCGACAGATGTGGATATTAGTACCCCGCTCACATTGTATACGATCGTGACAAATACCGTAACGGGATGTGTTAATCAGACGGGGATAGTAACCTTTACCGTTGTCTCTCAACCAACCGCAAATGCGGTAACCTTCGATTTTTGTGAAGAATTTCCCGGGGGTTCAAATCAAGCATTGAATATTGACCTCACGTCAAATACCTACATTGATCAAGTAACAGGCATCGTGGGAAGTACGAACCGTTCCGTAACGTGGTTCCATACTTTGGCTGACGCGAATGCTAACGTGAATGCAATTTCTAACGCAAACAGTTATGATATATTATCCGGCAATGAGACGGTCTTTGCCCGTGTGGCAATAACAAGCGGGACACCTTGTGTAAATGTTGCCCAAGTTGATTTGGTAATAAAGCCTCGGCCTGCAGATCCTACTATTTTGGGCTCGGACAACCAATGCGTCGGAGCGATCGGTTTGTATAACGTACCTGTAGTAGCCGGTGCATCTTATTTCTGGGAAGTTGATGATGGCCCGGGTGAATTCTCCGTGTTGACGGGGGGGGGTACGAGCGACTTCATTACGGTAGTCCAATTTCCAAATGTTTATACAGGAGATATCAGTGTTACACTTGAAGTGAACGGATGTGCATCAAATAAAGTGACTAAGTCTGTTATTGTTAATGCGACTCCGCCTGCGGTAGTTATTACAGCTTCTTCAGACCCTGTCTGCGCGAATCAGACCGGAGTAACGTATACGGCTACGTCATTACCTCTGACTGATTATACTTGGGAGATACCAGTTATTGGCGGTGCAACGGGAAGTAGTATAATTGGTGGACAGGGCTCAAATCAGGTAACCGTTAATGTTGGGGCGGTTTCAGGGAATATTCGTGTGACCCCCCAAACTAAGGGCGGAAATTGTCCTGGCTCACCTGCAACCTTCTTCATTGATGTCCGGCAACGCCCAACCATGGCGAATTACAGTGTGCCCGCCGCAACGGTTTGCAGCGACAGTCCCATTAATATTGATTTTACAGTTGCGGGAGGAAGCGTTCCTGCGCCAACTTTCCGAATCACCAACGTAACGGTACCGCCAGGGTTGAGCCCGTCGACGAGAGCCTTTAATCCTGCCACTCCGGTGTTGTCAACTGAAATTCACAATGATGCTTTTACGAATACAACTGGTGGTAACCTGGATGTTCGGTATACGGTAGTTCCGGTGAGTGCTGACGGATGTGAGGGAGCAGCGCGCGATATCTTTGCAAGGATTCGCCCTGAGCCGGTATTGGCGCCTAACTTAGTGGCAACGGTTTGTAGTGGTGATGCCAACGGCCTGGTGTTTACCGTAGCTAGCGGAAGTATACCTGCAGATCAATTTGAGATAACATCGATAGTTAACGCTGCCGGATTAACATCAACCGCAGGGGCACCAACAACAGGCTTTTTTGGCCCCAATGAAATCGCGGATGATGTTTGGATAAACACCACGGGTGTTCAACAGGAGATTCAATATTTTGTAAGACCGATTAACACCACCACAGGTTGTGTAGGTGATCCTGCCATCCCGGTTCGGGTGCTGGTTAACCCTCAACCGGTAGTTACTTCCGCACTCATAAATGTAATATGTAGTGGAGAAGCACCTTCTCTCACCTTGACTTCTTCAATTGTAGGAAGCACCTTCCAGTGGACATTGAAGAGCACCACCGGTTTGATTACCGGCGGGGGCAGTGGTACCGGGCCAACGATCACTAATATTTTGGTCAATGGTGGAGTAACGGCAGGTACCGCCACGTATGAAATTGTCGCGACCGGTCCTGTTGGTTCAGGTTCCTGCCCGGGAGATCCGGTAGATCTTGTAGTGACCGTTAACCCGGCTCCGCTTACCAACAATGTGGATCAAACAGTGTGTTCTACTTTACCAGGCGGAACAACGTATACTGAGAATTTGATAGCTCTTCAGCCGTCCATTAATCCCGATGGCACGTTAACCTTCAGCTGGCATACCAGCCCGGCGGATGCGCTGGCGAATGTCAATGCGATGTCTGTTGCAACCGCCTCAGCATTCCCGCTCGCCAACGGTATTCCGGTTTTTGTTCGCGTGAGTAACGGAATTTGTGCACGAATACAAGCGGTAACCTATACGGTTAATCGTTCGCCTTCGGTGACGGCCGCTATTACATCGAACTATAATGGTGCACAACTGTCGTGTAACACATCCAGCAATGGTATCATTACGGTGACACCTCCAACAAATGGAACAACTCCGTATTTGTATAGCATAGATGGTTCGAGTTTCTTCACAAGCACAACGTTTAATGGTTTATCGGCATCGGGAAATCCGTATGTCGTTCGCGTCCGTGATGCAAAAGGCTGTATCGCAGATTCTCCTCCGTTGAATTTTGTTGCTCCAGTGGCTCTTACTGCGACTATTTCAATTACATCAAATTTCAATGGGCAGCATATCCAATGCCGCGGAGATAATAACGGTCAGATTACCGTGGTTCCTTCAGGCGGAACAGGAACGAAGACGTTCTCTATTCTTGAATTACCCGGAAATATTACCGGAGTAAACTCGGGTACATTTACCGGATTAACAGCTGGGTCATACACCGTTGTTGTAAAAGATGCCAACAACTGTCAGTTCACGACTGCAACGGTTACCCTGATTGACCCTCCGGCCATTACGGCGACTGCGGTTTTAACGACTCCTGTCAGCTGTAACGGTTTGTCTGACGGTGTCATTACCGTAACGGCTTCTGGTGGTACCCTGATGGGACCAACGTATACCTATACGATTTTTCCGGGCGGTACTTCGAACTCCACCGGTATATTCAGCGGGCTTGCTGCTAATACGTACACAGTAAACGTAACGGATGACAATACCTGTGTTAGAACGTCTAACAGCGTGACCGTAACACAGCCATCTGCACTTACAGCTTTTGCATCGGTTACCAGCAATTACAACGGAGCTAAGATTAGTTGTCCGGGTGCTAACGATGCGGTGATTACCGTAACTGCGAATGGAGGAAACGGAGGCTACAGCTACGTGTTGGTAGAAGCTCCCGGGAATACAACAGGTAACGCAACCGGTGTGTACACCGGCATAGGGCCCGGAACGTACACCGTGAGTGTTACCGATTCGAAGACCTGTAACGTGGTTACGGTACCGGTTAATATTACCGAACCAACACCCGTTAATGCAACGGGTGTTGTGTCAAGTGTGATTAGCTGTAACGGAGGAAGCGATGGTGAGATCCGTATTTCTGCGACAGGCGGAACAGGTGCTTACACCTTTACGATGACAAGTCCGGCAGGTCCGTCAAACGCTACCGGTATTTTTTCCGGTTTAGCTCAGGGTACCTACGACTTCCAGGTGAGAGATCTCAATAACTGTTCGGATGTGGTTACGGTTATATTAACCCAGCCGACTGCTGTGACTGCGAGTGCCACAGTAACGAGCAATTACAATGGTGCACAGATTAGTTGTAATGGTGCTAACGATGGCGTCATAACGGTAACAGGCAGTGGCGGCACGGGCGTTTTGACATATATCTTTAATGGACAGACCAATTCTACAGGTGCAACAACTGGTGTATTTACGGGAGTATCCGCAGGTACGGGCTATACTTTTACGGTAACTGATATCAAGGGCTGCCCGACTGGCGGATTTGTAACAGCTCCCATTGATGTAGTACAACCGGTTGCAATAACTGCTACTGCTGCGATAACCAGCAACTACAATGGTCAGCATATCCGCTGCGTGACTGCAACGGATGGAGAAATTACAGTAACCGCCAGCGGTGGAACCGGGACCTTATCATACCGATTGGATCAGGTTCCGCTGAATCTTTCGGGAGCCGCATCGGGAATATTTACAGGAGTGGGAGCAGGTTTGTATACCGTCACCGTTCGTGACTTGAACAGTTGCTTTGTGGTAACTGTACCGATTACCGTGGTGGCTCCCCCGGCGATTGTCGCGAGTGCTTCGGTAACGAGCAATTATAACGGCAGACAAATCAGTTGTAATGGTGCGAGTGATGGAAGGATAGCCGTTACCGCAAGCGGTGGGGTTGGAGCTTTTAGCTATGTTTTGAGCCCTGCCGTAAACGCTTCAGGTGCTGCTTCAGGAGTCTTCACAGGCCTTCCTGCCGGTTCATATACCGTCATGGTTACCGATGGAAATGGTTGCCAGGTGACAACGGCTTCGGTCACTCTCAGCGAACCGACCGCTGTATCAGGTACAAGTTCGGTTACGAGCAGCTATCACGGTGCTCAGATCAGTTGCGTGGGTTCTACCGACGGAGTAATTCGAGTGACAGCATCAGGCGGAACGGCACCTTATACCTTCATATCAGTAGAGGTCCCTGCGAACGTTTCGGGAGCAACAACTGGCATCTTTACCGGCTTAGCCGCAGGCAGTTACACGTTTACAGTACGCGATGCAAACAATTGTACGTTTTTAACACCAGCGGTGGTGATCAGCCCTCCGTCGGCTTTGAGCGCATCTGCCCTGGTTGCTACCCCATATAATGGATTCCAGGTCAGTTGTAATGGGGCATCAGATGGTTTGATTACAGTAAGCGGAGTCGGGGGCACCGGTGTTCTTAACTATACATTTGTTCAAGATCCCGGCAATGTTTCAGGGGCTACTTCTGGTGTATTCACGGGAATCGGTGCAGGCGGACCCTATCAATTTACCGTTTCGGATGCAAACGGCTGTTCTGTCACGACATCAAATGTCACGGTTACAGAACCGACATCTATTATAGCTTCGGCTGCGGTTACTAGTAATTACAACGGACAACATATTACTTGTCCTGGCGTGTCAGACGGAGAGATTACCATCAGTGCCAGTGGAGGAACCGGCGTATTTACATATCGCCTTGATCAGGCACCACTTAATAATTCTGGTAATACGGACGGTTCATACGCTGGTGTTGGGGCTGGAAATTACACTGTAACGGTGCGGGATCAGAACGGTTGCTTTGTTGTAACATCCATGATCGCCGTAGTTGCGCCAACCAGTGTTACTGCGACAGCGGTCGTTACAAGTAACTACAATGGCCGTCAGATAAGTTGTAATGGAGTAAGTGATGGACAAATCACTGTTACCGCTGGCGGTGGAGTAGGGGGATTTGCCTACGTTATAAACCCGGCCATCAATGTTTCAGGGGCTACGACTGGAATATTCACAGCACTCCCCGCGGGTACTTATACAATTGCCGTGAGAGATCTTAATAACTGTCAGATCACTACTTCACCCACTACGATCAGTCAACCCGACCTGTTAGTTGCATCGGCAACGCTTTCGACCAGCCTATCTTGTTTTAATACAAGCGATGCGCAAGTCACTGCATCTGTCGTTGGGGGGACTGCTAATTATACGTTCTCGATCGACACATCGCCGGTTACTACAGCAACACTCGTTACTACTCCACATATATTTACAGGCATTGGGCCCAACGCAGGTTATATTGTAACTGTTGTAGATGTTAACGGATGTTCAGATACAACTGATCCGGTAGCTGTAATAGCTCCTTCTCAACCTTTAATAACAGCGTCTGTGACGAGTAAGAATATTCCTGCGTACCATGGTCAGGATATTACATGTTATGATGCAGACGATGCGATCATTACGGCAGTTCATACGGCAGGAACCGGTACGGGTTCATTAACTTTTGGTCTGGCAGGTAACTCTTCCGGACAATTTACGGGCATATTTTCACAGGTTGGGCCGGGCGTTTCCACAATCACTGCTACCGATATCAACGGGTGCCCTGCGGTACCTGTAGATGTGCTTGTGGTGGAGCCACCTCAACTTACAGCAACCATCATTTCCGGACTTGACTACAACGGATTTGATATAAAGTGTTTTAATGAAGCGAATGGCAGAATTATACTGACCACGACGGGTGGAACAGGAAATCCTTTGAGTGTTGATTATAAATACAGTTTATTGCAGGATCCTGCGAAAGTTGCGGATTTAAGTAACGGAGACATTCGATTTAATGGGTTGCGGGCCAACGAATACGAGGCGAAGGTCACAGATTTGAATAACTGTACCGCTATATCGAACCTTATTGAACTTGAGCAGCCCGATGTGATCACGATGAGCATCGACATCACGTCAAATTACGGAGTGGATGGTACGGATATTAGCTGTAATGGTGCAAGTGACGGCGTGGTAGGCGTTGCCATAACAATAGAGGGTGGTACGGGCGTTACAGGCGGTGGCGCGGGCTCAGGTATTGCTGATTATAACTACATTCTCAATGATCGAAACGGCGTGCCGTTAACGGATAACACAAATCCGGGGTTTACGTCAGGAATATTCACCGGCCTTACCAATCAGCGATACACCGTAACAGCGATTGACGCCAACGCATGTACGCAAAGATCGTTTCCGGTTACATTAGTTCAACCCGCAGTTCTCCAGGCTGGATTTATCGGATCAGACCAGAGCATTTGTATTAACCAGGCAAGTCCTGCAGTTGCAATGTTTGAAGAAATTAGCGAGCCTTTTGGAGGTAATGGATCATATGTTTATCAATGGAAGTTTTCAACGTCGTCTTCCGGGCCGTTTACAAACGTGCCCGTTGGTGGAGCGTCTCCAGACTATCTTCCCACTGTAACACCGACCGTTACCACGTACTACGTTCGTGAAGTCAGTTTGAGCGGTGCGGCAGCTTCTTGCCCTACCGTTGTTTCGAATCCCGTGGTTATTACAGTGAATGAACTACCGACAGCTAACATTACATTAAGCAAACCGGACCCTATTTGCGAAGGTGGCTCATTTATTGTGAATATGAATTTTCCTACGGGCGCGTTGCCATTCACTTACACCTATACCACGAGCGATACAGATGGTAATACAGGCGGGGATTCAGGCATTGGCGGAAACTCGTTGCCAATATTTGTTACGGACTATAGCGCTGAAACAACTTTTACACTTACCAGTTTGGTCGACCGTAATGGTTGCGTCGCGACTACGTTGCCGATTGATAGAACAGTGTCCATTACCAAATTCAGTGCTGAATTCAGTGTTTTGGGCCCGAATCCTCAATGTTCTGGTGAGTTGTTTACGTTCGAACATCGAAATGATAACAACGTAACGTATACGTTTTCATGGCCGGATGGAACAAGCCGAGTGGTGGCAGGCGATGGTTCTCCACAGCCCGATACGGTTCGAAGATCTTTTAAAGCGTTTGATCCTTCACAAATCGCTGAATTGCCGGTATTGCTGAAAGCTGAAATTGCGGGATGCAACCCGAAAACAACTTCCGAAATTATTAAACTTTATCCTGCGATTTTGCCAAACATCGTAGTGACGGAGGATCAACTTTGTAGCGGCAGTGCGGTTCAAATTACGAACAACACATTAGGGGGAAATATTCACCGATGGACAATTACCCGTACAAATGACGGTGTCGTGGAATCTGGTTTCCCTGTGACCGACCTTTCGCCAGTCAATAAATCGTTTGTCATTGAGAATACCTCAATACACAACCCTGCAACATACCTCATTTCGTATGATGTAAGCAATGACCCTGGCGTAGGAAATGGATCTTGTAATACGAGTAGATCCTTAATGGTTGATGTTTATCGCAAAGTGGAAGCCAAAATCGGAAGTCCGAAAAATCCTGCACAGCCGATTCAGGATTGGGGCGAAAATGATCCGGGTGATGCCGGAGTAATGGGGGTGGACGCAGGTAAGAATTATATGGCTATTAACTTCGTTAATGCATCTACGCCTGCGCCTCCGCAGGATGCAAATGAGATTGAGTATAAGTGGGTATTTAGTAACAATAATATCAATACACCGCCGGAGACATTTATATCTCAAATAAACCCCATCGAGTATAGATTTAAGAACGCCGGAGTGGGCAAGAAGGCTGTCTTGACTGTTACGAATTTAAAGGCGAATGGTAACGTGCCTGGGGGATGCTCAAGTACAGATCAATTTATTTTTGAAATTAAAGTGCCTGATCCGGTTGTGGCGTTTACGTTGGACCCGTACTACATTTGTTTACCTGACACGATTACAGCGACAAATCTTTCAACGCCGTTGTTCAATGTGTGGACTATTTCAAATGAAAGTAAGGGGGGGACAACATTAACGTCAAATGACTTCAATCCTACATTTTTTGTTAATGAGCCGGGTCGTTACAGAATTACCTTAAAAGTGAGGGATCCGGACCTGCCGGATGAAGAAGTGTTTTACAAACACGCGCCAGATCAGTTTGTAGACGTTTATCTTCCTCCGGACGCATATTTCGTGGCTTCACCAGTGCCAAAGATTTTTATTGGTCAGGTGTTGCAGACCGATAACAGGAGCGTAACTGCTTTTGACGAAATATTGGAAGCGCCCGCACCAATTTCGTATCGATGGGATTTTGGAGACGGAACGATACTTGAATCAGGTATTAACCCAGCAATATCTGACCCGAATTCTAATCATAGTCCGACTCACAAATATGAAAGTGAACAAAGAGGCGGCTTGGATATCGTACTAACCGCAATCAACGATTACGGCACAATCAAATGTACGAGCACTGATACCGTTTCTGTTACCCCGCTGAGCGGAGGTACTTCGAAGATTCCGAATGCCTTTACGCCAAATCCGGGTGGACCTAATGGCGGTATTGTAAATGAAGATGGAACAACCATCAATGACGTGTTCCTCCCCATCACAAAAGGCGTAAACGAATTTAAGATGCAAATTTTTGACAGGTGGGGTAACCTGGTATTTGAAAGCACAAATAAGAACCAAGGATGGGATGGATATGATCGGAATGGCAACTTAATGCCGGCCGGAGTCTATGTCTATAAACTTGTCTTGCGCATGACTAATGATCAGCGAACGACCCAGGTGGGAGATGTGACACTAATACGATAGGGCAGCTTATGAGAAGATTTCTAGTACTCGGTGTTTTACTTTTGATTGGAAGTGTTGGGTTTGCCCAGGACTTTCAGTTTTCACAATACTATCAGGCGCCCCTGTATCTGAATCCCGGCTTTACCGGGATTACACAACAGCAGCGTGTGTCATTTAACCATCGGGTTCAATGGCCAAACCTGCCGAAGGCGTTTGCTACGTATGCGGCCTCGTACGACATATTTGTTGACGAGCTGCGCAGCGGTTTTGGTGTTCAGCTCACGGCCGATAAAATGGGAACGGCAGGCTGGCAAACTACCAATATCAACTTGTTATATTCGTTCAAAGTAAAGTTGACCGAGAAACTGGTGTTCTCACCCGGACTTGTATTCGGATACGGAACGAACGGTATCGACAGAAGTAAACTCAGGTTTGGTGACGGATTGAATTCGCCCAACGAAAACGTGTACTATTCAAATGACCCGGTTGAAGGTCGGTTGGGACGGCAGAATTACTTTGACGTTGGAACCGGTTTCTTGTTTTATAGCCGGAACATCTGGTTGGGTGCCGCGTTTCATCACCTGAACAGAGCGAACATTTCCGTTATGGGTAGTGAGAGCCGCCTTCCAATGAAAACCACAATTCACGGGGGGATGCGTCTGAACCTGAATGGAGGAATTAAATCCCGGAGCGCACGCGTTTCGTACCTAACGCCTTCCTTTATCTATCGCATGCAAGGCCCGTCATTCTCACAGCTTGACGTGGGTGTGAATTATCATATCGACCCGGTTTCGGTTGGCGTGTGGTATCGCGGTAAGCCGTTCCAGAAGTCGGTGATCAATTCACCTACACAGGATGCGATCATTCTTGCACTGGGAATGTATTTCAAGAATTTCACAATCGGTTACAGTTATGACTTTACAGTTTCTGAACTGGGAACATCCTCCGGTGGAGCGCATGAGATATCGCTGATATACGAATTCTCGTCAAAGCCGGCCGGCCGGAACGTAAAGAAGAAGTACAAGCTCATACCGTGCCCGACGTTCAACAGCAAGGAAGGATTCTGGAACTAACCTGAGCAGCTTATAAGTAGAAAGCCCTGCCATTCAGCGGGGCTTTTTTTTATTCATCGTCTTATAATGTGATTCGTTTTGGTATACATCAGTCTGCCGATAAAACAGGATAAAATAGAGTAAAAACCGGTTCCCTTTTTTAGCTAAGTCCTATTAACTACGTCATATAGTGCAGGCTTTGATCGGACTTTGAACCGGTTAATGAATGATCCCCCGTTGCAGATTATTTTTCCTGATCCCGATTTTGATGCTGAGTGCTACCGCTTTGGTAAATGCTCAGTGTAATACCCTGCGCCCACAGATTAACATCAGTTTTAATACCGATCAGGACTGTGCTCCGGTAACAGTTACTCAGTTTACGATCACCTATTTTTTTAACGCCTCGCAGAATCCTGCCGACATCGAAATCCGGTATGAGTGGAACGATCCCGCTAATACGGTCACTACCGTTGATTTAGGGACCGGGTTAATTGTCGGTAATCTTGGAACCGGCCCAAACAGTTCATTCACGGCCAATGCAACCTTCACATACTTCGACAATAATGGGCAGTGCTCCATCCGGCCGACCGCTTCGTTGCTCATCAACGGAGTACTTTGTCCATCATCGCAGGAAACGCAACTCGCTTTTTTTTGGGGAACAGATGAACAGGCAAACGCCAATGTTGCCATGGCTCCTGCGAATTGGGATGTGTGTTTTAATAATCCAGTGGTGAATGCAGTATTTAATGACGCATCGGAGTTTAATTGTAACATCGGAGTTGAGCCTGACAATCCTAACCGCTTTGCGCGCCATGTCCAGTTCGTATATGGAACTAATCATAATCCGGCGGCAACAATCCGTAACCTCACCCTGAATGACGGGGCAGTTGTAGGATTGACCAATGGAGCCGGTAATCTGGTTTCGTCAAGCACGCGCGGAACCGCTGGCTTGTTGGTGACGGGTGCCTACTTTGGACCAATAGATGCCATACCGTTCCCGGCTGATGGTCCTACGTCTTCAACCTTTCCCATGAATGCGCCTGCGAACGCGGCTAACCTGATCGGGAATCGTTTTGAAATAACACTATTCAACTGGAACATCTGTAATCCCTGGAATGGCGATCCGGTAAATCCCAACTATGAAGATGCGGTAGTAACTACCGGCTATATTGTGATCGTGGCAGCGCCTGAGCCGGAGTATATCACCGAAGACAGTGGTGGTAATCCGACACGGGATTTTTGTATCGGTGAACCGATTTTCTTTAATAACGAAACGCCGAATCAGGGATCGTACACGTATACGTACGAATTTTATGACGATGCCGCAGGTACGATCCTGCTAACCACGAGCAACCAGGCAAACCCCACATTCTCGTATGCCACCGGGGGAACCAAGTTGATCCGACTAATCGCATCCAACCCAACCGCGCAAGGAACGTGTGAAGAAGAATTTACGGATATTGTTAACATAACTCCGTCTGTTCAGGCTGTTATTGGCCTTACGGATTTTAGCAACAACCCGATTACGGGAGTTTTCTGCCAGGAGGCTGTCGCTCCGTTCACGAATTTTGAAGTTCGGTTTACCGACCTGTCTACCGGAGCGATCACACCTACAACCGAATGGCAATGGCAGTTCTTCGATCAGAACAACGTAATGATTGCGCAGTTTCCGGCAGTCGGATTCTCCTCCATACAACTCGGGCCGTTCGACCGGTTATTTACCACTCCGGGGATTTATCGTGCAATTCTTACCGTTCGTGACAACGTTACCGGATGCGCCAGCACGGATGAAGTTCAGATTGAAGTGCTGAACAAACCGGTTCCGGAGTTTACGTTCAGTACCGTGTGTGAAGGGTCGCCAACGGCTTTTCAGGATGCATCCACGCTTGCCGCGATCAACGGCCAGCAGATTGTTTTGTGGGAATGGGATATGAGCTATGACGGGGTGACGTTCAATGCGGATGGCTCACTCACCAATCAGCAAACGTTCGATTATATTTTTCCGGCGGCAGGTACATACGATGTCGCCTTGCGCGTAACAACCGATGGTGGGGGGTGTTCTGCAATTATCGTTCATTCCGTTACCGTTGATGCGATTCCGAATGCACTATTTAGTTCAAGTACGACATCGGGTTGCAGTGTGTTATCGGTAACCTTTACCAATAACTCCATTGCCGGTCAGCCTGCTGTGATTGATCAGTATGTTTGGGAAGTTGATGAAGGCAGTGGCTTTGTCGTGGATTCTATCCAGCGACCTACTGACCCGGGTTTTGGAAACATCTATACCCGTGAATTTGAGAACTTTGGAGCAGTAAACCGAACGTTTGACGTGCGGCTTCGGGTAGTCACCCAAAACGGCTGTGAGTTTACTTCACCTGCACAAACCATTACGGTGTTCCCCGGCCCGCGTTCGGGATTCATTGCTGCGAACTATTCGCCCTTTAATGACAACTGCTCGCCTCAAACCGTAAACTTTGTGGTGGATAACCAAACGCAGAGCCTTAATCCGGCCGATTATCGGTGGATCATCACGGATGCTTCCGGAACCCTGGCCGATCAAAGCACCGGCACCACACCCAATTTCAGCTTTCAATTCATCAACAGCACACAAGCTATTCGTGACTACCAGGTGACGTTGCGTACCACGTTGCCGACTTTGTGCGCGCGCGATTCCATAAAAGTGATTCGCATAAGTCCGGTGCCTACTTCTGATTTCTCTGTTGACACGCTCGTGTTTGACTGTGATGTGATGAAGATGCAATTCGAAGCCGTTCAAAAAGGATTAGTGGAGTATGCCTGGACAATTAACGTGAATGGTGTGACCTTATTCACCCAGATTGGCCCGGAGGCGGTGCTGCCGTTTGATTTCAATCGTGCGGCCGCGCAACAAGATGTAGAAGTTGAGCTCCAAACGACCAACGGGTTTAATTGCGTAAGTACCGTCACAACCAAAACATTTACCGTTCCGCCTGACGATAACATATCGATTTCATTTACGGCTTCGCCCTTACTTCAGACACTGCCGAATTCTGTTGTCACGATCACCAACAACACTACACCCGGACCGTGGACGCAAGCGTGGGATTTTGGCGATGGAACAACGTTTACGGGCGCAAATCCCGGAAGTCATGATTACGGTACGTATGGCGAGTTTACAATCACGCTTACCGTAACGAACAATATTTGCGTGCTAACGCAAAGTGTTATGATTCGGATTGACCCGATTCCGCCGGTTCTCGACTTTTCATACGATCCGCCATCGGGTTGCGCACCGCTGCGGGTTACGTTTACGAACCTGTCACAGTTTGCTGATCCGTCAACATATTACTGGCAATTCGGAACCAATGAAGGAGTTTCGCATGCCATCAATCCGGTTTATACCTATACGCGACCGGGCCTTTACTCGGTGTCATTGTCCGCAACCAACGTGCTGGGCGATACCGTGATGATCACCAAATCACAAATTATTGAAGTCTTCCCGAGTCCGCTTGCGCAATTCACCGCAAACCCCGACACCGTGTATGTTCCGGGCGGCAAGGTGTTTTTGAATAATCAGAGCATTGGCGGAACGGACTACGAATGGGATTTCGGTAACGGCAACGGATCGAGTCTTTTTGAACCGTCAGCGGTCGAATACCGAGTTGAAGCAGGCGATGAGGAGAATTTCACCATCTCACTCGCAGTTACCAATTCATTCGGGTGTACCGACACGGCAACCGCTGTAATCCGCGCGATAAAAGGTCAGCAAATCCTTACGCCTAACGCTTTCACGCCAAGCAGAAGCGGACCAGGCAGTACCAATCCCAGCGATACGTTTCTGCCCATGGTGCGCGGGGTGAAGGAGTTTCATATGATGATCTTTAACCGCTGGGGACAACTCATGTTCGAAAGCCGAAGTGAAACACGGGGTTGGGATGGCTACTTTAATGGTAAACTCTGCCAGCAGGATGTTTACGTGTATAAGATCAAAGCCACGTACGATAATAATGTTGAAGTAACCCGGGTAGGGGATATACACCTGATACAATGAGAGGATTTGCAATCATACTTTTCCTGACGTTATCATTCAGCTTGTTCGGGCAGGATCCGGAGTTCTCGCAATATTATTCCGCACCGTTGTATCTGAACCCCGGATTTGCAGGCACGGCCAGCGATCATCGATTCATTGCCAACTACCGAAATCAATGGCCATCCATCACGAATGGATTTGTGACGTATGCGTTTTCCTATGATTACAGTCTGCACGACTTAAACAGTGGCATTGGGGTGTTGCTCATGGTTGATAAGGCCGGTACTGCAGGCTTACGGTCAACGCAGGTGAATTTCCAATATGCATACAAAGTTCGTGTTGCGGATAAGTGGGTGATTTCACCCGGCTTAAACTTTGGCATTGGTTCGCGCAATGTCGATATGGATAAATTGGTATTCTACGATCAATTGAATCCGGATGATCCAAACAATCCTAATCCTTCAAGTCCGAATTATCAGAACATCAGCAGTAAAATGTATTTCGACTTTGGTTTCGGGGGACTGGCATACAGCCGGAAGATTTGGTTTGGTTTTTCGATGTCGCACCTGAATAAGCCGAACCGATCGCTTAAAGAGGATCAATCCGTTATTCCTGTAAAAACAACCGTTCACGGCGGCATCCGGATTCCGTTGTATAATGGGTTGTTCAAACGCGATCGTGTGGCGGCCATCGCACCTTCGTTTGTGTATAAGAAGCAGGGCAACTTCGATCAGTTTGATATTGGTACGTACTTTTTGTATGAGCCGATTGTTATCGGAATCTGGTACCGGGGAATTCCGATTATGCAGAATGTCGCGGACAACCTCAGTCAGGATGCTGTGGTGGTTATTCTTGGTTTTCAATTGGAGAAAATTGAATTCAGTTACAGCTATGATCTCACCGTGTCAGAGCTTGGTCCGTCCATCGGCGGAGCACACGAAGTGGCGCTGAAGTATATGCTTAATACTCCGCGCAGTGAGAAGAACAAAAAGAAAGAAAAGGTGATTCCCTGCCCTGCATTCTACCGTCACTAATCTCACGATAAAGCCTTACATTTGAGCTCTTTTTGGTGCTCATGAACCTGGCTTCGTCACTCGATCATTCCATCTTTAAAATTGTTGGCCGCGTGGCGGATGCTTCTGGCGTTCAGGCATTTGTAGTAGGCGGGTATGTGCGTGACCTGCTGCTGACGCGCGAGTCGAAAGATATTGATTTTGTGTGTGTGGGGAGCGGCATTGAGCTGGCTGCAAAAGTGGCCGCTGCGCTCGGGCCGAAGGTTAAGGTAAACGTTTTCAAAAATTTTGGCACCGCACAAATCTCGATGGACGATCTTGACATCGAATTTGTAGGCGCGCGGAAAGAATCCTATCGGACTGAATCGCGGAAGCCGATCGTGGAAGACGGCACACTCGATGACGATCAAAAGCGCAGGGATTTTACCATTAATGCGATGGCGATATGCCTGAATGAAAAACAGTTTGGTGAACTGGTCGATCCATTCAACGGTCAGGCTGACCTGAAGAACAAGCTTATCAAAACTCCGCTGGATCCTGCGATCACGTTTTCCGATGATCCATTGCGGATGATGCGTGCCATCCGGTTTGCATCTCAATTGAATTTCGACATCGATGCTGATACTTTTCAGGCAATCACCGATCAGAAAGACCGGATAAAAATTGTTTCGCAGGAGCGGATCACCGATGAGTTGAATAAGATTATTTTGAGTCGGGTTCCTTCGTACGGATTCAAGCTGTTGTTTCAAAGCGGCTTGTTGAAAGAATTTTTTCCGGAAATGGTCTTGCTTCAGGGTGTTGAATACGTGGGTGGTAATGCGCACAAGGACAATTTTTACCACACATTACAAGTGCTCGACAATGTGGCAAAAGTGTCGGACGACTTGTGGTTGAGATGGTCAGCCATCCTTCACGATATTGCCAAGCCTCAGACGAAACGCTACCATAAGGTTCATGGATTTACGTTCCATGGGCACGAAGACAAGGGGGCGCGGATGGTACCCGGTATTTTCAGAAGGTTGAAGTTACCGATGAACGACCGGATGGAATTCGTACAGAAGCTTGTACGTATGCACCTGCGGCCCATTCCGTTGTCACGGGAAGTAACCGATTCTGCCATTCGCAGGTTGCTGTTTGAGGCCGGAAATGATATTGACGCGTTGATGAAGCTTTGCCGGGCCGACATCACGTCCAAGAATAATGACAAAGTAAATCGCTTCTTAAAAAATTTCGATCGGGTTGAAGAGAAGATGGCCGAGGTGGAATCGAAAGATCACATCCGCAATTTTCAGCCCCCGGTTACGGGCGATGAGATTATTGCCATGTTTAATATTCCCCCCGGACGGATGATTGGCGAGATTAAAGAGCGCATCAAGGAGGCAATCCTGGAAGGTGAAATCCGGAACGATCGCGAAGAAGCGCTCCAGCTTCTTCAAAAAATTGCAAAAGAGAAAGGCCTGGTCTAACTCCGCAGCGCTAATCCGGCTACCCGGAAATGCAACCTTTTATTCCCTACCTTGTCTTTACCACCAGAAGCTGAAAATACGCTTGAACGAACAGGCTTTAGACATTCATCAGGAACTTATCGACCGGTGCCGGGCTGGCGACCGCGAAGCGCATTTCAGGCTGTACAAGCTTTATTCGAGGGCAATGTACAACGTGGGTTTCCGCATTACGGGAAATGAAGAAGATGCCGAAGATGTGCTTCAGGAAGCGTTTGTGAGCGCCTTCAAAAGCCTCGACCATTACCGCGGAGATGCCACGTTTGGCGCGTGGCTCAAGCGCATTGTGGTGAACAAATCGATTAATGTAATCAAGAAGCGGAAAGAGAATGTGATTCCGCAGGATGACGAATTTGATGTTCCGGATGAAGATGTTCCGGCAGACTATAAACCTGAACTGAGCGTTGAAAGAGTCAGGCAGTGCATGGAGATGCTTCCGGATGGATACCGGTCGGTACTGTCATTGTATTTGCTGGAAGGATATGACCACGAAGAGATAGCCGGGATCATGGGAATTACAGAGTCAACGTCAAAGTCGCAACTCAATCGCGCGAAGCGGAAATTGAAAGAACTGTTAATCAGAAAAACATCATGAAAGATCAACTGGAGGATTTTATTCGTCAGAACCGGGCAGCGTTCGATGCGAAAGAGCCGTCTGACAAAAACTGGGACCGAATCCAAAAAAAGCTTTTCGGAAGCACGAGCCTTTGGAACACTGTTGGGGTTTGGCGCGCGGCCGCAATAGTGTTGCTGGGGGCGTGTGTTTACCTGGCGATCCCGAAGATTCAGGATCGAAAGGAGAGTGCTATGGTGTTAAGCGAATTTAAGGACATTGAGACGTTTTACATCAGCCAGATTGCCAACAAGGTTGAACAAATCGAGGACTATCGCGGAGAAGAGGAGGGTTTGAACGGCTTTACGCACGACTTTGCGCAACTCGAAGCGATGTATCAGGTGCTGAAGGAAGAAATGAGAGTGCATCCGAGTCAGAAAGTCAAGGATGCACTGGTGTTAAATTTACTTGTTCGGATTGATTTGCTGAACCAGCAGTTGCACAAAATCGAACAAAGCGAAGCAAGTGAGAAGGAAAAAGACCCGATGAGTAATACGTAGTCTCACGCGGCTTTCAGCCAGGGTAGGCTTGGGCTGAAAATCTTAATTTCCTTCGGTGTACTTTTTGAAGTTGTCCAGGATTGCCTGCCAGCCCCCGCGTTGCATCTCTTCCGGATTTTCTCCTTCAGGTTCAAATGTTTCGATCACCCTGGTTTGATTTCCTTCCGGTACAAAACTCACGTGTACTTTGCGGCCATCACCCAGCGTGTACGCAATCGTCTTGTGGTTGTCAACTTTTGTATAAACGCCTTCGAAGTCGAAGCTGAAGCTTCCGTCTTTTGCGGCCATGGTGGTGGAGAATGTTCCATCGACACGGAGGTCATTTTTTGCTTTCGGAGCATGCCAGTCGTCAGAAGCAAATGCCCAGCCCATAATGTGTTTGGGTTCGTTCCAGTACGTCCAGACTTTTTCTACCGGTGCGTTAATCGTTGCCTGAACAGTGATTGACTTTTCGGTCATAGTTTCCATGTTTATTGAGTTTTTAATCTACGATGCGGTATGATTACACCACAAACATAACAGGTCGAATCGCTTTAAAAGCGGTGTAAACGCGACTTTAGGAGGGGGAAATCCGACAAGGATATTTAGTACTCGGTGATGAGTTCGAACGGCTCTTTTGCTGAGTCAATCACGCGACCGTTTTCGCATTTCAGAATGCGGGCTGGAAATTTCTTAATCAGCGGATAATCGTGCGTGGCCATCAAAACGGCTGTACCACTTTTGTTGATCTGCTGAAACAGTTTCAAAATGCCGTGCGATACTTCGGGGTCGAGATTTCCGGTGGGTTCATCGGCAATCAGGATCAACGGCTCGTTTAATAATGCCCGTGCAATGACTACGCGTTGCTGTTCGCCGCCGGAGAGTTGATGCGGCATTTTCTTTTCCACCGAACCCAGTCCAACCTGCATGAGTACTTCCGATAAACGCCCGCGCATTTTTCCGTTGTCTTTCCAGCCGGTAGCTTTCAAAACAAACATCAGGTTATCGTCAACCGTGCGGTCGGGGAAGAGTTGAAAATCCTGGAAGATGATTCCGAGTTTTCTGCGAAGTTTTGGTACCTGGCTGTCGTTAATGCCGCGGATGTTAAACCCGGCAACATTGATATCGCCCAGTCGTAAATCCAGGTCTGCGTAAAGCGTTTTAAGCAAAGAAGATTTACCGGATCCGGTACGGCCTACAAGAAATACAAACTCACCTTTCTCGATATCGAAATTGATATCCCTCAGAACCGTGTTATTGTCCTGGAAGATGTGTGCATCGCTTACGCGGACTACCGGATCGGTTGAAAACATTAGCCGTTAACTTTCTTGTGATCCGCCAGGAATTTCGCAAGGCCGCTGTCGGTTAGCGGGTGATTGAGCAAACTGGTAATAACATTCAGCGGGCATGTAACCACATCCGAGCCGATCTCAGCGCACTGGATCAGGTGCATGGTATGGCGAACCGATGCGGAGAGAATTTCGGTATCGAACCCGTAATTGTCATAGATCTGGCGAATCTGCGCGATTAGTTCCAGGCCGTCTTGTGAAATATCATCCAAACGGCCGATGAACGGGGAGACGTAGCTCGCGCCGGCTTTGGCCGCCAGAATTGCCTGTCCGGCAGAAAATACGAGTGTGCAGTTGGTGCGGATGCCTTCGCTTGAAAACTTCTTGATGGCTTTCACACCGTCTTTGATCATCGGCACTTTTACCACGATCTTATCATCGATTTTCGCCAGCTCTTTACCTTCCTTAATGATGTTTTCGAAGTCGGTGGCGATTACTTCCGCGCTCACGTTGTTGTCAACGATGTTACAGATTGCCTTATAGTGCGCGCGTACGTTTGCATCGCCTTTAATGCCTTCCTTGGCCATCAAAGAGGGGTTTGTAGTAACGCCATCCAGCACGCCCAGGTCGTAGGCTTCCTGTATTTCCTTGAGATTTGCGGTATCGATGAAAAATTTCATGGTGAGATAGTGGTTTTAGACGGGTAAAAATAAAAAAAGTCCGGGAGGGTTTTTATCAAATTCCTGCGGACTGGCGGTTAAAAGGCAATAAAAAAAGTGGCAAACCGAACATCGCACCGCTACAACCGCCTACCCTTGCTACCTTCCGGTCCTGGGGGAATTCAGCAGGAGCTGGTCGTGCCGGTTTACCGGGTGCAAATATAGCAGGCAGGGCAGAATTATCAAGAATGTTTAAGCCAGCCCGGAGAGATACAGGTTGAACTCCAGCGGGCTGCATACTTCAAAGGCATCCGCTTTCAGATCTTCGAAAATACCTTCATCAAATTGCAGGTCACGCACTTGCGGCTGCTGTCCGGGTTCGATGGTGATTTCCGTGCCGGTATAATGGATGGGGTTCACCTTAACCAGAATAAGCAAATCATCGTGGTTCTTTTTGAAGTATTGGTGAACGATATTTTGGGTTTTAGCCATTGGTCTCAAAAATACAGAAAGCCGGTTGTACGAAAAATGCCCTGCGATATTTTGTGATCCCGAGCGGGTTTGCTATACTTGCCTCAATATTTCTTAAAAACCCATGGGAAGAGGAGATAAAAAAAGCAAAAAAGGTAAGCGTACAATCGGCTCATTCGGCGTTAGCCGCAGCCGTGTGAAAATTAAGGCAAGGCTGAAACGCGTAGCTTCTAAAAAGAAGGCGACCGTAGCTGCAGGAGCTGCAAAACCGAAGCGCGCACCCCGTAAAAAAGCTGAAGCATAAGTTGACATGATCAGAGTTTCAAACATAGCATGGTGGTGGCATATATCTGAAACAGATATGTGAACAGCCTTGTTATAACTATACATTAGCCAGAGGCCCGCTGTTCACAGCGGGCTTCTTGTTTTTATACCCTTTGACGAAATTGAAATGAACTACAAAATTCAAACACGATCGAAAAAGCTGCTGTCCGACACGCTCACCCCGGTAAACATCTACCTGAAATTGCGCGATGTTTTTGCCGGAAGCATCCTGCTGGAGAGCTCTGACTACCACGGCCAGGAGAACAGCTTGTCGATGATCTGCTGTGAACCGATCGCCACCGTTAAGGTGCAGCGAAACACAGCGGAACTTCGCTTTCCCGATGGAAAGATGGTTCGCGAAGAGCTTTCAGGTGCAAGCCTGATTCAAACGCTTGATGCATTCAGGGCTTCATTCGAAACAGAAAGTAATCCGGGCAAGAATGGTTTTTCGGGCAGCGGTTTGTTCGGCTACATGGCGTACGATACCGTTAAGTTTTTTGAGGACGTCAATATTCAATCGCAGGAAGACGGCATTCCGGAAATGCAGTATGCACTTTACCGCTACGTGATCGTGGTAAACCACTTCACCAATGAACTTACGTTGTTTGAAAACACGGTAGCGGGAACTTCCGAAAGTGGTATCCACCGAATCGAGCAACTGATTTTCAGCAACCGATTCTCCACGTATGCTTTTCAATCGGTAAACGGAGAGACTTCCAATGTAACCGATGCTGAGTACATCGACATGGTTAAACAGGGGATACGTCATTGCCAGCGCGGTGATGTATTTCAGATTGTGCTTTCCAGAAGGTTCTCCAGTCAGTTTAAGGGTGATGAGTTTAACGTGTATCGTGCGTTGCGGTCGATCAACCCTTCGCCATACCTGTTCTATTTTGATTACGGCAGCTTTAAACTGTTCGGATCATCACCCGAAGCCCAGTTACAGGTTCGCGGATCGCAGGCCAGTATTTACCCGATCGCGGGAACCTTCAGAAGAACGGGTAACGATCAGGAGGATGCTGAACTGGCCAGCAAGCTTGCGGCCGATGAAAAAGAAAATGCCGAGCACATCATGCTGGTGGATCTGGCTCGTAACGACATGAGCCGCCATGCCGAGCATGTAACGGTGGAGGTGTTTAAGGAAATCCAGTACTACTCGCACGTGATTCACCTCGTGTCGAAAGTTACCGGCAAACTCCCGGAAGGCACCTCTGCTGTGAAGATTGCTTCCGATACATTTCCTGCCGGAACACTGTCGGGTGCACCCAAGCATATGGCGATGACTTTGATCAACCAACTCGAAAACGTGAACCGCAGCTTTTACGGAGGCGCAATCGGTTATCTGGGATTTAATAACGACTTTAACCATGCCATCATGATCCGAACGTTCCTCAGCCGGAACAATCAACTATTTTACCAGGCAGGAGCAGGCGTTGTTTCCAAATCCGATCCGCAAAGCGAACTGCAGGAAGTAAATAACAAGCTTGGCGCGCTGCGCAAAGCAATTTTAATGGCTCAAACTATCTGACATGAAGATTTTAGTACTCGATAACTACGATTCGTTTACCTACAACCTGGTTCATATTATCCGGGAACGGAAGTATGACTATGAAGTGCATCGGAACAACAAGATTGCACTGGAGGAAGTAAAACGGTTTGATAAAATTCTTCTTTCACCCGGCCCGGGAATTCCGGATGAAGCCGGCATTATGAAGGATTTGATTAAAACATATGGCGCTTCAAAAAGTATTCTGGGTGTTTGTCTCGGCCATCAGGGGATCGGGGAAGTTTATGGTGCTTCCTTGTTCAATATTCCGAAAGTGCTTCATGGAGTTACATCCATCGCGCATGTCACCGATCATGACGAAAAGCTCTTCAAGGGTATTCCGGAAGATTTCCAGGTAACGCATTATCATTCCTGGGCCATAAAAGCCGATACGATCAAGTCGCCCCTGAAAATTACGGCTACGAATGAAGAGGGGCTGGTAATGGCGGTGCGGCATGAAAAGTTTGATGTGTGTGGAGTACAATTCCATCCGGAGTCGATCATGACTCCCGAAGGGCCGAAGATTATTGAAAATTGGTTGAAGGGCTAGTGTAAGGGGACGAACAATCAAGATTAAACAGCGTATGAAAACAGTATTGAATGAATTAATTGATCACCAGTCGCTCACGAAGGAGGAGGCGCGGCAGGTTCTGATTGAACTTACATCGGGCAAGTACAACCCGAGCCAGACGGCTTCTTTCATAACCGTGTATATGATGCGCAACATCACGGTCGATGAGCTTCAGGGTTTTCGTGATGCGATGCTGGAGCTTTGTATTCCGGCCCGGTTCGATCAGCCGGTGATGGACGTGTGCGGAACCGGTGGTGACGGAAAGAACACGTTTAACATCTCAACGCTGTCTTCCTTTGTGGTGGCAGCAGCCGGACAGCCGGTTGCCAAGCACGGTAACTATGGGGTTTCGTCAGCCTGTGGGTCATCGAACGTGCTGGAATATTTCGGGTATACGTTTACAAACAACATCGATGAACTGAAGCGCTCGCTCGACCGTGCCAACATTTGCTTCATGCATGCACCGTTGTTTCATCCTGCCTTGAAAAATGTTGCACCCATTCGTAAAGAACTTGGGGTTAAAACTTTTTTCAACATGCTTGGGCCGATGGTGAACCCGGCATTTCCGTCACGGCAACTGGTAGGCGTGTTCAGTCTCGAGCTCGCCAGAAAATACGGATACCTGTATCAGCAGTCCGACAAGCAATTTGTTGTCCTTCATTCCCTTGATGGATATGATGAGATTTCGCTTACCGGGGCTTTCAAGTATTTTTATAATAACGGTGAGCAACTGGCTGATGCTTCGGATTTAGGATTGCCGAAACTCACGTATGATCAGATTGGCGGAGGTGACTCTGTCGCGGATTCAGCAAAGATTTTCATGGATGTGCTGGAAGGGAAGGGCAGTACGGCACAAAACGCAGCGGTGATTGCCAATGCCGGCATGGCTTTATATTGTGCCGATCAAAAAGCAGGGTTGCTGAATGCGGTAGCCAAAGCCCGGGAGTCGCTCGAGTCCGGCAAAGCGCTTGAGTCATTCAAAAAACTGATTAATCGCTGATGAATATTCTCGATACCATCGTTGCGCATAAGCGGAAAGAAGTTGCGGCCAGAATGGAGTCTGCTCCAACTTCAATGCTGGAGAAGCGACCGTTATTTCAGCAGCCGGTCATCTCGTTGAAAAAGCGCTTGCTGGAAGAAAATTCCTCCGGCATCATTGCCGAGTTTAAAAGACAGTCGCCTTCCAAAGGCGTGATCAATTCAACTGCATTGGCGGACGCAACCACGCTTCAGTATGTTCAGGCGGGTGCCTCGGGATTATCGGTGTTGACCGATCGTCAGTTCTTTGGCGGAAGTGAGGAAGATTTTCTTTCGGCAAGACGCGCAAATGGGAATACACCGATGCTGCGAAAGGATTTCGTAGTGAGCGAATATCAGATTGTTGAGGCCAGGTCGATCGGTGCCGATGTGATCCTTTTAATTGCAGCTTGTCTTGATCCGGCTACGGTTACGGCACTTTCAGCATTTGCCCACAGGTTGGGCATGGAGGTATTGCTGGAGGTTCACAATGAAGAGGAGTTGTTGCAAAACCTTCGTTCGGACGCTGATATGGTTGGAGTGAATAACCGGAACCTGAAAACGTTTGAGGTGGATATTAATCTCTCCCGGAAATTATTCCCGCTGATCCCGAAAGACGCAGTGAAGGTTTCTGAAAGCGGGATTGAAAAGGCTGAGACGATCCGGGAACTCCGCGAAACAGGATTTAGAGGGTTTTTAATGGGCCAGCGGTTCATGGAACAATCCAACCCCGGTCAGGCATGTCAGGCATTCATCGACACGTTACGCAACGGAAAATGAATGTAAAGCTTAAAATATGCGGCATGCGTGACGCTGCCAACATTGCTGATGTGGCGGCATTGCAACCGGATTACCTGGGCTTTATCTTTTATGAGAAGTCACCCCGATTTGTCGGAGCTGATTTTAAAATGCCTGATTTACCGAATGGGGTGAAGCGGGTAGGTGTTTTTGTGAATGAAAAGACAGAGAATATTTTTCAGCGCATAGAACGATACAAACTCGACTTCGTGCAATTGCACGGGAACGAAACAGTGCGTGAATGTGACGTGCTGCATACAAAAGGGGTCAGGGTTATCAAAGCCTTCTCAGTCGATGATGGTTTTGATTTTGACGTAACAAAGTCTTTCGAAACATATGTTCATTATTTTTTGTTCGATACGAAAGGAAAGTACTTTGGGGGTAATGCAAAAACGTTCGACTGGAGTTTACTGCGGAGATACAACCAGGCGGTTCCCTTCTTTTTGAGTGGCGGTATTTCACCTGAGAATATTTCCGCGGTGAGAGAGCTTCAGGGTTTGAATATTCATGCGATCGATGTGAACAGCGGGGTGGAAGACCACCCTGCGTTTAAGAATGTTAGTAAAGTTAAAGCGATTCAAGAGGTCATAAACGCATTATAAATATGAAGTACACGGTTAATGAGAAAGGTTTTTATGGGAAGTTTGGCGGAGCGTACATCCCTGAAATGCTCTACCCGAACGTGGAGGAGCTGCGAACGAATTATCTATCGATCATCTACGAGCCGGAATTTCAACTGGAGTTCTCGAAGCTCTTGAAAGACTACGTGGGTCGGCCAACACCACTCTACCTGGCGCATCGGTTGTCCGAGAAATACAATACCCGGATTTATCTGAAGCGTGAAGATTTATGTCATACCGGTGCGCATAAAATCAATAACACCATCGGGCAGATTCTGCTGGCAAAACGCCTGGGCAAGAATAAGATTATTGCAGAAACCGGGGCAGGTCAACATGGTGTTGCCACGGCAACGGTGTGCGCGCTCATGGGAATGGAGTGCACGGTTTACATGGGGCAACTCGATATTGAACGACAGCGGCCGAATGTTGAGCGCATGCGCATTCTCGGGGCTCAGGTGGTTCCTGCCCGCAGCGGCAACATGACCCTGAAAGACGCGACCAATGAAGCGATGCGTCACTGGATCAACAACCCTTCCGACACGCATTATATTATCGGTTCGGTGGTGGGTCCGCATCCCTATCCCGATATGGTTACTCGCTTCCAGTCGGTTATTAGCGAAGAGATTAAGGCTCAGTTGCAGCAAGCGGAGGGTAATCCGTATCCCGATCATGTGATTGCCTGTGTGGGCGGTGGCAGCAATGCTGCAGGCGCGTTTTATCACTTCCTGGAAGATGAACACGTGAACCTGGTAGGGGCAGAGGCTGCTGGCAAAGGCGTTAACTCGGGCGAATCAGCCGCTACTACAGCACTTGGGAAAACAGGTGTGCTGCACGGAAGTAAAACGTTACTCATGCAAACGGAAGACGGGCAGGTTGTTGAGCCTTACTCAATTTCAGCCGGGCTGGATTATCCCGGCATCGGGCCGTTGCACGCACATTTATTCGACACGCAACGGGTTCAGTTTCTCAGCGCAACCGATGATGAAGCCATGGAGGCCGGCATCGAATTGAGTCGCACGGAAGGAATTATTCCGGCCATTGAATCCGCGCATGCGATAGCTGTATTGAATCAACTAAAACCTGATCCGGACGATGTGGTAGTGATTAACTTGTCTGGCAGAGGCGATAAAGATTTGGAAACCTATATCCGCTGGGGTAAATATTAACCGTTGAATTATTGACTATGAGCAGACTCAAGAAACTGTTTCAGGAGAAGAAGCAAAATGTGTTGTCGGTTTTCTACACAGCCGGGTTTCCAAAACGCGATGATACCGTCTCGATTGCCCGCCATCTTCAGGCAGCGGGTGCTGACATCATTGAAATCGGAATTCCATTTTCTGATCCGGTAGCCGATGGTCCGACCATTCAGGCCAGCAATAAAATTGCGCTTGATAACGGGATGACTGTGAAACTGCTGCTGGAGCAGGTAAAAGAAATCCGGAAGAGCGTAACCATGCCGGTCGTGTTAATGGGATATCTCAACCCGGTATTGCAGTATGGATTTGAGAAGTTTTGTAACGATGCAGCCGCGGCCGGTGTTGACGGATTGATTTTGCCTGATATGCCGCTGGACGAGTTTAACGAACACCGCGCCCTCACCACTTCGCTGGGTCTTGATGTGATTTTCCTGATTTCACCGACCACTTCACCGGAACGAATTGCGGTGATTGACGGGTTGTCGTCCGGATTTGTGTACGCTGTTTCGTCTTCCAGTACTACGGGTGCAAAGAAGGGCTTTACGTCAGAGCAGGAGGAGTATTTTAGGAAACTCAAAAATGCAGGACTAAAGAATCCATTCCTGATTGGTTTTGGCATTTCGGACCATCAAACCTTTAGCAAAGCCAGTCAATTCAGCTCGGGAGCGATCGTTGGCAGTGCGTTTATCAATCTTTTGAAAGAATCGAATAACTTTGAAAGCGATATCGCTCAATTTGTTCGAAGTCTGAAAGCGTAAAGACAAAGGTCATACTCTAAAATTATCAGCTATGTATATCGTTTACGGAATCAAGAACTGCAATACGGTTAAGAATGCTCTCGATTGGTTGAAAAAGAATAAGATCGAATTTGAATTTCACGATTATAAAGCAAAGGGTATTGATGCAACCAGACTTAAGAGCTGGAGCAGTCAGGTGGGGTGGGAGAAGCTCGTAAATAAAAAGGGCACCACCTGGCGTCAATTGGATGAGAAGGTTCAAAGTAAAGTCACCACCGAAAAGGCTGCCATCGACCTGATGCAGGAAAAAACAAGCGTGATCAAGCGCCCGCTGATCGAGTTGAAGAACAAGGTTGTAACCCTCGGCTTTGACGAAGCGGAATTTAAAGCTGCTTACAAGTAATTACGATTTCCGATTTCTGTTAGCTTTGCGGGTCTTTTATGGAACTGCAACTCAACACCGGATACCGCCAGATTCTGGGGATGGCCTTACCCATCTCGTTGGCTATGCTGGTGCCGCAGATCAACTTCATTACCAATAACATCTTCCTGGGTGGGCTTGGCGAAAGCGAACTCGCCAGTGCCGGCATTACAGGAGTCTACTACCTCATTTTTGCGGTAATTGGTAACGGACTGAACAACGGCTTGCAGGCGTTAATTGCCCGCAGGGCCGGACAAGGTTTACCGAAAGAAATCGGCCGGTTGTTCTTTCACGGAGTGTGGGTTGCGTTGGTGATTGCGGGCTTCGGGATTGCCATTACCTACAGCTTTGCCCCGATGGTGCTCCGGTCCATCATTCACAACCCTGTCATTGCCGATCAGGTTGTCGATTTTCTGATGATCCGCATTTGGGGTCTGCCTTTCCTTTATCTCTACGTGATGCGCAACGCCTTGCTGGTGGGTGTTAACCAGACAAAATTTTTGGTTTGGGGAACATTGGCTGAAGCGCTCGTTAACGTTGTGTTCGATTATGGATTTATTTATGGAAAGTTCGGCTTGCCGGAAATCGGCTTTAACGGAGCTGCATATGCCTCCATCATTGCCGAAGCATCGGGGTTAATCGTGATCTATTCGATCATCCGGATTAAAGGACTGCACCGGATGTTTTCATTTTTTGAAAATGTAAAACTGGAGGGAGCGGTATTTAAATTGATTCTCATTCAATCGGCTCCCCTGATTGCCCAGTATGCGATCAGTATTGCAAGCTGGGAATACTTCTACCTGTTGATCGAGCATCACGGAGCGCGGGCGCTTGCCATTTCCAACACCATGCGGAATATTTTCGGGCTGTTCGGAATTTTTGCGTGGGCCTTTGCGGCCACCACGAATACCATGGTGAGTAACATCATTGGGCAGGGGCGGCAGGATGAAGTAATCGGATTGATTAAACGGATTGCCGGTATCAGTTTCTCGATTTCGGCCGTGATCTTTGTTGTATTGAACGTGGTGCCGGAATTGTTCCTGAATTTTTATAGCCAGGGACCGGAGTTTATTGCAGAAGCAATCCCGGTGGTAAGAATTGTTTCCGTGGCGTTGTTGATGATGTCGGTAGGAACGGTTTGGCTGAATTCGGTGACGGGAACGGGCAACACAGTGGTTAACCTCACCATTGAATCGATCACGATTGTGGTGTATTGTGCATACGTGTACATCGTGCTGGAGTACTTCCATCTGCCGATTACCTGGGGCTGGGGTTCGGAATGGGTATACTGGCTTTCTATGTTCAGTATGGCGTATTTTTACATGCGCTCCGGGCGTTGGAAAAATAAAGTCATCTGAGTACAACCATTTTCTGTCTTCTGTCGTATCAACAGGTTGCTATGAAATTTGCATTTGTATTCCTCCTTACCGCGATGGCCGGATCGGCCTTCTCACAGGGTTTTATCGCTGCTATCGATTCCGATGACATAGGTGTTATTTTGAACAATCCTGCCACCATCGTTCTGGAAAATGGCGATACGTTAAAGGGAAAATTATCATCTGCTTCGCTGATCAACAGTTATCTCAAAAACGTGACGCTGAAACTTGCTGACGGTTCGAAGCGAAAACTGGACGCAGCCGAGATGAAGACGCTTACCGTAAAAGCATCGGCACTCGCGAAAATGGCGATGATGAATGAGTCGGCTAACTCCATCTTTCGCGCAATCAAAACTGATTTCAACACAATCATCAACCGCGAGTACATCGTATTTGAACAGGCCCTTCGTGCAACGAAAAAGGATAAGCCTGCGATGATGCAATTACTCAACCCGGGATTTGATCACGCGATAAAAGTATATGCGGATCCGAATGCGAATGAGACCATGAAATTGCAGTCGGGTGATGTTACGCTAACGGGTGGTGCCGACAAATCGTATCTGTTTGTTAAAAATGGTGAAAAGGCCGTTATCGTGAAGAAAGGCAAGTACCGCAACAATTTCGATGAGCTTTACGCAGATTGCCCCGACATGCTCACGGCATTTGAAGGCGACAAAGCAAAGTTTAAGGATATGGCCGGACACGTTTTTGTGTACGATCAGCTCTGCGCGAAGTAGGCCGCTTCAAACGGTTGAAATAGGGTAAAATCTGTATCTTTAGACCTTATTTCTATCGTCCCAAATGCCAGAAACGGTCAAGGAAAAGTCTAAGAAATCACCCGAATCGAAACTTTCGCAAGACGTATTGCTCAAGGCGTACGAGCTCATGTGTACCGCCAGGCGCATGGCCGATTTGTACGATGAGAATCGCGAGGTTTGCAGTAAATATGTTCACAGTACTTCATGGGGGCACGAGGCTATCCAGCTTGCTGCCGGCATGCAGTTGAAGTCGTTCGACTTCGCTTCACTGTACTATCGAGATGAGTCTATGCTACTCGGCATCGGCATGCAACCGCATGAGTTGATGATGCAGTTGATGGCCAAGCGTGAAGATCCGTTTTCGGGGGGAAGAACGTACTACGGTCATCCGTCTTTGAAGCGTGAAGGGTTTCCATTAATCCCGCATCAGAGTTCCGCAACCGGAATGCAGGCAATCCCGGCCACGGGCATGGCGCATGGCATCGCTTACCTGGAATCGCAAAAGTTATTAACGGGTAAGAATAACCCGATCGTTATTTGTTCGCTGGGCGATGGCTCAGTTACGGAAGGTGAGGTTGCAGAGGCATTTCAAATGGCCGTGCTGAAGAAACTTCCGATACTTTACCTCATTCAGGACAACGACTGGGGTATCTCGGCCACCGGCAGCGAGATGCGGGCGATGGATGCCTATGAATACGCAGCCGGCTTTAAAGGTTTGGAGCGCATGCGTGTAGACGGTTCTGATTTCTCCGATTCGTATGAGGGACTAAGCAAGGCAATCGACTACGTAAGAAAGAAACGCGCACCCATTCTCGTTCACGCAAAATGTCCGTTGCTCGGACATCACACATCCGGTGTTCGCAAGGAGTGGTATCGCGGCGAAAATCTCGACTTGCAACAGCAGGATGATCCGCTTGTAAAGCTTGAAAAGAAATTGCAGGAAGAGATCGATGAAGCGACACTCGCAACAATTCGCACGAAAGCAGCGGAGTTTGTTGAATCGGAATATAAAAAGGCATTAGATTCTCCTGATCCGGACGTTACTGATTTTGATTCGCACGAGTTTGCTCCCACACCGGTTACCGAAGAGAAGGGAACTCGTTCTCCAAAAGGCGGAGAGAAGGTAGTAATGGTAGACGCTGCCCTCCATGCGGTGGATGAAATCCTGAAGAGACATCCGGAGGCGTTGTTCTACGGTCAGGATGTTGGCCGGAGGCTCGGCGGGGTATTTCGCGAAGCGGCAACACTCGCGCAAAAGTATGGCGATGAACGCGTGTTCAATACACCCATTCAGGAGGCTTACATTGTGGGCTCCACGGCAGGTATGTCAGCTGTGGGCGCAAAACCCATTGTAGAGATTCAGTTTGCGGACTATATCTGGCCGGGAATAAACCAGTTAGTGGAAGAGCTTTCCAAAAGTTGTTACTTGTCGAAAGGTCAGTTTCCGATTCAATCGCTTATCCGCGTGCCGATTGGTGCGTATGGCGGAGGCGGGCCGTATCATTCCGGCAGTGTGGAATCGGCTTTGGTTACGATCAACGGAATCAAGGTTGTGTATCCATCGAATGCTGCCGACATGAAAGGTTTGCTCAAAGCATCGTTCTATGATCCGAACCCGGTGGTGTTGCTGGAACACAAAGGACTATACTGGTCGAAAGTTCCGGGAACGACTGACGCAAAAACGATCGAACCAGATGAGGATTACATCATCCCGCTTGGCAAAGCGAACATCGTTCAGAAAGCCGATGCAAAACTCATCGAAGCAGGAGAGAGTGCGGTAATTATTACCTACGGCATGGGTGTTTACTGGGCGAAGGAGGCTTCGAAAAAATTCAAAGGCCGTGTTGAAATACTTGATTTACGAACACTCAATCCGTTAGACTGGAGCGCAGTTAAGGCGAGTGCTGAAACGCACGGCAGAGTTATGGTATTAACGGAAGAGCCTGTGCATAACTCATTCGCAGAGTCGCTGGCCGGAAGAATTTCGAAAGCGTGCTTTGCCTCTTTAGACGCTCCGGTGTGGACGGTGGGTGCGGTGAACCTCCCTGCAGTTCCACTCAATGTAGACCTTGAGAAGATGATGCTGCCCTCGGCTGATAAAGTGTTTACTGAGCTTAATGCGTTGCTGAGCTACTAGAACGAGTAGCCGATACCGATGTTGTAGATAACAGGTTCGTTATAACGCGTGTACGGCCTTACAAATCGCAGCTTGGGAAGAACAAATTTTTCACCATCGTCACGCGCAGGGTCGTAGGCTTTGATCCCCACATCGAACCGCAGAATCAGGAATGAGAAGTTGAATCGTAACCCGAAACCGGTTCCCACACCAATCTCCCGGTAAAAGCGGTTCAGGTTAAACTGCGAGTTTCCTTTATCCTCATTATTATCGTCCAGCGGTTTGAACGTCCAAACGTTTCCGGCATCTACGAACACGGCTCCTTCCACGAATCCGAACACCTTCTTGCGGATCTCCACACTGCCTTCCAGCAAGATGTCACCCGGCTTTTCGAACTGGTAGTTGAAGTACCCGTCCTGAGGAATGTCGCTGCTGACATCGGGTTTGAACGACCCCTGGCCGAGCCTTCGCGGTCGCCATGCGCGGATACTGTTGCTTCCTCCTGCAAAGAAGTACTTTTCGTAGGGAAGTGCCCGGGTGGTGTCGCCATAGGCGTAGGCCACACCACCGTTGAACCGGTATGCCAGCATCGTGGTTTTGTCGAGTACTTTGGTTCTTCTGAAATCGACACTGGCCCGCAGGTATTTGAATTTTTGTAAACCTTCCGCAGAAAGGTCAATCAGGTTTTGAATCGTTCCGCCACTTTCGATGGCCCACCGGAAGAACGCTGAAGTTGTTCCCGGACTTCCATAGTTGTTGAAGTTCCAGGTCATGGCGAAAATCATGCTGCTTACGAACGATGAGTTAAACGAATACTTAAGCGGGTTTCCGTATTCGGTGAACTGTTCATTCAAGAAACTCTGAAAGTCCTGCGAGGTTGTTGAATTGATCACACTCAGGTTGACGATCGTGAAATCATACCGTCTGATCCGCTGATTATCCCAGCTGTACGTAAAGTTGGCAGACGTTGCTTTGCGCTGATACTCCGGACGGTTGGTATACGTGTATCCTACCTGCACTTTCGTTCGGGGGTTGACCCGGCCGAGCCGATAACGAACCTGGTCGGGCAACGGAAACAAAAACTGCGGGAATGAAACCGATGCGTTGATGCCGGCTTCGATACTTCGGTAAACACTGATGTTGCTCGATTGTGTGGCCGACAAAACGCCTTCGTATCCGATCCGGCCGTTCATTTCGAAGTTCTCCAGACCGTTGAAGATGTTGCGCTTCATGAAGTTCACGCTGTAGAACGGGCCCGGAAATCCCTGGGTAACACTCATACCGATTTCATTCGACCACTGATACCGGTCGAGCGGACTGGTAAAAATGTTGGCGATGAACTTTCCTCCCGATGTGTCGTAATTCACGTTTACGAACTTGAAGTTGTTCAGGTTGGCGAGCTGGCGTTGCGTGTCGAAGGTTTTTGTCCGGCTATAGAATTGACCCGGCTTGAGGAACACCCGTTGTCCGAGCATTTTTAAACTGTAACTGCGTTCGAAGTACTGGAAGTTAACGCCACGTGAGGCGCGTTTGGTACGAAATGCATCAGAAGAAGGAGGGGCAACCCCGGCATCTGTGGTAAAGTTAACCTCATCAATGATAAACTTCTTGTGATAGCCCCGCTTTGCGGGATCGTTAACAATTATCTGAACACCAACCCTGCGGTTCGGACGGTAGGTAGTATCGGTTTCGTATTCAATGTACTGCCGGCTAAAGTCGAAGTAACCGTTGTCTTTCAATAGTAAGTCGAGTCGCTCGCGCTCTTTTGAAAAGTTGTCTTGCCGGTAACGCTGACCTTTCACCAGAAAACTTTGTGCGCTGTTTTTAACCAGGAGGTTGTAGATAGCCGTGTCGGTCACCCGATAGAACACAGTATCGATGCGGTAAGGCTTGCCTGCGCGGATCGTGTATTCGATTTGTACTTTTTTCCGGAACCGGGCTTTGTTGCGCTTCCGCTCGTTTCTGGGAACCAACTCGCACGATGTGACCGTGTTGTTGAAGTAGCCGTTTGAAAACAGGTAATCCGAAAACTTGGCAACGGTCAGGTCAGTTGCCGAAGAGTCGTATACCGTAATCGGGTCGACCCATTGCATCAGCAGGTTTCCGTTCTGGATACGATCGTTCAGCTTGTCGATTTTGCTCTGCTTGGTAAACAGCAGGTTGTTTGCCTTCTTGTCGGTCTTTGCCCGGGCAATTTTTGCGTTATACTTCTTTTCGGTCTTTTCGATCTTCTTTTCGTACGTCTTGGGGTCGAACTTTCTTCGGCCCAGGTAATGTGCCCACCGGGGTGCTAACGCAAGACGCCCAAAAGCCTTTTGATTCTCTTTCTGGGTGTACAGATCTTTGAGTGTGCTTTCGCTGATGTCGGCTGGCTGGCCTTTGATTTTCTGGCGGTAGAGCAGCCGCTCGTTTTCCTTGAGATACCGGGTGCCGGTACAAGCCTGCAGCAGGATCAAAACTGAGAAAAGAAGGAAATAATATCTATTTTTCGAGGGTATCAACGGTCAAAAAATGCTGTCCAAAGCGCGGATCAAATTCATCAAATCTTTGCAATTAAAGAAATACCGAAAACAGGAACAATGTTTTACGGTGGAGGGTGAAAAAAGCGTACTGGAGGTTCTGACCTCTTCGTTAACCGTGAAGGAGGTATATGCCACAGCCGAATTCATCGAACGCCAGAAGTCGGCTCTCAGCAGGTTTAAAGGTCCGGTAGTGGAAGTATCAGAGAAAGAGCTGGCATCGGTAGGTGAGTATGCATCCAACAATGCAGCGCTGGCGGTGGTGGCCATTCCGGAAAACACACGGCCGAAACTCACATCGCAGGAATTTGTGTTGATGCTGGACGACATCCGCGACCCGGGTAACCTGGGTACGATTATCCGGACGGCCGATTGGTATGGGATCAAGAACATCATCGCCTCAGAAGAAACTGCGGATGTTTATAACGGAAAAGTGGTGCAGGCAAGTATGGGTTCGTTTGTTCGAACGAACGTGTTTTACACAAATCTGGTGGAATTCTTAACCGGCAACACGCTACCGGTGTTAGGGACCTTCCTGAACGGAGCAGATGCTCATTCCTTTAATTACGGACAGGGTGGAATCATTGTGATCGGCAATGAAGCAAACGGAATCTCGGACGCGGTAGCTTCGTTTGTCACGCAAAAAATTACCATCCCGCGGTACGGGCACGCTGAGTCGTTAAATGCAGGAATCGCGACCGCTGTAATCCTGGACAATATCCGCAGGCGTTAAAAGAAGCCCTTGCTGTTTTCAGTCGCTTCCGCGGAAATTTTTTCTGCGTGTTCTTTTCCCAGGTAGTTGTCAATAATCGAGTGACCGAGGTAAATGAGCGGAGTGAGCGCAATCGCTACAATGAACTTGTAGATGTAGTTCGTGATCCCGATCGCTACAATTTGGGAAGTGGTGAACACGCCCGAAAAGGCAATGAACAGCACCACAAAACTGTCGATGAATTGCGACACCAGGGTTGAACCGGTAGAGCGTAGCCAGAGGTACTTGTTTCCGGTAACTTTTTTTAGTTTTTGAAATACAAACACATCGGTGAGCTGGCCAATGATGAACGCGGTGAGTGAGCCGATGATAATTCGCTGCCCCTGTCCAAAAATTTTGTTGAAGGCAATATCCATGTCTACCGTACTTCCATCAGGGCCTTTCGTGTAATGCCAGAAGTCGGCAGGGGAGAGCAGCATGGTTAAAAAGATCACCACGAACGCGTAGGCGATCAGTCCGGCGGTCAGGTAGCTGATTCGCTTGACGCCTGGTTTTCCAAAGTATTCGTTGATTAAATCGGTGGTGATGAACACAACGGGCCAGATAACAACGCCCGCAGTTAAGTTAAAGTCCATCGTGAATCCAAGAATGTTCAGATTCGCGGGGTTCATGCCGAGGGTTTGTTCGAACGAAAAGATTTTGACACCGATCATTTCGGCCAGAAGCGCATTCGTGATGAAGATGCCTGACAGAACCAGGAACAGGCGATGTTTCTTTTGCTCGAGTGTTGGCTGCATACGTTAGTCTTCGATGGTAAAGGTTTCGCCTTCCAAAGCAAGATAGGTGTTTTGGAATACGCGCTTGGCTTCGTCAATTACGGGAAGCAAGTCTTTATATCGGGCCGAAAAATGCCCGATCAGCAGGCGCACGGGTTGAGCTTTCAGGGCAATCGTGGCCGCCTGCTTTACGGTACTGTGCCGGGTCTCCAGTGCTTTGTCTGCGTCTTCTTCCATAAACGTTGCTTCATGGTAGAGAACATCCACTTCCCGGATTTGTTCTACGATCGCTTCAAAATATTGCGTGTCGGAGCAGTAGGCGTAACTTCTCGATTTTCGTGGCGAAAGGGTAAGCGCTTCGTTTTTATAAACGATGTTCCCTTCGTCATCCACAATGTCTTCACCCCACTTTAACTTATTCAATTGCAGGATTGATAGATTTTGGGGCAATACCTCTTTGTCGATTCGTCTTGGCTTTGGTTTTTCGCGAATCAGAAAGCCTGAGCAATCAAGCTTGTGCAGCAACGGAATGGTCTCGACCGTAACAAACTTGTTTTCGAAGATGATTTCCTTTTTACCCGGTGTCAGCAGGTGGAAGACGATTTTGTAGTTGAGGGAGGATTTTGAATACTTGAGCTGCAGGGTAATGATCTCGTCAAGCCCTTTATGGCTATAGATGTGTAAATCGGATTTTCGTTTGTTCAGGTGCAGCGTGAAGATCAGGCCCATGAGGCCCAGATAATGATCACCATGCAGGTGTGAGATAAAGATGTGATCGATACGGTGCATATTCAACTCATACTTCATGAGTTGCAGTTGGGCACCTTCTGCGCAATCGATCAGAAAGTAATTGTTTTCTACTTCCAGGAATTGGGCAGACGGCATGCGTCCGTACGCCGGAACGGCACCACTTGAACCGAGTATCGTTATTTTAAACGCCACAACCTTGCTTCGCAGTAAGTTCTGAATTTATTTCTGTTCACGAAAGTGAATCCGGCTGGTTTCAGAGCGTTGTGTCTGTAAAAACAAAGACCAAAATCAGTAACGACTTTGGTCTTCATCATGGTATGCGATCGTTTCGATCTTACCGGTTGTCCCGGTCTTTTAAATCTTTTTCAATTTCGTGCATGAATACGGCATCAATTGCTTCTTCTGCGGTGTTGGTGATGTTCAGTACGCTGTCAAGCTGAGAGATTTTGATCAGCTTCACGGTGTGCTCCGACAGAGCAGCGAGCACGAAAATTCCGCCTTCTTCCTGGAAGATACGATTGCCTACCAGCAATGCGCTCAAACCTGATGAATCGGTGTACTTTACGTCCGAAAGATCAAGGATAATATTCTTAACGCCTTCTGCATGAAGGGTGATGAGTTCTGATTTAAGATTGGGAGCTACGCTGCTATCCATCTTCTCCTCATGCAGGCGCAGCAAACTGTATTTCTCCTGCTTGTCGATCGTGTATTTCATGTTCTTGGGTACTGTTTAGCTCTTGCGAGCCTCAAAATTAACGGAATTTACCGAATTAATGATACTATCGTGGATTCTTTGAAGGAGGTCGGTTGTGCCCGTTTCCGACAGTTTCTCACCGGTAAAATGGTGATACAATTCGCGGTAACGCTCTGATATTGAGTTCACAATTTGCGGTGTCATTTCGGGTACCTGCTGGCCGTCTTTGCCCTGAAATCCGTTTTCGATCAGCCACTGGCGTACAAATTCCTTCGAAAGCTGCTTTTGCGGCTCACCCTTTTGCTGGCGTCCCGTATACCCTTCTGCATAAAAGTAACGTGACGAGTCGGGTGTGTGAACCTCGTCAATCAGGTAAATCGTATCGTTTTGTTTACCGAATTCATACTTCGTGTCTACTAAAATCAATCCGCGTGCAGCGGCCATCTCGGTGCCTTTGGCAAACAACGTAAGTGTATACCTCTCTAATGTCTCGTAGTCTTCTCTGGAAACCAGCCCACGGCTCAGAATTTCCTCGCGTGAGATGTCTTCATCGTGCCCCACTTTCGCTTTGGTGGTGGGTGTGATAATCGGGGTTGGAAACTTATCGTTCTCTTTCAGTCCTTCCGGAAGCGTAACGCCGCACAGCGTTCGTTTGCCGGCTTTGTATTCGCGCCAGGCGTGACCTGCCAGGTATCCGCGCACAACCATTTCAACCGGAAAGGGCTCGCATTTAAAGCCCACGGTTACGTTTGGATCGGGCGTGCTGATCACCCAGTTGGGAACGAGTTCCTTTGTTGCCTTTAAGTTGATGGCTGCAATCTGATTGAGTACACGGCCCTTGTCGGGGATGGCTTTCGGCAGCACCACATCGAATGCCGAGATGCGGTCGGTTGCGACCATCGCCATGATGGAACCAAAATAGTATACATCACGGACCTTGCCGCGATAAAAACCTGTCTGACCCTGAAACTGGAAATTGGTTTCCTTAATTGCGTTCATAGAAAAAACTGAAGCGCAAAGATTGGAAATGTGCGGCAGAAATTCGCCTGCGGGTTTAATTAATTCTTGGGCTCTACCAGCAGTCCGGCCTTGAAAACATAGGTTTTCACCACGTTTCCCTGCTCGTCATATTCCTTCCACTCTTTGTGTTTGCGGTCGGCAATGTATTCGCCCTGCTCTTTGATCTTTCCGTTGGGATGATAGGCCGTAAACAATCCATGCCTGCGGTTCGACCGAAGTTCGCCTTCGGCTTCCACACCGCCCGAAGGGTAGTAGGTTTTGTATGGCCCGGTGAGCAGATTGAATTTGTACGTTTCTTCCTTGGCGAGCTTTCCGTTGTCGAAATATTCGTAGCGTACGCCCGACAGTTTTCCGTTCTCGTAGTTCTCTTTCACACGTTCGGTTTTTCCATCCGCATAGTAAAACACCCACGTACCGTTCGGATGCTTGTTCTTATAGCGTTTCACTGACATCAGTTTTTCCAGGTCAGAGTATTCTTCCACAATCCATTCCTGGCCGGTGAGCGATGGCTGCTCTTTGATTTTCAACTTGCCATTCGGATGGTAGGAGAGTGCGGTGCCCACCTTGGTTCCCTCTTCGTATGTGTACCGGTGCTTGACCGTTCCATCGGCATAGTAGCCAACATTGTCGCCATGCAACCGGCCGTTCATAAAGCTTCCTTCGAGCAGCAGGTGGCCTTCGCGATCGTAGTTCTTGAACTCACCGTTTTTAGAACCTTCTTTCATGGTCGATACGGTTTCCATCTGCCCGTTGTCGTAGAAGGTTTTGTAGAATCCGCTCATGATTCCGTTTTTGTAATTGCACTCCGTTTCTACTTTTCCATTTTCATAGAAGCTGCGGGTAATTCCGTTGGGTTTGCCATTTGCGTACATGATTTCTTTCTTCATGTTGCCGGCAGGATAATACTCGCGCACCACGCCTTCGGGTTTTCCTTTTTTGAAAACCGTTTCGCTTTTAACAATGCCGTTATCGTAAAACGATTGAACGCTGTCGACCAGCAGATCGTTTTGATAGTACGCCTTTTGAACAAACTTGCCAGTCTCGTCATACACTTCCACCGCGCCATGGCGAAGCCCGTTTACATACACCATTTTCCGCGAAAGCGTGCCGGTAGGATTATACTCTGTAAACACGCCTGATTTTTTTCCTTTGTTGAAGTTGCCTTCCACCGCCACCTTGCCATTGGGGTGAAACTTTTTGTACGACCCGATCAGCATCTCGTCATCATCCGATGCCACTGCATAAACTTCCTGCGGAAACCGTTTGGCTGCATCGTAATACGTTTTGATTTCGCGCTGGGCGAAACCAACAGCCGGTAACAGGATCAGAAGAAATAGAATGATTCGCATGCTTTTTTGGGGATTCAGACGAAAATAAAACAGCCCTGCAAATAACGCAAGGCTGATTCGTTTGTTGTGCGGAACGTTCCGTTGAACGTCTACAGATTCTCGATCACAATGGCTGATGCGCCACCGCCACCGTTACAGATTCCGGCTACGCCAATGCCTGCCTTGTTCTGTTTCAGGATGTTGATGAGGGTAGTGGTGATGCGTGAACCCGATGATCCCAGCGGATGGCCGAGTGCAACGGCACCGCCATTGACGTTTACTTTTTCAGGATCGAGTTCCAGTTTGATATTATTAGCAATCGCCACTGCCGAGAACGCTTCGTTAATTTCGTAGTACGAAACATCTTTCGGTGTAACACCCGCCAGTTTCATAGCCTTTGGAATAGCCAACGCAGGGGCCGTAGTAAACCACATCGGATCCTGGGCTGCATCAGCAAAGCCCCGGATTTTCGCAATCGGCTTCAGGCCAAGTTCGTTTGCTTTTTCTTTGCTCATTAACAACAGGGCTGAAGCTCCGTCATTCAGTGTTGAGGCGTTGGCGGCAGTAACGGTACCGTCTTTGGTGAATACAGGTTTCAGGGAAGGTACTTTTTCGAAGTTTACATTCTTGTATTCTTCGTCTTCCGCGAACAGAGTCTTGTTGCCTTTCTTGTCTGTTAACTCAACGCCCACAATTTCATCTTTAAACTTGCCGGCTGCCCACGCAGCGGCTGAGCGCTTGTACGAATTGATGGCATAGGTATCCTGGTCCTGACGTGAAATGTTCATTTCCTTTGCTGTATTGTCGGCACATACACCCATCGCGCAGTGGTTGTACACATCGGTGAGCCCGTCATACGTTAAGCCATCGATCAATTCACCGTTTCCGAATTTGTATCCTGTTCGTGCTTTCAGCAGGTAGTAGGGGATGTTGCTCATGCTTTCCATACCGCCCGCGAGCACCACATCGTTCTGCCCGAGCATGATCGACTGTGCGCCAACCATAACAGCTTTCATTCCCGAGGCGCATACTTTATTGATGATGGTACACGGAATATTATATCCTAATCCCGCACCAACGGCTACCTGCGTTGCAGGAGCCTGCTTGAGGCCGGCAGAAATTACATTTCCGACAAAAACTTCCTGAACCACTTTTGGATCTACACCTGCTTTTTGAAGTGCGCCTTTGAATGCTACCGCGCCAAGTTCAACTGCGGTTAATGCGCTGAGGCTTCCACCAAAACTGCCAATGGGCGTACGGACTGCCGAAATGATATAGACTTCTTTCATATGCATGGGTTAACAGGGTCAAAATTAGGATAAATACCGATAGAAAGGCTACCAGTCTGGCTTGCCTTTTTCTTTAGGTTTTGTGGCTTTACGCTTGTTTTGCTGAAGGTACTGTTTCTCCTGGTTGCGCATGGCTTCCAGAAGCATCTCGGCTTTCTCCGGACTGATTTTCATCTGCTCCAGTTTTTCCCGAACGGAGGGGGGCATCTTCTTCTCCTCGTCTTTCTTCTGTTTTTCTTCCTGATCTTTCTTCTCCTGCTCCTTCTTTTCCTGGTCTTTCTTGTCCTGATCTTTCTTCTCCTGGTCTTGCTTTTGTTTCTCTTCCTGCTCTTTCTTCTCTTTTTCCTTCTGCTCTTGTTCTTTCTTCTGTTGCTCCTCTTTTTCTTTTTTCTCCTGTTCTTCTTTCTTTTGTTCTTCCTGCTCTTTCTTTTCCTGCTCCTGTTTTTCTTTCTCCATCTTTTCCTTCAACGCCTGAAGTTTCGGATCGGAAGGATATCGGCTCAGGCCATCGTTAACGGACTGTAGCGCCTCCTTATCGCGCTTGGCAACATAGTGATTGGCAGAGGTATTAAAGTATGCCTGGGCACTTTGCGAAAAGCATGCTCCGCTGACCAGACAAAAGAAAAGTATTATGAGTATGCGCATCATCGTCCTCCGTTAATTTCAACAACTTCACCCAGACGGTCCATCATGTCTTTATAATTCGGCTCAACGGTATCGTCCTGTTTTGCTCCATCCTGCAACACGCGAAGCGCGTCTGCGAATCGGTATTGCGAAGCAAGCTGATCCGCCTGAGCCTTGATTCGCAATGCAAATTCGGTAGGCTTCGGCTTTTTGTTGTCTGCGTTGTTCTTGTTTTTCTGATCCTTCTTTTTCTTCTCCTCTATTTTTTTCTTGATCAGCTCGTAGTTGTATCGTGCGTCCTGGTTGGATAGATCACTTTTAATCGCTTCTTTAAAATAGTTCAAGGCTTCCTGTTGCTTGCCCTGCTGATCGGCAATTACACCCAGTTGTTGCTGGGCTTTCGACCGCACTTCGTTCTTCGAACTCGCGGTGAGCGACTGGTACTGACTCACAGCATTCGCGGTGTCTTTCAGGTTGTAGTACGCACTGGCAAGGTTCATCAGTACCTCGTCTTCCTTTACGTTCATCGAATCAATCAGGTACCGGTATTTGGCAATAGCAGTTTTAAAATCGTTCTTGAGGTATGCTTTTTTTGCTTCGGCCTTGAGCGTGTTAATCTTGCTGATCCGGGTGGGATCGGTAAGAGTTACCAGGAGTAGTAAAACAGTTGCCAACACCTTCATATCCGCACAGTTTTCACATTCAGCAATACATCCAGCACGAGCAGCGCGAGCGCAGCGGCCAGGAAGTAGAAGTACCGGTTTGCAGTTACATCCATTACCCGCGCATCCATCAGTTCGCCTTCAATTTTGCCTATTGTATTGATTAACCGTGAAACATCATTTCTGGTTTCATTGATCTCGAAATACTTGCCCCCGGTGCGTGACGCCAGCGCCATCAGGGATGTCGGATTCAGCTTGCTCACCACCACGTTTCCGCTTTTGTCGGTTTTATAGCCCGAGCCCGAACGAATCTGGCCGCCCTTTTCGGTACCAATGCCGAGGGTGAAAAGTTTGATGCCTTCATCTTCAATTTCCTGCGCTACATCGGCCGTTTCTTCTCCAAAATCTTCCCCGTCACTGATCAGGATAATGATTTTGGATTTGGTGTCGGAACGCGTTCCTTCATCCTGCATTTTCTGAACGGCCATTTCAAGCGGTGGACCAAAGTCGGTGCCCGAAGAAGGCACAAGGTTGGTATTCATCGACTCGATAAAAAGGTTGAGTGCATTCTGGTCGTAGGTGAGGGGGCATTGCATGAAAGCTTCCGATGAGAAGATGATTACGCCAATGCGGTCGGAGTTGAATGCATCCACGATCTTCTTCATTTCAAACTTGACTTTCTCGAGCCGCGTGGGCTGGATGTCGAACGCGTCCATCGATTTCGAGAGGTCCACGCAAATCATGATGTCTTTGCCGATCGACTTAACTTCCTGTTTAGACGACCCGAAAGAGGGCCCGAGCAGGGCAATAATCAGCAGCGCAAACATGACCGTGCGCAGTCCGAGTTTAATAAAGATGGATGAAAATGAGCTTTTCAGCGACCGGGCGATGGTAATCACCCGCACGATATAAAGAACGTACAGCGCCAGAAACAGCGCAATGAAGATAATTTCTGTAACTCCTATTCCTCGATACCAGGCCACCGGATTGCTGCTAACTCAATATTATCCCCGCAAGTAACAATTAATCGGCACACCGGGCAATACCACTGGTGGAACGGGTTGGGGGTGATTTCCTGCATGATAACGCGGAGAACCAATTGGATTCGGCAAAAAAATAGCCCAATGTCTCGTTGGGCTATTCACTGATTTTAATCTGTCTTAATTCACGACAACCTGCGCGGCCAATACGTTCGAATTGCCTCCCGGCGGCGTTTCAAAACCCCGGATGATGATGGTATAGAAGTACCGCGGCTGAAGCTGAATGTCAGGCACGGTCAGCAGCAAATCGTCATTCGCAGAGGAGCGCACCTGGAAATCGTATTCGGCTGCGTCTACCTCGGTAAACTCAGACGACTCTTTGAAGGCCAGGTCGGCCGACCAGGTGTCATCGCCATTGGCAATCAAATCAATATCGCCTGCATCGGGCGACAGATTGATAACCCTGATTTTTGCCTTGCCCTTCGCAGGCGTGTCGGAATTATCGTGCGTAACTACGACGCCGGCATCTTCAAACTCATCTACCACAAACACAGAATACAGCTGATTGGCTTCGAAGTCAACGGTGGTGTCGATGTCGATACTACTCGATGCGTACGGTCCGAACCGCAAATTCCGTTCGCCTGTATAAAATCGGAGGTAGCCGGTAAAATCCGTGTACTCAAACGGATAAGCGTTGATTTGCCGGCCATCAACTTCAATGTCGAGATCGGGTGCATCGGGCGAACCATGGTATAACGACACGTAGGCAACCGGAACATTTTCCAGGTTCGAGTCATCGTCATCCAAACAACTGGTAAACGCGAGCAGTGAGCCACACAGCAAGGCTCCCAGGGCTATTCGTTTGCTAAAAATCTTCTTCACACTATTCATACGCTTCATTTTTAAATTCATCAACCTGTATAACGTCAGATTTCTGGTTTAGTATGATACAATGTTGTGCCACCTTGCGGTATATGTCAGGCGATGTTTTTTGCGGAAGCGTGTGCCGGCTGCCCGCGCGGTTTGGGTTTGTTTGGGGAATTGACTCTACAATGGACGAATTTTTATACTTTTGATGCTTAACAAAGCAACTATGACACCGGTAAAATTCAACGAAAAGGAAGTGCGCGAGATTAACGAGATCATCGCTGAGATTTCAAAAGTGATCAAACCGAAAAGTGAAATAGGGGCGAGGAATCGCGCCACACTGTCAGGGTTACTGGCGTCAACGAAAACAACCAAGAAGCCGCACTACTTCAAATGTAAGCGCGAATACTCCGATGCCATTGTAAGTTTCTTCACCAAAGAGAAAGGCGTGACGAAGAGTCGCTTTACGGCCACGGCCCAGGATACGATTTTCGTGCTCTGATCGGAGTTGAAAATCCGGGACCGGTAAAACCTTTGCGCAGTTTTTCCGTATCCCTGTAAAAATCCGTTTTCGATGAGAAAAATTGATATTCTGAACTTCATCACCGATTTCCGCAAGGCGCCAAACGATATTAAAACCTACACGCAGTTGCTTAGCCACCTGGGTACAACGCACGAGCAAGCCATCAACCAAATGCTTGCAGAGTTGCAGGCCGCTAAAGTTATCCGTCAGACGGAACTCGAAGGGCAACGCGCGTATCAGGTTATCGCACGATAGAAGGAATTTTAATCGATTGATAATGAGCCTCTTTTCAGAGGCTTTTTTATTGCCCCAATATTTGTTACTAAAAAGTAGAACAAATATTAAGAACACCCGTATGTTTCCTATACAATCTAGTATCAAATGATCGAAACACGATTAGGAGAGTTTGAAGAAGTAATCCTCCTGCTCACGGGAATTCTGGGGGAAGAAGCGTATTCATTTAAGATCGCGGAAGAGTTTGAAACCCAAACCAAACGTTCGGTGTCGATTGGCGCGGTTCACTCCACGCTGAACCGCCTGGAGGAAAAAGGTTTCCTAACGTCAAAGGTGGGAAACGCCACGGCTGAACGGGGTGGAAGGCGAAAGCGTATCTACACCATTACCGCGTATGGCAAGCGTGCATTGGAAAGCGCGCGCGACCTGCGCATGTCGCTGTACAATCAATTCCCGGCTTTTGCAGGTAAGATGGATTTCGGATTTAGCGTATAAGCGGTGATCATGAATAAACGCCTCATGACCGATCTTGAAGAGGAGGTATTGTTTCAGCTAAGCAGGCAGGAGCGTGAACTGTCGGTAATAGCACTGGCAGAGAGGTTGTCGCTAGGGATGAAGAGTTTGATTCTGCTTGCTACACTTTACCAAACACTCTTTCAGTTGGAAGAAAGGGCTCTGATTGGGGTGAGTTACGTTCATGCGAAAAAGCGTTACCGGATAACGAATCAGGGTGTCGCTGCATGGCAGCGCGATTGGAAGTTTTATCGCGAACACGTAAACGAATATGCGAGAGGGTAATCAACATCCACCGCGATCGGCGCAGCGATTCCTTCACCTTTTTCTGAGGCGTGATTTGGCAGAAGAAGTTTCGGGCGACCTGGACGAACGGTTCAGCAAACTTGTTCGCACCCGATCCGCGATCCGGGCAAAGATTGACTACTGGATTCAAGTCATCAATTATCTAAGACCTTTTGCGCTCCGGAAGGGGCGTTTACAAAAAATAATCTATTACAGTATGGTTGGAAGTTACGTTAAGATTGGCTGGCGGAACATCGTCAAGTACAAAGCATTCTCTGCGATCAATGTGTTCGGGCTCGCACTGGCGATGTCGGTGTGCATGCTGATTATTCTCATGCTGGCAGACCAGCGGAGGTATGACGATTTCCATGCGAAGGCCGACCGGATTTACCGGATGACGCTTTCGAGTAACTACGCCACAACTCCTCAGCCGTTGGCGGCAGCCATTAAAAACAACTATACCGTTGCAGAAGAAACAACTGTATTGGTTCCGGGCCCGGCCGGTGATGCCGTGTATCAAACGAAACTTGCCGACATGCGGGGGTATTTTGCTGAACCCTCATTCTTCTCACTATTCAGTTTTGCATTAGAGAAAGGCGATGCCGCCACAGCCTTGCAACAACCGTATACGGCTGTCATCTCACAGCAACTGGCTGTTAAATTATATGGCAACGATGATCCGATCGGGAAGACGTTCGATTTTTCGGATCGACAGTTGTCGTTCCCGCAGCGGTTTGACGGAGTAGGGGCACCTGCCGTTTCGTGGGGCACCTTCACGGTGACTGGAGTGATGGATGAGTCGAAATATAAATCGCATCTCACGTTTGACGTTTTGATGTCGGCGGCAACCCAGCCCTCTTTAATCACGGCAAAGAAAATTGAAGACCGCATGAATGCGTGGGATTGGTTCTACCGACCCTACACATTTGTGCTGCTGAAAGAAAATAAAAGCGTAGCTGAACTTCAAACGGCCCTTGACGATCTGGCGACCCGAACATACACCGATAAAAAGAATGAACAAACCAAAGACCTCCGGTTTATCCCGCAAAAGCTCAGCGAGATTCAATTGAACTTACGCGGAAATGATACGAACAACCGCATGCCCAAAGTGGGATATCAGTTTCTGATTATCCTGGCCTCTGTGATCATGCTCACAGCGTGCTTCAACTATACCAACCTGTCGGTGGCGCGGGCGTTAACCCGGGCGAAGGAGATCGGGGTGCGGAAGGTTACAGGCGCGCAACGCGGCTCCATTATATTTCAATTCCTGAGCGAATCGGTTGTTACTTCACTGATTGCGCTGTTGCTCGCGGCCGGTTTTCTGCTGTTGCTCGCACCGGCTTTCAAAGGCCTTTGGCTGAACAAGTTTCTGCAGTTTGAGTTACCGGCAACGCCCGGAGTGTACGGTGCCTTTGTGGCGTTTGCCGTGCTCATCGGATTGATTGCGGGAATTTATCCTGCCTTTTATCTCTCGAAGTACAACCCGGTTAAAACACTGCGAAAGCAGCTTGGTTCGCAGCGCGGTAAACTCGGACTCCGCAAAACGCTGAGCGTTTCACAGTTTGTGATTTCACTGTTCTTCATTACCACAGCCATTCTGGTATACCGGCAGTTCAGCTACTTCATGAAGTTCGACTACGGATTTAAAACGGCAAACATTGTGAACGTGGAATTGCAGGGGATGGATTTTGAAAAGTTTAAAAACGAACTGAGTGCTGTACCCGAAGTAACGGGCATCTCGGCAACCGATATCATTCCGGCTACCGGAACCAACAATGGTATCGATATTAAGAAGCCGGGTACGCAAGACGAGTACATCCAGACTACGGTGCTGCAAACCGATGAAAATTTCCTGAACAACCTGGACGTGAAAATACTTGCCGGCAAAAATCTTCCGCCCCGTGCGGAGGCTCCGAATGCAATTTTGGTGAGCAAAAAAGCACTTGAAAAGCTGGGCTTCGTTAATGCTCATGACGCGATCGGGCAAACTGTGGAAGCACGCTGGAGCAATGAACAGCTTGTGATTGCCGGTGTGTTTGAAGACTTTACCTACCGGGTGTTGCTGAATACCCGCGAAGCAAGTCCGATTGTGCTGCGCAATCAACCGGCCGCATTTCAATATGCAAATGTGAAAATTGCTACCAACGATCCCATGGCAACCGTTAAGAAACTGGAAGCGCAATGGAAGAAGATTGATGTAATTCATCCGTTTAAATATGAGTTCTTCGACCAGCAACTCGCTTCGATGCAGCAAGGCGTTTTGGACCTGGTGAAGGTGCTCGGTTTTATTGCCTTTCTGGCGATTGCTATTTCCTGCCTCGGCTTGCTCGGAATGGCCACGTACACCACCGAGCGAAGAACGAAAGAAATCGGTATCCGCAAAGTGTTAGGTGCTGAGGATGGAGCAATCGCCCGATTATTGTCGAAAGAGTTTATGACGATGTTGATGCTCGCGATTTTTATCGGGGTGCCGTTAAGCTATTTCGTTAACAATATGTGGTTGCAGCAACTGACTGCACGGGTTGAGTTTGGTATCGGAACAGCGATAACGGGCGTTCTCATTTTGTTAACGCTGGGTATCATCACGATCGGATCACAAACCTTCCGCGCATCAAAAGCGAACCCGGTTAACAGCCTGAAGAGTGAATAACAATAGCATCATACCTCCGCGGTTACCGCGATGGCTGCTGCTTCGGTTGCTGCGGGACGATCTTGCGGAAGAAGTTGAGGGTGATCTGGAAGAGAAATTTCTTCACGAGTTGAAACACCGTTCTGCTTTCCGGGCACGACTCAATTATTGGTATCAGGTAATTCAGTATCTGCGACCCTTCGCGATACGAAAAAACAAGGCTACGCTTCTCTACTACGATATGTATCAGAACTATTTCCGCATCAGTTGGCGCAGTCTGCTCCGGCAAAAAATGTATTCTGCTATAAAAATTGGCGGACTCGCCATCGGAGTAGCAGCATGTTTCCTGATTTCACTTTACGTGAAAGATGAATTAAGCTATGATAAACACCTGGTGCGGGATAACGGACCGTATCGGCTGGTGGTTCAGGCGGAAATTGATGCCAACAAGACCGAACGGTCGGTCGACTTCCCGGCTCCGGCAGCGGCTGCATTGAAGGCTGATTTTCCGGAAGTTGATCAGGCCGGAAGATACTTGTCGAGTCCGCTGTTCGATGCATACGAAAATGAAATCCGCAGAAGCGATCGCAACGAAAACCAGCATGAGGGCGGATTTGTCTACTTCGATCAGGAGTTGCTCGAACTCTTAAACCTTCGGGTAATTGCCGGTAATCCAAAATACGCATTAACAAATCCCAAGTCGATCGTCATCACCAGAAGAAAGGCAGAAAAGTATTTTCCGGGAGAGGATGCGGTAGGGAAGACGTTTATCATAAACAATGACGACAAGAAACTGTATACGGTAGGCGCAGTGATTGAAGACTTTCCGGCTAACTCACACCTGCAGTTCGATTTCCTGATGACATTACGCGGGGTGGAATTCTGGCCTGGTGAACAAACCTGGTGGATGGCCAGCAACTATCAGATCTACCTAACGCTTAAACCGGGAACGGATATTGAAAAAGCTGCTGAAAACATCAAGCGGGGCTTTATTGAAAAGTACTACAACCCTGCGCTTCTGGCATCCGGGGCTGTAGGGTTCGAGAAAATTCTGAACTCGGCCAAATTTGAACTTCAACCGATGGACGAAGTTTATCTCGATGGCAGTGTTCACGACAGTCTTCCGCATGGCGACATCCGATTCATCTGGTTGTTCGCAGCCATTGCAGGCTTTATTGTGATCATCGCGTGTATCAACTTCATTAATTTGTCGACCGCGCGCTCAGCCAATCGCGCAAAAGAAGTGGGGTTGCGAAAAACCGTTGGCTCGCTGCGAAGTCATCTGATCAGGCAATTTTTAACCGAGTCGTTTCTGTTCAGCTTACTGGCAATTGTAAGCGGAGTGATTCTGTCGTGGTTGCTGTTGCCGTATTTTAATGTGCTGGCGTCCAAATCACTCACCTTTCCGTGGAGCGCTTGGTGGCTTGTTCCAGGGATGATCGTGTCGGCTTTGGTGATTGGCTTGTTGGCCGGATTGTACCCGGCATTCTACCTTTCATCCTTTAACCCGGTAAATGTGTTAAAGGGTAATGTGAGTAAGGGAAGCAAAAGCTCGGCCACGCGCAGCATGCTGGTTGTGTTCCAGTTCACAACCTCCATCATCCTCATCATCAGTACAGTCGTGATCTACCGGCAGATGAGTTACATTCTGAATAAAAAACTCGGCTTCGAAAAAGAGCATGTGCTGCTGGTGCAAGGTGCTCATACGCTGGGCAGCAACGTGGCTTCGTTTAAAAGTGAGTTGTTGGGCCTTTCACAGGTAGAGCGCGTAAGTGTAAGCGATTATCTTCCGATCCGGGGTTCTAAGCGTGACGGTAACACGTTTCATAACGAAGGCATGGAAAAGATCGAGCGGGGCGTCACCACGCAAAAGTGGGTTGTCGATCCGGACTACATCAAAACGCTGGGCATGAAGATGGTGGAAGGTCGTGACTTTAATCCCGACATGATCAGTGATTCAAGTTCCATCATCATCAACCAAACGATGGCGAACCAGCTGAACCTGGCCGATCCGGTTGGGAAGGTCATTCAAAACTGGCGCAAGTATACCATCATTGGAGTGGTGGAGGATTTTCATTTCGAATCAATGAAAGAGAATATCGGTCCTGTGTGCTTCGTGGCCGGAACCAGTCCTTCGGTGATTCTGGTTAAAACAAAAGGCGATAACATGCGGGAAACGATTGAGGCGATCTCTGGGGTCTGGGCGAGGTTTTCACCGAACCAGGCGATACGGTTTAATTTTCTGGACGAGCGTTATGCCGCTACCTATGCCGATGTGGAACGTACCGGCCGCATCTTCACTACGTTTGCGGTACTTGCTATTATTGTGGCGTGTTTGGGATTGTTTGCGTTGTCGGCTTTTATGGTTGAGCAGCGAAGCAAAGAGATCAGTATTCGCATGGTGCTGGGTGCTTCGATGAACACGGTATTCCGGTTGCTGACACAGAACTTTGTGATCCTCGTGTTGATTTCCTTTGCGATGGCTGCCCCGGTCGCCTGGATACTGATGAATAAATGGCTTCAGGATTTCGTTTATAAAACCAATTTGAGCTGGGATATTTTCCTGATCTCAGGAGCGTGTGCGCTGGTGATCGCGCTTGTCACGGTTAGCTATCAGGCAGTCCGTGCGGCCCGTGCCAACCCGGTAACGAATCTTCGTTCAGAATGATCAGGATGCTGAAAGAATAACAGAGTTTCCGATAAAGGGTGGAACCTCATCGGCCAGTACTGCTGCATCAAAACCATTTTGCTGGAGGAATTCAGGGATTACGTTTTCACGGATCAATTCAGCAGACGTGATGCGAAGAATACGATCGCAATCTTCCAGGTCGAAGTTGGCAGTGTAGTGGGGAAAATTGCGGTGAATCAAGTCCAGCAGTTGCTGCGCCTGTTCCGTTGTCTCCACGTTTGTCTTAAATACTTCAATACTGTTCATAGTGCGTTATTGCTGTTCAAACTTACGGTGAACATCTTCATTCGGGGCATCCAATTACGACATTCACGCGGGTTATTCACGACATTTTATCCGCAAGCCGCGTTTTTCGAACATAAGCCGACACGGGGCTGTGCGGATTGAATGAAACATGCCGCAAACTGCGGGAGGGATTCCTGCAAACCCCTTCCCACGGTTACGTTACGCTTTCGCTGCCTGCAACTTCTTGTGATAGAACACGTACGAAGCGATTCCTAATCCGAAAAAGATCAGCATTCCGGTTGTTTCTATCGTCATTGTACCGGTTGCGTAAAACGAATACACCGCGCTGATCATATCGAAGAACAAACCGGCATACGCCCATTCTTTCACGCGTGGGAAGCCCGGGATCAAAATGCCAATCACACCCAGCACTTTGAATACAGCAATGTAGTTCACAAAATACCCGGGATAGCCGAGTATGTCGGTGATGAACGCGTAACCTTCCTCGCTCGGAATACAGGTGAATAAGATCGCGAGGGCAAACAAGACTGTAGTGATCCAGTAAAGAATTGTTATAGTTTTTGGTTTCATGGTAGTTGGGAATTAGGGATTAGGATTAAAATTGAAATTATGAATTAAGGTTCATGCGGGTTAAGTACTCGCCCAGTTTATTCATCGTCTGGTTGCCGCCTTCAATCGCTCCGTATTTATTCACCACGAAGTCGCGCATTTCTTTGGTTTTGAACACCATGCGCATCGTGAGTTCGGTTGCGTTTCCTTTTGCTTCAAAGTTAACGGTAACCTCGAATTCGCCCGGATCGTTTTCGATATCCGAACCGTGACGATAGGTGAGGAGCTTCGGCTTGACAACTTCCCGGAAGGTAATGCGGTTCGGATAATCCGTTCCGTCAGGTCCGTGCATAATGTAACGCCATACGCCTCCGGGTTTTACATTCATCTCATGAATGGTGTTGGTGAATCCGTTCGGTCCCCACCAGTGAACAATATGGTTAGGGTTGGTCCATGCTTCCCACACGAGTTCGCGCGGTGCCTGAAATTCGCGGATCATTAACAATTCTCTGTCGGCTGTTGAGTTCATCGTTACTTTTTAATTCGTTCGTAATGCAAACACACCACCCCGTTTTTAAACGCATGAGTCTTGAGTAGTTTTAGTGTCACGCGATCGCGGAGGCCGGTAAAAAGTGGGATGCCGGTTCCTATCAGCACGGGGTTTACAAATATCCAGATGTCGTCAATCAATCCGGCCTGCATCAGCGTATGCGAAGCTGACGGACTGCCGAAAATGATGATCTCTTTTCCGGGGGCCTGCTTGAGCTTCTGAACTTCCGATACAACATCATCGCTGATGATGCGCGTATTGGTGAGGGTCTTGCCTTTCAGCGTTTTTGACAACACAACCTTGTGAACATTTTTATACCATTGCGAATGTTCAATGTCGTGGCGGGAAGCATTGGGTTTATCGGCCGCGGTTGGCCAGTAGCCTTCCATCAGGTCGTACGTTACGCGACCGTACAATCCCGTATCGGATGCACGGGTGCGATCGCCCGCATAGTCGAAGATTTCTTCGTCAACGATAATCCAGTCCATTTCCCCGTTGGGGCCGGCCACGAATCCGTCAAGCGACACGTGCATGAATTGAACAAGCTTTCTCATAATGAATATTAATCGTGTTTAGATGAATTAGCATGCTGATGGATGAAGGCTTCCAGCCGGTCGAAGTTTTGCTCGTTAGCCGGAACCACATATTGTTGTATTCTTTCCACTTCCCCCTGTGCCTCAAACACCATGGTAAAAGTAAACCTGGCTTTATCCCCGATTGGTTCGAAGCCGAGTGTCATGGTGAAAACATGTACGGGCAGGTGATGAATGAAAACAACTTTTTCATGTTCAACGATCTCCACGAATTCGCACGTGTTGGGGTAGTCGATTCCGTCCGGACCGTGAAGTACAAACTTCCATGCTCCGCCGGGTTTGAAATCGAACTTACTGATCGTGTTGGTAAACCCCGCAGGACCCCACCAGTGTTTCAGATTTTCTGCGTTAGAAAAGGCACGAAATACGATATGCACCGGTGCGTCAATCACACGGGAGCTGACGATGGTTTTGTTTTTTGTATCGACAATCGCGTCCATCACTTCAGGGTGGTTAAGTAATTTTCAAACACGTCAAACATGCCGCCATAGCCTCCCGTCATTGAACTGAACAGATTCTCAAAGCACTTCTGCGATTCCGCGGAAGCGTTGAATGCCGTTGCCTTCAGCGTAACGGTTGTTTTTCCGTTCAACTCAGCGAATGTCCACTCATTCAAAACCTGCTTCGGGAATGCCGTGTCGAATGGGGCAGGAGCAATGTTTCCTTTTTCATCGGAGAATGCATTCAGAAAGCTGAGCCGTTCGGGTGCAACAATCTCCTGAAAGGTGAAGCGTCCCCACACAACCGATCCATCGGGGTGAGTCATGCTGTAATGAAATATTCCGCCCGGCTTTACTTCCAGTGTATAAATTTTTATCGAAACACCTTTCGGTCCCCACCAGTGTTTTAAATGTTCGGCCTGCGTGAATGCCTGAAACACGAGTTCGCGCGGGGCGTTGAATACGCGGCTGATGATAAACTCACTTTTTCCGGCCATGCTTCTTTGGTTTTGCAGTAGTTTTCTTTTGTGCCTGAATCTTCATCAAGTAGGCATCCAGCGCATCGAAACGTTTTGTCCAGATTTGCCGGTATTGTTCTACCCAGTCCGAAACCTCGTTGAGTTTTTCCGGCCGCGCTTCACAGTACCGTTCCCGGCCCTGTTGCTGAAGTACAACCAGTCCGCATTCCGACAGGATCTTCAGATGTTTATAAATCGCTGTTCGGCTGACATCAAAGTTGCTCGCAACCGAATTCACATTCAGCGACTTGTGTGCAATCATGGTCAGGATTTCCCTCCGTGTCGGATCGGCCAGGCCCTGAAAAACGTCCCGTGTCATAAATGAAACCTTTTGGTTGCACAAATATAAATAGGAAACCTTTTGGTTGCACAAATATAAATAGGAAACCTTTTGGTTTCATAATCATGCGGTCTTTTTTGTTCACTTTTTTTGCGAGCCGTTAATGCGTTGATTTATGCTTGCGGAATTGCCGCTTCATCGAGGTAGAGGATTTCCCACTGGTGGCCGTCCAGGTCGGCAAAACTATGACCATACATCCAGCCGTGATCCTGCGGCTCGGCATACACGTGGCCACCGGCTTTTACTGCATTCGTGATCATCCGGTCAACGGCATCACGGCTCTCGGCATCCAGTGCGAGTAACACCTCCGTGGTTTTTTGTGCATCGGAGATAGGTTTCTTGGTAAAATCCTGGAAGCGCTGTTCTACCAGCAGCATGGCAAAGATGTTTTCCCCAATCACCATGCAGGTGGCCTGCTCATCGGTAAACTGCGGATTAAAGCTGAAGCCCAGTTGTGTGAAAAAGTTGATAGACCGTTTGAGATCTTTAACGGGAAGATTGACAAAAATTTTCGTTGCCATAATATCCATGTTTAAGGTGAGTTCTTTCATTGTCCGTGGAAGGCCGCTTTAAGTTGCGCGATATCAAGCTTTCGCATCTTCATCATCGCCTGCATCGCGCGATCGGCTTTTTCACGCTCCGGGCTCCCAAACAGTTCTCCGATAACCGAAGGTGCAATCTGCCACGATAAGCCATATTTGTCTTTCAGCCAGCCGCACATCGATTCCTGACCGCCATCGGCTGTAAGCGTATTCCACAGGTAATCGATTTCATCTTGTGTTTCGCAGGTCACGAACATCGAAACCGATTCGTTGAATGAGAAGTGCGGCCCGCCATTGAGTGCATGGAATTCTGAACCATCCAGTATAAAGCTTACCAGGATGGGATTGCCGTCAGGGCCCGGCATCGTATTCGTAATCTTCGAATTCTTAAACACCTTGGTGTAAAATTTTGCAGCCTCTTCGCCATTTCCATCGAACCAGAGACAGGTGGATATTTTTTGCTTAATCATGATTGTTAGTTTTTATTTAATCGCAAGTCGTAGACGTAGGACCTTAGACGTAAGACATAAGATTTGAGATATGAGATCTGAGTTCTGAGATGGCGTATAGCATCAAACTATTGTCTATTAACTATTAACGTTTAAACTTGAACCTTCAACCTTCAGCTTTGAACCCCTGATCTCGTCTACCTAATCCCTAATCCCTAATCCCTATTACCTTTTTTTTGATTTCCGTATCAGGTCTCGCGCTTCGTTCTCTTGAATCCGCTCTTTAACAATTCGTTTCACCAGTGCAGCAGCGAGCGGCTTTTCCGGAGTGAATTGGATGGTGCCTTTCGCTACGGTAAATCCTTTCAGATCTTTTTGGTTGGCGAGAATAGTCGCGCTGCCGGGAAAGAAACTGCAGTGCTTCTTGAATGCCCCGAAGTATACCAGCGGACCTTTGTATTTGTAGGCCGGCATTCCGTAGCTGATGGTTTCTTCAGCTTTCGGGGCAGCGGCCTTGATCTGTGTCCGTAATGTTTCGAGTGCTTCGCGAAACTCGGGCGACTGTGCCTCCAGGTAGGCGTCAACTGATTCGAATTGTTGCATCCTCATCGTAGTAAGAGTTTTTTCTTTTTTGGTTCAGTGACCCGTTTGATATGACAAAATTAGTGTGTGCTGCTGTGCGTGAGCGGGTGTGAATGCGCCAAGCAGTGGGGTTAACGCGACTTTATTCTTTTAATCGTACCATGCACACCACTTCGTCAGCACCGGTGTATCGTTCCACGCATTCACCGAGTGGATCCAATGCGGGATGTTGGAGAAGTTTTTCAAACGTTCGGCCGATGCGCATTTCATTTCCTGAAATATTCGTCAGTTTTTCAGACGCGTATACACCTTTTTTAACGGTGTATTGCTCAAGTCCGAGTGTATAACCTTCGCCCCGATACGCTTCTTCAACAGCAGCCCAATACACAATTCCGTTATTACTGCCGCGTGAAATACCGTACAAGGCACGATTGGCAAATGATGGATCGGTTTTTAGAAGCTTTTCAAAAGCGTGCTGAACGCCATTGGGAAAAGATGTGGCCTGCATGCAAACCAGAAAGATGTCGTGATCAAGCGTGTAGTTTTCCATAACAGTCGTTTAAGGATGTAAACATAATCGTTCGTTATTTTCCACGAAGGTGCAATTCCGGCATTCAAACGGGTTGAATGCGACAAACTGAATACCTAGCTTTGGATTACCGGCTTTGCATGCTTATGCTTGCTGTACAATTAAATTTTATGGACAAGGAGTCGCCCCTTCTTGCAAATCAGGCTTCATGTCCGCTAAACACTGATTGTTAAAACTATGAAACACATTTCCATTTTACTTCCCCAGGGCGCAATCCTGGGAAGTATCGAAGGACCGCGACAATTGCTGTCCCAGGTAAATCAGTTCAATCAAGCCAAAGGCGAAGCGCCCTTGTTCAACATCCAGCTTGTGGGTTTCAAACGCGACATTCCCCTAAGCGGGGGAGCGTTTACGGCTCATGCGCATGTATTGATTGATGAAGTTCAGAAAACAGACCTGATCATTATTCCGGCTGTTGATGGTGATCCCGCTCAGGGCATCGAACGCAACAGGGAATTCATTCCGTGGATTAAAAAGCAGTATGATCAGGGTGCTGAAGTGGCCAGTTTGTGTATCGGTGCATTCCTGCTGGCCGCTACCGGGTTGGGTGATGGAAAAAAGATGGCCACCCATTGGCTGGCCGAGAACCAGTTCCGCAAAATGTTCCCGCACATAACGCTGATTGCCGAAAAGATTGTCACGGATGAAGGCGGAGTGTATTCCAGCGGAGGTGCGTATTCGTACCTGAACCTGATCTTGTACCTGATTGAAAAATACGTGAACCGCGAAACGGCCGTACTGTGTGCAAAAGTATTTGCGCTGGAGATCGATCGGGATAATCAATCGGCCTTTATGATGTTCACCGGCACCAAAGAGCATGGCGATGAGCCGATCCGCGAAGCGCAAACGTTCATCGAGAACAACTACAAAGAGAAGATTACAGTCGACCAGCTTGCATCTATGTTTGCACTTGGCAGACGCAATCTTGAGCGCCGGTTCAAGAAAGCAACTGCGAACACAGTAGTGGAGTACATTCAGCGGGTAAAAATCGAGGCTGCAAAGATGAGCCTGGAGTCGTCAAGCGAGAATGTAAACGAAGTGATGTACAAGGTAGGCTACAACGACATCAAGGCATTCCGCACTACGTTTAAGAAAATCACCGGCCTGTCGCCTGTGGAATATCGCAATAAATATAATGTACTGAGCGCGGTGGCGTAACCGCGCTTTAACTTTACCTGACCTAAACCTCCGAATATGGCTTTTGGCATTGTGCCCCGCTATTCCAGAACGGAAAAGTTCGAGAATTCGCCTGCTGAAATTTTGTTGTTGGCTGTTGAAGCCGCGAAAAGTATGGAGTGGGAGGTAAGTCACATTGCAAAAAGCAAAGTCACAGCCTACACGTCATTCTCCTTGACCTCGTGGAGCGAGCGGATCACCATCACCATGGCCGATCAGGAACTTACGATTAAAAGTGAGAGCAATGGCAACCAGATGTTCGACTGGGGCAAGAACCGGAAAAACGTAGAGGAGTTCTTTACGAAGTTTTATGAGCTGCGGGCTTCGATGTCGCCCGAAGAACTTTCGGTCAGACAGCTTGCGCTGGAAGTGAGCGACACCCCGGCCAATGAGGTTTTCGAGACATCGCAAAGTAAGATGGGCGGCTTTCTGTCAATTTTTATCCCGACAGAGGGCTACTACGTTACACCCATCCTGGTGAACCTCAATATACTCCTGTTCATCATCATGGTAATCACCGGGGGCGACATCTGGCTGCCCGACAATGAGACCTTGCTTGCATGGGGCGCAAACTTTCGGCCGTATACCATTAATCATCAATGGTGGCGACTGCTTACAAGTTGTTTTCTGCACATCGGCATTCTCCATTTATTAATGAATATGTATGCCCTTGTTTACATCGGGTTGCTGCTGGAACAGCGTGTGGGTAGTGTTCGTTTTTTAGCCATATATCTTCTTACCGGTATCGCGGCCAGCGTAACAAGTTTGTACTGGAATGACCTGGTGATTGGTGCGGGTGCGTCAGGAGCAATCTTCGGGATGTATGGTTTCTTTCTGGCCATGCTCACGACCAACCTGATTGACAAAGCATCGCGCCAGGCTTTTCTAACCAGTATTATTGTTTTTGTCGGATACAATCTCGTGGGCGGCCTTCGTGGCGAAGGCGTTGACAATGCGGCTCACATCGGAGGCTTGCTGGCGGGTTTGCTTGCCGGTTACGCATGCTACCCAAGCTTGAAAAAGTCTGATGAACCTGCGCTGAAGTTTGGAACGATTGGCGTGCTGACGGTCTTGGTAGTGGCAGGCGCTTTCCTGGTAATGAACAACTCTACTAATCCGGTTGATCTTTTTCAACAGAAGATGAATCGGATCGTAGAGCTCGAACAAAAGGCGCTTAAAGTTTATACCATGCAGGATGTCAGCGATGCTGAAATTCTTGCCGAAGTTCAGCAAAACGCAATACCGGCATGGAACGAGGCAATGCGTGTTTTGACAGAAGCCGATGCCCTCGATGTTCCGGCAAAACTTCGCGACCAGAACCATAAAATGAAAACCTATTGCAATCTCAGGCTGGAGGTTTGTAAACTCATTGTAAAAGGCATTGAGGAAGATACGGGAAGCTACCTTCCTCAAATTGAAGAACTAAACCGGCAGATTGATGTGGTTGTGGGTCAGATCATGCGTGATGCAGGCCAGACTCCGCAATAATACCCGCTAATCGTATTTTTGAAAATGCTTAACGCTGTCAAAATCCGAAAAGCAACCCCGGCCGACAAGCCAACCCTGCTTCAGTTTGAGCAAGGAGTAGTGGAAGCCGAACGGCCCTACGATCCAACCCTCACGCGCAAAGACACAGTCTATTACGATATCGATGAGATGATCCGGGCACCGCACATCGAATTGCTGGTAGCGGAAGTAAACGGTGAATTGGCCGGCTGCGGCTATGCGCGCATCGAGACGTCAAAGCTATATTTACAACACCGGCAACATGCTTACCTGGGGTTTATGTATGTGAAGCCCGAATTCCGCGGCAGGGGAATCAATCAAAAGATCATGGAGGGATTAACAACGTGGTCGCTCGGGCAGGGCGTTCACGAACTCAGGCTGGAAGTGTACGTACAAAACGAATCGGCTATTAAAGCATACGAAAAGATCGGCTTCATCCGCCACATGTATGAGATGCGGAAACCTGTTTGAGAAGTAGATAGTATGGGTTAATCGTGACTGCTCTTAATGCTGATACCGCTACTAACGTTAATGATTAATTACTAAGGACTTTGACTACTGGGATACACTATGAAATACATTTTTCCACTTGCGCTCATCGTTTTATTGATCACCTTGTTTTGCTGCAGCGATAAAAGGGCGGTTGAGATTCCATATCCGATGCCGTTGCCCGATAGCACCGCACGTGTTTTTCTGCCGGGGATTGTTTCCAGCGACTCGTTTGATTTCAACGCCTGCTTTTCAGCCGATGGCAAATCCTATTACTTCACACGCAACGAGAATGACCGCACGCTCATTTATATGATCCGGCATGACGGAAAGGAGTGGAGTGCACCGCAGCGCACGTCTTTTACCGACACCGCCTGGTCGCAAGCCGACCCCGCTTTCGCGCCCGATGGCAGTTTGTATTTCATTTCCAACCGCCCGAAAGATGCGACCGATACGCTGCGCGACTTCGACATCTGGTTCAGCAAACCGCTTCCGAATGGCGAGTGGTCGGCACCCGAGAACTTCAAAGCCATCAACTCCGACAGCAACGAATACTACATGTCGTTCACTGCAACCGGTAATGTGTATTTCGGATCATCGCGCACTGGCAGCAAAGGCCAGGAGGATATCTATGTAAGCCGGTTTGAAAATGGCGCGTACACAACACCCGAAAACCTGGGCGATGCCATCAACACCGATAAGGCCGAGTTCGATCCGTTTATCACGCACGATGAGAAACTGCTTATCTTTGCTTCGTCCAACCGCGGGGATGGTTTGGGCGGAGCGGATTTGTATTATTCACGATTTGAAAACGGTGCGTGGACCAAAGCCGAAAACCTGGGCAACCACATCAACACCGCTACGCGCGACTTTTGTCCCTATATCTCGCCTGACGCCAGATATTTCTTCTTCAGCAGCAACCGTGATGTGAAATGGATTACGGTCGAAGCGTTAAACCGGTAATCGTATATCCGCGATTCGGAATCTAAAATCTCACGTCTAACGTCTGGAGTTCCAACGCCAACCTCCAACTTCGAATCACAGCCCTCGCTGACACCGCGATGGCCGGTTTTGTCGTGCCGAAATTGTTAACCTGCACGTTTACAACCGGGTTATGATGTTCCGAACTATGCTGCTGGTTGCGTTGGTGTTGATCGCAGACCACGTTAATGCCCAGAAAATCAAACTCAATCAGGCCAATGCAGAAATCAGGCGTGGCCTCGTGCCGACAGCAGAAGATGCCGGCTTTAAATCGTACCGAATCGTTACCAAAACCGACACCATAAACTTCTATACTTATCAGAAGCCGGGTACAACACCAAACTCCGTATACATGGAACTACCCGGAACAAATGCGCAGGCCGTTTACACATGGCACAAGGATACCGACAGTACTTACTGGTTTAGTTCGCTTACCCGCTTCGACTTTTCATTCATGCCCGACAATTTCCTGTTTGTGATTGTCGCCAAGCCCGGTTTTGAATTCTTCGGTGATCCGCAAAAATTCCCGACTGCATATTGGAAGAAGACTTCCCTGCACGACCGTGTAATGCGCGCAGATGCTGCACTGCGATACATTCAGAAACATGTGTTGAAGAAGCCCGGGCGAACGGTGGTGTTTGGATACTCCGAAGGGTTTTATGTCGCGGCAAAACTCGCTACCGTAAACAAGTCAATTACACATCTTGGCATCGGGGGTGGGGGTGGCCACATCGACTTCTATGATTTTGTGCTCGACAACCTCAAGGCGTACACCGCAGGCGAGCTGGTTGCTGATTCGGTTGCAAACAGAAGCGAACGGATTATAAGCAGTTTAAAAGAGATCATGGCCGACCCGGAGTCCACACGCATGACGGGCGGCTACACCGTGAAACGCTGGGCTTCGTTTGCTGAGCCACCGCTCGAAAGTCTCGTGAAATTAAACATCCCGATTTACCAGGTTCATGGTATTAACGATGAAAGTACTCCGGTAGAAAGCGCATACCTCGTTCCCGTTGAATTCGCGCGACTGCGTAAAACCAATCTCACATTTAAGCTGTACCCCACCGACCACTCGCTGCGGGAGTATCGTTCAAGTGGTACCGAAGTCAATCACTGGGATGAAATGATGCGCGACTTTTTTAAATGGGTTATGAAGTGATTAAGACTTCCGATTCATGACGACTGTAACCCAAATTCCCGTTTTGCAGTTTAATCACCCATCGGGTTACATACTCATGCAACGCCACGTACAAATCGCCTTTTGCTTTTTCCTGATTCTGCAGGGTTCGCTTCCAATGTACAGCCAGCAGCCATTCACCATTTTGGGTTCCGGAGACAGGCTTCAAACGGGCGACTCAATTTTTCTTTCCTACAAGCAGCACGGCAAGTATGTTTTACAGGTCACCACAGTAAACGATAAAAGATTTGCGTTTACCGGTCACGTAGCTGAATTGGTAAAAGCCAACCTTTATCGAAATGAAAATCCTGAAAAGGTTAATCTGATTACCGAAAGCGTGCAACTCTACCTGGAGTCCGGAGTTTCGCGCGTAGATTATCGCCATGCTGCAGGAGAAGCTGTGGTAAGCGGTACTCGCCTCAACGACACATTGCAATTGCTGCAGAACGAATTAATTGGCCTCGTGCAACAGCGAATGCGAATCAAAGATCCTGACTACTTCACGGAAGTGGAAAGACGTGATACGGCCTTGGTTAGACGGAACAAGTCGGAGCTTGAGAGAATCTTCTATTCAGAGGCTGATATAAAACTGGCTTTCGCGGCCCGGTATCCGAAGTCTTACGTAAGTTTGGATGTGTTGCATGAACTGTCGAGACTAAATTCGTATATCTTTAAAATTGAAGATTTGTTTTCCAGGCTACCGGAACACTTAAGGCAAACGCAAACAGGTGTAGTCATCCGCGAACGGATACAAAAAAAGAAGCAGGTATTACCAGGTGTTAAAGCAGTTGACTTCACGCTGCCCGACAACCACAACAACCTGATTAAGTTCTCATCGTTCACGGGTAGATATGTGCTGCTGGATTTCTGGGCATCGTGGTGCGGCCCCTGTCGGGAAGAGCACCCCAATCTTAAACTGCTTTATGAACGCTACAAAAATAACGGTCTTGTCATTGTAAGCGTGTCGCTCGACACCGACAAGCAGAAATGGCTGCGGGCTATTGAAAAAGATGGTTTGATGTGGCCCCAACTTTCTGATTTGAAAGGAAACCAGAGTCATGTTTATCTTGCCTACGGCATTACATCAATCCCCGCTAACTTTTTGATTAATCCCGATGGCGAGGTAGTTGCAAAAGATATGAAAGGAGATGCGCTGAAAAACGAGCTATCCAGGATATTCCCGAAAGAGTGAATGTATGCAGATCTAATCTACCAAGTTCAAATTTCATAGTTGAACCTGAAACCTTCCAGCATCTAGCTCCCAACCAGGAATTTCCAACCACGTTCGATTCTCGCCGGTATTTTTTTGGTTCGAAGTATACTTGGAGGCCTCACGGTATTTCTGAGAATACGTTTTGGTAAGTGCAGCAGGGCTGACCTCCACGAACAGCGCGGCGCAAATCGAGGGCAGTGTGGTGGCAACGCGGCTAGCAGCGGGGAGATGCGCAGTGTTCGTGGTGCATTTTTCTTTTGTTACTTTTCTTTTGGGCAAGCAAAAGAAAAGTAAGATTGCCCTTCCTGATACAAAAGAGTTATTGATTAACTCTCCACCATTCTCCCCAGCATTTTTCGGTTCTTTTGTGGCAATGACAAAAGAACAGAGTGGACTCTGCCCTCCAACCAGAAACCTAAAATCTTCAACCGAAATCTTGAATCCGAAATCACAAATCTCACAACGTATCTTCAGCCTCCAGCTTTTTAATTTGGATCAACTGAAATCTTCGTTCTTCAATGATCGTGTCAAGCCGGTCGAAAAGCTTGTCCATCTTTTCCGTAGGAACGATCAGATTTGAAATATGCAATTGCATTTTATCTTTTCTAACGAGTGTAGTGTATTCAAAGTCACTCCACGGTGCATTGGTTTTATTGATCGTTACCACACGTTTCACGAAGTCTGTTTTATTGAAAACTTCCTTGCCTCCCGGAAACGTGATGATGAACGTATTGTCCTGTTTGCGGAAGTAGACTTTCCAGCCTCTGTTTTTATTGATGTGGTTGATGGTGAGGATAACGGCCGGTGCGGCCAGTGCCAGTAACATGGCTTGAAAAATGAGTAACAGAGGCAGGTTTGCGTTTTTGGGAAGAATCAGAAACAGGAATATTACGCCTCCGATGATGCCTAAGGACATAAACAGCTTGTTAAAAACTCTCCAAAACGTTATCGTAAACACGTACTTGTCCTGAATAACCTCACGCGAATTTCGGCTTTTAAGCTTGACGAAATAGTCCATCAGGTCAATGAGCCAAAGTGTTTTATGATGGTGTTCGGCAGCCTTCAGCAGAGTTCGCAGTGAATCCCGTTCGCCGTGATCAAACAACCGGATCAACTCAAACACGTGGTCATAACCTTTAATGATCGATGTTCGGGACGACCGCCATACGTTACGCTCCATGAAATACACCACAAACTGGTCTTCTTCCGCCCAAAAGAGTGAAAGAATGTCGTTTTTGGAATTTCTCAGGCGGATTGAGGGGTTCGCATGTTGCTCAATTAGAGTAGAAGATTTAAGTGTTTCGTTCACCCAGTCGAACCGCCTAACCTCTTCAATCGCTTCCGCCAGCGTCACACTTTGCTCGTCTGTGTATTCATCGATCTCAAACTCCGGAAACTGTTTTCGTAATGCTAAGCCCATAGATGCATAAAGTTAATCCCGAAATCTTGAATCTGAAATCCCAAATTCGAAATCTGAAATTTCACTACTAACTACTACCTACTAACTACTAACTACTACCTACTACCTACGCTCTTCTCACAAAACTGATCCCCACAATCACCAGCCAGATTAGCCAGAGCGTGCTGCCAATAAATCCCGCCTGGTCCCACACCGGAAAGGAAGGCATTACGGTAGAGAACAATTCAGCTTGTGCCATGAAATAAATCACACTCGCTACATACCCGAAGTACATAACCCACCGGGCAATCAGTTGCGCGCGATACAGCGCGTACGAGATCATCACCGTCCAGGCAATTGTAAAGAGCTGCCCCAGATGTTCGCCCAGAATCACACCGGCAAACTGGTGGATGGTTTTAAACGCCATAATTGCCGCTGCGCGTGTCGGCTCGTCCGTAGCATGTACAAAGCTGTCGGCCAGCACGGGTACAACAAACGTCCAGCGCAGCAAGCCGATCATCTGCACGATCAATCCGGTCACACCGATCGTGGTTGCGATGCGCGCGACTGAACTTTCCTGTTCCAGTTTCCGGCCGAGCAGGATGTAAGCAGGGAGTAACGGTAGTCCGGTTACGGCAAACGCAAACCAGGTCCAGATGAGTGCATTGCCACCTTCGTGGAATTTGGTTAGAATCGTTGCCGTGCTCTGCCGCAGAATGTCGGGGTATTCAAACATGGCAATGAGCATGTTGTAAGGGATGAACAGGGCGATGGCGCCCGTGATCATCAGTAAGCCAATGAGTTTAAACGTTTTCATCGTCAGGATAGTAATCGTGATTACTTGTTGAAGAAGAACGAGTAGCTGATACCGGGAGTAGGATTGATTTTTACGCTTTCGCCTTTTGCCGTTAGCGCGGCCACACCAAACCGGATGTTCAGTCCTTTCCATACCATCCAGCGGAAGCCCACTTCACCAATCAGGGCATTCTTGTCTTTGTAGTCGCGGGTTAAACCTCGGGCATACGCAACCGTTGAATAAAACGATGACGGGTTTTCTTTTTTGCCTACCGGCAGAAACCAATACGTAACACCGGCCTTGGCAAACTCAGTGGTGATGCCCGACTTAAAGTTGGTGGGGTAGTAGCCGCCATGCACCGAGAAACTTTTGTACCGGTATTCAACCCCTACCGATGGGTTGCGAAAGCCGTTGATGCTGAATTCGCGGTCCGACAATTTTTGCGCAACAACAGCGAACGACGAAAGGCCAAAAAAAGCCATCAGCGCGAGAACTTGAATTGATTTTTTCATAACGGGTTTGTTTTTGTTTGTGGTACAAAAGTGCAGCGGAGCCCCCACGCCCGACTTGATTCTAATCAAGAAGAGATAGCGCGCGCTTTTTCTTGATCCCGATCAAGACAATGCCTCGCGGAAATGGAATTCTGGCCGAATTGCGCTTACTTAGGGAATTGTAAACATGGAAACCTCAGGACTATACCAGGTCGTTAACCGCATGGTGCCGCTCGAGCCGGAAGCGTTCAGCGCGTTTGCCGACAAGCTTACGGTGCGCACGCTGAAAAAGAACGAAGTGTTGTGGAATATCGGGGAAGTGTGCAAGGAAGTGGGCTTTATCACCCGGGGCGGTATGCGCTATTTTTTCTACCGCGATGGCGAAGAAGTAACCGGCCAGTTCTTTTTCGAGAACACGTTCATCACCATTTATGCAAGCTTGCTCACCGAGAAAGTTACCGAGATCGCCTTCCAGGCACTCGAAGAAACCGAAGTGCTGCTGATCAGCAAAGCGTCTCTTTACAAGCTGTTCGATGCGTACAAGTCGTGGGAGCGTTTTGGCCGGATGATGGCCGAGCACAACATCGTACAGATGGTAACCGTGCGCGCGAGCCTCACGTCAGCTACGCCAAAAGAAAAGTATCTGCAGTTATTGAACGACCGCCCGAAAGTAATCGAGCGCGTACCGCTGAACATCATCGCCTCCTACCTCGACATCACCCCCGAACACCTCAGCCGCGTGAGGCGGGAAGTGGCAGAGAAGAACCTGTGAAGTAGTCTAGATTAAAGACTAAGTACTAACGACTAAGGACTAACTACTAAGGACTAACGACTAAGGACTAAGGTCTAACGACTAACCGAGAACAACTCCACCCGCTTACCCCTTCCTTTCAACTCCACTTCTCCCAGCGATTGAAGACTGAATGCCGGATCGGCTGACAGCTTGCCCGCCAGGTCGGCGGAAATTAAAAGATTGGTATTGTACGCATTGCACAGCGACTGGATGCGCGCAGCAGTGTTGAGGACATCACCGGTGAAAATGATTTCCCGTTTAATCACCCCGATCTCACCGGTCGTAACCGTGCCCGCATGGAGTCCGGCTTTGAAGGTCGGCAGCACGCCAAACTCCGCCTTGTATTTTTCTGCCTGTTGTTGCAGCGCCTCTTGCAGGGCGAAGAAGCAGTGAACGCACGCATTGTTCTGCAGGCCTTTCTTCAGTGTCCAGGTGATAATCACTTCATCGCCCGCGTATTGGTACACGTCACCCGAGTAGTCGATGATCGGTGCCGAGAGGTCGGCAAAGTAAGCCTTGAGCATCGTGAAGTAGCGGCCGTGGCCCATCTGTTCGGCCAGCGTAGTTGACGACTTCATGTCGAGAAACATAAAAATGCGTTCTTCCTGTTGCGGAGTGTGGTACCGGCCCGAGAAGAAATTGGTGATCACACCATGGCCCACATTTTCATATACCTCGTGGATGAACAGCGAAAACAAAATGATGCAGCCGATGTAAAACACCACGCTCCAGAACGCAAAGTTCGCAAAGAAAGCCACCGTATTGTCAAACACCACCGCATCGAAGATGCTCGTGTGGAGTGCGTACGCATTGAAGAACAGCGAGGTAAACAACAGGAAGACCATGATAAACGCCAGGTAGAT
>JAEUUJ010000019.1 GCA_016786495.1 Cyclobacteriaceae bacterium
GCAGGTTCGAATCCTGTTCTGGGCACCATTTTTAATCTGCCGAAGTGGTGGAATTGGTAGACACGCACGTTTCAGGGGCGTGTGTCGCAAGATGTGCGGGTTCGAGTCCCGCCTTCGGTACGAAAGAGTTAGCGCAGGCTAGCTCTTTTTTTTTGATCATGACATGCTAGCCGGGTGGATGCACGTTCGTGTCAATACACATCAGTTCCTGTCTTGCTCTTTTTAGAGATTCGCACGGCCGGGCTATTTCTTTTATAAGAGTTGAATTTCTACCCTCATTTGTGCGCTTGATCAGTACCCTCAGCCACAAGGAATTTCTCCCGGCTCAGTCAAAAAATTGCTATACTTACCAGTTGACTCCGATATGCTTTCAAAGAAGTGCAAATATGCCATTCACGCCCTCGTATACCTGGCTGAACGCCATGGACAGGGCCCTGTGCAGATCGGGGAAATCGCTGACCAGCAGAAAATCCCGAAAAAATTTCTGGAAGCAATTTTACTGGAACTGAGGAACGGGCGTATTCTGAACAGTAAAAAAGGAAAGGGTGGGGGCTATTACCTGCAGCGCAATCCGGAGGAAATTAATCTTACGGAAGTGATCCGGTTAACCAACGGCCCGATCGCCCTGCTTCCCTGTGTGTCTCTCAATTTTTATGAATCGTGCGAGGAATGTGTTAACGAAAAGAATTGCACAATCCGGACTACGTTCCTCACCATCCGGGACGAAACGCTGAAAATTCTCAGCGAAAGCAACCTGTCGGCCCTCGTGAAAAAACAGAAAAAGGACCGAAAATAATCCCAACCGGATTAGTCTACTAATTTTATAGGATTAACTTTACAGGGTAAAATCTTAATCAATTAGTATGTCTTTACGCTTGGGAGATGTGGCGCCCGACTTCACTGCGGAAACCACCGAAGGAACAATCAAATTTCATGAATGGCTGGGAAACGGCTGGGGTGTATTGTTTTCACATCCGGCTGATTTTACACCCGTATGTACCACGGAGCTCGGAGCAATGTCGAAACTGACGCCCGAGTTTACGAAACGCAACGTTAAGGTTGCTGCGCTAAGCGCTGACCCACTCGATTCGCACAAGAAGTGGGTGAACGATATCAACGAAACTCAGCATACAACGGTTAACTATCCAATCATTGCCGATCCGGAATTCAAAGTGGCAAACCTGTACGGCATGGTGCATCCGAATGTTACGGATAAGTTTACCGTTCGCTCGGTATTCGTGATCGGGCCGGATAAGAAAGTTAAGCTCACCATTACATATCCGGCTTCAACCGGCAGAAATTTTGATGAAATTCTGCGGGTTATTGACAGTTTGCAGCTAACTGCAAACTACAGCGTGGCTACACCAGCCAACTGGAAGAATGGCGAAGATGTGATCATTACAACAGCCGTGAAGGACGAAGATATTCCGGCTAAGTTCCCGAAGGGGCACACACGGATCAAACCGTATCTGCGCACGACCCCGCAGCCGAATCTTTAAAGCTCATAAAACAAAACGTCCCGCGAAAGCGGGACGTTTTCATTCAGGAGAAACCGGTTAGGGTACTACTACCTCGTAACCAATCTTGTCGTCAAATTCCGGAACCTCCACCTCGGCATAGTAGGTATCGTCCAGCACGTAATACTCTTTTCCATCGATGGTTTCAACCTCGTAGCCTTCGGGTAAAGCATCAACTACTGCGCCTTCCGGTGCATCAACAACATCGTATTCTTCGGTTGTATTCGGAGCCTTTGCATAGTATGTTCCATAGTAGTAATAGTACGTAGCCGGGCCTACAATAACGGTTCGATATCCCACCGGAAGCACCCGTACACGCAGCCCGCGTACAGGCCTTACCACCACGTAATCAGCCCCCCTGCGGGTATAGTAAACACCTCCGTGAAAATAGTAGGGTGTTCTTTTGTATTTGATTACCGTTGCACCGGCAGGAACTACCCGTACAGTTGCTCCCCAACGGGGGAGGCCGGCATAGCGGACGTGGGCCCTGCGAACAACAACGGTGCGTTGTGGCCTGCGAACCACAACGGTGGTTCCGCGTCTGGTACGAACAACGGTTCTTCTGCGTTGCGCGTCAGCCTGTTCGCTGATAAGCGCGAGCCCGCAGGTTAAGAGCAGGGAGAAAAGGATAAATCTGATTTTGTTCATGTTTTGTGGTTTTGCGAAACGTTTGACTTAAAACAAGGGTAGAGGTTTAATGCCGCGGGCAATTTTCGGTTTTTTTTTCAGGCGGTTTCTTACGAAATGAACCAAATATGAGCTTTGTTTAATTGGGGTCAAAAACTGTACTTCCGGCTGTAACCTTTGGTACCCCATCCGGTAAATAACACGAAAATCAACGAAAACGCAGAACCTGATGACCGATGAGATGATCATGGAGGCCGTGAAAAACGGAGATCTTCAGCAGGCATCGCTGCTTTTTGAACGTTATCAGAAACGCATCTACAATTTTCTGGCGCGGATGACCATGAGCAAAGTGCTGGCAGAAGATTTAACCCAGAATGTTTTTCTGCGGATGATTAAGTACCGGACGAGCTATCGCGAAGGAAGCAAGTTTCAGTCGTGGATTTACCAAATAGCCCGCAACGTGTTCAGCGATCATTACCAAATGCATAAAAACCGGTTCGCGGGTTTTGTAGACGTAGAAAAAGTGGGTGCTGCGATTCCGGATGAAGAAGAAAGCCTGGCACAGGATGAACGTGAGCGGATTTTGCACCGGTCGATGGCGCTGCTCACCGAAGAACAACGCGAGTTGCTCGTCCTCACCCGCTTTCAGCATTTAAAGTATGAAGAAGTAGCCGAGATGATGGATACCACTGTAGCAAATATCAAAGTGAAGATTCATCGGGCGATTCAAAAATTAAGAGAACATTATTTTCAACTGGAGCAGATATAGTTATGGAACGCGAGAAACTTGAAAGTATGCTCATCGAATACATCGATGGAACATTGGATGATAAAGCGCGCACGCAGGTGGAGCAAGAGCTTGAACGCAACGCGCATGCCCGAACCCTGTATCAGCAACTTAGCGCGGTGATGGGAACGATGAACGAGGCCACCCAACTGGAGCCAGGCGAAACATTGAAAAGAAGTTTTGACCACTTTCTCGCGCAGGAGATTGCGCGAAAACCGGAAGGCCGTTCAGTAACCATGGTGCCGATGTTCTATCGGATTGCGGCAGGCATTATTATTCTGATGGTAGTGGGCGTGGCCGCGTACTGGATCAGGCGTGACTTGCAGAATGAGGCGCGGATTGTAGCGATGGAACGTGAGCTTAATGAGTACAAGCGACAGATGAAGGGCTTGCTCGACAATGAGTTTTCGGCCAGTAAGCGGATGGAGGGAGTTTCGGTAGCGTATGAGATCAGCAACCCGGACGATGAGATTGTGAATGTTCTGGTCAGCACGCTGAATAATGACCCGAACACGAACGTACGCCTGGCGGCATTGGATGCCCTCAGCCAGTTTACAAAAGAAGATCAGGTTCGTAACGAGTTGATTAAATCGTTATCGACACAAAAGGATCCTGTCATTCAGATCGCGTTGATCCAGCTGATGGTGAAAATGAGGGAGAAGGGTGTTGTCAAGCAACTTGAAAAGATGACAAAAGACACCAAAACGATGAAGGCTGTTCGGGATGAAGCTTACTCTGGAATATTTAAACTTTCGTAACGATTGATTGACTCACTGCAGAGAGAAAATTGATCGGATGGTTATATACACAATACAGATTCTAAAAAACTAAGACAATGAAAAAGATACTGATGGGAGTGGCTGCCCTTTGCATAACATTAACAGTCACGGCACAAGATTATAAAGTAGCGAAGAGCAGCGGCAAGCTCCAGATCAACCTCGGCCGCGTAACGGTGGAGGGACACGCTGGAAATGAGATCATTTTCTCCTCAAAAGACAGCGGTCGTGAAAAAGACGATCGCGCAGTCGGACTTCGGGCCATCAGCGGATCGGGACTCGAAGACAATACCGGCCTTGGCATTAACGTGACGGAGAAAGACGGAGTGTTGGTCGTAAGCCAATTGAAGAAGATGAACTCACCCGACATTAAAATTCTGGTTCCAAAAGGAGTGATTGTTGGGTATGAACACAGCTCGCAATACGGGGGCACGGTTACATTCCGGAATCTTGAAAACGAAATCGAAATTTCCGCCAACTATAACAGTGTAGAGCTCGAGAACATCAGCGGGCCGGCAACGGTGAAGGCTGTTTATGGAAGTGTAGACGCCAGCTTCAGCAACAATGTTAAAGGACCCATATCAATTGTATCGATCTACGGCCACGTGGATGTTGCGATGCCGGTGGGCATCAAGGCAAACATCAAGATGAGTACCTCCTACGGGGAAATCTTTGCCGCGCCTGATTTCAAGATTGAGGTAGAAAGCCAGGGTGATATGGTTAATTACAGCGATCGCGTTAAGGGTAAGATCAACGGAGGCGGTATGAACATTGAATTCCGCTCCGACTACGGTAAAATTTACTTCCGCAAGAAATGAGATCGCTGGTTAGTATTATGCTGATCACGTTCGTTATCGGTAGTCTGGCTGCCCAGACTCCGGTAACGAAAAGTTTTGCGACCGCATCGGGCCAAAAGATTGTGCTCCAGTTTGATTACCCTGAATTGATCAAGGTGAGTACCTGGGACAAAAACGAGGTGTCGATCACCGGAAAGGTGAGTATTAATGGTGGTGAAAACGATGACGCATTCGAATTGACTAGTATCACTGCCGGAGGCACGCTTACGATTGAAGGGCGAATGCGGGATCTCAAAAAATTGCCGCACCGGTATACCATCAGCAGGGGTCAGGAGAAAATTACGTTTAAGACAAAGGCTGACTTCGAGAAGTACCAGCAGGAACATGGAGGTAGCTTCAACTACACCTCGCAGGGTGTTGACATCGACATCACACTTGAAGTAAAAGTGCCCCGGAATATGGAAACCAAAATTGAAGCGACCTATGGTCTGGTAGAGGTTCGTGATTTTTCCGGGCCGCTTACGGTGGAGGCCACCTATGGCGGAGTAGACGTGGTGGTTCAGCCGAAAAGTACAGGCGAGTTGGTAGCAGAAACCGGTTACGGTGAAATTTATTCCAACCTTGACCTGAAGTTTCGGGGTGAGGATTTCGGGAATTTTCACACGCAGGTTTCCGCCAAGCCTGGCACGGGACCCCGATATAGTTTTGGGTCGCGGTACGGAAATGTGTACCTGAGAAAGTCATTGTAAACGTTTGCAAAGCCCTGTGGAAAATTTCATGGGGCTTTATTTTTTACCTTAATCTATAGTTAGTCTATAAAATTAGTAGAGTATTAATATATTTGAGCTTTTGAACCCCGAATAGCTTAATCATGAATAAAACTCTACTCACGATTTTTCTCACGCTCACAGCCGTTAGCGCATTTGCGCAACAAACTGTTTCCGGAGTTGTTAAGGACAGCCAGGGAGCACCCATTGAGCAGGTAAACGTGGTGATTACCGGCACCAAGGCATACGCTGTCACCGATTCACAAGGCGCTTTCACCCTCACATTCTCTGCACCGTTACCGGTGGTTGTCCGCGTAAGTTCGGTTGGATACAAAACGCAGGAAGTGCAACTTGATTCGCCGGACAGGCAACTTGAAATCACGCTGGCTGAAGACGTTCTGCTTTCGGAAGTTGTGATTACTGCCAGGCGAAGAAAAGAAGTCGCCCAAAAGGTGCCGATCGCTATTTCGGTACTTAGCGGAGAAACGGTCGACCAATCGGGTGCATTTAATGTTAACCGTCTGAAAGAACTCATCCCGTCAGTTCAGCTTTATTCATCCAATCCGCGCAATACGGGGATTAACATTCGTGGTTTGGGATCTCCGTTTGGATTAACCAACGACGGACTCGATCCGGGTGTAGGTTTTTATGTTGACGGAGTTTATTATGCACGGCCGGCTGCGGCAACGTTCGACTTCATTGATGTGGAGCGTATTGAAGTACTGCGCGGCCCTCAGGGAACGCTGTTCGGAAAGAACACGACCTCGGGAGCGTTTAACATCACTACCCGAAAGCCAGCGTTTACCCCGGGTGCCGATGTTGAAGTCAGCTACGGTAATTATGGATTTGTACAAGCGAAAACCTCTGTTACCGGACCGTTGTCTAAAAAGCTTGCTGCACGATTGTCTTTCTCAGGCACACAACGTGATGGTACCATCGAAAACGTAAGAACCGGAAAGTACATTAATGATATTAACAACCTGGGTCTGCGCGCGCAGCTTTTGTTTGAACCCACTTCCACTACCTCGGTCACGTTGTCGGCAGACGCATCCCGCCAGCGGCCAGACGGTTACGCTCAGGTAGTAGCAGGCGTTGTGAAAACCAAACGTGCCGATTACCGTCAGTTCGATGCGATTATTGCCGACCTCAATTATTCATTACCCAGCCGGAATGCATTCGACAGAAAGATTGATCATGATACTCCATGGAAGTCGAACAACGACCTGGGCGGAGTTTCTTTAAATGTTGATACCGAGCTCGGCCCCGGTACGCTTACCTCAACTACCGCGTGGAGATATTGGGACTGGGATCCGTCTAACGATCGCGACTTTACCGGCTTACAGGCATTGTCAAAATCGCAAAATCCGGCTGAGCACCGCAATTGGTCGCAAGAGATACGCTATGCTGGCGATATCTCATCCCGCGTAAGCGGAGTGGTCGGAGTATTTTTTATTGATCAGGAAGTCAAGATCAACGGAACGGAAGAATCCGGTTCAGCGCAGTGGCGCTTTTCTCAAAGTTCAACCAATGCGCTGTGGCAAACGCCCGGTCTTTTTGAAGGATTCGGAATCCGCACGAAGGCGTCTATTAAATCAAAGAGTGCGGCCGTGTTTGCCAACGTTGACTGGGAAGTGCTGGAGGGCTTGCACGTAATGCCTGGCATACGCTTCAACTACGATGAAAAGAATGTTAGCTACAACCGTACGGCATATGGCGGACTTGATACGGCTACCTACAGTGGCACGAAAGCTCAGAAAACAACCCTGCAAGGATTTAAGAACGGGGTTTACACGAGTCAGCAATATGTGGCCGATGCCGATGAGAACAATTTTACCTATAATGTCACCTTGGCCTACAAGCCTACAAGCCGTATCAACGCATACGTAACGTATTCAACAAGCTATAAGCCGGTAGGTGTAAACGTGGCGGGATTACCTACGATCGATGGACAACCGGCTACTGATCTGGCGGTGATAAAACCGGAAGATGTGAAACATGTTGAGGTGGGTATTAAAACTACCCCGGTTGCCAATGCTACACTAAATCTGACGGTTTATAATACCGGCATTAATAACTACCAAACCAATGTTCAATCGCCTGAGCTGGGTGTTAACCGGGGTTACATCGCCAATGCCGAGGAAGTTCGGGTGCGGGGTCTCGAACTGGATGGAAGTATCACGATAAGCAAATCTGTCAAACTGTATGGTGCAGCTGCGTATACCGATGGGGAATATGTGAAATTCACGAATGCTCCGCTTCCGCTGGAAGAAACCGGAACAACCGTTGACGGGGTACAAGTTGCATTTAAAGATATTTCCGGTGAAACGTTGCCCGGCATTTCGAAATGGTCGGGTTCACTGGGTGGCGAGTTTACAACTCCTGTGAACTTCCTGCGGCAGGGTGGCAGGTTCTTTTTCGCGGTTGAAACATTTTATCGCTCAACGTTTTCGTCAAGTCCGTCACCCTCGAAGTATCTTAACGTGGATGGCTACTCCCTCGTTAACATCAGAACCGGGTTTAGAGTATCGGGCGGTGTGTCAGCCACGTTGTGGGCACGCAACGTGTTAAACAAAGATTACTTTGAGCAATTGTTGCCTGCAGGCGGAAATGCAGGCCATTACGCAGGAGTTTTGGGTGATCCACGCACATGCGGAGTTACGATTCATTACTCGTTTTAACGCATGCCGTTCCGCCAAATGGGTTTCGGTGAGCGTGAAGGCCGACATTTCGTGGTGTTTTTTGTAATCCGTATCTTTCCTTTTTACGATCGGATGGATGTTGCCATAATCGGAGGGGGACTCAGCGGAACCCTGGTTGCGTACTATATGTTGCTCGCAGATCAGCACGAGCAAAATGTTTTCCTGTTCGAGCGGGAGCCACTTCAGTTTGCGCGGGGCATTGCTTACCGCGATTCGAATGAAAATCATCTGCTGAATGTGCCTGCCGCAGCGATGAACCTCCGCCAGCTTCCGCCGGGAGATTTCTATCACTGGCTTCAGAAAAACAATCAAACAGGATATTCCCCGGCCGACTTCGCTCCGCGCAATCTGTTCGGCAGTTACCTGAAAGAACTTTTTGAACGACAGCTGGCAAAAGCTAAAAAGGTAAATGTTAAGGTTATCGCCGATGAGGTGATTGACATCCGGAAGACCGATGACGGGCTGCAGATTTTATCAAGGTCGGGTCGATCATTTCACGTTGCGAAAGCTGTTCTCGCCAATGGAATTTTACCACCAGCTGATCCGTTCGCGCTGGCCCCGCAAGTTTTGCGGTCAGGACATTACCAATCAAACCCGTGGAATTTCCGATACCTGAATCAGTTAAAAGCTAATCAGCACGTTACGCTCATCGGAAGCGGGCTAACCATGCTCGACCATGCCGTGGAGTTGCTGAATGACAAAGGAAACTTCTCGGTAACTGCATTTTCGCGAAGGGGGCTTTTGCCGTTGCCGCACGCACCCTACGAACCCTATCACTTTCCCGACTACACCATTGTTCCAGTGGAGGATATTGGGTTATTGCTGAAGAGTATTAGAGCATATTATCACCGGCACAAGGACCAAGGCCTTGATTGGCGTGATCTGATCGACCGGATACGGAGTCAGGCTCCACAGCTTTGGCAGGCACTGAGTGAAGTAAGCAAGAAACGGTTTATACGTCATTTGAAACCTTACTGGGAAATTCACCGGCACAGAGCACCCCAACGTGCATTAAACGTTATCGAAAGAGCGGTTAAAGAAGGCCGGTTTCAACTTTTCAGAGGTTCTATCCGAAGTGCAGAGTTTAAGAGATCACAGCTTGTCATTCAATTGGGTGGCGCGCGCGGATCGGTGACGCTCATTACAGATTACTTGTTAAACAGTTCCGGATTGCAACAAGATATTTCCCTGACATCAGATACATTGTTGAAAAATCTTCTTGAACGGAAGTACATGATTCCGGATCAGACGGGGCTGGGCGTTGAAACCGATCACTCAGGTGCGCTCAGTTGTTTGTCGGGCGAAAAAAATATTTTTACGCTTGGTGCTTTGCGCAGGGCTTCCGTATTTGAATGTACGGCTGCGAAGGAAATCAGCGAACAGGCTTTCCTGCTCAGCGAGCAATTACTTCAACGTTAATGCGATGCGGCTAAAGACAATTCTGGTACTGTTTCTCATGCTGGGTTCTGCTGCGTGCTTTGCACAAAAAAACATTGAGTACGATGAACAAACCTGGTTTGGCTACCTGAATCAAACCCGTATCACGAACCGGTCCGGCATTTGGCTCGACCTGCACCTTCGTGTTGGAGATAGCTTTATCAAACAGCCGACCCTCGGTATGATTCGCGGTGGCTACATCTTTTACCTGAACGATCAAAATCGCCTGGCTGCGGGTTATGCGCACATCACGCAATATGCAGTAACCGGGAACGCACCGAATGTTCCTGAGCACCGCTTGTGGCAGCAGATTCAATGGTTTGAAAAAAAGAATTGGCTCTCACTCATGCAATATGCGCGATTAGAAGAACGCTTCCGCAGAAAAGTGGAGGCAAATGAATTGATTTCCGACTATAGTTTTAACTACCGGGTACGCTATGCTATAGCGTTCACCATTCCGTTAAAAGGTAAACCGGGCGATCCGCATACTCCCTTTGTTTTTGTTAACAATGAGGTTATGATCAATTTCGGATCAGAAATCGTAAACAACTACTTCGATCAGAACCGGTTTTTTGTAGGCCTGGGTTATCAATTCACGAAAAATCTGAATGCACATCTTGGGTATTTAAACGTGTTTCAGCAATTGCCAACGCCCGGAACCTTTCGCCATGTAGATGCGATCCGGCTTTTTGTTTTCCATAATCTTGATTTCCGACCGGATGACCGATAATTCGCCACAGAACAATGTAATAGAGGAGGAACTGGCTGAAAAGAAAAAGCTCAGCAAGCGAAAAGTCTTCGTCATCGCCCTTGTCTCGCTGATGATCATCACTGTTTGCATTTTCTTCTTTGAAGAGATCAAACACCAGGGGAAGGAAATTTGGGGAAGTATCGGCCCGGAATTTTTCATTTTTGTGGCAGGTGGCTTTATCGCCCAAATGATTGACGGCTCGTTGGGAATGGCCTATGGTGTGAGTGCATCTACATTTCTGATGTCGTTCGGAGTTTCGCCTGCAGCTGCCAGTGCCAGCATTCATGCATCTGAGATTTTTACCAGTGGCGTTTCGGGTTTATCGCATTTGAAGTTTCAGAATGTCAACAAGAGGCTTTTTAAACATTTGCTGATTCCGGGTGTGTTGGGTGCAATCGCCGGAGCGTACATTTTGTCTTCTTTTGAAGAATATAATCATATTCTGCGCCCGATTGTTGCCACGTACACACTTATCCTCGGCATTGTAATTATCGTCAAGTCGCGCAACATTCAGCCTAAAAGAAGGAAGACCAAAAATGTTCCGGCCTTGGCCGGCTTTGGTGGATTTATGGATTCGATAGGCGGGGGTGGCTGGGGGCCGATTGTAGCAACAACGCTCATCGCGCGGGGAAGAAATCCCCGCTACACGATTGGATCGGTGAACCTCGCTGAATTTTTTGTTTCGTTTGCCAGTTCCGTAACCTTTTTCCTGAGTATCGGCATTGGATACTTTCAGATCATTGCGGGCCTTATTCTGGGTGGAATCATTGCTGCACCCATTGCCGCATTGCTGGTTAGCAAGCTTCCTGTTAAGAAAATGCTGATGGTAGTGGGTGTTGTGGTCATCATCGTCAGCATTCGCCTGATCGCGTTGTCCATTCTGTAGGCCCGGACTGGTTTTTGCAGAACGGTTAATCAAGTTTTATCTTACTCACTTTTTTGAAAGATGGCGTTATTTGAGAAGCACCTAGTTGTCAAGAAATCCACCTTGCCCAACGCGGGCAAGGGATTATTTACAAAAGTTTTTATCCCCAAACGAACACGCATTGTTGAATACAAGGGTCGGATTACAACCTGGGCCGAAGTAAAGGAAGATGACGGTGAGAACGCCTACATTTTTTACATCAAGCGCTACCATGTTATTGATGCACTTCCAACCAAAAAGCCCTTAGCCCGATATGCCAATGATGCGCGCGGATTTGTGCGGATAAAAGGTGTTACTAACAATGCTGAGTACGTAGTGGACGGGTTGAAGGCCTATATTGAATCGACAAAAAACATTGAACCCGGATCGGAAATATTTGTTGATTACGGGCCTGACTATTGGAAAACCATGCGCGAAAACCTCGCGATTGACAAGAAAGCCAAGCGTGAAGCTGAAAAGAAAGCTCAGCGCAAGCGTGCCAAGAAGAAAAAGACCAACAAAAGGAAGTAGTTACTTCGTTGATCGCACTTCCTCCAGTTCTGCGTATGCATCCGCAGCAAAATCATCAAAACCGATTCGGGTAGCCTCGTTGATATAGGCGGCCAATAGCCGGATTGAGCCTGGATTTATTTGTTTGGCTTCCGCCAGAAGGGTGTAGGCTTTCAGCCGTTCGGCTGAATGGTCTCGGAAAAACCGGGCGGCAGCTATCACACCCTCTTCAAAGAATGGATTGTACACCGCTAATATTTCATAATTCTTTTGTGCCGCCAGCGTGTCGCCACTGGCTTCCTGAATCAAGGCTGTGTACAGCATTTTTTGTAGCAGCTTGTCTTGCGGAAAGTCGATGCCCTGATTGATTTTTTCACCCAGCAATCGCACCTCGTTTCGGGCTGCCAACAATTCAAGCTCGAAATGATTGATTTTTGCGTTCAGATTTTTGTCGGTAAACCGGATCCCCTCCAGCCGGGTGAAGTAACGAATTGCTTTTTGTACGCTGCCGGCATTGAATTGCCGCTGCGCCATCTCCAGAATAATCAGCGCTTTGTAGTTCGGGTTGTCGATCGTGTTGATGATTTTAGTGAACAGCGTTGAATCCGTCAGGCTTAACCGATACCGGCAATACTGATATTTTTCGAGATCTGTTTGCGTGAAAACTTCGGTTGTTGTGGTGGCATAGATTTTCCGGAGCTGGCGTCCGATTTCGCGATCACTCAGGTTTCTGCTTTCTAACAAAGCGGCTGCCGCTTCCCTGGCTTGTTCCTCTTTTCGCGCTTCAGCCAACGCGATGGCATTGTAGGTTTTTGCGTCTTTGTAGTCTTGTTCAACCGAGTATGCGAAACAACTCACGGCCAACTGCGGATTGCCTTGCTCAAGCGCCCAGAGGCCCATCGTATAATTGAATTTACCCTGCAGCGATTGTGTTACGTAAGCTACTTCACCCATTAACGCCATGGCCTGGGCAACGTTGTTTTGATAGTAATAAGCGTGCGCGAGTGTGGCCTTTAACGCTTCCGAATAATCGGAGTTAACAGAATCCGTTGCAAGTTTAAAAGCCCTGCTAATAAATGTAGTGTCCAGATCCCTCAGCTTGTACACCATGTAGTTGTTCAGCAGCGTTGCTGACTGAACGGTTAACACTGGATTTTTTAGCGGGTCGATCGGGGTTGTTAATGTTTGATGTTGCTGTCCGGCAATGATGAGCGCGTTGCTCAGTACGCCATTGGATTTGGTAAAGGGCTGGATAAGGGAGTCGGCCTGGACTGCGATGTTGTTTTTTGCTACCAGCGCGGTAAGGTTTGTTTCAGCCGATTCGCGGGTTGTATTGTTTTTGGTGGCGCGATCGAAAAACAAGAGGGCAGAGTCGCGCTTGTTAACTTTGAACAGCGCGTAGCCGAGGTTATTTTCAATGAAACCTGATTTTGGAAATACTGTTAAGCCGGCTTCGAGGGCATGCTCCATTTCGAAATTATTGTCTTCCAGCAGGAACACATTGGCATTGTTGATGATGGATGATTCGGTTATTTTTTTCCGATTAATAGAATTATAGTACGTGTGTGCTCCGGAAAAGTCGTTTCGCGTGAGTGCGAGGGTAGCGAGGTTGTAATTACTGTGAAAATTTGTTCCCGCATAACTACGCGCCTTTCCATAATACGCTTCCGCGGTAACTTCACCTTCAATGGTTTGCTGTACATCGGCCATGCTGTTAAAAATGCCGGCCGTGGCATAGTATACGTACGTGTGCCACTGGGAGTAGAAAACAAATGCCAGTGTGGCAATCAATCCTGCTATCCGGTAGGTGGCATAGGGCATACTTACCGGGCTATACAATACCTTGTATACATTCTTGTTGGCCGCCATCATGCCAATGAAGTTCGAGGTGAAGTACAAAATAAATATTACGCCAAAGCCGATGTGGCTAAAGATGATTACATCGCGGATGATGCGTAACGCGGCATCATTGTAGCTGTGCAGCATTACAGCGGTAGTGGTAAACGCAATCACCGCAAGGCCGGCAATAAAATATGCCCCAAAGGGGTAATAGGAGATGATATTGTCAAACATCTGGTCCCGCTTCTTGTAGCCCCAGATCGCCAGGATCGCAGAAACGGTGAATAACAGGTACAGATTGATGAATACAAAGTCCCACTCGATAAAGCCGGCTTCATTCATGTAGGCGAGTACCAGGTTAACCAGGTAGATCAGACTGATCACCGCGAAGTGGCGAAGGCTTTTTGAGTTTGTCTCGCTTTGGCTTGTGAGATAGACAAAGCCTGCCAGTATTTCATGGGCAATCATGAACATGAACAGGACGGTTATGATCAGTCCCGGGATAAAGGAGCTTACCGAGAGATAAAGGAATGGATGCTCAACGGCCGAACAGAAGTGGACGATGATACCCAATACGGCTGTCAATGCCAGAAAAACGAGAGCACGCAACGTAAACGAGGCTGTTGTATTAAATGCGTTAAAGTAAAAACTGACGGCAATAAACACCACCGCAGTGACGATCACCGGGGTAAAATTGCGCTGACCGAAAAGTCCGAGCACATCCAGCCGCATGCTGACAAGAAAAAGTGCAAACAGGCCTACTCCTGTATAGTACCAAAACCGCGGAAGGGTTGTGATGACGGTGAGCAACACCATACTCATCAACGCCAGAACGGCAACAAAAATGTAAGAAGTGGTGGTGCTTACCTGAAGCGGTCCTGCATGATAGTATTCAAACGTTGTGTACGAATCGATGGGGACAACGAACTCGAAATTTCCCACATCAAACGTATGACTAATGCTCTCAATGGTTTGTTGATCCTGATAGGTATTCCACGCTGTCAATCCTTGCGGGGCCCGGAAATACCCTGCCCACAAGAAAATCAGCCCGGCCAGCAGCAGCACAATCAACGCGTACCACCAGAATTTATATTCACGCGTCCAGTTTTTCCAAAAGAATAAAGATTGCATGGCAGGGAGTTAGTATGCGATTGAAACGGAAAAGAGTGCTAGCCCAGTACTTTCGGCACCCGGAAATAATCCTCATTTTTCAGAGGGGCATTTTTAAGCACTTCCTCGGCGGGAATCTGAGGTTCGGTTTTGTCTTCGCGGAGCGAATTTACTTCGTGCGACATGGAAGTAAGCGGATTAATTCCGGTAGTATCGACCTCGTTTAATTTTTCCACCCAGTTGATGATGTTGGTCATGTCTTGCATCATCTTCTCAGCGTCCTTGTCTTCAAATTCCAGACGAGCAAGGTGCGCCATCTTATCCAACAATGCACGGTCGATTTTCATGGATTCAATTTTTTTAACTCCTGTTCAACAATATTGAAAACCTGCATTTTAAGGTGGTCAATGTCCTGAACGGTGTAGCCGGTTGGGTCGATCGGTTCATGAAAGATGAGCGATATTCGCCCCGGTCGTAACACCATCGCATTATCCGGCAAAATTATCCAATTGTAGGGTAATGTTACCGGCACAATGGCAATTTGTTTTTCGATGGAGAGCCTGAACGCACCATCTTTGAATCGGCTCATCCGGGGTGGCTGCGTAGTAATGATTCCACCTTCCGGAAAAATCACGAGACTTTTGCCTTCTTCCAGCGCCTTCAGCGACCGGGTGTACGAACTGTATCTGCTGGTTAGCTTACTGCGATCAACGGTAATGTGAAGCTTGCGATACATGAAGCCGAACAACGGTATTTTTTCCATCGCGTTCTTTCCTACAAAAATGGCGTTCATGGGATTCAAGCCCATTGCCACAATGTCGAGGTACGAAAAATGATTGGGGCAAAAGATGTACTGCTTATTCGGATCAAGTTTTCCCCGCACTTCGCGATGCCAGCGCATGCCCATCAGCGTAAGAAGCGCCATCGCCCACCAGCGGTTAAAAACTCCCACCAGGTGATGCTGTTTTTTAAAGACGATGGGAATCAGCAGCAGCGGAAAAAAAACGAAAAACAGGATAACAAAAACAGAAAATCCATATGCCGTGTGAAGTGCTCGCAGAAATTTCATGCCGGTTGTTATCGGTTATTAGCCTGGGGTTTTGGAATGATAATAATTTCCTTCTGTCGGCCATCAATATACCGGAATCCGGTTTCGTCAAAATACCCGTCTTCTTCCAGTTGAATAAGAACACTCTTGTTCCATTCCGGCAGATTAACGGAGCAATTCAACTCAATGGAATAACCGGTGCGATAATGCATCGGATAGTCGCCCGTGAAAGGAACACCTTGCTGCATATCCCACATGCCGATGGTAGTTCCCGCGGCATGGCCATGGAACCCGATAGGGTGTGTATAAATAGAAGGAGTGATTCCTTCTTTTATCGCCTGATCGCGAGAAGCTTTCAATATCTCGTTTCCGGTTCTGCCTTCCTTAAAATTTCCCGTGAGAATATCCTGAAGGCGATTGCCTTTTGCGAATGCTTCGCGGAGATATGCCGGAGCCTCGGTTTCTCCGGGTTTCAATACGTATGCATGCTGTTGCGTGTCGGTGTTCAGTCGTAAATAGGTTATGCCAAAATCGACATGCAAAAAATCTCCGGGCTGGATCACGAGTGGTTGCGGCCGCTTGGCCATGATGGCAATCGGTTCGTTTCGCTGTATCGATACCGACGGGTGAAACCAGGTATCAAGCTTGAGACGTTTGATCTCTTCGCGATACCACCACACGACATCATCGGTGGTGGTAACACCGGGCTGAATCACCTGATCGGAAAGGCCTTTCGCCAGAATATCGTGTGCGATCCGGCAGATTTGCTGATAGATAACCATCTCTTTTTCCGTGCGGGTTTCCAGCCAGCTCACGGCTAATTTCTCGGCAGAGGCTACGCGGTTCTGGAACGTTTTGGGAAGTACGCGCATCAGGTTGTGGTAGTCGTTGGCGGTAAGTCCGTCGGCATGACCATAAGCAGGTGCTTCATTAACACCAATTTTTTTGGGATTGCGTTCACTGATGATTTTTCCGAGCTGTGCCCATTGATCGGGATTTGCGTCAGGATCCCATGCGCGTTTGAAAACTTTTCCTACATCATATCGCGCCACGGCCAGGTATTCCGTTTCTGTTCCGTTGTCATAGGCCACCAGCATGGTTGTTCTGCGGGCTGCAAACCAGGTTGCCGGTAACAACGTTTTGATAACGGGGTCTTCATTGTATTCGCGGGAGATAATCACCCACATATCGAAGCCTTCCCTTCGCATCAAGGCCGGTAATACCGTGCGCAAACGATCTTCGAGCAGTTCATCCACCACGGCCGCTTGCTCGCGCTGCGTTAGCATGGCGGGATATTGTGCAAAAGCAAGTTCCGTTGACAATACGAGCAGTAAACAAAAAAATATTTTTCTCATCATGAGGTAAGCTTAACGGTTAGGGATTGCCAGGATACAACGTTCGGTTTTTAGAATTTCCTGCGCACGGGCAACTTCGATGTGCGACCGGGCATCATCCATCTCTTCTTTTACCTTGGCGCGGATTTCTTTCATTCGCATGGCCTCGATAAAGCGCTTTACCTCTTCCGTGTTTTCAAGAATCAATTTCGGAACGGTTGCGGGTTTATCGTCATCACCTTTGGCGACCATGATAAAGTAAGACGAGTTTGTATGTTTCACGAAATTTGTTTTCACGTTCAGCGCCTCTACCCGAATGCCTACAATGAGCGATGAACGGCCAACGTAATTTACCGATGCATGTAACGACACCAGTTCGCCTACTTCAACGGGCTGCAAAAAATCCACACTGTCGACCGATACCGTAACACAATACGTTCCCGAGTGTTTGCTTGCACAGGCATAGGCAACCTTGTCCATCAGCGAAAGCAAAATGCCACCGTGAATTTTTCCGCCAAAGTTGGCGTAGGCCGGGATCATCAGCTCGGTGATGGTGGTCTGCGAGAAGCGGACCGGCCGTGCTTCATCTATATTCATAGGGGGTACGGTAAAACAATGAAGTTACTGGAATCCGGTGGCATTAAAAATTTTTGAGCCGGGCTACTTTTAGTATTCCGGCTACGCTCATGCTGTCGGTTATTTCTCCCCGCATCACCATGTCGATTGCCACCTTGAATGGCACCTTTTTTACAACCAGATCGGCTTCCGTTTCTTCCAGTTCATTCGCGCCAAACGACAGTTCTTCCGCCAGGAAAATGAAACCTTCTTCATCGGTAACCGAGTTGGAGGTGTGAAAGGTCATAATCTGTTCCCATCGCGCAGCCATCATGCCAGTCTCCTCCTTTAGTTCGCGTTTGGCTGAATCAAGCGGCAGTGTGCCTAGCGGACAACCACCTTCCGGTATTTCCCAGGAATATGCGTTGAGTGTATAGCGGTGTTGCCCCACCAGCCACGTATTGCCATCCTGATCGAGTGGTACGATTCCGATTGCCTTATTCTTGAAGTGAACTTTGCCGTAAATTCCGTTGCCTCCGGCCGGATTGATAACCTGATGCTCCTCCAGTTTAATCCAGTTATTTTCATACACATCACGGGTCGAGAGCGTTTTCCACGGGTTAGTCATAGCACAGTTTTTAAATCGAGATATTTCAAATATACGTTTGAATTTTGAAGCCCGAATTTTGATTTTTGCAGGATGCTGAAGTCGTGCTTTTCACCTACGTTAATTGAAGCCGGTTGTGACGAAGCCGGACGCGGGTGCCTGGCTGGCCCCGTGGTGGCCGCAGCGGTGATTTTGCCGAAGGATTACACCCATAAGAAATTGAACGACTCGAAGCAGCTTACGCGGGAAGACCGCGAACTCCTGCGCACCGAAATTGAGCGGGATGCCATTGCATGGGCCATCGCGGAAGTAACCTGCGATGAGATCGATGTGATTAACATCCTGAATGCCTCGTTCAAGGCCATGCATCGGGCAATCGACAAACTCACACACAAACCGGAACTTTTGCTGATTGACGGAAATCGATTTAATCCGTATGCCGCGATAAAGCATGAGTGCATCATTAAAGGAGATGCGTTGTACCTGTCAATTGCGGCTGCCTCCGTTTTGGCTAAGACTTATCGCGATGACTACATGCTCAAACTTGCGCAGCAATTTCCCGGATATGGATGGGAAACGAACGTAGGCTACCCTACCCAACAACATCGTGATGGTATTCGTGAACTGGGTATCACACCGTTTCATCGCAAATCGTTCACGTTACTTCCCGATCAGCTGGAGCTGTTCGAAGACTAATTATTTTATTCATGTGCCTGATTTTTATTTCCGTACAGGAACACCCTCAGTATAAACTGGTCATTGCAGCGAATCGGGATGAGTTTTATCAACGTAAAACCGCACCCGCGTCTTACTGGCATGATCATCCGGAAATATTGGGTGGTCGTGATCTCGAAGCACAGGGTACCTGGATGGCAATGAATAAAAACGGCCGGATAGCAATGGTTACAAACTATCGTGATATCCGCAACATCAAATCGGTGGCACCTTCCCGGGGAGCTTTGGTGACGGATTATTTGCTGCAAAGCAACGCGCCTGAGCATTATCTCAGAGATGTTGAAGAAAAGGGAAAAGCATACAACGGCTTTAACCTGGTAGTTGGATCGGGTGAGGAGCTATGGTACAATTCAAACTATCGGGAAGGCGTTCACAAACTTTCACCCGGCTTGCACGGCTTAAGTAATCACCTGCTTGATACACCCTGGCCTAAGGTGGAACGCGGTTTGGATAAAATGAGGGGTATTATGAAGGGAAGTGATCTGTCGATCGACTCTTTATTTACGGTTTTATTTGATGATGTAATTGCGCCTGACGACAAACTTCCGGACACAGGCGTTGGTCTGGAACGCGAACGGATGCTGTCGTCTATGTTTATTAAGAGTCCCGGCTACGGTACGCGATGCTCAACCGTTGTGCTCATTGATCGGAACGATCACGTGCAATTTTCGGAGCGCGTATTCAATCTCCAGACATTTTCCTATACCCAGCAGGATTTTCAATTCGACATCGGGAAATAAAAAAAGCCCCGCGATTTCGCGAGGCTTTTGATTTGTGTTTTTCAATTTTTATTTCACCAACAATTTGAAGGCTTCACCGCGACTGGTGCGGATGATATACATTCCGTTCGGTAAGCCTGTTGCATCAAAGCTGTCGACTTGTTTGTACTGCCGAACCGGTTTGTTCAGGTTGTTGTAGATAGTCACGTTTACGGTTCTGTTGAAATTAACCACGCTGTTCCGGGTCAGATCAACCGGGTTAGGATAGGCCACAAACGGCTCCACGATGCTTCCGGTTCCGGTATTCTCAACTCTTCTGATCTCCGAATAGCTGGATGTTCCGTCAAAATCAACCTGCTTGAGGCGGTAGTAAGAAACGCCCGTCATCGGATTTTCATCGATGATAGAATAATCGTGAGGCTTGGTAGATGTACCCGCTCCTTTTACCTCACCGAGGTATTCGAAATCTTTGCCGTTTTGTGAGCGTTCAATCTCGAAGCGATCGTTGTTGGTTTCGGACGCGGTATGCCACTTCAACAACACGGTATTGAAATCTGTCATCGAAGCGGTAAACGAAGTCAGTTCAACCGGCAGCGGGTTCGCCAGGTTAGTTGATCCCAGGGTGATGATCTTTTCACTGAACGACACGTTGGTAGCAGAGGTAAAGTCGCCCTGACCTTGTGTGTGTCCTGCAAGGAAGTTGATACCCCCGAAGTTATCCCACAGCGAAGTAGTTGTATTCCAAACCACCACTTTCAGCGATTCACGGTTTGACGTGTTTGATGACACATCGCTTTCGATACCCCAGCTTAAACCAACTTGTGCATTGGCATCGGCAGGAGCAGTGTTGTCGGCCACCTTCCAGTATTCACCACCCGAAACAATGATTACAGAGGGATCGGATGAAAGCTGATTGGTAACACCCGGTTCAAGCAGGCGTGCATTTCCGATGAAGTATTCGGCATACCAGGTTAAACCACCCGCAGATACGTTGTTCACTTTGGCATACCTCCAGCGGTTCACCTTTCCAATCGGGAAGGAGAAGCTCGCGCCAGAATTCATCACTTTATAAAGTCGGCCGTTTACAAATGAATTCGGTCGGCCGTTGGCAGGAGTTACGGTTGCAGAGGCGTTCAACTTGAAGGTTGTCGCGCCCGGGTTGATCATACCGTTGGTGAGCAGTAATTCGTTGTTGATATCCACATTTCCGGAAAGATTCAAACCGAATGTGTTATCAAGTTCAAGCCGGTGAATTTGTGAAGCTCCGGTAAAGTTACCGTTAATGAGTTGTGTGGTGGTACCATTCAGCAACATCTTCACCGTTCCTGATCCACCGTTGAAGGTTCCGCCAGTCATAATCAAACTTCCTTTCAAAATCAGATTACCACCTGAACCCACGTTAAACGTACCGCTGCTGATGAACAGGTCGCGTGTTATGATGCGGTCACCGCCCGATACACTTACAAAAGTACCGCCGGTTACATTCAGGTCTCTGCCCACGGTGAGTGTACGGTTTCCATTGCTTTTGTTAAACGTACCCGTGATCAGGTTAAAGTCGCGGTCAATCAAGATTGCCCGGTTGTTACTGTTGAACATAGACGGTCCGTTGATCACCAGATCATTACATACGTGCAGATCGTTGTTTGCCAGTAAGCGGTCACCACCACCTGACAGCGTAAGGTTTCGTACTTCGGTAATACCCCCGAGGATGTCGTACAAACCGGTTCCGGAATACTCCAGTGAACCACCGCTGCAACCAAAGAAGTCGTCAAAGAATCCGGCTGGTAAAACCGCGCTGGTCGTGTTGCTGGAAATTTTCAGCGTTCCGGTTCCACTTACGATTCCAAGACGGTGGCCGTAGGTTTGGTCTACATCAAGTGTACTTCCGTTTTGGATAACGGTTTTGTATAACCTAACCGAGTTTACGTTGAAGTCGAGTTCATGCCCGTTGTTCACCACTACAATCGCTCCGTTAGGAATACCTGCGGGCTGCGGACTGAATATGGTCGGATCGGTAATATCTCCGCTGGCGATGGTTTGATACACCGGTACGTTGTCCGGAATAGCCGAGTCAACTCCGGCAAAATAGTCGCCAGAAACCAAGTCGTCTGTGACGCCTGAGAATGAGAACGTCAACGTCTTGGCAGGTGTGTTAATAACCCCGGAAGATTTATTGATGGCTTCGGTTGGGTTGTTATCGGTAAGAATGCTGGCGGTGATATAGTTTGCCTCAGTGTACGGAGTTGTTACCTCAACATAGGCTGCATCATAAACCATCACGGCATCGGCACTGAATGATGTGCTGATGTTGTCAGCATCAATCGTGTAATAATATTGTAGCACGTTATCGATGTCAACGATTTCCGGATCCGGAGCTTCCGAATCTTCCACAATGGAAGGGTGTGCCTCTTCTGCTGTACGAATGGTGATCGTTGGAGCCACTGCACCGGTTGTCTTGCCAGGTGAACCAAAGTTAAACGTAACCGGAGTATAGCGCGCCTGACCTACCGGGAACACAAAATCAACAGTATAGTTAGCCGGAAATACTTTGCGAACACCACTGTCGGAGAACGAACTGTTGGTGCGAATCATGTTTCCTACTGAGAACGGATTAACCGGTGTGATCAATGCAGTGTTGGTGAGCAACAACAGGTTACCGCCCACATCAAACACTCCGTTTTCCAATCGTAATTGATTGCTGATGCTGAACTTGTAGCCCTGGCCATCCGGAATTTCAACTCCGCTTGAATTGCGGATTGTAACAATGCTCAACGCTGAAGTTGAGAGGTTATCGGAGCGGCTTAACGTTTGTTTTGCTGTTCCTTCAAACACCAAACCTAAGCCGGATGTACTCGTCATCGTTGCATCAAACACCACATTTTGCTTGGCGACCAGATAGTTGGTACCGGTGGCAATCGTTCCCGCCAGTACCCGAAGCTCATTGTTCACGATCAGGCTGGTGGATAACGTTGTTTGTGCAGTACCTGTTTTGTCCAATTTATAGATATCAAATACACCGTTTCCTGACACACTTCGGATTGAAGCACCAGTAGGGTTAAGAATTGTTTTATTTCCGCTTGCGGTATATACCCCGTTATTTACAAAGTTATTTCGAAGGGTAACATCAAAGCCCTGCGCGTTAAAGGTTGCCCCGTTGTTGATCGTTAATACACCTCCCAGAATTAACGGTTGCGTGTATAGCTTAACAATGGGATCGTTGCTGCTAGTGTTATCGATCGTTAACGCGCCAAATACCTGATTCGTTTTGATACCAATATTTTTTGCACTCAGTGAGTTTGGAGTGTTTGCATTTCCGATCGTAAGCACCTGTGTTACCGGGAAGCTGTATGTTGTCGGTTCGATGAGTATGGACGGAACAAATGCGCTGTTGATACCCTGAACGATGGTAAGCGATCCGCCCGTGTAGGTAAAGCGACTGTTTGTGTTAACAATTTCAAACACTCCGCGGTTTGTTTGAGACGCTGCGTTTTTGGCCACCGTTACGGATCCTCCTGTCTGGATATATTTCAGAATACCCGCGGTTGACGTAAGGCCGCGTCTGATTTGTGATCCAACAATCAATCCCCCTGAACTAATCTCCAGTTGGGCACTACCACTGGCAGAGTATTCAATGTAATTGTTTCCTCCGTTAACGGCATCGTCCATGTTTACAATACCACCCGCAACACGAAGTAATCCGTCAAGCAGGATTCCCGTGTTGGCACCCGATACGTTCACCTGGCCCTGGCGGATCTCGAGCCCGGCAGTTGACGGAATGGAGAAGTCGCCATTACCCGTTGTGAGGTTAAAGCTTATACCGGAATTGTCTAATATCAAAAGACCGTTTCTAAGTTGCAGGGCTTTGGTAGCTGCATTGGTCGGGCCGTTCAGCGTGAAGTTCGATGAGATCGTCATCGTTGATGCCGTGCTGGTGCCTTTATTCATCTCAATCCGGTACAAGTCGACTGCACCTGCACCGGCATTTGTAAACGTATTGGTTGTCGCGCCTGTGAATTCCAGAACCACGTTGTTGTCAGCCGCTCCGTTGGCGCTGAACAAATCAATCACCCCGTTTGTGATCGTGACGTTACCGCCAATCGACAACCGGTGGGTGAGGGTAGACGGAGTTGTATTAAGCACAGCAATTTCATTTTGACCAGAGCCAACGGCGTTCATGATCAGATCTCCTGTTACCGCTACCGAATAGTTGCTGCCTGTTGTTGAGAATTCCAGACGGCCTGGTGTGTTATCGCTGAATATCAGGTTACCACCCACGGTCACGTTGCCGCCCACCCGGAAGTTAGCCTGTTGATTGATCAACAAATTTCTTCTGACAATAATGTCGGTAGGAATGGTTGCGCTTCTGCCAAATGAAGCAGTCCCGCCTTCAAAACGAAGGTTCGGGAACACGGAAGGGTTGGTTGGCAATACAACCAATGATCCGGCTTCCGAGAGATAATCGTACAAGCTGGTTACCTCGTTGGCAAAATCTCCGAAGTCACCAACAATTGTTGGTACTTGTGTGTTCGTGGCGCGAACCATCACTGTTCCAGGCCCTGACACTCTGCCGAAATTAACGCCCTGGTTTTCCTGAATGGTTAAGCGCGGCTGGAATGTACCTACCGGCACTGCCGCGAATACAACCTGAGCAGCTTGAGCCGTGGCGCTGTTTACATCAATCGCATGGTGGTTATTTGCTCCTGTATTGCCGGATCCGATGATTGCAACATCACCTGCCTGGGGGAAGCTCGCTGCTGCCGCACCGGTATGCGATACTGTTGACCATGAAGAAGCCTGATCCCAACGCAATCCCGGGAAACCGGTAGCACCCGTACTGCGACTGTAGTAAATCGTTGGCGCTCCTGTAAATCTTCCGGTTGCACCTGCGGTATAGCTTGCCGCGACAAGGGCAAATCCGGATCCCGGAAACGTACCTGCGGTAGATGCTCCGTTGAAGAAGATAATGTTGGTGGTTGTATTTACGTCATTCGTTGCTCCATCGCTTGCCCGCGTAAAAGGAGTAGAATCGAGCACACGACCCGGTACATAGTTCGCTTCGGTACCGCCAACATCTGAATCTGCATAGTTAAAGTTGTACGCTACTGTAGGTGCCGCGGCAAAATCGCGTGAACGCACACGCCAGTAGTAGGACAAAATATCAGCTCCGCCACCGGAGTTTGTCGTAGCGAGAATCTCATCGGCCGGATTAACCTGGATGTATCCATCGTCGGTGAAACTCACGATCTGCACAACGGCTGGCGTATAGCGCAGACTCGCATTGGCATTTGTACCAATCGGGTAAGTTTTTGCACCAGCAGCATTAAAATATACTTCCAGGCCACCGTCTGAACCGAGACCTGCTGTCTGAATCATTTTCGTTGTTCCGAATCCGGAACCGGAAATTGATGCATTGGCACCGAGCATAACCAGTTTGTTGATGCCGATGTTGAAGACGCCATTGGTCATCGTTAACACACGTGACACGTTCAGTGTTCCGGTGGTGAGGTTAATGCCGGCCGTGTTATCGAGTTCCAGGTTAAAGAATGTGCCGTTGTTCGATGAGATGGTTTGCGCAACGGTTCCGTTCAAAATAACTTTTCCTGCATTGGCCAAAATGCCAACGGTGGAATTGTTTACCACGTTTCCTTTCGCGCTCAGCACAAACGCACCGTATGACAATGTTCCGCGAATTGCGCTGAACGTTCCATTCATGACAACCGAAGCCGCAGGAGCGGTAACACCATTCTGCACATCAAGCGAAGCTGCAGTGGTAGTTTTTTCGAAGTAAAAATTATTGAATGTTCTGGCAGAACCACCCAGATTCAGAATACCATTCGCTGACCCGGTAAAGCGGGTTGTGTTTGTTCCGGTGGTATAGGTTGCACCGGAGTTAATAAAGAAATCTTTTCCGAGTTCAACATCGACTCCCTGTGCGTCAAGAGTTGCGGCAAATGGAGCATTGTCAATCGTTAAACTGTTCAGTACTACCAGTGGTTGTGCACTGATAATGGAACGGGTATCCGGGGGACCCACATCACCTGATGTTCCACCCGCCAGCTTAAACGTTGAAGCAACGTTTACTGTTTTCCGAAGGATCAGGTTCCACAACGGAGCTTTTGACGTGATCACATAGTTGTTAGATGTATTGTCCATTTCGAGCGTCACGGTTCCACCGGTGACGCTGATATTTTGTGGATCCGAGTTGATAAAAAATATTCCGCGATCCGCAGTGCCCGATGCTCTGCGCACGGTTAGGGTTCCTCCGCTCATCCGAAATACGTTACCACCGTAGGTCATGCTAAACGTGTAGTAGTTGCCATTGATACCGGCAGTTCCGTTTACGACAACTGTTCCTCCCGTCTGGATGTACCCTCCAATGTTGGAAGTTCCTAAAACGGATGTTCTGATCTGGTTCGTTGTAACACTTCCGCCCTCAACCTCCAGCGTGCCGTTTACGCGCAGTGTAAAACCACTTGAAACAAGAGAGTTAAAAGTTCCGGCACTGACTTTCGCTTTTCCGTAAACCACCACCGCGTTACCACCGCTTGGCATGAGCACGAAACCTCCGTTTACCCACAGGGTAGCGCCTTCTGAAATGTTATAATTTGATGTTCCGAGCTGATTAACTTCCACATTGGCTCCGATTTCAACTGTTCCCCGCACAAGTCCCAGGGCGTTCAAGTTGTTGGTCAATTGCGCCACAGAACCGTGTCCTTCGTTGGCGTATCCCCAAAGGTTAAAGTTGGCAACGCTATTAGCTGTGATGCGCAACTTGTAGGTGTCGTCCGATCCTTTGTCAATTTTGATCCGCCAGAATTTGGAGAAACCATTACAAACCAATTCCTGATTTTCCACCCCGCTGGTAAAGTTTGCATTAACGGCACCGTTCGTGGGTGTTGCAGTCGTGAAGTTTGCGGCCGTGTAGTTGGTCAGCGCGAGCGTTCCTCCATTGTTGGTAAGATCGCCCAGTAAGTTAAATTCATGAACACCACCGGCAGCTCCCACGGTGATACTTGCACCCGATTCAATTGTTACATCGCCATTAACCGTGAGGGTTCGGTTGGTCGTTGATGCGGCATTATTGAATTGGAATGTTCCGGTTTCAACCCGCATGTTACCATTCACGGTGAAGTTCGACATCAGGAAGCAGCTTGTGGTGCCACCGGTTAATTTGATTTCGAGATTATTGTAAATCCGGTCCTGATTCAGTGTTACGTTTGCAGCACCGAAGTACTCAACCGTTCCACCGTTTATTGGATCGGCAAAGTTGGTTGTCGTTCCGGAAGGGAAGTTATCGTTACCACCTGATCCGGATACGCGTACGCGTCCGTTACCGTCAATCACGTTAAAGTTGTGACCCGAAGTGGCAGCGACATTTAACGTACCATCTACCCGGATGCCGGCCAGGGTTACGTTATTAATGTTCATGGTCACCGTGCGACCGTTAGTGATTACTACGTTGTCACTGGCTTGTGGAATCTCGTTGGCCGGATTCGTTAACAACGGAACTACACCTCCGTCAAGCGTCCACACATCTGGGTTATTCCAGTTACCGGATTGATACGAGTACCAGGTACGGATGTTGATACCCGCTACCGGGCTCGCAGCAGCATCGATCGTTCCTAATGTATAGGCACCATCACCGGCTGCATTGGTAATGCGGAACGTGATCCGGTCGCCATTGATAAACTTGTTGGCGCTTGCTACACCGGTATTGATCCATTGTGAACCGTTCCACTTCAGTAATACATAGTTGTCTTTGTTAACGGGAGAACCACCGCCTATTCCTTCTCCGAGATCAAAAGTTGCGTCTACGGTAAGGTTGTTGGTGAAGTCGATGAACCAGCTGCGGTTCCAGCGTTGTTGAACCCCCGCACCCAAACTTGTTGCCACCGCCGAGTTAGGAAGGTTGTTGTGTCCGGCAAACGCGAACGTGTTTGTTGATGTGTAGGTATTACCGGTAAGAATAAATCCGGCTGAGTTAGCCTCGTTATGGGTTACGCCATTCAAACGGCCTACACCAATAACACGATAATCGTACTCCCCGTTAGGGCCGGTTGAACCAACGTAGTTGATGTTTGATAGGGCGAGATTGTATTTTGCCGCAATGTAGTTGTTCACGATACGCACCTGCATCGCGTTTAGTTTGCGATCGTATATGATTACTTCGGCAATGTCTCCTGCGAATGCTTCCAGTGGGTCATAGCTTCCGTTAAGCAAGTCCTGATCGTTTCCCAGTGCGAGGGTACCACCCGATTGAATGCTCTGACCGATTTTGAAGCCGGTGATATTGCGGTAGGATCCTCCGGATTCGTTACCGTTGATGTAGTAGTCCAGAACACCATCCACATTTTCCCACGATGTTACAACCGAGCGGAAGGTGTTGTTATTGGTGGCGATGGCTGTTTGATCGAAAGCAGCATCAATCAGGTATGTCCGGAGAGCATCGCTGTTACGTAACAGGTATTCGTCAGGCTTGGCATCGGAGGCTGCATAAGAAACCAGTGCATCTCCGGAATCACTCGTCCGATACACGATCACAACCGTATAGGCCGATTGCGGCATGTCGGTGAAAGAATTTCGTACGATCCGGTTATCCGCCTTTGAAAAGCGAGCATAACCCAAACCGTTTAAAGGGGTTGTATTCTCAAACTGCGGGCTAACCGGTGCAGTGGTAGAGAGATTGTTGGCGTTACCGGAAAGATCAGGCCAGGCCAAAATATCGTTGCCGTCACTCAAGCTGAGCGTGGTCGCATCAAGCCAGAGTACGTTGCGGGGTTGTCCGACCCCCAGCGTGTTACCAACACCACCCGGCCCCGTTTGCCCGAAAGCAGCAAGACAAAGAATCGTAAATAAGAAAGAAAGTAGAGATATTTTCATGTACAGAACGTTAATTCGGGTTGTTAGAATTTTATAAGTAATTGCGTTAAAACATTGGTTTTTTACTATCAGCGCGAATGCTTCAGGAGTCTTTTTAGCTTATAAATCCTAAAAAATTGCTCCTATGCCCGCAGATCCCAGTCTTGGAGAAGCTAATTGGCTGTTTCATAGTGATTTACAGAGAAACAAAAACTCTAAGTTAGAGATATTTGCTGGTCTTTACAGCCTATTTAATTCATAAAATGTGCGGATAGTAACAGGGCTCCACGAGATTTCGCGGAGCCCTGATTTAGAAATTCTCCCTGACGGAATCAGGGGTTATGGCACTTTTTTCTAACTACCTGATAATCATCTATTTGATTACAATACGGAAGATTTCACCGGCCTGGTTACGCACAATGTAGATTCCAGCGCCAAGGCCTTCCGTACTAAATCCTTCAGCGTCTGAGTATTCACGAACAATCTGGTTCATGCTGTTAAAGATTTTCACGGTTTGCCTAACAGGCCTGTCAGTCGATCCGAAGGAGGCGTACGACCCGCTGCTTACCGGGTTCGGCCCCACCCGCAGTTTTCCACGATTTACTTCTGCGTCTCCAAAGTCGAGCGAAACGATGTTTGAGTATTCGAACTCACCATTGAAGTCGATTTGTTTAAGCCGGTAGTAAACCAACGACAGGATCGGTGCTGTATCTTCAAAGCGGTAGTCATTTTCTTTGTTGGTTGTTCCGGCCCCGTCAACGCTTCCCAGTGTTGTAAAATCAATTCCGTTTTCGGAACGCTGAACGTCAAAACGATCATTGTTTAGTTCCGATGCTGTACGCCATTCGAGTAAGCCGGTGCCTGAGTTCGTAACCGATGCTCTGAACCAGGTGAGTTCAACCGGTAACGGGTTGGCCAGGGAAGAAGAAGCAAGTGTAAACTGTGAGTTAAATGCGGTAACTGCTGCACTCGTTACGATGGTTCCGTTTGTAGCCGTTCCGGTTGTACCACCGTTGCCGAGGTTAACCCAACTGGTTCCATTCCAGCGTGTCACCCGCACCGTTGGCGGATCGGTGATATAGCCGGCAACACACGCGGCTTCCTGCCAGCTTAACGTTACCAGCACATTGGAAGATGCACCTGAGTTTCGATCAATTTGCCAGTACTCGCACTTGGTGATGGAAATGAATGAAGGATCACCATTTGATCCAAGGCCGTGATCGGCATTAAAATATTGTGCGGTGAAGAAGTGCGCAGTGTTCGTTGGCGCTGAAATGGCAGCCGGACGATAAAAGGTATTATCACCGATTGGGAAGGTGAATGCATCGTTACCGGTTTTGCGAACCGGGCCATCCACGAAACTTGCGTTACTTGCGCCTGCTGCGGTTGCGTTATCAGCAAAATCAAGATAGTTAGTTGATGTTGTGTTTAAAATCCCGGAAGTAAAAGTAGCCAAGCCGCTGACGCGTGCATCAGTATTGAGCGTAACAGTGCCCGATGGCTTATTCATGGTCAATTTGGCAAAGACAGGGGAAGCTGTTCCAGTCTTATTTATAGTCTGGTTAGCCGTTCCTGTAAACGTAGCGCCTCCAAAGCTCGCGCCGAAAACGATAGGTGTTGAGCTGTTTACGGTCAAGTCGCCACGGAAGTTAGTGTTAACGTTGTAAGCAGGTTGAATTGTACCGGATAACTGATTGAAGATAACATTTCCTCTAAAGTCGTCTACATTGGCGCTTGCCAGTCTGAATACACCCGTGCCTGTGTTGGCAATTGTTGTAGTGCCCGAACTGAAGACGTTATTACCATTGCTTGCATCTGTAGTTGAGCCCGTTTTGGTAATGGTGTTCGCTGTACCATTAAATGTTGTTCCATCCAGAAAAACAGACGGAGCAGAGGCAACGAAATTTCCATTCCAGGTTGTTGCAGGGCCGAGTCTCAGCCCAGCTGAGCCTGTCAGCGTAATATTTTGAGCTGTTGTACCCAGTTGCGTGAATCTCGGAAGCCGGAGCTCACCCGCCGTAAAACCAGTCCCGCCGGTTGAAATAGTTTTTCCGCTGGCGAACGTAGTTGCTCCAAATCCACTGTCGTTGAAATAAATACCGTTTCCGCTGGTGCTGTTCACCAGAATATTCCCGTTGAACGTACTCGCGCCAACATAGTCCATGCGAATAGTTGATGAACCGGCATTAATAAGTGTCAGGTCACCGTTGTATGTGCTTCCGCTGCCTAATTCAAACAGCATATAGTTGGAGCCATTATTAATGATCGATGTAGGACCATTAAACGTATTGCCTCCACTGGTTCGGTAAAAACCCGTACCGCTTAGGCGAAGGGTTGTGGTAGACTGGAATGTCATGTTACCGTTACCGGAGTTATCCGTAGCGCCCGTTTTTTCAATCAGTGCCGGTCCATTGAATGTACCGCCATTCAGGTAAACCTGCGGTGCCCGGAAATCTGAACTTCCCGAAAATGCAATGCCCGGTCCAATGATTAGCGCAGAAGTTCCAGTCATCAGCAATGTCTGCGGGGTCGTAGCGTCTGCCTGTGTGAACCGTCTTATGCGAAGATCTCCTGTTGTAAAACCAAGTCCGCCCACGGCAATGGATTTTCCCGCCGCTAAGGTTGCTGTACCGCCACCGCTTTCGCTGAAATAGATACCTCCGCCAAATGTGGAGTTAACAAAGATATTTCCATTGAAAACTGTTCCGGGAACATTGTCTGCCATTCGGATGGTTGAGGTTCCGGTGTTACTCAGAATGAGGTCACCCGAACCGAATGTGTCCAAAGAGTTCACGGCAAATCGGAAATAGCCGGTGCCGGAGTTAGCAATTGTAGTAGTAGAACCCAGGAATAGATTCCCCCCGTTACTGTCGTTATTGGTGGCTCCTGTTTTTTCGAGATACGTAATGCCGTTGTAGGTAGCTCCATCCAATGCAATTTGCGGTGAACGAAAGTCTAATGTTCCATTGAAGGTGGAAGCTGGCCCGATGCGCAATAGTGCTGTCCCCGTCAATACAAGTGTTTGAGCTGCACTTCCGATCTGCGTTAATCTCTTCAGTCTTAACTCCCCACTGCTGAATCCTAACCCACCGGTAAGAAGTGACGCTCCGGTTCCCAGTGTTGCAGAGGCCGTTGTATTGTTGCCGATATAAATACCCGCACTTCCGAGCGTAGAGTTAAACGTAATATTTCCGTTGAATTGATTGCCGGTAACATTGTTTGCCAGATAGATGACGTTCGATCCGGTGTTAGTGGCGGTTAAGTCACTTTGAAAAATATCCGGGGCATTCAATGCCATAGCGAGGTAGCCACTGCCGGAATGAACCAATGTTGCACTACCAACAAACGTATTTCCTCCATTGCTGTAATTGTCCGTTGCACCTTTTTTCTCGAGGTACGATGTTCCGCTGAACGTTGTTCCGTTCAAATAAAGTTGCGGAGAGCGGAAATCGACATTGCCTCCAAACGATGAGGATGGCCCGAGCGTTAGAATTGCAATCCCTCCAATATTCAGGGCCTGCGGGGTGGGTCCTACCTGAGTGAAACGAATAAGCCGGATATCACCGGTTATAAATCCTGAACTTCCTACGGCTATTGTTCTTCCTGCTGCTAAGGTTGATGTACCGTTGACATTGTTTCCAAAATAGATTCCTCCTCCGGAAGTTGAATTTAACTCAATGTTTCCGTTGAACTGGTTTCCGGCAGCGTTATCTGCCAGGCGTATTGTGGAAGAGCTGTTATTTTGCAGAATTAATAGTGCGTTGAATATATCCGGGTTAGTAGAACTTGTTAGCAAATAAGAGCTTCCGGAATTGACAAGCGTTGCAGTTTGATTGAATGTGTTGCCTCCGGTTCCATCGTCATTGTTGGCTGCCGTTTTTTCAAGATAGGCTGTCCCGTTGTATCGGGTACCGTTCAGAAATATCCTGGGAGAAGTAAACGTAACATTTCCGTTGAATTCGGAAGTTGGTCCGAGCAACAACTGTGTTGTTGATCCGGTCAGTGTTAGCGTTTGCGCTGAACTGCCGGTTTGGGTAAACCTTTTCAGACCAAGTTCGCCGGTCGAGAATCCTGAACCGCCTGTCGTAATGGTTTTGTTGGTTCCTGCGTTGAATGTGGAAGCTCCGGTTGCACTGTTGCTGAAACGTATCCCTGATGCGCTGCCTGTATTGTTCAAAATAATGTTTCCGTTGAACTCATTTCCTGCAACCGCATGGGCGAGGTAAATAAAATTACTTCCCGAGTTGGTCACCGTTAAGTCTCCATTGAAAATGTCAGGAAAGTTATTGGCAGTCAATAAATATCCGCTACCAGAGTTTACCAGCGTTGTGGTACCGTTAAAAATGTTTCCACCTTGTCCGGCATCGTCAACGTTGTTATTTTTTTCGAGGTAAGTTGTGCCATTATAGGTTGCTCCGTTTAACAGTAAGCGTGGAGAAATGAACGTAACGCTTCCATCAAAAGACGAGGCTGGCCCTATTCTCAGAAATGTGCCGGCTGTTGTTAAGGTAAGTGTCTGCGGAATTGCACCTACCTGGGTGAACCGAAACAAGCTTAGTTGACCACTGCTATATCCTGAAGATGAAATGCTGCCCGTCAGGGTCGAAGAAGCTGTGGCATTGTTGTTAAACACCATGCCCGAAGACCCACCCGTGTTTGCTACTGATATGTTGTCGTTATAAGTAGAAATCCCATTTTCGCCCATGTAAATGAACGTAGAGGTATGTGAGTTGGTAATATTAATTGCTACCGGGCCTCCATATAACGCGGTTGAACCGGAACCGTTCAGAAAACGACAATTACTTTGAAGTGAGCCTGCGTTGTTAAGCGTTAGTGCACCAGTGAACGTCACAAACGTGTTAGCGCCTTCTGCCATGAAGAATGACCAGGCATCGGTACCGCTTGACTTATTGGAATTCAGCGTAAGCGAGTTGAACGTGGTTGTCTGGGTATTGTGCGAGTACGCAAAATAGAAGCGTCCGCCACCCGTGTTGTTAAATGTAGTGGGTGAAAGGAACTGATCACGGGTTCCATTCGACAGGTAAATTGTGTTTGGGCTGCTGTTCGTGATCGTTGTTACTCCTGTAAATATGTTGCCGCCTGAGCTCGCATCATCCGTAACTCCAGTCTTTTCAAACGTACCAGTTCCGCCAAACGTACAGCCGTTTAATAACAATCGGGGTGAAATAAACGTGACGTTGCCATCGAATTGCGAGGCCGGTCCCACAATAAGCAAAGTTGTTCCGATTGGACTAAGCAACTGTGCTGTGCTTCCTGTTTGTGTAAAACGCAGCAAGCTTAGTGTTCCTGATGTAAATCCGCCCGCACCAATGGTTATTGTACGGCCTGCTGCCAGGGTAGAGCTGCTGGATGCTCCAGTATTAAAGAAAACGCCATTAGCTCCGCCCGAATTTGATACCTGAATATTTTGATTGAAGGTCGAGACACCGTTGGTACCCATGTTTTGTTGGGTAGCGGCATTGGTATTAGTGACAATAACATCGACGTCACCATTGTAAATTGCGCTTGATCCCGTTCCATTAAGAAACCGTGTGTCGCTTTCAAACGTGCCGCTGTTCTGGATCGTCAGTGTTCCGCCAAACGTAACGGCTGTGTTTGTCCCCTCACAAAATAAGATTCCCCAATTGTCTACGGCTCCGGATTTATTAATGTTAAATAATACGGAAGACGCAAATGTTGTAGTTTGTCCGCCATGGTTCTGGGCAAACTGAAAGCGACCACTTCCGGTGACATTAAACGTTGTTGCAGCGTTAAACTGGTCAGCATTTGTGTTTCCGGTTAACAGGTATCCGGAACCTGAATTCGTAATCGTAGTAACGCCCTGAAAAATATTCCCCCCGTTTCCACCATCATCGCCTGCACCACTCTTGGTCAGTGTGGCAGTTCCCCCGTATGAACAGCCGTTCATAAAAAGCCGTGGAGAAGAAAAATTTACATCCCCGCCAAATTGTGAATTGGGGCCAACAGTTAGTGCAGCAGTTCCCGTAAGAGAAAGGGTCTGGTTAGTAACACTGGTTTGAACAAACCGAAGAAGGCTCAGGCTTCCCGATGAAAAGCCGCCTGCCCCGACCGTTATCGTCTTGCCGGCTGCAAGGGTAGATGAAGCTGATGCATTATTGCTGAAAATCACTCCATTTGCTCCCCCGCTATTCGTCAGCACGATATTCTCCGCGTAGGATGCAATTCCGTTAACACCCATGGTTACAATTGTCGATGGATGTGCATTGGTGATATTTATCGTAACCGGGCCGTTAAATGCTCCTACCGAGCCCGTTCCATTCAGGAAACGATGATCGCTTCGCAGTGTGCCCGCGCAATTGATAGTCAATGATCCATTGAACAACAGATTCGAGTCGTTTACCTCACCGAACAAAAACGACCACGAATCAGTACCTGCTGATTTATTGGAATTGAGGGTTACGTTCCCATTAAAGGTTGTTGTTTGTCCGCTGTGGTTGTACGCGGCGCGAATCCGGTAACTGCCCGTGTTATTGAACGTTGTGGTGCTGTTGAAGATATCCGCATTTCCATTACCAAAAACAAATTCATCTGATCCGCTGTTGGTTATGGTTGTAACGCCATTGAATGTATTCCCACCATTGCTGAAATCTCCGGACGCGCCTGTCTTTTCAAGAGTGGCCGTTCCGCGATAAACTGCCCCGTTCAGGAGAAGTCTGGGAGATGCAAAGTTTACGTCACCTCCGAAATCCGAGTTGGGGCCAACAACCAGCGAGGCGGTTCCGCTTAACGCAGTGAGTGTTTGTGCGGTAGATCCGACCTGCGTAAATCTTGGCAGGTTTAATGTTCCAGCTGTAAAACCGCTGCCACCGATTGTTATGGTGCGGGTAGCCGCCAGTGTAGAACTCGCAGAAGCAGAGTTGTTAAAGTAAACTCCGCTCGCACCCCCGTTACTGTTTACGACAATATTGCCATTAAAAGCGGTAGTGCCGTTCGCACCCATGTTGATTGATGTTGATGGATGGCTATTCGTAAGGTTCACCGTTACGGTGCCAGTGTAGGTAGCCTGGGAGCCGGTTCCCTGCAGGATCCGATGATTACTTTGTAACGCACCTGCGCAATTGAAGGTAACATTTCCGCCAAACGATATGGCGGTGTTGGTTCCCTCACAAATCAGGTACGACCAGGCATCTGTTCCTCCTGATTTATTGGTGTTCAGAAAAACATCATTGGCAAAGGTGGTTGTCTGGCCGCCATGGTTGTAGGCCAGGTAGATCCGGTACCCACCATTGTTATTAAAGGTTGTTACCCCGTTGAATTGATCGCGGTTGATGTTACCCATCAGGATAAATCCATCTCCCGTGTTCGTTAAGGTTGTTGTTCCGTTGAATACATTGTTACCGTTGCTGAAGTCTCCGTTATTATCCGTTTTTGTGATATCAACGGTGCCATTAAATGTAGAACCGTGGAAAAGCAACCGCCCGGTAGTTCCTGACACATTTACGGATACCGTTGTTCCACTGAAGGTGGTGGTAGCCGTGGTATTCAGGATGAGCGATGCGGTGGTACCGGGAACAAGTGTTCCCGTAGCAAATTGATTGGTGCCGGTTGTGGTCAGGTTATTCCCCTGGAAATTGATCGTGCCGGTATATCCGTTGACGGTCATTCCCGCTACCGTGGGTGCGATGTCGAGATTACAAGTGCCCAAACCATTCGCATTGAAAACCGCCACTTCGGTTGCGCCCGGAACCGAGGCACCACCGGGTCCTCCGGAGGTAGTCGACCAGTTGGCGGTGTTGTTCCAATTAGAAGCCGAGGCTGCAACCCAGAAACGGTTTTGACCGAATACGGAACCAGTGACACCGGCAAGGATGCTGACCGCCAGCACCAGAATTAACTTTTTCATACGCAGATTAACTAAGGATAACCACCTATCTATAAGGACGTTAGACAACGCCAATGTGGATAAAGTTAAAGCATTTTACGGTGCAAAACGAGATACTGGATGAAAATATGGTCTGGTGGTGTCACAGGACGTACCTTACGCAAAAAATGATGAAAAAAGCCAAGAAAATGGTCAAAATACCACTGGCGTTGAGGGTCATTCCGAGGGTATTTCCATGGCTTGAAAGGCTCGCGCAACCAGTCGCCAACCGGCTATTCAGATTTCTCTTTTTTACGCCCATCAGCTACCGGATCCCGGAAAAAGAATCGAAAGCAGAGACCTTTGCAAAAACCTTCAAGCTTTCGGTGGGCAGCATGCGCATCCAGTGTTACCAGTGGGGCGACGGACCGAAAACAGTTCTGGCTGTTCATGGCTGGGCCGGCCGGGCTACCCAGTTCAGGCGTTTTGTCAAGCCATTGATTGCTGCAGGCTATCAGGTTATCGGGTTTGACGGTCCGGCACACGGAAAGTCTTCCGGCAGAAGCACAAACCTGAACGAATTTCTCGCGGTGATTCAGGCATTACAAAAACAGTTTAACATCGAGGCCATTGTTGCACACTCGTTTGGAGGGGTTGCAAGCCTGTACGCTATCGCGGAAGGTTTGCCAGTAAAAACCCTGATTACGATTGCCAGCCCAACCATTGCCGACGAAATAATTAATACGTACCTGCGGGCGATTGGGGGTTCAGCGAAAACAGGAGGTGCATTTAAAAAATATATTTTCGAAAAGTACGGCAAGCCGTTTGAGGAATATTCGTCACTCGCATTTATCAGGCGCGTTCCCGATAGCCTGAATCTCTTGTTGGTTTACGATGAAGACGATCAGGAAGTAAAGCCCGAACATGCAAATGCCCTATCGGAGCTTTTTCCGAAGGCCAAACTTCTGAAAACCGCAGGACTCGGGCACACCCGGATTCTACGCGATAACTTGGTAATCCGGGAAGTTGTAACATTTGTTCGCCTCCATTCGTCAGAACCGTGAATGCGTCAATTTCCGGGAAATCTGCCCAATCGTGTAATTTCGGCCTCCTTCGGCTGACTAATTGATCAGTTTTTCGCGTTTGGTTAATGGATTTGACCGTTTGTTGAAACTTAAATTGGAAAGACCAGTATACGCAGTAGTATTAAACTTTTTCGAGCATTCTGCCATCTTAAAACGTATTAACCCGATCACATGAATATTATCGAAACACGCAATATTTCCAGACGTTACATCATGGGTTCAACCGAAGTCAATGCGCTTCAGTCGGTATCCATCGATATCAAAAAAGGTGAATATGTGGCGTTTATGGGGCCTTCCGGTTCCGGAAAGTCGACCCTGATGAATATTGTGGGGTGTCTGGATACGCCCACCTCGGGTACCTATTCGCTCAATAACCAATTGGTGAGCGAGATGACGGAGAACGAACTTGCGGAAGTCCGCAATAAGGAGATCGGCTTTGTGTTCCAAACCTTTAACCTCTTGCCGCGTGCTTCAGCACTTGAGAACGTTGCGCTTCCGCTGATCTATGCCGGTTACGGTAAAAGTGAGCGCGAAGACATGGCCATGGCAGCCTTGGAAAGTGTGAGTTTGGGAGATCGCCATCACCACAAGCCAAACGAACTCTCCGGTGGTCAGCGCCAGCGTGTGGCGATTGCCCGGGCACTGGTAAACAACCCGTCCATCATTCTGGCGGATGAACCAACCGGTAACCTGGACACCAAAACATCGTACGACATCATGAATCTGTTCCAGGAGCTTCACGACAAAGGGAATACTATCATCATGGTAACACACGAAGATGACATTGCGCATTACGCGCACCGCATCGTTCGTTTGCGTGACGGACTGGTAGAGTGGGACCGTGTGAACGAGAATGTTAACCGAGCACAAGGTGTAGCTGCGCACTAAGGAAGTAAATATCAACGGTGGATAGGTCAGGCTGCTCAAAAGGCAGCCTCTTTGTTTTTGTATATTTACCAATCGGTTCGTATGAAGATCTACACAAAAACAGGTGATAAGGGTACCACCGCATTATTCGGGGGAAAACGTGTGTCGAAGGCCGATCTTCGTATCGACACCTATGGCACGGTTGATGAATTGAATTCGTATATCGGACTGGTGCGCGATCAGCCGGTAAATCAAATCCGAAAAAATATCCTCATCGAGATTCAGGACCGGCTCTTTACGGTTGGCTCTATCCTCGCGACCGAGCCGGGAAATACAAAAGTCAAAATACCTGCGCTTCATCCGGACGATGTCACATTTCTTGAAAAAGAAATCGATGCCATGGACGCTTCACTGCCCCCCATGAAATTTTTTGTGCTGCCGGGTGGTCATCAATCCGTTTCATTTTGTCATGTGGCGCGTACGGTTTGCCGCAGGGCGGAACGCCTCACCATCGCCCTCAACACGCATGAGGCTGTCGATCCCCTTGTCATTCAATATCTTAACCGGTTGTCTGATTATCTTTTCATGCTTTCCCGAAAAATGTCGGCCGAACTGAATGCCGAAGAAATGCCCTGGAAGCCCAGAATGTAGGTTTTCGGCAGTCTGATGTGCCACTAACAATCGTTAGGCTGCGAGGAAAAATCCTGCTATATTTCCGCCCTATGTAAACCGAATGAGGTATGGTGGTCACGGATAATATTCAGATTGAGCGGGTAAAAAATTCAAGAATAAGTCAGGTAGATTTCGCGGATTTGCCTTTTGGTAAAATCTATACCGACCACATGTTCATGGCCGACTACCGCGATGGCGAATGGAAGAATTCCCGGATTGTTCCATACGGTCATATCTCGGTAAGTCCGGCTACTCCTGCCATTCACTACGGGCAGGCAATATTTGAAGGGATGAAAGCGATGAAGTCACCTTCGGGCGATGTATTGGTATTCCGCGCAACCGACAACTGGATGCGGTTGAATATTTCCGGTGAACGCATTTGCATGCCGCCCGTTCCGGAAGAATTATTCATGGAGGGTTTGAGTACACTCATTTCACTTGATCAACACTGGGTTCCCGAAGCGGAAGGTTCCTCGTTATACATCAGGCCTTTTCTTTTCTCGGCAGATGAATACATCGGCATCCGCCCCAGCGAGAATTTTACATTCATGATTATCCTTTCTCCGGTTGGGCCTTATTACTCAACACCGGTTAAGGTTAAGATTGAAACACATTTTACGCGTGCTACGCAAGGCGGAACCGGGTATGCGAAAGCAGGTGGAAATTATGGGGGAGCACTCTATCCGGCTAAACTTGCGCAGGACCAGGGCTACCATCAACTTCTCTGGACCGATGGAAAATCGCATGAGTATATTGAAGAGTCGGGAACGATGAACGTGATGTTTGTGATCGATGACACGTTGGTTACGCCTGCATTAAGCGACTCCATTCTGGCGGGCATCACCCGCGACAGTGTGTTAAAACTGGCCCGCGCGTGGAACATGAACGTGGAGGAAAGAAAAGTTTCGGTGAAAGAAATTGTGGAGGCTGCACAAAACGGAAGATTGAAAGAAGCCTTCGGTGCCGGAACGGCTGCCACGATTGCACACATTGAACTCATCGGATTTGAAGGGAAAGATTACTATCTTCCACCAGTTACGGAGCGAAAGTTTGCCAACAAGGTGTATCATGAGCTTGAAGGTATCAAACGCGGTAATCGCCCGGATCCTTTCGGATGGATAACAAAAATGTAATTCTGATTCTTGTTCTTTTTGTGGCCAGCCTGGGTGCAAGCGCACAGCAGCGCCAGGTAATTGTGCTTAAGAAAGAACGTGTGCTCGCGCGCTATCAGGTTGGTGATGTGCTGGCGTTTGCCCGGACGGGCGAGAAAAACATCCAACTCCAAAAAATTCTTGCACTCAACGACACTTCCATCATGATGAACCTGGATACTGTCGCCTATTACCGGATCAGCAAGCTGGATATCCGTGGCCGGAGAAAGTCAACCTTTGCCGAACGGCTTGGAGCCTACATGATGGTTGCCGGAGTAGTTCTCCCCCTGGCGGATTTAATTAATACAACCGCGGTTCAAAAAGAAGATGCTTCCATCGATCAGGGAGTTGGCGTAACCAGCGTTGCGTTGTTTTCGGGCGGAGCCTTGCTTTTCTTTAGCAAGAGTAAATATTTCAAACCCGGACGGACGCGCAGAATCATGATTGTCGAGAAAGGTTCTCCCTTCTATAAGGTGAAGCCTTCCGCGGACCCTTTACTGTATCCCGAGCAGCGATAGCATTCTTTTGATGTCATTCCTGATAACACTAAGTTTGTGGCAATGAACATCTTCACTACGCCCAGCAAAATCATCATTACCTGTAATAAGCGTTTGACACCGTGGCTCAAGCTCGAAGTTGAAGAGCTTGGCTTTCCCGTTACGGACACGTTTGCCACGGGCGTGGAATTGAAAGGCACGGTGGAAGATTGCATCCGGCTGAACCTGAATCTACGCTGCGCCAGCCAGGTGTTGTATTCGCTGTATGAGTTCCGGTGCAACAGTCCGGAGGAATTGTATAAAAAGCTGATGACGTATCCGTGGGAGAAACTCATCGCGAATGATGGGTACTTCTCGGTAACAAGCCACGTGGATCATCCGAGTGTGAACAATACCATGTTCACGAATGTGAAAGTAAAAGATGCTATTGCGGACCGTATTCGCAGGGAGACCGCAAAGCGCCCGGATTCAGGCTCAGCGATGGATGGCGCGGTGATTAACTTGTACTGGTGGGAACTGGATGCCGAAGTATTTCTGGATACGTCAGGTGAAACATTATCCAAGCATGGATATCGCAAGGTGCCGGGTAAAGCGCCTATGCTCGAGGCACTGGCTTCCGCAACGATTCTGGCTTCGAAGTGGAATCGGGAGTCGCCTTTTGTAAATCCGATGTGTGGATCTGGAACGGTTGCGATTGAAGCCGTATTGATGGCCACGAACCGCAGACCGGGATTGTTAAGAAAGAATTATTCGTTCATGCACGTGATTGGGTATGATAACCAACTGTATCTCGATCAACTTGAATTGCTAAACCGTAAAGTAAAGGAGGTGCCAGGGCTGAAAGTTATCGCTACCGATATCAGCGAAGACGCCATCAACGTATCACGAACCAATGCGGGCATTGCCGGAGTAGAACAGTACATCGACTTTGAAGTCTGTGATTTTGAAAAGACAGAAATTCCTCCTGAACCCGGAGTGGTTTTCTTCAACCCCGAATACGGTGAACGTTTGGGTGAACTTGACAAGCTTGAAGTTACCTACAAACGCATCGGTGATTTCATGAAGCAGAAATGTCAGGGATACACCGGATACATTTTTACCGGCAATCTTGACCTTGCAAAAAAGATCGGCTTACGCGCCAGCCGGAGATATGAGTTCTACACCGCAAAGATTGATTGCCGGTTGCTGGAGTATGAGTTGTATGCCGGTAAAAAGACCGAGTGAATCCGGTTTTGGTCAGATTATTCCGGCAAATGGATCAGCACCGAAACTGGACATCGTCATGATTTCGTATAGCAAGATCAGGGCGGCAAATCCGATCAGTAATAAAATGAATAAACTCAGCTTGGCGCTTTTGTGCCCTTTCTTAATTCCGCGAATAGCAAGGACAAACCCGGCAAGGTAAGTTAGCAGGGCTCCCCCGAGCACAATCAACGAACCGGATTGCATAAATACCAATCCTAAAAACAACGCCAACACTGCCATGCCACGACCGTCTTCGCCCGGTTTTTGTTTTTTCTTTTGGGATTGACTCTGCTCACGCTTCTTTTGATTGTGATTCCTGACTGCTGAGTTTATTTCTTCCTGTGATTTGATAGATTTTGTTGTTAAAGAGTCTTGAATGCCGCGATCCCCGGCAAAAGTTGTATCCATGCGTGGACTCAAGTGTGTGGTGTCATAGTCATCGCGCGTGATTAACGAGGCGCGACCGGAAGTCGAGTCCGTTCGCACGGGAATCGAATCAAGTTTACTGCTGTGCGTGTATTTACTGAAGTAATACCGTTGGCGTGAGCCGGAACAGCAAGTGAGCAGCAGTATCAGGGAAAGAATCGCTAAACGCGCAAGACTCGTCTTGTAATCGAATGAACACATGAGTTGTAGTTTTAAGCCACTGGATTGACGGATGAAGGTATCGCTGTCATGGGTTCCGGAGACTCCGACTTTCGCAACCCCCCAAACTGAATCTTGGATTTTTTGCAACTGGCCGGACTAAAAGTTTTTCTTTTGCATTTATCGCAACGGACTTACCGGGTAGCTGATTTTAGTCTACGCATTGCCTTTTATATATTTGCACGATAATTCTATTTCTGATGACAACTGAACAGTTGAAGGACCTTAAAACAAGAGTTGCCGCCCTTAGGCGGTATCTTTGACTACGATCGCAAGATCGTTGAGGTGAAAGACGAGGAACTTATTACCCAGCAAGCCGACTTCTGGAACAATCCCAAACAAGCCGAACTGACTCTGAAGAACATCCGCACCAAAAAAGTGTGGACTGACGCGTTCGACCAAGTTAACAAGCAGGTGGAAGACCTGGAGGTTCTCAACGAATTTCACGATGCCGGTGACGTAAGCGATGAAGAGGTTGATCGCGAATATGCACGTACCGAGAAATCGGTTGAAGAGCTTGAGTTCAAAAAAATGCTGAGCCGCGAAGAAGACCAGCTCAGTGCCATCGTTGAAATTAACCCCGGGGCGGGCGGCACAGAAAGTAACGACTGGGCTGATATGCTCAACCGCATGTACATTATGTGGGGTGAGAAAAACGGTTACGGAGTTTCGCAGTTAAACTATCAGGCGGGTGAAGTGGCGGGTATCAAATCAGCCACGCTCGAAATTGACGGACCTTTCGCATACGGGAAATTAAAATCTGAGATCGGGGTGCATCGTTTGGTGCGGATTTCTCCGTTCGATTCAAACGGAAGACGCCATACATCCTTTGCTTCAATATTCGTATATCCGAAAGTTGACGACACCATTAACATTGAAGTCAATCCTGCTGACATCGAGATCCAGACATCCCGGTCAGGCGGTGCCGGTGGACAAAATGTAAACAAAGTTGAAACGAAAGTTCAGCTCACGCACAAACCTACCGGAATTGTAATTGTGTGCCAGGTGGAACGTTCGCAGCACGCAAACCGCGAACGCGCTATGCAAATGCTGAAGTCGAAACTGTTTCAGCTTGAAATGGAAAAGCGCCACGCGGAACGCGACAAGATTGAAGCCGGTAAAATGAAAATTGATTTCGGTTCGCAAATCCGCAACTACGTATTGCATCCCTATAAGCTTGTGAAAGATGCCCGCACTGGCGTTGAACGCACGGATGCACAGAATGTGTTGGATGGCGACCTGGATGATTTTATCAAGGCTTTCTTGTTAGGGGCCCAGGAACAAAGCGCTCAGAATTAACGCTGTGAATAACACGCAACGCATTTATACCTCGCAGTTCTGGATGCTCTGCACAAGCTCGCTTTTGTTCTTCGCGAGTTTCAACATGATTATTCCGAAACTGCCGGCTTACCTGACCAGCCTCGGGGGTGCCGAGTATAAAGGATTGATCATCTCGCTGTTTACGCTCACCGCGATGATCTCACGGCCGTTCAGCGGGAAAATTGCCGACAAAGTTGGTCGTATCCCAACCATGCTCATCGGAATTTCAGTTTGTGTATTAATCAGTTTACTCTACCCGTTGCTGGCAACCGTAACCGGATTTCTGTTGTTGCGCCTGGTGCACGGGTTTTCAACCGGATTTTCTCCCACCGGTGCAACCGCGTATTTATCAGATATTATTCCGTTTACCCGGAGGGGTGAAGCAATGGGCATTTTGGGGACGGCCGGAACAGTAGGCATGGCCGCGGGCTTAGCAGTTGGACCAAGCATCGCGAACGACTTCGGACTGGATGTGATGTTCTACTGCTCTTCTGCGATGGCGGTATTGTCGATCGTAGTGCTGTCGGGAATCAAAGAAACGCTTAAAGTCAAGCAGGGCTTTTCTGCGAACGTGTTTAAAATTCATAAGCGCGATTTGTTTGAGCCGAAAGTGCTCGTGCCATGTTTGGTCATGCTGCTGGCCACGTATGCATACGGAGCTGTGTTTACCGTTGTGCCCGACTTATGTTTACATGTCGGAATTCAGAATGAAGGTTTGCCTTTCGTTTTCCTGACGATTTTCTCGCTTTCAGTAAGATTGATTGCTGGCCGGGCGTCTGATAAATACGGCAGGCGAAAAGTTGTGATTGTTTCAACACTTCTCGTAGCGATTTCAATGCTGGTGCTGGCATTCAGCGTGTCTCCTTTGCTGGTGATCATCGCGATTTCGTTGTACGGGCTGGCACAGGGCATGACTTCACCCACGTTGCTGGCGTGGGCGACCGACCTGAGTGATGAAAAACATCGCGGACGCGGAATCGCGAGCTTGTATATCTTCATGGAACTCGGCATTGGAATCGGAGCGCTTATTTCGGGATTTGTGTATGCGAATAATGCGGATAACTTCTTTGTGACATTTTTAACGTGCAGCCTGCTGGCACTGACGGCATTTTTGTATTTGATTTTCCTGAAAACACCGCGGTCACCGAAGGCTCTCCATGATCTTACGGAACCAGTAACTGAACCGATATGAAAAAAATATTCCTGTACCTCTTTGTGCTCGTGAGCGCAGGTGTTCTGGCGGCTGACGCGTGGGGTAACGACATCGTTTACCTGATCTGTAAGCCGGCCATCATGATCACGCTGGGTTTACATTACCTCGTAACGCAGCGTGAAACCAAGCAACCCGTGTCTCGGCCTCTGCTGTTAGCCATCCTGTTTTCATGTGCGGGCGACACCTTGCTGATGTTTCAGGGAAAAGATGCGAATTTTTTCATCTACGGATTGGCTGCTTTTCTGGTAGCGCACATCTTTTATATTTTGACATACCGTCAACATCGGACAGACGACAACGCGAACGAACTGCAGGGCTTGCAGAAAATTCGCTATGCATTTCCGATACTCCTGTCGGGAACGGGATTGGTGGTGATATTATTTAACCGCCTGGGCGGAATGAAATTGCCGGTGTTGGTTTATGCAGCGGTGCTCACATTCATGGTCATCACCGCGCTGTTCCGGTTTGGAAGGACGAACGCAACAAGTTTTGCCATGGTATTTGGAGGAGCGATTCTGTTTATGATTTCGGACTCGCTGATTGCGATCGATAAATTTCTGGAGCCGTTGCCGATGGCCGGGATCTGGATTGTTACCACATACATAGTAGCACAATACCTGATTGTCACCGGGCTCTCCAGCCATAAAACACGGGAGGCATTATACTGAGACTTCCCTTGCGAGGGCAAGAGAAGTCCCGGTACAAGGAGTTTCTAAATCAGAGCAATGTTGCTGTAGAGGTAATGGGTACGCTGAGTGCACGTGAGATCACGCAATTTTGTTCAGCGCCTTTTACGATCTCTTCAAACTTTTCTTTTGAGATGCCCGGTACACTTCCTTTTATTTCGAGGTGACTTCCGGTAACCGTTAAGTTTTCGAGTGTGATGGTTGCTACCGTGTCGAGTGAAGTGGGTGTAAAGCCAGCTTGTCCTAACGCTGCGCTAACGGCCATCGTAAAACAACCTGCGTGTGCTGCGCCCAGCAATTCTTCCGGATTGGTACCTTTTCCATTTTCGAAACGAGTCCCGAAGGAATATTGAGATTTGTCGAGGACCGTGCTTTGTGTAGAGAGATTTCCTTTTCCGGCTTTCAAATCGCCTTCCCAATGTGCGGATGCTGTACGTTTCATAGCTTAATTTTAGTTGAGTATTAGTTTTACTGGAAGATAACCAATAATTCCCCGTGAAGGTTCAGCCGATCGGCACACGGCAATAAAAAAGGGTGAAAGTTGCCTCTCACCCTTTAATCGTGTTGGTATCAGTTTACATCTTTTTTACGCTGCCGCTTCCGCTGGCATTCGAATTAACATGCGAAGGATTGCCCTTGTATAGTACGGTTCCGCTTCCGCTGATCTCCGCATCAAGATCTTTGTTCACGGTAATTTCAACATCACCTGAACCGCTGATGTCAATTCGTGCGGTATTAACCACGAGGTTTGCGCCCCGTACTCTGCCGGATCCGGAGATATCGGTATTTAAACTTTCAGCCGAGCCGGAGGCTTCAACTTTACCCGATCCGGAAATCTCAAAATCCGCTTTACCGGATATTGCTCCGTTCACCGAAACGGTTCCTGATCCGCTCACGTCAGCCGTTAAGCTCTTGAATTTTCCTTTGATGTCGATCTGGCCGGAGCCACTTACGTCACAATCTGCATCACCCGCTTCGAACTCACCGGTAAGTGTGCCCGATCCGCTTACGCCTAAATCGATATTTCCTGAGGTTGTAATTTTTGTCTGCGCAATCAGGTTGCCCGACCCGTTAACACTCAGTGCATCAATATTGGAAACCGTTACGTACACGATCACCTTGTCATCGTTCGACCAGTTCCAGTTCATCCATTTATCTTCCGGTCCGATCACGAGTTTTCCACCTTCTACTTTCGTCTTGATCTTTTCAAGTGCCTCAGACGATCCCTCAATTTCAACTTTCTGCGGACTGCCCTGTTTCAGGTATAGCTTTCCACCGGTGCGGAATGAGATTTTGGTGAAGGTTGCCACTTCGCGTGTTTCACGCTTTTGGGCAAAAACTGCCGAGGTAATCAAAACCAAGGCAGCGAGGATCATGGAGGCTTTTTTCATAGCTGGATTTATTACAGGATAAAGACTGTTCGATTTTACGGAGGTTGCACCGGTCAAACCGGTTTATTTGCATCTTTAAGACGCATAAACGGCCCGGGTTGTTGCATGATCACTTCCTTTCATACAGTAAATGGCTCATCAACAGGAGAGTACCGCGAAAAAGGCAGCAAATTCATTGCGCTCGTTTACCCGGTAGCCTCTGAAGATGAGGTCAAGATTCGCCTGGCCGAAGTAAAAAAGAAGTATTTCGATGCGCGACATCATTGTTTTGCGTACATCCTCGGTCCGGATAAGATAAAGTTCCGGGCATATGACGATGGTGAACCGAATCATTCTGCCGGTGACCCAATTCTCGGGCAGATCCGTTCACGAAACCTGACCAACGTATTGGTAATCGTGGTGCGGTATTTCGGAGGTACCAAACTGGGTGTGGGCGGTTTGGTAACAGCCTATAAAACAGCGGCAGACGAAGCGTTGAATAACATTGCCATTGTTGAGCAACAGATCACTGTACCGGTGGTCTTTGAATTTGCATACGAATCCACGCCCGTTATTATGAAACTGGTAAAAGATTTCGGGTTAAGCATCCGCAACCAAACATTCGAAACTTCCTGTGTGCTGGAGGCGGAGGTACTACTCGCTTCCAGAGAATCACTGTTTGAACGCGCGCGCCTGCTACAGGCAACCGGAAATCACTTTATCCTGCGGGTTGCTGAAGTTCAATAGACGAATGTCTATTCGCTGATCGTCATGTGGATCGTGCAGCTGATCTTGATGTGCGCACTCGGTGAAGTACCCGAAAGCCATTTAATCAGTTCCACTTTTTCTTCTGTGAGTTCTTTGATTCGTTTTTCGGAATTGTGATGGTCTTTCCCGAAACGTTCTTCGTTGCTGACCTTTTCAATGGAGTGGTAGTTGATCTTATCCGTCAGCAATCGTAACGTGATATTTCGGGCCTGTTCCGGTGAAAAGACTCCATCGATAAGGCGTGTTTTGTGGTCGTTCATAGTAGTAGGTGAATAGCGAATCGTTGACGCGCGCAAAATTGAACAACGGAGAGGATAAATTTTTATTTAACTTTTGTATGGTGTCCATAACGATAATTTATGGATTCCGTGCGAACCAGCGGCCAGAACCGGGTTAATCTCCCGCGTTCCCATGCAGTTCTTCAGACGGCCCGCCCGGTAAAATCATGCCCATGCAACCGCCCTGGAAAAGAAACGTCACATGTGCGTTATGTCACAGACCGGAAATGATCCAGAGGTGACTTTTGTCATAGAAATCGCGCGCAGCGTGCGATAATTTTCGAGTCGATTCAGAAATAAAATTCTATTGTATGAAAGTTGAGCAAATCTATACCGGCTGTTTGGCAGAGGCCGCGTACTATATCGAAAGCAATGGCGAAGCTGCTATTATTGATCCGCTTCGCGAAACCGCTCCGTATCTGGAGCGCGCCAAAAGCGACAATGCAAAAATCAAGTATGTGCTGGAAACACACTTCCATGCCGACTTTGTGAGCGGACATATTGATCTGGCAAAGAAGGCTGATGCGCAAATTGTGTTCGGGCCGACCGCGAAACCCAACTATGCCGTTCATGTTGCCGAAGATGGAGAAGTGTTGAGTTTGGGAAAGGTGAAAATAAAAGTACTCCACACGCCCGGTCACACCCTGGAATCAACAACCTACCTGTTGTTTGACGAGCAGGGTAAGGAGTACGCAATCTTTACAGGCGATACGCTTTTCATTGGCGATGTCGGTCGTCCGGATCTGGTTCAGAAAGTGAAGGCTGAAATCACTCCGCAATTTCTTGCCGGAAAGTTATTCGATTCGCTTCGGAATAAAATTATGCCGCTGCCCGATTCAGTCATTGTTTATCCCGGCCACGGTGCGGGAAGCGCATGCGGAAAGAAAATGGATAAAGAAACTGTATCAACGCTGGGCCTTCAGAAGAAATTCAACTATGCCCTCCGTGCCGACATGACCAAAGAAGAATTCATCGAAGCCGTTACCGATGGCCTGGTAGAACCACCTCAGTATTTTCCGTCAAACGTGATTATGAACCTGACCGGTGAAGTGGACAGCATCGATACCATTATCAAAAACGGAAAACGTCCGCTTACCCCTCAGCAGTTTGAGTCTACCCGGGAAGCTGCGAACGCGCTGGTGCTGGATACACGCAGGAAAGAAGACTATATAAAAACGTTTATTCCGGGTTCAATTTTTATTGGTGTGGATGACTCATTTGCTCCGTGGGTTGGAACATTGATTACCGATTTAAAACAACCCATCCTGTTGGTGACGGAGCCTGGGCGCGAAGAAGAAGTGATTACCCGCCTCGCGCGTGTAGGGTACGATCATACCATCGGATTTTTGAAAGGTGGGGTGGAAGCGTGGCGAAATTCCTGGAAAGAAGTGGATGCGATTGAGACGATTTCGGCCGAAGAGTTTGCTCAGCGTTTTACCGCTGATCCGAACCTGAAGTTGCTGGATGCAAGGAGGCACAGTGAATTCGAAACCGAGCATCTGGTGGGTGCGGAGAATTTCCCGCTGAATTTTATTAACAAGAACATGGCCTCAATCGATAGCCAACAGAAATACTACATTCATTGCGCAGGGGGTTATCGTTCCGTAATCATGAGTTCCATTCTGAAAAGCCGCGGCTACAACAACATTGTAAACATTGCCGGTGGTTATAAGGAGTTAAAGACAACTTCACTGAAAAAAACGGATGTTAGAACCGTGAACACCGAGCTCTGACGCGGAGCGTTTTCTGGTCAACAAAATTGTCCTTTGCATGTGCAGGGGACATTTTTTTTTGCTGTTAGCCGATTAGTCATGGGCAGTCAGGCGTGTTAAGGTTCAGAAAATCAGATGATTTAACAGAGACGAAAGTGACAGGTACTGTCTTTCGCGGAAAACGGGTCGGGCAGCTCCGGAGAAAATTTTTACCTTGGAGTTTAATCCCTTAACAGCATGTCAAACCGCGCCCCTGCTCTCAGTTTCATTTTTATAACGCTTTTATTGGATGTAATCGGCTTCGGAATTATTATTCCGGTGATGCCCGATTTGATCATTGAGCTTTCCGGTCGCGTGGGCACCCGGGAACAACTGTTGAGTTTCGCATCGCAACAGGGAGGGCTCTTGGTGGCAGCTTACGCATTCGTGCAATTTTTGTGTGCTCCGATTGTGGGCGGATTGAGCGACAAGTATGGTCGCAGACCGGTATTGCTTGGCTCACTTTTCGGATTCGGTATCGACTATCTGTTTCTCGCCTTTGCTCCGTCACTGGTATGGCTGTATGTCGGCCGCATTATTGCAGGTGTCATGGGCGCTAGCTTTACAACCGCGGGTGCATACATTGCCGACATTAGTACACCGGAAAAACGTGCACAAAATTTCGGGATGATCGGTGCGGCCTTTGGCCTCGGATTTATCATTGGCCCTTTAATGGGCGGCTTGCTCGCAGATTTTGGAACACGCACGCCATTCTTTGTTTGTGCCGGCATAACAATGTTGAACTGGTTATTTGGATTCTTCATTCTTCCGGAATCGCTGAAAAAGGAAAACAGACGGCAATTTGAATGGAAACGCGCCAATCCAATCGGCACGTTGAAAAGCCTGACGCGCTACCCGGTTATTTCGGGATTGATTTTATCACTTGCTCTCATTTACATTTCTGCTCATGCTGTGCAAACCAACTGGGCTTACTTTGTTAAAGCCAAGTTTGGATGGGATGCCTCTCATATAGGCTGGTCACTCGCTGTGGTAGGTGTTGCATTTGCTGTGATTCAGGGCGGACTGATTCGCGTTATCATACCCAAACTGGGTCAGGAGCGCAGCGTATACCTCGGCATTGCGCTTTACGCCATTGGATTTTTGCTATATGGCATTGCTCCGGAGGCATGGATGATTTATCCGATCATTATTATTTATTGCCTCGGAAGTATCGCAGGCCCGGCTCTGCAAGGGATTATGTCATCGGCCATTCCCCCCAATGAACAGGGTGAACTTCAGGGGGGCTTTACCAGTCTAATGAGTCTTGCAGCAATCATCGGCCCGTTGTTGATGAATGGAACGTTTGCGTGGTTTACGGGTGAAAACGCTCCCATCTATTTTCCGGGTGCCGCGATGATTTTAGGCGCAATTCTCACATTAATCAGTTCTCTACTCGCCCGCAATACACTGAAGAAACATTTGATTAAGATGACTTAATAAAGTTATATTTTCAATCACGTGTTAATCGCATTTGACTATTTTTAAATACTCAGCGGATTTCCCTTTACGGAGTTGAATTATATAAACTCCCGGAGAAAGCCCTTGCAGATCGATTTGATAAAGTGATTGGTTTATGGCTTCAATCGAAGTTTTAAGTATTCCCTTTGAATCCGTAATTGTCAACGAGGCTCCAAAAAGTTTTTCACTAATCTGTATTTTCAAGTTGCCATCTGACGGATTGGGAAATGCATAGATTGAAGCCACTCCTTTCTCAATGCCAGTTACCGGTTCTATAAATGGGATCATGCTTTCGTTCGAGTACTCGGAAAAAGAATTGCTATTTAATCCCCGTACCCTATAAATATAGGCGAGATGATCCGGAACATGGGTGTCACTAAAGCCCGTCGCATCCCCCGAAATCGTATCAATTGGAAAAAAGTTCGAGTTGTCTGAAGTCGACCGTTCAATAACTATGAGCGATTGGTGGGTGAGAGTGTTGTTCCAACTAAGAGAAGCATTGCTTTGGTCTTCACGGACTGCTTGTAAATTGTTAACACCCCCTGATACCTGATGAATTGGGATTGTTCCTATGGCAGACACCAAACTTTTGTCGTTGCTCAATAATCGTCCAGTGATAAAAATAGTATTCCCGTCGTACGATGTAGCGAGTACACTTTCATGGAACTTAGCAACCGAATACGGCATGTCAACAATATTGCCTAGTGCATCCGTCGTTGTGATTACTGGCTTACCGGTATCGTCGAACCAGCCATACATACCGACAATAATTTGATTGTCGTTAATAAGTTCTAAGCCAGTGATGCTTTGGTCAATAAGTGTGAATGGCGATGTGAAACCGGCGTCAACCGAACCGTCCTCATTAAGCTTAGTTAAAAGATTTTCGGAGTTCACTACGAACTTCCACGGTTCTCCGGCTGCATATATTTTATTATTACTGTCAATTACAACCCTGCGGATATAATTTCCGAGGATTGGGAATTTAATAAACTCACTATCAAGAGTGCCATCAGTGTTTAGCCGACCTACCCCATAAAGTTTCCCTCCGATTTCGAACGCGCCCACTACAATAATTTTCCCGTCTGACTGGAAAGCAAAATCGTAAACCATAGCTCCATTTGGGAGTCCGCTTGTAAATGAGTTGTCCATCGCGCCATTCATTTGTAACTTCGCAATACCGGGGCTGGAATGACCATCAAGGATTTTAAACGACCCGCTGGTGAAAATCGAGCTTTCGCGTAGTTTGGTTCGTACAATACCCTGAAAACTCTCTTCCGGGATTTTTTCTTGAAAGGTATTATCCAGTGAGCCGGACGCATTTAGTCGAACTAACTTCTCAGCGGCAACCAGAACTTTTCCATCAGGTTGAACCGTTACGCCCCACACATTATCAAATGGAGGTGGGTTGAAACTTTCGTCCAATGTGCCGCTTGGATTTATGCGAACAATCCGATCTGAACGGTCGTTAAATCCGCCAATGGAGAAATCTCCCCCCACGACAACACGCCCATCCGGATAGCCGTCAATAGCGGTGAGTCCTGCAGTTAATGTTGGTTTGCAATTAAATGTGTTGTCTATTGTTAATTCGCTCGTAAGCCTAACCATGAATGGAGTCAAGGATTCCAATGTGCGAAGCTTGTTGGTACCAATAATGATTAGTCGATCACTCTCGTCTTTGTAAATACCTCTCAGTTGCCCGCGTGCGAGTTCTTTCTCAAATGCGCCAGTTAAGGAAAAAAGGTTTACTCCATTGGAGTGTGATATGGCGAGTTTTTCGTTCGGTAATAAAATGCTTTGGCTTAAACTGGTTAATGAAGGGATATTTAATGTAAGTGGGTTCACCGAGCCATCCGCGTTGATAACAGCAAAATTATTCCTTGAGATGCCATTGACTTTTGAGAAATTACCGGTGACGATTACCTTATCTTCCCAAACGCTTAAGCCTGCGACATATCCGTCGAATGACACCGGAAATCCGCTTTGAATGTTTCCATTGGCATCAAACTTCATAACCTTCGAATTCCCCACAGCGTAGATGTTATCATTCGCGTCAATAGCAGAATTCATGTAGTACCCATCGGGTGGAGTGGTAGCCGCAAACGAGTTATCTAACGAGCCGTCTTCATGAAGCCGAACCAAACCTTTATAGGCACCCGATTGAAATTGGCCAACAGCAATTATTTTTCCGTCCGCCTGTCTTTTCAGATTGGTTATAAAGCCGGTTGAGATACTTAGCGGCTGGAAATTGTCATCAATCGTTCCGTCTGAGTTTAGTCTCAGGAATGATTTAGCTACTCCATTAAAGCTTGTAAAAGAGCCGGCGACAATTATTTTATTGCCTTGCGGAAACACAGCCAAAATGTTGCTGTTGACCTCTACCGACGCAAAAGACTCGTCAACATCTCCGAGTAAATTTACTTTGACGAGGTCTGACACTCGCTGACCATTAATATGATCCATAGTGCGAGTCAACAAATAGCCGTCAGGAACCACGGCGAGTCTTTCGACAAACGCGTCACCTTTGACAACAACATTAGGGAAAATCTTAACCTCTTGGCAAAGTGCTTTACAGTTTATTGCAAGGAGTGCAATGATAAAGAAAAGTCGCATTGGGTATTTTTTACGGGTAGCGTTAAAATAAGTTTCTTTTTTAAAAAAACCTCAAAAGCGAGATTAAAATATTATAACTTCATGAATCACTTCAATTCGTCTCAGATTTGATGGAGGTCAATTTTACGTAAAATTAGTCAAACCATTGAGAATCGCAGCAATGCTCATTTTAATGCTGATTCTTCAGCAGGAGTCTTTCAAGCAAACGCAATTGAAAGAGGCCCGCGTAAAGATTGCGTATCAGCATGCAGAAGATTCGGTGAAAAAGCACTTCGCCGAAAACCACCTTTCGATGGATAACTTTCAAATGTTCATTCGTGCGTTCAAAAAAGAAGCCGTGCTGGAAGTTTGGGTGAAGGAAAAGAATGCGGGTACGTTCGCGCTTCTTCACACCTACGACTTCTGCGCAACCTCCGGTGTACTCGGCCCAAAACGAAAACAGGGCGACCTGCAAATCCCGGAAGGTGTTTATCAAATCAATCACTTCAATCCGGTTAGCAACTTTTATTTGTCGCTTGGAATTAGTTATCCGAATGCATCGGACCTGATTTTAAGTGATAAGAAAAAACCGGGTAACGCCATTTACATTCATGGTGGCTGCGCCACGATCGGCTGTATTTCGATTACAGATGAGGGTATCAAAGAACTGTACGTCACGGCAGTGGAAGCTAAAAATAATGGCCAGCAGAAAATACCGGTGCACATTTTTCCATCACACCTGGAGCCGGGCGTTGTCGAAAAGCTGGTTAACGAACAGCAGGCCGATGCAAAAGCCGCGGCTTTCTGGAAAAACCTTGAAGGAATCTACCGCGACTTTCAGTCGTCAAAAAAGCTGCGGCCCGTGCGGGTTAACAGCAGCGGGGTGTATTATTTTTAACCGACGGGTCTTAAAATAGAAAGAGCAGGAATTTCCTGCTCTTATTTTTTTGCTGGAGGCGTTTCGCTAAACCCGCTCGCTTTCCTTATTCATCACTTTTGTCTGAATCTGGATCGATTCATTGTGAATAAGTTTCAGCATGTCTTTGGTGAATTCTTCGCTTAATCCCATTGCCATGCTCATCGCCAAACGGGTGGCGATGATTTCCTCCCAACGGCCCACCTGCAGGATGGTAACGTTGTTCTCTTTTTTATACTGACCGATTTTTTCTGAAATCGTCATTCGCTTGGCAAACTTTTGCATAATCTCATCGTCAAGCTGGTCGATTTGCTCACGCAGAATAGCCAGTGTGTCTTTGAAATTCTTGTTGTCGGTAGAAGGCTTACGCGCAACAAGTCCCTGAATGATGCTGCCGAGTACGGCAGGTGTTACCTGCTGCTTCGCATCGCTCCATGCCGCATCAGGATTAATATGACTTTCAATCATTAACCCGCTCATGTTGAGGTCGATTGCTTTCTGACTGATCAGCGCAATCAAATCACGGTTACCGGCAATGTGGCTGGGGTCGCAGATGATGTCCAGTTCAGGAATTCTGGTCTTCAGTTCTATGGCAAGATCCCACATCGGGGCATTGCGGAAAGGTCCTTTATCAAACGAGGAGAATCCACGGTGAATGGCTGCAAGCTTTGTAATCCCCGCCTTGTTCAACCGCTCCAGGGCGCCAATCCACAATTCGATATCCGGGTTAACCGGATTCTTCACCATTACGGGAATATCTACTCCTTTTAATGAGTCGGCAATTTCCTGCACGGAGAAAGGGTTCACCGTGGTACGCGCACCCACCCAAAGAATATCTACGCCAGCTTTCAGGCAGGCTTCAACGTGTGCTGCATTGGCAACTTCGGTTGTTACCGGTAATCCGGTTTCTTTTTTTGCCTGAATCAACCAGTTCAATCCCTCAGCACCGGCACCTTCATATTGTCCGGGGCGCGTTCTTGGTTTCCAGATACCTGCACGTAATGCGTTTACCTTGCCGGTAGCAGCAAGTTGTTTCGCAGTCGCGATGGTTTGACTTTCTGTTTCTGCACTGCAGGGTCCGCTGATCACGGCCGGTAAGCCATTGGTTGGTAACCACGATGACATTGCTACAAGCTCCAGTTCCTTCTTCATAATATTACAAAGTTATTTATTTTCAGTCGTTTTTGTTTTCAGTTCAATTCCATTGAGTACTTCACGGATGCGATTAGCATCCTTCATAATCTTATGCAGTTCATTTACATCGCGTTTCATTAAATGATACTGAAACCGTTGCAGGTGCATGATGTATTCCAATATCGCCTGACTTAAATGTTCGGCATTCTGTTCAAAGATAGGGGCCCACATATCGGGCGAGCTTTTTGCCAGACGCACAGTAGAAGAGAAACCACTTCCCGCGAGCGCGAAAATATTTTTCTCGTCACGTTCAATGTCCAGCACGGTTTGTCCGAGTAAGAATGAACTTACGTGCGACAGGTGCGACACGTAAGCTACATGTTTGTCGTGCTCGGCAGCATCCATGTAAATGGTGTTCATGCGCAGGGCGGCAAATATTTTTTCGGCCGTAGTCAATGCGTTGTCAGACGACTTTTCTCTTTCGCAGATGATGTTCGTTTTGTTTTGAAACAACCCGGAGAAGGCAGCCGTAGGCCCCGAGTTTTCTGTACCGGCAATCGGATGAGCAGCGACAAACTGGCCCCGGTTCTTGTGATGGGAGATTACCTTACAGATGGTGGTTTTGGTTGAACCGGTGTCTACGACAACGGCTTCCTTTTTTACCGTGTCGAGAATGGATGGTAAAAGCTGACTCAACACACTTACCGGAATGGCCATGACAATCAGGTCGGAGGTTGAGATGGATTTTCCTTCCGCATCAATCCGGTCGACAAGCCCGAGTTCAAGCGCTTTTGCTGCATGCTCTTTGTTCAAGTCGATGCCGACCAATTCCGTAACCATGCCTGACTTGCGCAAGTCGATGGCGATCGAACCCCCAATTAATCCTAAACCGATGATCGTTGTTTTCATGCTTTCTCGGTTTGGAGTCTAGTTTTGGTTTGAACGAATTTTTCGACCCGGTCGCAGGCTTCCTTGATTTTTTCAACTGTGCTGCACAGTGAAATGCGGATGTATCGTTTTCCGGCCTGCCCGAAAATGAAGCCGGGGGTAATGAACACTTTTGTTCCGTACAGAATGTCATCCACAAATTTCTCTACATCGTGAATCGCATCAGGAACCTTTGCCCACACGAACAGGCCTGATTGTTTTGATTCATACGAGCAGCCCAGCACATTCAGGATTTTGTGCGCAGCAGTTCTTCGTTCGGTGTAGATTTTATTCAGGCTGGTGAACCACTCGTTTGTGCTTTGCAGTGCCTCAACTGCTGCATGCTGCAGGCCGAGAAACATGCCCGAGTCCATGTTGCTTTTTACTTTCAATACGGCATCGATGTATTCTTTCTTCCCGGCAACCCAGCCAATGCGCCACCCTGCCATGTTGTGCGATTTGCTGAGCGAGTTTAATTCAAGCGCAACATCCGCGGCACCTGGCACGGAAAGAATACTGATGGGTTCATCGTTCAGAATAAGACTGTATGGATTGTCGTTAACGATCAAAAAATTATGCTCACGCGCCAGATCAACAAGTTCTTTTAGCTCAGCAGCCGATGCAATTCTTCCGGTAGGCATGTGCGGAAAGTTCACCCACATGATCTTTACCTTCGAAAGATCCGTTTTGCGAAGCGCGTCAACATCTACGCCCCATTGGAGCTCTTCCTTTAGCGCGTATGTTCTGATTTTTCCACCCACGAGGTTGGCAACTGATGAGTAGGTAGGATAACCCGGATCCGGAATCAAAATCTCATCACCTTCATTTACAAACGCCATCGAGATGTGCATGATGCCTTCCTTCGATCCCATTAACGGGAGAATCATGGTCTCAGCATCCAGCGAAACGTTGTAGATGCGAGTATAAAAGTCAGCAATCCCTTTGCGCAATTGCGGAATGCCTTTATAGTTCTGGTAGCCGTGATTGGCCGGATTGTTCGCCGATTCAATCAGTGCGTTGATTGCGGAAGGTGCCGGAGCCATGTCGGGACTGCCGATGCCCAGGTTGATCACGCGATGCTCCGGTGTATCCAAACCGCGCACCTCTGCCAGCTTCCTGCTGAAGTAATATTCTTCTACGGCCTGTATGCGTTTCGCTGTTTGTATCATACCTAAAACTTGATCTGCGCCTTCTTGTATTCCCCTAAAATGTTCAGGTTTTTCACCTGCCGTAAAACATCGCGCACGGCACTGTCGTAGTCCCTGCGTTTCTTCCACTCCACATCCACATGAATTGAATATTCACTTGGACGCCCGATAATCGGAATAGACTGAATCTTCGAGAGATTAATGCTGTGCTCCTTGAATGTAGTTAACGCATCGGCCAGGCTGCCCACGTGATTGGCAACTTCAAAGCTTAACGAAGCCTTGTTGCTTTCCACTTTCGGATTTGCCCGCCTGTTCAGAATGAGAAACCGCGTAAAGTTCTTTTTGTTTGTCTCGATGCGCTTCTCCAGAATGTTCAACCCAAATTTTTTGGCTGCGTATTCATTGGCGATGGCTGCAGTGTCTTTCAATTTGAAATCTTTCACCCGTTTTGCAGAAACGGCCGTATCATCGCTTTCGCGGATTTCCACTCCTTTTAAAGAGAAGAGAAATTCTGAACACTGGCGGATCGCCATGGGATGCGACTCAATCGAAGTGATGTCTTCGAGCTTCACACCCGGAAGCGCCAGCAGGTGCATGTGGATGGGCAGGTACAATTCGCCCACGATGCTGAAATGATAATCCTGTAAAAGAAAATAATTCGGCAGGATGCTTCCTGCGATCGAATTTTCGATCGCCATCACAGCAACATCTGCTTTGCCACTTTTCAACGCCTCACATAATTTGTGAAACGACAGGCACTCGATCGTTTCAATCGGCTGATCGAAATACGTGAGTGCGGCCACCTCGTGAAAGCTGGTGGCAATCCCCTGAATAGCAACCCGTAATTTTTTCTTCTTCGTCATAAAAACAAAAAGTCCCGGTTTTTCCGGGACTTCTTTTGAGTTCTTGTATCGTTTCAGTTCAGCAACAACACTCCGCTCTTCTAAGTCCCGCACGGGTCTTAAAATAGAAGTACCAAAAGTAAAATAATGAGTGGCTGAGCTTCATGTACTTTTTCTAATTGCATAAAGATAGAATCATTTTAACGCACTGTGCAAGAAGGCACCGCAACTTTTTGCGAAATTTTGTGCTAATGTGCGTTAGGAGAGTTGTTGGCTTACCGTTCTGGTTTACCTTTGCGTGCAAAAGATCCCAACCATGAAAAATGTGTTAAAACTGCTTTTTTTGGCCCTGATTGTGCTCTCAGGCTGCGGCAAACCTGCTACTGAAAGCGCTGCTTCTGCTGATAGTTTGCGACTTGCCGGCAAGGCGTTGTACGGTCGCGCGATGGACATTCACGATGAAGTGATGCCCAAAATGGACGAACTCTATCGCCTTAAGCAGAACCTGAAAGACACGCTGGCCAGCCCGGCTGCCTTCCCGGCAGAAGTGAAAGCTGACTTCGAATCGCGTATTCACCTGATTGATTCGGCCGAGCAATCCATGATGGACTGGATGCACGACAACCGACTGCGCCCTGCGCAGGATACTACCAATTTGGAAGTCTATCAGCAATACATGAAAGAGAAGGTAGAGGCCGCTGAGAAGATGAAAGCGCTGATGCTCGAAGCCATCGCAAAAGGTAAAATATAGTCTGTCGAATGAATCGTCTGCTTTTCGTCCTGGTTGGTCTCATCCTCGCGCACGCTGCGAACGGGCAGATGTTTCAAAACCAGGAGCAAATTACCCGGTTCGGTAACAGGCTCAACAGCCCTGTCACGATGCGGGTAGAGCAAACCGGCAATACTTTGTCGTTTTATGCAGAGAACAAATCATACTATCCGTATAAATTCCAGATTCGCTTTACGAAACTGGTGAACCTGAGTCCGCGCACGGCTGGAGAAACGAGAGTACTGCGGCATGGCATGACGCGTGTACTGAAACTTACAGTGGAGAACCAAGACGAAGCTCCGGATTATTCCTACACCATTCAGTATGCGATGGGAGACCCATCTAAAGATGCGGATGAGGACTTTCCATACTTGTTACCAATCGCACCCGGAAAAGCCTTTGAGCCGTTTCAGCAAACGATCACTAACATCAATCATATTTTAGTTAACTCATTTAAGGCCGGAGAAGGTGATACTATATTCGCGATGCGAAAGGGCTTTGTTGCATCATTACCGGATGGAAATGCTCAGACGGATCAAATCGATGAGTATGCACTCGAAATTATCCACGAAGACGGGTCGGTCGCGTTATATAAGAATATTGCCAAGTCACTTGTTAAATATAACCAGGAGGTTCTCCCGGGTGAGGCGATCGGGATAATGAATTCATCCGGATACGTGTCAGTTCGGGTTTATGATTTGTCCGATAACCGGCTGACTCCGGTTTCACTAAAGTTCGCGGCAAGTGACACTTCATCGGCCGATTTCAGGCAGCTTAAACCAGGATCGGTTGTTCAGCATCCTGCATCTGTTATCGAGAAAGAACTTTCGCCCAAAGAGATCAAGAAATTAAAAAAGTCGAAGCGCTAAACATTTAACGAATGGAAACCAAACAAATTCCCCTTAACGATCTGCATGTAAAACTCGGTGGTAAAATGGTGCCGTTCGCGGGCTTTAACATGCCGGTGCGATACTCGTCCGATATTGAAGAGCACATGACTGTGCGCAAAGGGGTGGGGGTATTTGATGTTTCGCACATGGGCGAATTTTTGGTGAAAGGTCCTCAGGCACTTGACCTGATTCAGCGCGTAACGAGTAACGATGCTTCCAAACTGGTGGATGGCCAGGCACAATACTCATGTTTCCCGAATGAAACTGGCGGAATCGTTGACGACCTGATCGTTTATAAAAAGAAAGACAACGATTACATGCTGGTAGTGAATGCCGGCAACATCGACAAAGACTGGAGCTGGGTTAACAAATTCAATACAAAGGGAGCTGAGCTGACGAATATTTCTGCCGACATCTGCCTGTTTGCAGTTCAGGGGCCGAAAGCTGTCGAAACTTTACAGAAGCTTACCAAGGTTGATTTAAGCACAATCAAATATTATCACTTTGCGATCGGAGAGTTTGCCGGTGTGCAGGATGTAATCATGTCGAACACCGGGTATACCGGTGCAGGTGGTTTTGAGATTTACGTTCACAAAGATCACGCGGAAGCTGTATGGCATAAGATTTTTGAAGCCGGAAAAGAATTCGACATCAAGCCGATTGGATTGGGTGCGCGCGATACGCTTCGGTTGGAAATGGGATTCTGTCTGTACGGCAATGATATTGACGACAACACCTCTCCGCTGGAAGGAGGCTTGGGCTGGATTACCAAGTTCACGAAAGAGTTCACCAATGCGACTGTGATTAAAAAGCAGAAGGACGAAGGCGTGAAGAAAAAGCTGGTTGGTTTTAAGATGGTCGACAAAGGCATTCCGCGTCACGATTATATCATTAAAGATGCAGCCGGAAACGCGATCGGAAAGGTTACATCCGGAACCATGTCGCCCGTGCTCGGCATTGGCATTGGCCTGGGATATGTAGCCACGGAACATTCGGCTGTTGGTTCGGAAATTTTTATTGATGTCCGCGGCAAGGCGCTGAAAGCGGAGGTTAGTAAAACTCCCCTGATTGGCTAGTGTAATCATACGTGAATTCAGATATCCCCGAATCTGAGAATTACTAACTCAACAGATTGTGAAAACAATTGATGTTTGCTTGTCACCCGATCTGATGCACCTCTACGCAGTAGAAGGTAAGTCGGTTGTCGTGGTGGATATTCTCCGTGCAACGTCATCGATGGTTACGGGATTTGCGCACGGAGTGAGTGGCATTTACCCGGTGGCTAAACTGGAAGATTGCCGCGCCATGAAAGCGAAAGGATACTTGATTGCCGGTGAACGCGAGGGCGAGAAGGTGCCCGATTTCGATTTGGGTAATTCGCCTTTTGAGTACATGGCACCCGAACTTACAGGAAAGTTGATTGCCCTTACCACCACCAACGGCACTCAGGCGATTGCCAAATCACTCGGTGCCGCTGAAATAATCATCGGAGCTTTCTTAAACCTTTCTGCTGTGGCTGAACACCTGATCAAAAGCAACAACGATATCCTGATTATTTGCGCAGGTTGGAAAGGTAAGGTAAACCTGGAGGATACAGTATTTGCAGGCGCCCTTGTGGATAAACTAACCGGTAAATTTTCACTGGGGTGCGATGCGCCTCTGGCTGCACGACACTTATATACGTGTGCGAAAGGTGACCTGATTGGATTTTTGAATGAATCGAGTCACGTGAAGCGGTTGAACAAGCTCAACATCCATGACGACATGAGGTTCTGCTGCACGATTGACAAATACAAAGTTGTGCCGGTTTTGAAAGACGGGCTGCTAGTCGTTTAGCTTAGCGAAGCTTTTCATTGCTCTTGTGCCGGTCGTGATCGCGGAGCGTCTTCTTCTCCATATTTTTCTGAAAGGCTTCGGTAAGGTTTACACCCGTCTGGTTGGCCAGACAGATTAATACCCAAAGCACATCGGCCATTTCATCGCCCAGATCTTTTGATTTATCGCTTTCCTTTTCCGACTGTTCGCCATACCTGCGGGCAATGATGCGTGCCACTTCTCCGGTTTCTTCCGTAAGAATAGCCATGTTCGTAAGCTCGCTGAAGTAGCGTACGCCATGGGTTTTAATCCACTGGTCGACCTGAGCTTGGGCTTCTTGTATTGTCATGGAGTTAGTATTTAGTAGATAGTAAATAGTAGTTAGTAGAACAGTATTGCGTAGTTGTTTTGTAGCAATCTAACCACTCAATACGAACTACTTTTCGAGTGTTTCAAAATCAATATCGAGAACTTCGTAATTTCTCCAGCCGATAAAATCAAAATGCCACCATTCCGACCCGTTAACCTTAAAGCCTTGTTTTTCCATCGTGTCGATGATCAACTGACGGTTCTTGCGGATCACCGGATCTTTCACGGGTGTTGAAGGCCAGGCTTCTTTCTTAAAAGAATCATAACCCGTGGGCATTACCAGCTCTTCACCGGTTTTCAGATTAATGATGGTCATGTCGATCGCACAGCCGCGGTTGTGCCTCGATCCCCGGTAGGGAGACGCGACATACGTGGTGTCTTTATAGACCTCATAAAATTTTACCGTGGCTGCATACGGCCGGTAGGCATCGAATATTTTGATACCAAGTCCTTGTTTGGCCAGTTCGGCTTGTGCACGTTTGACTGCTTCCGCCACAGGTTTGCGGGCATAGGCTTTTGCCAGGTTGTAGATTTTTTCGCCTGTAAAATTATTGTTCGTGGCATACCGGATGTCGAGCACGATGCCCGGTATAAATTGTTCGAGATCAACCAGCTCTTTTTTTGAATTGGCTTTTACGCTTTCCAAGTACCCCTCATAGTCCGTAGGTGTCAATCCATACTTGTTCTGTGCGAGGATCACCGTACAGGGTAGAATGAGCATTACGGTAAATACGACTGCTTTCATTTTTCTACGTGTTTGATATCCAGCTACGCTGATTATTTCCTGTCTTTGGTGTCGATGACGATCGTAACGGGGCCATCATTGAGCAGGCTTACCTTCATATCGGCTCCAAACTCACCCGTCTGCACCGGCTTTTCCAACAATGCTTCCACGGCCTTTACAAACTTCTCGTACAGCGGGATGGCAATTTCGGGTTTTGAGGCTTTGATGTAGGAGGGCCGGTTTCCCTTCTTGGTGCTGGCGTGAAGCGTAAACTGACTTACCACGATGATATCCCCGCCATCGTCTTTAACGCTCACGTTCATGACGCCTTCGGCATCGTTGAAAATCCGGAGGTTCACTAGCTTCCCGGCCAGCCATTCGATGTCTTCCGGGCCGTCTGCATCTTCGATGCCAACCAGCACCAGCAAACCCTTCCCGATGCTCGACTTAACCTGCTTTTCAATTTCCACCGAGGCGGAAGATACCCGTTGAATAACTGCGATCATGGTGAAATATACTAACGACCTGTACCAACCGGAATTGTCGGGCCGACTATCGTCCAAAAAAATATTTTGACGGTAATTCGCCATCGCCAACACTATTTTTTCGGATATTCAAACTCCTTAATAATAACCTCTTTTTTTTATGAAAAACCTCCCCTGGAAGAAGATTGCCATTGGCATCGCTGGCCTTGCCGTAGTTGTTTTCGGCATTTACTTTTTTGTTAACAAGAAGGACAAACCGGTAGCCAATTATATCAACCCGGCCTTTGGGGAGTATATCTCATCGTATACCGCAGGGGTGATTCCTTCCGGGTCAAACCTGATCATCGTGCTGACAAATAATGTGGCCGACTCGGCCGCCATCGGTCAGGAAACCTCCGTTAACCTGTTTGATTTCAGCCCGTCTATTAAAGGAAAGGCATTTTGGGTTGATGCCCGCACAGTTGAGTTCAGGCCTGATGCGCGCCTCACTTCGGGTCAGGTTTATGAAGCCACGTTTAAACTGGCAAAACTTACCACGGTACCGAGTGAACTGCAAGAGTTCAAATATTCATTCCAGGTTATTCCGCAAAACTTTGAAGCTTCTATCGACAATATCAAACCCTACGTGAAGACGGAACTCAAGCGGCAGAAAATTGAGGGCGTTTTGAACACAGCCGATTTTGCAGAAAAAGATATTATCGAAAAAATGCTGGAGGCCAAACAGGATAACAACGCGTTGAAAATTTCCTGGGTTCATGGCACCGATGGCAAGCAACACAACTTCGTGATCGAAGATGTTTCCCGTAAGGATCAGGCAAGTTTGGTTAACCTCACCGTAAAGGGCGGGCCGCTGGGAGTGAACCGGGATGATGCGCAAGACATTGAAATTCCCGCGCTCGGTGATTTCAAAATTGTGAATGCGAAAGTTGTTCAGAATCCTACCCAGTATGTTATCCTTCAGTTTTCTGATCCGCTTAAGGAGAAACAGGAACTCAACGGTTTGATCAGCATTCCGGAATCTGCGAATCTCGACTTCGACATTCACGACAATGAAATCTGGGTTTACCCTTCAGCCCGTTTGGCCGGAAGCAAAACTGTTTCCGTGGAAGCAGGCGTTCGCAACATTCTTGATTATCGAATGAGCAAGCGTGCTACTTGGGAGGTGATGTTCGAGCAACTGAAGCCTGAAGTAAAAATTGCCGGCAAAGGTGTAATTCTCCCAAGCACGGATGGGCTTGTACTTCCGTTTGAAGCCGTAAACCTCAGGTCGGTTGATGTGGAGATCATCAAGATTTTTGAAAACAATGTGTTGCAGTTCCTGCAGGTGAACAGTCTTTCGGGCCAGCAGGAATTAAGGCGCGTTGGAAAATCTATCCTGAAAAAAACCATCGCACTCGATAACTCCGGTGTGACAGATCTGGGCAAGTGGAATCGTTTCACACTCGATATCGCCAAACTGATCAACAGCGAACCAGGTGCTATCTATCAGGTTAAGTTCAGCTTTAAAAAATCCTATTCTACGTACTTCTGTGAAGACTCCGGTACGGAAGATAACCTGGAAGAAATTGAAGAAGAAGAGGACGATAGTTACGATAACTATTCAAGTTATGAAGGCGACTACGAATATTATGAGTACGATGACTATTACTATGGCGATGACTACGAATGGGAGCAACGCGATAACCCATGTCACGCATCTTACTATACCTCAAGCCGCACAGTGCGCAGAAACATACTGGCGTCTGATCTCGGCCTGCTTGCCAAGAGTGGCAGTGACGGCAACACGTTAATTTTTGTAACCGATCTGAAGACAACCGAACCGCTTTCGGGTATTCAGGTTGATGTGTACGACTATCAGCAGCAGGTTGTCGGAACCGCCACCACCGACTCGGACGGTAAAGCAGAAATAAAAACGAAGGGCAAACCGTATGTTCTGGTTGCCAAAAATGGCGCGCAACGGGGCTACCTGACCCTGAACGATGGTACGTCACTTTCGCTTAGCAATTTCGATGTCTCCGGAGAGTACGTTCAAAAAGGATTGAAAGGATTCTTGTATGGCGAGCGTGGCGTTTGGCGTCCGGGCGATACACTGCACCTTTCTTTTATCCTCGAAGACAAGGCCAAAACACTTCCTGCGGCCCATCCGGTAGTATTTGAACTCCAGAATCCGCAGGGACAGGTGGTTAATCGCATTGTTCGATCAACCTCAGAAAATGGTTTCTACGACTTTACTACGTCAACCAAACCCGATGCTCCAACGGGAAATTGGACAGCCCGCATTAAAGTGGGGGGAACAGAGTTTAATCAGAACATAAAAATTGAAACGGTTAAACCGAATCGTTTAAAGATTAACCTGGACTTTGGTACCGAACGCCTCTTATCACCGAACGTAACGGGTTCGCTTGATGTGAAGTGGCTGCACGGTGCACCGGGCAGAAACCTGAAGGCTGAGTTTGAAGTGTTATTGTCGAAAGTGCCGACCACCTTCGCGAAATATCAGGACTATGATTTCGAAGACCCGTCACGTCAGTTTAGCAGTGAATCCGTTCTGGTATACGAAGGATCAACAGACTCGGAAGGCCACGCCAACGTGGATACAAACCTCGAGCTTTCTTCCGCAGCGCCTGGTTTCCTGAATGCCGTATTCAAAGGAAAAGTTTACGAAGAGAGCGGAAACTTCAGTGTCGACAGATTTGTGCTTCCGTACTCTCCGTACAGCGCCTATGTCGGAATCAAGACTCCGAAGGGTGAGCCGTACACCGGTGTGCTCTACTCCGACACAACACACAAAGTTGAATTCGCAACGGTAGACGCTAACGGTAATCCGCTATCGAAAAAACTTGACGTGAACATTTACAAGCTTAACTGGCGCTGGTGGTGGGATAATTCAAGCGATTATATCGCAAATTATGTTGAAGGTTCGTACGCCCAGGCAATTAAAACCGGAACCGTAACCACTGCGAACGGAAAAGGGTCCTGGAATTTCCAGATCAAATCTCCTGAACACGGAAGATACTTCATCCGCGCGTGCGATCCGGAGTCAGGTCACTGCACCGGACAGATTATCTACGTGGATGAGCCGGGCTGGTACAGCCGCATGCGTGAGGATGACAACTCAGGCGGAGCCACAATGCTGTCGTTCAATGCCGACAAGCCATCGTACAACATTGGTGAAAAAATTAACCTGACGATTCCCGGAACCGGTCAGGGCCGTGCTTTGATCAGTATCGAGAGTGGAAGCAAAGTATTGAAAACGTATTGGGTAGAAACCCGCCAGGGCGAAAACAAATTCAGCTTTGAGGCTACATCTGAGATGGCCCCTAACGTATATGCCCACGTATCGTTGCTTCAGCCGCACGCACAAACCGAAAACGACCGGCCGATTCGTCTGTACGGTGTAACTGCAATCGGTGTCGAAGATCCGGCTACACATTTGCAACCCGAGATCAGTATGCCCGATGTGCTGGAGCCGGGAGAAAAAGTAACGATCAAGATTTCTGAAAAAGAAGGTCGCAAGATGACGTATACTGTAGCCATGGTTGATGAAGGCTTGCTCGACATCACACGCTTCAAAACCCCGGATGCCTGGAGCAGGTTCTACGCGCGTGAAGCGCTCGGTGTAAGAACATGGGATTTGTACGATGAAGTTATGGGTGCATTTGGTTCGCGGATTGAACGCCTGCTCGCAATCGGTGGTGATGCTGATCTTGCAGCGAAGGAAGATGATCCGCGCGCAAACCGCTTCAAGCCTGTGGTGAAATTCTTCGGACCGTTTACACTCGATAAAGGTGATACAAAATCACACACGTTTACCATGCCGCAATACATCGGCTCGGTGAAAACGATGGTGGTTGCCGGGTATGATGGTGCCTATGGCAAGGCTGATAAAGCAACACCGGTGCGCAAACCACTGATGGTACTGGCAACGCTTCCGCGTGTGCTGGGTCCTGAAGAAACGCTGAAGCTGCCCGTAACATTATTCACGCAGGAAAAAGGAATTCGCAATGTAAAGGTTGATGTGAAGATTACCGGACCCGTTTCGGTAACCGGATCTTCAAGTCAAACGGTTGCCATGAGTCCTGCCGGTGACATGACGGTTGATTTCGACCTCGCAGTGAAGAGCGCGATTGGTATTGCCAAAGTTGAGGTAACGGCTTCTTCGGGAAACTTCAAAGCGTCTGACGTAATTGAAATCGAGGTGCGTAACCCGAATCCCCCCGTCACAAAAGTAACCGAAGCTCTCGTTGACGCGGGAAAAACCTGGAGTTCTCCGGTTGTCCCGTTCGGCATTGCCGGTACAAACACGGCATTGCTGGAAGTATCCACCATTCCACCGATCAACCTGGGATCAAGACTTGACTACCTGATTCACTATCCTTACGGATGTATTGAACAGACAACCTCTTCGGTATTCCCGCAGCTTTACCTGGATCGGGTGAAGGAACTGACCGAAACGGAAAAAGCGAAAATTCAAATTAATGTAACGGCTGGTATCGAACGGTTGAAGTCGTTCCTGACGCGGTCGGGTGGGTTTGCTTACTGGCCAGGTCAGGCCGATGCTAATGAATGGGGCACTTCATACGCAGGGCAATTCCTGATTGCAGCAGGAGAGAAGGGATACTTTGTTCCGGCTGATATGATGAAGCGTTGGAAGAAGTATCAGAAAGACAAAGCATTGGAATGGAGATTTGCCGACGGGTACTACAATAGCGATCTGATGCAGGCTTATCGTTTATATACGCTCGCACTTTCGGGTTCACCGGAGCTGGGCGCGATGAATCGCTTGCGCGAAACAGCTAACCTGTCAGTATCCGGTACGTGGTTGTTGGCCGCAGCGTATGCGAAAGCGGGCCAGTTAGAGGCTGCTAAGAAATTAGTCGCGAGCCTGTCACCGGTTGTTAAACCTTACCGTGAGCTTGGCTATACGTACGGATCGGATGTGCGCGACCGCGCGCTGATTCTGGAAACCCTGTCGTTAATCGGTGATCGTAACCGCGGGCTTCAGGTATTCAAAGAGGTTGCTAGTTCGCTCAGTAATCCATACAGCTGGATGAGCACTCAGGAAGTTGCGGTCTGCCTGAAAGCTGTGGCTGACTTTGCCGGCACAGAGAAGGGTGACCTGAGGTTTGAGTACACGCTGAATAACGGAAAAACCGTTTCGGTCGGAAGCACGGCTGCGATCTCGCAGATTGCGATTCCGGTGGACGGAGCAAACAAGGTAAATGTTCAAATAAAGAGCGAAAGCAAGGGAGCGTTATACACCCGTTTGATTATGCAGGGCAGCCCTGCACGTGGAGGAGAGGAAGAAGCGGAGTCGAACTTAACCGTTGACATCGCTTATACCGATGAAAATGGCTCGCCTATCGATCCTTCAAAACTCCAGCAGGGTACCGAGTTTATCGCGGTAGTAACTGTAACGCATCCCGGTGTGCGGAGCCGGTATGAGAACCTTGCGCTGTCGCAGATTTTTCCTTCGGGTTGGGAGATTAATAACCTCCGATTGGATGGAGACCAGGGAACGCTGGCAAACAGTGCCTTTACGTATCAGGATATCCGTGACGACCGGGTTTATACATTCTTTGATCTGTATAACCGGGAGTCGAAAACGTTCCGGGTAAGCCTCACGGCAACTTATGCCGGAAGCTATTATTTGCCGGCTGTTAGTTGCGAGGCGATGTACGATAAATCGATCTATGCCCGTCAGAAGGGACAAGTGGTTGAAGTAGTAAAAGCTCCGGGCGTACAATAAAATTCAGGGACCTTGCCACCGGCAGGGTCCCTTTCTAACGTTATGAAAAAAATTATTTTCATTATCGGGTTTTGCATCACATCGCTTGTTGCGATGAGTCAACCCGCGCAGGAGCAGCATGTGCTCGATCTTTCTAAAAAGAAATTTCAGTGGATGGTGGCCATGCAGTTCGATTCGCTCCAAGCCGTGCTGGACGACCGGATGATGTTCATTCATTCCAACGGATGGCTCGAAACAAAGACAGAGTTCATTCACGATATCCGGTCGGGCAAGCTGCGATACAAGTCCATCGACATCATCGAGGCTACCGCCCGCGTGTATCCGGGTTCCGCGATTATCATTGGCCGCGGAAAATTTGTTGTCACCCTCGATGGAAAAGATCTGCAACTGGAATTGAAATACACCGAAGTTTATATTCAACAGAACGGCAAGTGGCTGCTGGCATCCCGCCATGCGAACCGCCTGCAATAGCGGGTTTGATGAAACGATTTCTTTTTCGGTTTCGCTATTACATCCTTTTCTTTTCGCTGGCGGCAGCGATTGGCTATTACTTTTGTTTGCCGGATACACTTTTCGAAGAACCGTACTCAACTGTATTGGAAGATTCGAAGGGTGCTTTGCTGAGTGCTTCGATCGCAACGGATGGCCAATGGCGTTTTCCGGAACTCAACGAAGTTCCTGAAAAATTTGAAAAAGCGCTTATTGCGTATGAAGACAAACGGTTCTTCAGTCATCCGGGTGTCGACTTACTTTCGATGGGCCGCGCATTGCGGCAAAACATTTCTGAGGGACGTGTAGTAAGTGGCGGAAGCACAATCGACATGCAGGTGATCCGGTTACACCGGAAGGAATCCGGCCGGACAGTACTCGAAAAAGCGATTGAATCTCTTCTAGCCACACGCCTTCAATTCCGGTATTCCAAAAAGGAAATTTTATCGCTGTACGCATCTCATGCGCCCTTTGGCGGAAACGTAGTCGGGCTGGAAGCAGCGTGCTGGCGTTACTTCGGACGGGAACCGAAAGAACTATCGTGGGCGGAAGCTGCGCTTCTGGCTGTACTTCCAAATTCTCCGGCACTTATTCACCCGGGCAAAAATCGTGACAGGCTGGTTCAGAAGAGAAATCGATTATTGCTGAAACTTAAGGACACTCAGTTAATCGACTCCTTAACGTATGAGTTGTCGGTCAAAGAGCCGATACCGCATGAACCGATGCCGTTACCGCGACTTGCACGGCACGCATTGCTGCGCGTATCGGTTGACGGGAAAGCGCAACAAAAAATCCGAAGCACCATCCGGTTGGAACTTCAGGAACGCGTTGAGCAAATCCTCGATGACCACTACCAGAAATTGAAAGGAAATCAAATTCATAACGCTTGCGCATTGGTGCTTGATGTAGAAACCGGAAATGTGCTGGCCTACGTTGGGAACGTTAACTCAGGTGCAGAACATAATTTTGATGTTGATCTGATTTCTGCGCCCCGCAGTACCGGCAGTATCTTAAAACCTTTTCTGTACGCAGCGATGCTTGATGAAGGAAAAATTCTGCCAAAAACATTGCTGCCCGATATTCCGATTGTTATCAAAGGATTTGCCCCCAAGAATTTCACCCGTGAGTATGACGGTGCGGTTCATGCCGATCAGGCGTTGATTCGCTCCCTCAATGTGCCGGCCGTTTACCTCTTGAAAGAATATCGCTACGAACGTTTTTATGAGTTGCTGAAGAACATGGGCATTCGCACACTAACGCGTACGCCCGATCATTATGGGTTGTCGCTGATACTCGGTGGTGCAGAAGGAACTCTTTGGGATATCACAGGTACATATGCCTCTATGGCGCGTACGTTAAATCATTACTTTTTGTATCCCGGAAAAAACCGATACGTTAAACAGGATTTTCATTCACCTGTGTATGTTCAATCAGATCCGGAAGAGCCGGTACCGGGAGAAAGTTCATGGCTGAGTGCGGCCGCCATTTATCAAACAATGGATGCATTGAAAGAAGTTTACCGGCCTGGGGAAGAGACCGGCTGGCGATATTTTAAGAGTTCCCGGAAGATCGCCTGGAAGACCGGGACCAGTTTTGGATTTCGGGATGGCTGGGCGGTAGGCGTGACCCCACATTATGCCGTGGGTGTCTGGATCGGCAATGCCGATGGAGAAGGTCGCCCGGGATTAACCGGAACAGAAACAGCGGCACCGGTTATGTTCGACATCTTTTCGCAGCTCGATGGCTCGGGCTGGTTCAGCAAGCCGTTGCCGGAAATGAGTAAACTGATTACATGTTCAAAGAGCGGTCAGCTCTTCGGGCCGTATTGCGAGAAGCCGGATACCGTGTTGGTGGGCACAGTAGGTCAGGCTTCCGGGCTGTGTTCATTCCACAAACGGATTCACCTAAGCGCGGATAAAAAATTCAGAGTGCATAGCGATTGTGAATCGCTCGACAGGGTTGTGCAGCTAAATTGGTTTGTACTTCCGCCAGTTCAGGAGTATTACTTCCGAGGAAAGAATATTACGTACAGACCACTTCCGCCATACCGCAAAGATTGTCAGCCGCTGCAGGCGGTCGCCACGATGGATCTTGTGTATCCCAAACCCAACGCAAAGATTTTTATTCCACGCGACCTTGACGGAAAACCCGGCAGCGCGGTTTTCGAACTGGCGCACCGCAGCTCAACCGCTACGGTATACTGGCATATCGATGGAGAGTTTGCGGGCAGTACAAAAAAGGTGCACCACCTCGCCATCAATCCCCCGGAAGGGAAACACATCCTCACGGTGGTAGACGAGTCCGGGGAGACACTTGAGCGCACGTTCGAGATCATTTCCCGGCAGTGAAATACCTTGAATTTCACATTGTTCTCAAAAATTTCTAACTTTAGTTAACTTTTTAGTCTATGAAGGCTTTCTATTTTTTGGCCTTGGCGATGTTGGTGTCGTCCATTGCGTTCAGTCAGTCAGATTCCATTAAAACGGTTGATCAACCTTATTACGTGGTAGTCGGAGTTTTCTCCATCCCCAAAAATGCGGTTCGCTATTCGAAACAGTTGCCGCAGTATAAACTCACCGCGAAGTATGAGATGAACTTTAACAAAGGGCTCCATTACGTTTACGTAATGAAGACGAACGATCGCACGCAGGCGATTGATGAGGCGTTGCGGCTTCGGGCACGGCCCGATTCGCTCTTCAGTGATGCGTGGGTGTATCACGGGTCATTCAAAAAGCCGGAACCCGGAGTTGTGGTAACCAATACGGTCATCGTACCGGTTGCTCCTAAACCTCAAGCCGACACAACACACGTGGCTGCTGCGCCAAAGAAAATTGAGAAAAAATCGTTTCTATTCAGGGTTATCCGCAAGGACGACAGCACCGAAGTAAAGAGTGAAGTAGTGGTGGTTGATGTGGATGTCGCAAAAAAAATGGGAACGTTTGAAGGAAATAAAGTGGTTGAAATTGAAAAACCGCGTGGCAAATCCGGGCTCATTACCGTCACAACACACATGCCGGGGTATAGACGGATCCAACACACGGTGAATTTTATTAACCCTTCGGGCGACAGCATCCAGTTTCAGGACAGCACCATTGTATTGTCGTTCGAGTTAACGCGTTTGCAGAAGGGCGACATGGAGCTTTCAGAGATTTATTTTTTCCGCGATGCGGCGATCATGCGGCCGGAGTCGCGGTATGAAGTAACGAGCCTGGCGGATATGATGAAAGAAAATCCACGCTATAAAATTCGCATCCACGGCCATACAAACGGTAATGCCAGTGGCCGGATTATTTATATGAAGGACAACCCGGATGAGTGGTTCGCGCTGAAGAATACCAAGGAAGGATCGGGCTCCGCAAAGAAGTTGTCGCAAGAGCGTGCGGAAGTCGTTAAGAAATACCTGGCCAGCCAGGGGATTGATCCGAAGCGGATGGAAGTAAAAGCGTGGGGTGGTAAAAAGCCGATCTACGACAAGCTAAGCCCCCAGGCCCAATCCAACGTGCGGGTGGAAATAGAAATCCTTCAGAACTAATACGGGAATTAATCGAGGGGAACGTTCACGTGACGTTCCGCGTGATAGGAGGAACGAACCAGCGGCCCGGCTTCAACATACTTTAAGCCGCGCTTCAAGCCTTCTTCCCGGTACATCGCAAAGGTATCCGGGTGAATAAACTCGGCAACTTCAAGGTGCATCTTAGTAGGCTGCAGATATTGGCCAAGTGTCAGAATCATCAATCCGTTTTCAACCAGGTCATCCATCGCTTTGAACACTTCTTCCTGTGTTTCGCCTACGCCCAGCATGATGCCCGACTTGGTGCGTTTACCGGCTTCACGTGTGCGCTTGATTTGCTCCAGACTTCGTTCGTATTTGGCTTGAGGCCGAACCATCCGGTACAAGCGACCCACAGTTTCCATGTTATGCGAAACAACTTCTTGTCCACCTTCAATCATGCGGTACAACGCATCCCAGTTTGCTTTCGTATCGGGAATTAACGTTTCAATCGTGGTCTCCGGACTGACCGCTTTCGTTTGGACAACGGTTTGATACCAGATTTCTGCACCGCGGTCTTTCAATTCATCGCGGTTTACCGAAGTGATAACCGCATGCTTTACGCCCATCAGTTTAATCGCCTCCGCCACGCGCTTCGGTTCGTCAGCATCGTATTCGGGTGGTCGCCCGGTTGCTACTGCACAGAACGTACAGCTGCGTGTACACACATTGCCGAGAATCATGAAGGTTGCGGTACCGGCTCCCCAGCATTCGCCCATGTTCGGGCAATTTCCGCTTTCACAAATGGTATGAAGTTTATGATCGTCTACGAGCCTGCGTACTTTCGCATACTCCGGGCCCACAGGAAGTTTCACACGCAGCCAATCCGGCTTGCGCTTGCGGGTTTCTTCTTTCGATATAACGGGGAGTTCAATCATCGGTACCCTTCAACAACGGTTATTTACCGATAAGTTCCTTGTATTGGTCAGCGGTTAAGAGGCCATCGGTGCCACCGGTGATTTCAATTTTAATCATCCAGCCGGTTCCGTAGGCGTCTTCGTTTACCTTTTCAGGATTTTTATCCAGCGCACTGTTCACCTCCAGCACTTTTCCGGTTACCGGCATGTAGAGATCCGAAACAGTTTTAACAGCCTCAACGGTTCCAAAAACCTGCCCGTGTTCGATGGTTTGACCCACGCTGCTGATATCGACATAAACGATATCGCCAAGTTCGCCCTGGGCAAAATCCGTAATTCCTACGGTTGCGGTTTTTCCTTCAATTTTAACCCATTCGTGGTCTTTGGTGTACTGTAATCCGGCTGGAATGTTCATAGATAGTGAATTTTTTAGCGCCCAAAATTAAGGACATTTATCCATTGTTACGGCAGGTTACCGAATTTTTACTGGGCCAGGCTGAACCGCACCTGGGCTCCAAAACGGGTGGTTGATCTCCGGAAGGAATTGGAAACCACCGGATCGTTAATCGTGCGCTCATAATAGAGCATGATGCTAAGCTTTTGATTGATTACATAGCTCACGTTTGGACGAAGCTGGAAGTTGATGTTTCCGTTGGTGATCCGGTTGGGCAAGTCAATGACGCGCTGAATGGTTTTGGTATCAATCAGCGAAACGTTCATCCGGAAGGTAACATCGTTTTTCAACACGATCGTACGGCCTTTCGTTTTGAAGGGCAGCTTGAAATTGTTCTTGGTGTAACCCAATTCTACTGATACATCCCGGCTGTTTAGTTCGGTAATCTGGGCATTCGAAACAAACAACGAAAGTTCGCGCTTGGTTTTGTAATCGGCCCGAACCGTTAACCGGTTCTTTGTGCGGATGTTGATTCCGATCAGCGGAGAAAACTGTTCTGAAATCAATACCTGACTGATCACGTAAATGGGTAATACCTGGCCATCCACCACTTCGCCATACGTTCCGTTATTGTAGTCTTCGATCGGAACTTTGATTCCTACTTTGTTCGGATCGTTGTATTCGAGTGAGTTGTTGTAGTTGAGTACCGAGTAAGACGATGAATACGCGTGCGACAGTGTAATTGCCTGGAATCGTTCCTTCAAGGCTGGAATGTTGATCAAGCCGGTGTAGTCAACGCGCCAGTTCGGAAGCGGAGTTTTCGGGAACGGACTCAGACTAACCGACTTTGCACTCTTCCCGGTATATGCAGCGATGAACGAGGCGATGGTAACGTCTTGCGCAGTGTCGTACTCATGGCCGGTTCGTTTGAAAAATTCTTCCCGAATGGTTTCAATGTTCTTTTCAAACTGCTGGAAGACTTCCGAAGATTTTTCGTTGTTCGTTCGATTGAAGGCGGTGAGAATGCTGATCGTTGAAATTTTGTACGTACCGGCACGGTTCGGATTCAGCGAGGCAAAATCGTTGATGTCGCTCGAGAACCGGAAAATTTCCTGATACGAATCCGTTACATCCTTTTTCACGTCCAGCTGAATTTTTAACTCCGGTGTGGGGTCAATGTTCGCGCGCATGGATAAAGATTTAGTTCGCGACTGCGTGAAGAAGTTTGTCAGCTTCTCTTCTTTTGTGAGCCAGCCTTTGTCGGCTGCCCGGAAACGAATGTCGGAGTCCTGACTGCCGAGTACGAATCTCCAGCCCGGAGCCGCAAAGTCTTTATCCATTCCGAATAGCCAGGGAGAGGGCGAGAAGCCGGGAAGAATTGTTCCTTCGGTGAGTGTATAGGTTCCGTTGATGCTGCGCAGCGACATGAGCACGCGTAACAATCCCTTTATCGCGGGAGAAACGGTGCGCACCGTGTCAGGTTGTTTTGTTACTTTCCCGGGTCTTGCCTTAGGCGGGTTGTTGATGTCGCGCAGGAATGTGACTTTGTTATACAGTTTTACCATGTCGATACGACCGGTAAAAGTTTGCTCACGGCTGTTCTGAATTATGTTTTTGAAATCGAGCGAGAGCGTATCACGGGCATTGAACAGCGGCCCTGCACGCCAGTTATAATTTACCTGGTAGCGATACTCCAGTCCCAGCCAATCGGTAAGCGGGAATTTATCGAGCGGAACGATGTAGTTAGCCGTTACCGATTGATCGTAATTTTTCATCCGGCCAAATTTCTTCAGGTTTTCGCGAAGCGTTTTGTTTACTTCTTCGCCTTCACCCTCCGGTTCATCGATGATGGCGTTAGCACGTGCGGCATATTCCAGCGTGATGGCTCCGGTAAGGTTCCATTTCACATTGTATTGACGGTTGAAGGTGAAATATTTCTGATAGTTTGGATCGGAACTCGACAACGAATTCCGGTATACGTTTTTAATGAACGAACGCTCCAGGTCACCCCGAACCAAGATGTTGTTTGGCATCGGACTGAACTTAAATTCTTTGATGAGTTTCAGGTAGGGCGATTTAAATGCGTCTGACTTTTTGAACGGTTCAATACCCGTTTCCTGTTTCGGTGCAAAATTGTATGCCACCCCGCCCCGGTACAAACGCTGTACAGATTCGTCAATTGTAAAGCTTCTTCGGGTGGCCTCGCTGTAGGAATAGTTAAACGATAAGTTCTCAATGTCATAGAGATGATTTTCCGATTTGGGATCGGTTTTCATCTTTCGAACATTGGTGAAGTTAATACTCCTTCGCACCGTTCGGTCCTGAATCAACCGTTTATAGGCATCTCGTTCCTTTCGGGGCAACGAATTCAAAAAGCCATCCAGTCGCACGTCAGGGTTGGCCGGGTCGAACTGCGGATTGATCGTAGTATTTTCATAGCTCACCAGCATCGGGAGTTTAATACCCGTATTACCCGGAATAAACTTGTCGAGGTTTACATTAGCCGTGATATCGTAGGCAGTGGTTTCATCACGTGTGCGTTCGCTGATTTTTGAGTTTACACTACCAAATCCGAAGGTGGTGTAGCGAAGCGATCCCGACACTACGGCAAAATCGGCAAGCTTGGTGTTGATTACCGTATTAACCGCCCAGCCCGCGGTACGGTCGAAATCGGTAAGGCGAAGTTCGTTAGCCCATAAACAAACATTATGCGTCTTTCCGTCAGTCGACTTTGGATTTCGAACTCCGATCATGATCACTTTAACCTGCGTCAGGTCGGGGCGACCCAGAATCCTGAATCCATGACGACCTTCAACGCTTGGTCCGTTCAACGGATATGGCACACTCAGCGGAGCGTTTTCCCGGTCGCGTCTTACCTTTAGTTTGTACAGTTCAGCAAGCGCAAAGTTGAATTCGTTGTCTTCCGGCCAAACGGCACGCTCGTCTTCGTCAAACGTATTCTTCGATATTTTTAAGGGAAGTTCGATTTCATAATAGTTTTCATCAAAGTCAGTACCCAACCGCATAAACACCACCAATTCATCATCGTTGGTCAGCACGCTGTTGGCGTGGGTAAACATCTTAACACGGCCATAGTTAAAGAAATCCATGCCCACGTTTTTGAAAATGGCACGTGAATCACCGTCTTCCAGGTCTTCAATACACATTTGAATCGACTGCTCATTCAGCTGGCGCGGAATGGATGATGTGTTGTCACGGTCACGAATTACTCCGGGCGGAACAACGTATGCAGACTTCAATTCCGTTGCGCGGGAGTTTTCCTCAATGTTCACGACCGATACAGCTACGTTATCGGCACCGGGTTCTTCATCGGGGTTGATGCCACCCTCCTGCAGGTTTTCGGTGTACCGTCTCCACTGTGCACCAACCATGCGGAAGTTGGCCAGGCGAAGAACGACCGGTTGTTGAAAATCGGTTAGAATCATCCGGGCATAGCGGATGGAGGTAAAGCCACTGATGTTTCCGACTTTCCCTTTTACCTGTTGAACCGGAATGCGGAACAGGTACCACTTCACTTTTCCATCCGGATGATTACCCTGAGGCGTTGCTTCAATCTCGTCAACGATGTATTCGCTGCCCACGCGCAATTTATCAGACTTCAGATCAATCTCGTATTCGTAATATTCTTCCAGTTCGCTGATGGTGTTGTCTACGTTCAAATCTTCATTGTCGGGGTAAGGGCTTCCTGAGCGTGCAATCTTATCGTTGCCGGAGATAACCGGTGTGTTGTTTTCCATGCCGTTGTAGTTCTTGTACCGCTCAAGAATCTTTGCATTCCGGTCGTCAAGATCACCCCCCAGGAAATATTTGAAATCGTCTCCGGATGGATCGGGAAAGAAAACATCATTTATGACAGTAGCGTCTACACGTCCGTCCAAATTGTTCAGGTAATCAATAAAGATTCCCTGTTCATTAATTGAACCGCGGGCGTTGGAGAGTCCGTCCAAACCAACGTCCTGGTTCTGCCGCGCAGTGGCAGAGTTGTCAAATGCATTCGTGAGGTAGTTTTGTGTGGTGACATAACCCCATGGAGTTTTGTTTGTTAATGCAGGTTCTGACTCAATTCCGCCTGATGGTAAACCGTTCTCGAATCCATGCTTCGAGTCAGGAATTACGTCCTCCGAGATATTCCCGAGGTGGAAAATAAGTTTTCCTCCAGTTGTATTGTTATCGTTGAATTTGCCATCGATGATCTTTCCGTATTCCGTTTGAATAAACGGATCAAGCATCCAGAATTCAATGTATTCGATGTTGGCTTTGTTAAAGTCAACCTCCGTTCGGATCGCTGTCGTAATACCCGCCCAGTTATTCTTCGCAACAGCAGGATCAAATTCTCCCTGAGAATTGAGGTTGGTTGTATAATTGTACGGACCGCGTTCGGTCGGATAGTATGCGACATCAAAGATTTGTTCGAAGAAATTTCCCTGCGTAAAGTTCTTTTTAGGAAATATCTCCTGGGGATTTACAGCACGAACGTAGTGGTTACGCAAATCATTTGGCGTGATGTTATCCGGCTTAAACTGCCCGCCATCGCGATAAAACTGGTTGTCTACCTGGTACCAGGCAAGTTTCGCCCTCCGATATCCCGTAGCAAGGTCTTCGCCAGCTTTAAATTTCTCAGGCGTGGAAGCTAATCGCCACGCGGCTGGATTCAACAAGGAATACGGTGTTGCAGTATTCTCGAAATCGTCAATATATCCCGTGCCGTTTTCGTCTACAATATTGGAAGTGCCCGGCAGCAATTGCGCGAACTCGGCATTAACACTGAAACTCGATAACTCTTTCGTTTGAATACCCGGAATCGCGTCAATCCACTTGGTTAACAACCGACTGTCTTTCCGAACGTTTACGTCAAAGCCATATTGAACATTTCGCGCTGGTTCTGTACCAATAGCATTTCGTGAAATCAGCGGGCGCTCGTTGTAGAACAACAACGTGGAACCGAAATTGACTTCATCGTTAAGTTTATAATCAAAGCGGGTTCCGAGCAGCGTTCGCGTTTGAAAGGCAAACGGATCGGATTGCTCGTAATCGACCGTGATATTTTTTCCGGAATTCAGAATGGCATCGTTCAGAATGGTAACGCGACCGAACGTATAGTCAACCACAAAGTCGGTTTGCTCCTGGAGCGGAGTTCCACCGGCATACACGCGCACCGAGCCGGGTGTTACACCAAATCCGGGGATTAGAATTTCTTTCGAGGAGCCCGAAGAGTTATAGGTACCCACCAGGTAAAATTTATTCTTGGTAGCAAGCAATTGTGCCTGCGCTTTGGGGATTCGATAGAGTGTATCGAACACGTACTTGTTAATCAGGTACGGCTTAAGTGCACCCTCGTTTGTAAAAGCAAGACGAAGGGGCTTGTTAAACGGTTCAAGGAACGGGAACATAATGAGACCCGTTTGCGTGTTCACGGTAAGCCCGTCAATAAAATCGAAGTTACCATCACCCGGAGGGTCGTTCACCGGATTTAACCGGTCAAGCCCCATGATTTCAATCAACTGACGGTTCCGCGCATCTGTTCCTTCCTGTAATTGCGGATTGTCGATACCGGTGCGGTCGTCACGATAAATTACCCGTAACTGAAATCCATCCCGCGACAACTGGTTAACATTCAGGTTATAAATGTTCTTCATCATCAGGTCCCACATCGGCAACGTTCTGTTGTCGGCATCAGTTGGGAAATATTCGCGTGAACGAAGCAACTTAAGGAAAACAACTTTAGATTCGGACAGTGAGGCATAATCTTCTGAAAGCTCACCAACCTTGTAGTTGCGACCATTGTACGTGTATTCGTACGCTACCGCCAGGGCCTCGTCACTTTGCAATTTGCGTGACAGGGTGATGTACCCCAGTTGTTTGTGGTAGGTAAATTCAGTTGGTGACAGCCTGCGCGCTGAATTGATTTTTTCAAAGTCTGTGCCATTCGTCAGGTTATAAGGTGCACCCTCCAGTACGCCAATGATCTGATCAGCTTCCCGGTTCGCAGTCTGCAAGGCGGCAAACAACGTGTTCGCCCCGTTGGCATTCGGAAGTTCCGTGCCGGTACCATTTGAGGTAACTGCTGCATCGTTGTAAATCACATTGGGTTCCCCGAGATCGGCAAAGCCAACTACCCCACGAAGTGTTTGTGTATCATTGCTGCGGTTGATCAGGTAAACCTCAACGCGGGTAACGTTTACACCGCTGATGATTTGAGGTGTATTGCGCAACCAGGTTTCGTAGTTATCGCGAAAGAAGTGACCCAGAAAAAAGTGACGACTTTCGTCATATTCAGAAGCTACAAACTGAAACTCTCTTCCCTGGCCGTTGCTTCCGCCCGCAATATTGATGGATTGTACTTTTCCGCGTTGCGTAGAAGCAACGGAGGTAACAAACAATTTTCCGAACTGCATCTGCGCTTTAATACCAAACAGGTTTTGCGACCCCTGGATAAGCGTGTTGTTCAGCGGTAAGCTTACGTTACCAATCTCGAGTTTTTTAAGAATGTCTTCCTTAAAACCCGTGTACTCAACCTTCATGTTATTTTGAAAGTCGAACGAGTTGTTGTTATCAAACGTAGCGCTTACGGCAAGCTTTTCGCCCACTTTACCCACCACGCTCATGTTGATTTGCTGATCGAACTCAAAACCGCCATTCCGTTGCTGACGAATGGGTAAATCCGGTTTAAAGATTCGTTGAAACGATCCGCCAAAGTCGAGCGTGACAAAACCTCTGGGCACGAGTTCAACATAACTTCCCCCGAAGATGCGGTCCAGAATCGGGCTGATATAAATCTTGGGAATAAGTCCCCGCGAACTTACCGCACTTTCTCCGTCAGCACCCCGGGCCTTGCTTTGCCAGTAGCCCTTCAATAACTGCCGGTCTTGCAGCGATTTGAACTCCTCGAACGACATGGTCGTAACCGGACGATAGTTCAGGTCGCCAATTTTCTCGTAGATGGTATAATTCAGGTTCGAATCAAGTTCCACATCGAGGTTAACCTTCGTGGGATCTTTCAGGAAAAGCGGTGATTCGGTAGGGGTGTTGGTGAACGGATCGCCATACCGGTCGCGCAGACGAAAGGTTGGTTTCCGGCTGGGGCGATACGACCTGTTTTTAACTGTGTCTTGCTTGCTGAGCTTAGTAGTATCCTGGCGCTCCTGGAATGCTTCCGCGCGGGTGCTGAACACACCAAACCATGCTGTTAGCAGAGTAAATACAACAGCATGTGAGAGATTTATTTTCTTCACACGGGTCAAGCGAAGCTTAGGCGTTTTTCAGGGCTTGTTTAACTAAATCTTCTAAAGTAATGGTATTTCCCGATTTTTTCAGGACCATATCCACGCTTTTCTCAGCCACATTTCGGGCTATACCCAATGTGACTAAGGCTGATAACGCTTCATTTCGTAAAGTATTGTTCCGAACCCCGGTACCGGGCACAATTTCTTCATACGCATCTTTCTTCAGCTTGTCTTTCAGTTCGATAATCACCCGCAGGGCTGTTTTTCCGCCTATGCCTTTAATCCGCTGAAGGGCAACAGCATCATCATGAATAATGGCACTGCGCAGTTCATCGATCGACATGTAGGAAAGCATAACGATTGCGGTGCTCGGGCCAACCCCGTTTACCGAGATCAGCAACTGGAACATCTTTTTCTCCGCTTCTTTGCTGAAACCAAACAACACGTGTGCGTCTTCGCGAATCGCCAGGTGGGTATACAACAGAATGTTTTCCTGGTCTTTGATCTCTCCAAATGTTTGCAGCGAAACATGAACGTGATAGCCTACACCGTTCACATCGATAATCACGTAGGTTGGATCTTTGTGAACAAGTTTTCCTTTAAGAAAAGCAATCATGGAGTTATAAAAAATTATAGAATATCGATTTCAGATCTACGAATCATAAAACCTGAATTCGTAAACCTGAAATCTAAAATTTGCTAAAGGTGATCGTTCTGATCGTGCAACTGTGCGTCTACCACGGCAATTGCTGCCATGTTAACGATCTCACGGATCGAACTTCCCAGTTGAAGTACATGCACCGGCTTTTTCATTCCTAACAGGATCGGACCGATTGCTTCAGCACCGCCAATTTCTGTTAACAATTTATATGCGATGTTTCCGGATTCAAGATTCGGGAAGATAACCGTGTTGGCTCCGTCTTTCGATAATGCACTAAACGGAAAGCTCTCCTGCTGGATCTCGGTATTGAATGCCACGTTGGCCTGGATATCTCCGTCAATGATCAGATCAGGATACTTTTGTTTTGCCAAACGGACTGCCTCACGCGTTTTTTCAGGCACTTCACCTTTCGATGATCCGAAGTTTGAATACGACAGCACGGCAACACGCGGCTCCATGTCGAAAAATTTCACACCGCGGGCCGTCAATCCGATAATGTCCACCAGTTGTTCAGCGGTTGGATCAACGTTTACCGTGGTATCGGCAAAGAAGAATGTTCCGCGTTTATTCAACAAAATGTACATACCTGCCACACGGCTTACGCCTTCTGCAATGCCAATGATCTGCAACGAAGGCAGAATGGTTTTAGGATAATCCTTTGTTAACCCGGAAACCAGTGCATCGGCTTCACCAACTTCAACCATCATGGCACCGTAGTAGTTGCGGTCGCGCAGAAGTTGCTGGCAGTCGCGCAGCGACAATCCCTTGCGCTGGCGTTTCTTGTAGAGTACTTCGGCAAACTGTTCGACCTTTTCATTCTCTTTTCGCGGATAAATGATCGGGCAGTTTAGATCGAGATCGTGCTCTTTGATCAATTTTTCAATTTGTTCTTTGTCGCCCAGCAAAATTGGATGGGCGATGCCTTCATCCTGCAGGATTTGAGCAGCTTTCAGAATTTTATGGTGATGCGCTTCGGCAAAGACCACGCGTTTTGGATTCGACTTGGCGCGGTCAATCACGCGCGTCATCAGTTTTTGATCGATGCCAATACGGTTCAATAACTCCTGGTGATAAGCACCCCAGTCGGTGATGGGCTTTTTCGCCATGCCCGAATCCATGGCAGCCTTAGCCACGGCAGGAGAGATGGTGGTAATCAAGCGTGGATCAAGCGGCTTGGGAATCAAATACTCTTTTCCAAAAGTAAGCTTCGCATCGCCATAGGCCTTTACAACAATATCCGGAACAGATTCTTTCGCCAGGGTAGCCAATGCATGGACGGCAGCCAACTTCATCGCTTCGTTGATTTCAGTTGCGCGTACATCAAGTGCTCCGCGGAAGATATAGGGGAAGCCGAGAACGTTGTTCACCTGGTTAGGATGATCGGAGCGGCCGGTAGCCAGAATAATATCCTTGCGTGTTTTTTTGGCAATCTCGTATCGGATTTCCGGATCAGGGTTTGCCAGGGCAAACACGATCGGATTTTTAGCCATCGAATTAATATCTTCTTCGGTTAGCACATCGGCCACGGAAAGCCCGATAAAGAAGTCCGCTCCTTTCATCGCTTCCTGCAGGGTAGTCACCTTACGGGTGGTAATAAATTCTTTTTTGATGTCGTCCAGATCCGTGCGGCCACTGTGAATCGCTCCCTTGCTGTCGCACATCACTACATTTTCCTTCTTGACACCGAGGGTTAAGTACAAGCGTGTACAACTTACCGCAGCAGCCCCGGCTCCGTTTACAACAACTTTAATCTCATCGATTTTTTTATCCACCAGTTCGAGCGCATTCAGCAGGGCGGCAGCAGAAATGATAGCCGTTCCGTGCTGATCATCGTGCATCAGCGGGATGTTCATCTTATCACGCAACTCCTGTTCAATCTTAAAACACTCGGGCGCTTTAATGTCTTCCAGGTTTACTCCGCCAAATGTGGGCTCAAGTGATTTTACAATCTGGATGAACTTGTCGGGATCAGTTTCGTCTATCTCAATGTCGAACACGTCAATACCGGCAAACTTTTTAAAGAGTACGCCTTTGCCTTCCATCACCGGCTTGGATGCTTCCGGTCCGATGTTACCCAATCCCAGCACGGCTGTTCCGTTTGAGATCACGGCTACCAGGTTTCCCTTGGAGGTATACTTATAAACATCTTCTTTATTGGCGGCAATTTCTTTACAGGGTTCGGCCACTCCTGGCGAATAGGCCAGCGCCAGGTCGAGCTGTGAACTCAACATCTTGGTAGGCACTACTTCAATTTTTCCGGGCTGGCCCTGCATGTGGTAATTAAGGGCGTCTTCTTTCCTGATTTTTATAGACATCTGGGTCGATTTTAGAACTGCCAAAGATAGCATTCTCGCGTCAAATATTGCCTACTTAAAAACCGAGAGAAACATCGCAAACGAGATTTTGCCGATGGCGCTGGTTGATAATGGCAGGGTAGAAAATTCTCTGGAAGAGGTAAAATTAGTATGTGCTTTTCAGATAGTCAGTTACCTCTGGTATTTTAAAATCAGTCACGTAAATATAATGTACAACTTCACCCTGTTTTATGTGAATAAGCAATGGCTTACCGAGACCGGTTTCATACGAAAAAATAGTCTGCGAGGAGTCCTGTAAACAGGTATTGTTTGCGCAAAGTTTAGAAACACGCAGGGCCATCTCATTATCTTCCGCTGCTCCCACTGTAATGATCTTCAATAATTTACAATTTCCTAAATTTTCGAGCATTGTAACATTCCGGTATGCGCAAGGGGCACAACTATGTAATGGAAGGATGTAGAAGATGGTTTCGTTTACACTCGTTATATCAATTTTTTGTTCGTTCCGTAAATAATGAGAGAACCCTCGAATATAGGGGTAAGATTCGCGCGAGTTACTGCACTGTAACAAGAGCAGTGCGACAATGATCCAACTAGTTTTTCTTAATGAGGACTTTAGCTTCATCTAAGATAATAAGTTTTTCTTCGCCTTCGTTATTTAAAGGAATCAGATAATGTTCGTAGTAGCGTGTCCCTTTTATTTCCTTTTGCCAGTGAACTTTTCCATTTACTATGGCGGTAGGGAAAAATGTAATTGTTGCAATCTTTAAGTTTTCATCGGGACCTGCTGCCGTATAGATGTCGTATTCTTTTTCACTGATTTTGTTTACCCAATAACTCTGCTTGCCAAAGTAATCATAGTAATAGTACCAGGACTTTGTATTGTGCAGGGCTTTGAACATGACAGACTTGTGTGTGTTCGATAGCGTATCAAACTCATACATTTTATTAGCTTCCGGGCTTATGAGATATAGTTTTGAATCGTGGAAGGTGTACATGCAGTCGTATCGATTCATCCACGCATACCAATCGTCATTAAACCTGTCTTTTGTAACGACAGCATCTTCACTATTAATATTAAACACTTTTCCATTCGATTGCACCCAGTATTTTGGTGGTTGTGGCGTTTTTTTATTGAGTTGCTTTTTTTTCGGTAGGTAGTAGCCAAACGTATAGCTTCCGATTTTGCCCATTAAACAATATTTGTAAACTACGTCTTCGATATTTTCTATGGGTACGTTAAAGGCATTGCGGATTATGTCGGTTTTGTTAATTCCTGCAGAGAGCCGGAGGTTTTCAATCACGAACTTATCCCCCGTCACCAGAACGTTAAAACACGACTGTCTGGTGAGCACCATAAACCTATCAGCACCTAGTGGAATTACCTGCTGTATCGCTTCCCAGTTAGAACTAATGAGTGCCTTAACGTTTAGTTTATATTCAATTAGCCCCCTCTTTAAAAGAACCAACGTAGTACCTTTTTGAATGGCAATGGCACGTTCTTTATCAATAAAATAAATATCTCCAATTTTTTCGTTTTCGTTTGTGTAATACAGATACGGTACTAAGTCAGACTTTATCTGTGCCTGGCCCATTAAGGCAATCAACAGCGGACAAATTTGAACAACAAATTTGATCATAGCGTACCGGTGGAAACAATGTTGAACCTAATGCGCTTGTTAAGTGTCAGATAATCTTCGTTGATCTTTTTTCCGCCACATGTACTGGCTGTAATAAAGCCATCGGAAGTTGCTATAAAATAACCCGGCAATAGCGTTATGGTATTGTCAATAGCCTTTTCTATAATGGGGTTCATGTCCTGGTCAAAAAACTGAATGGACAGGTTGCGGTTGCAAAACTGATTTAGCTTACCATCGTTGCCATATAATGGGATTTCATGAAACACGATACGGGAGAATATTTTTAGCTTGCTGTGGTACGATAACCTGCCATAAAAGGGGGCGCTGATGAGATAATTCGTCTCTTGCTGGATGTCGGCGTCGAGTGCAGGCGGCTCAGGTATTTTTGAAATGGCGTTACCGCCAATGCACTTTTTGCCCATAAACTCGCCCTTTGTGTTATACTGATACGCATGCGCGCTCAGCGGGTAGCTAACCCACACACTACCGTTGGCATATACAAGATTAGGGAGGGTGAAGTCATCTGGCAACGTTATGTCGGGGGTGGTGTAAACCCCTTCCGTATGTCCATATAGCCTAGTCCACTTTCTTTCCGTTAAATTATACACACAAAACAATTTCATATCTGCCCGATTACTGTGATAATAAAAATCAAAAGGCGTGATAGCGATGTGTACGAGACCGTTGAACAGAATCGGTTTTTGAAAATTTCTTTTCGAGTGGTAATAGTTGGGAGCATAGTCCCATTCTACAGGAGCTTCGTTTAACTTCCATGAAGTTATGAGTTTACCGTGGTGGTTGATCAACAATAGCGTGTAAGGATCATTTGCGGTTAAAAAAATAGAGTCTGCAGTGTGAACCATTATGTTGGCGATCGGCTGATCAAACTCAGGATCAGTAAGAAGGATAGATCGTACAAGCCCGGAGTCTAATCTAAACACGTCAATCCTGTTTTCAGTAGCCTCGAGGCCGTAGTAGAGATTGTTGGCTTCAGCGTAGTCAAAAATTCGATGTGCATAGCGTGCTGTAGTTGGTACCGGGGTCCAGCTATCCGTGGTATCTGCGGTAATAGTAATGTTACTTACACTATCCGTAAAGCAATTCGGCAATTCGGCAGAAGGGTTGGTTGAACAGCCCACCAATACTAACACCGTGGCAGACGCCGCCAACAGGCTGCAACACGTTGTGTAAAAATAAGGAGCATTGCTGCCCCTTTGCCTTTTACCAAAATCTGATTTAATCATAAATCAATACACATTTCTTGAATAGAATATGCCCGATAATCCTAAGATCGGTCACAGTTGCTTTTCAGAGAGTACATACATTCCCACTCACGTCCTACAAATCTCTCTACATGCCCGTCGGAAAAAGTGACGTCTATGGGCACCATTATTTGCTTTAGATTTCCCTTCTGGCCAAAGATGCCTGCCTTTGTTTCGCTAACATTAGTTGAAGCTGTCACAATAGCTGCCAGTACGATGCCAGCAGTGTACAAAATTCTTTTTGTTTTCATAGTTATGGTTTAATTATTAAGGACTTAACACAGATGGTTTTTATCAATTTTCAATAAGGCTATCGGTATTTTTCGACTTGTCCCCTTTAAACGTTGAGGAGGCAGCGATACACTATCACCAATCAGCTCGTCTACAGTCACTTTTAAGGGAGTAGTTGCAATCATATACAATCGTTCCCGTGCCTTCCATTTCCAACACCAGCTTTCCATACTTCCCGAAAATGCCTGCTTTTGTTTCGGTGTTATTAATTGAAGTTGTCACAATAACGGCTAATACTATACTAGCGGTGTACAAAATTTTCTTTGTTTTCATGGTTTTTTGGTTAGGGTCAATTGAGCAATGAATATACTTGCAATTGTCAAAATATCCAAAAGCAAATATCCGGGTGGTGACCAAGAGGTTTCTTCTGCCTCTAACAGCAGCTAAGTAAGAAGAGATAGCTAAGATGCGCAGGTATTTCGAAACTTATCTATAGCGGAGGAATCTGAAGCATCGCTCCTTTTTTATAGAAAAGAGATGTCCGTATTTTGGCATCCATTATTGAAATACCCTACCGTAGAAGGCCGGGTGGCTGTTTGGAACGACCGGAAATATTATCCAGCGCTCAGAAATTTTATCTACAATGCAATGATTAACTTCTGCCCGGGCTGAAGCTTGTTGCTGGTGAGATTATTGAGAGACTTGAGCTTCTCAATGGTGAGTCCCTCAAACTTTCGGGAGATGTCCCAAAGCGTATCGCCATTCTGAACCGTGTAGGTTTTAGAGTCCGGTATCGGAAGTGCTGCAACGGGTTTCTGATGCTGACTTGCTACAGCGGAAGCATCTGCGGCCGACTGCTTGAGCCAGATGTTTAAGCGTTGATTCACGCGGATGGTGTTTCCGCTCAGATTGTTCCACTTGCGAAGATCGGCTACACGAACCCGGTAGCGCATCGCAATAGAGCCTAATACATCACCGCTTTTAACCCGATAAACAATCCGGTCGCGTCCATACGTGCTGCCTTCCGATGTTTTCGCCAGCAGTTCAAGTTCTTTCTTTCCAACTTTCGAGGCTGAGTCGAGAATTGCTACGCGGTTTAACGCCAGGTTTTCTTTGGCAACCAGCGGTACGCGAATGATCTGCTTTTTGCCTTTGTACGGAACAGCATTGCGTTGCACAGACGGATTGAGCAACTGCAAATCTTCGGTGCAAATGCCGGTTAAGTTTGCAAATGTTTCAAAGTTCAAAAATCTGTCGAGGTGAAGCGTATCATACGGCATCATCTTTTCTTCGCCTACATCGTAAAAGTTATGTTCATCCAGGTAGTTCATGGCATAGATAATGGCTACGAACTGCGGAACATACGACCGGGTTTCGCGCGGCATGTATTTATACGCCTGCCAGAAATCTTTTTTATAGCCCGATCTGCGGATTGCCTTCTTCACGTTGCCGGGGCCGGCATTGTACGAAGCAAGTGCAAGTTCCCAATCGCCAAACATTCCGTATAACTGTTTCAAGTATTGGCAGGCGGCCTCGGTTGCTTTTTCTGGATCCATGCGGTCATCAATAAACCAGTCACTTTGCAATCCGAAATGACGACCGGTTGGCCCCATGAATTGCCACAGGCCCACTGCGCGTGCGCGCGACACGGCTTTCGGATTTAACCCGGATTCAATGATGGATAGATATTTCAACTCATCCGGCAGACCGTATTTTGCCAGATACTTCTCGAACAGCGGAAAGTAAATTTCTCTTCGTGAAGCAACCATGCGGGTATACTCACGGTCGCGAACGGTGAAATAGTTGATGAACGAATGAACGCGCTCGTTATAGTTGAGGGGAATTGTTTGTTGAAGGCAGCCCAGCCGGTCTTCAATAACGGCAGGCAAATCATTTCCGGGAATATACTCGACATCGGTGGGCAACGCATAAAAGGCGAAGTTTGCCGAATCTTCAATTTCCTTGAACAGGATTTCTTCTTCCGCGATAGCAATTTCTGATGTATCAGCGGGCAACGGTTCCGGATCCTGTGCGAATGACATCACAGAGGCGAAAGAAAAAAGCATCGCAAAAAGTAGTCTGTTGTTCATATCAATTCAGGTTCATCATCATGTTCGCTGCCGCCAGCAACTTTTCCTCTTCAAAATCATCCGCAATCAGCTGCAGCCCGATCGGTAATCCCTGCGTATCGTTTCCGCAAGGTATCGAAATGCCCGGCACACCCGCAACATTGGCATGAACGGAGAACAAATCTGCCAGATACATTTCGATCGGATCCGCAGTATGCTCGCCAATTTTAAATGCCGTAGTGGGCGCTGCCGGCATCAGGATAAAATCATAACGTGCGAAAATTTCTTTTGTTTTGTTGCGAATGATTCTTCTTACTTTCTGCGCCTGCGAATAGTACGCATCGTAGTAGCTTGAACTGAGCACAAATGTGCCTAATAGTATCCTGCGCTGAACTTCCTTGCTGAATCCGTCCGACCGCGTTTTTTTGTACATCGAGTGAAGATCGGTACCGTTTGAGCTCCGGTGGCCATACCGCACACCGTCATACCGCGAAAGGTTAGAGCTTGCTTCGGCTGTTGCCAGGATGTAATACGTGGGCAAAAAGTAATCAATCAGCGGTAAATCAATGCCTTCTGTTTCATGTCCTGCATTTCGAAGCCGCTCCAGGGTTGAATCAAGTGCGGTTTTGATTTCAGGCTGAAGTCCGTTGGCGATCTGACTGGCGTTCAGGTACGCCACGCGATATTTTTTGGTTGACGGTCTGGCGAGCGAATCCGCATACGCGGGAACCGTTTGCTTTGAAACCGTGCTGTCGTGGTCGTCTGCGCCCGCGATTACTTGCAGCACGAGTGCCACGTCCTCCACACACGTTCCAAAAATTCCGATACAATCAAATGATGAAGCGTAAGCGACAAGGCCATATCTGGACACGCGCGAGTACGTTGGTTTCAATCCGACAATGCCGCAGAATGCAGCCGGCTGCCGAACGGAGCCACCCGTATCGGAACCCAGAGAGATCCGGCACATGTCGGCCTGTACGGCAACGGCTGAACCACCGGAAGAACCACCGGGTACCCGTGAATGATCGATGTCGTTTAAAACCGGGCCGAAGGCAGAGTTTTCGTTTGACGAACCCATCGCGAATTCATCGCAGTTATTTCGTCCGATAATGATGGCGTCTTCGTCCAGTAAACGCTGAACAGCGGTTGCATTGTACTGGGCTATAAATCCATCGAGAATTTTGCTGCTGGCCTGCAGCGGATGATTACGGTGCGACAACACGTCTTTGAGAGCCACCACCAGCCCCGCCAGTTTACCAGCATTTCCGTGTTTAATCTTTTGGTCTACCTCAACGGCCCGTGCAAGCGCTTCATCCTCATACACACTGAGAAATGCGTTGAGGTGCGCTTTGTTTTTGATGTTGGTGAGGTGGTGTTTTACTAAATCCTGACAGGAGATGGTGCCGTGCTTAAGATCATGCTGTATGTCGCGAAAGGTTGCGTATGATCTCATCAAGCAGGTTACTTCCCTTCTTCTATCTTCCCGGCTGCTGCGCCTTCGTCAACTTCTTTCTTAACGTCTTTTACAGCATCCTTGAATTCGCGGATACCCTTGCCTAAGCCTCTTGCGAAATCAGGAATTTTTTTCGCCCCAAACAACACTAAAACAGCCAACGCGATAATACCCCATTCGGCACCGCCCGGCATTCCAAGCAAAAGAACTGCGTTCATAAGTTAAAATTTTAGAGGTGTAAAGATAGGATATATATGAGGAAAAATAAAAAGGCTGCGTATTTAGCCTTTCGGGCGAAGCCACAACTGTGGATTGAGCGGAGTGGTGTTTTTACGAATCTGAAACCGCAATTCCGACACGCCCTCGCTGTTTACCTGCAAAAGGCCGATTTCCTGACCGGTTGTTATTTTTTGTCCCTTTTTTACATAAACGTCCTTTAAACCCGAATAAACGGTAAAGTATTCTCCATGCGCCACGATAACCGAATTGCCGATTGACGGCAGAAAGGCAACCATTTTCACTTCACCGCCAAAGATGGATTTCACTTTTTCATTTTGTGCGGTTTGGATATTGACCCCGTCATTCTCAATCACCACATGCTTCAGTGCCGGGTGATTCTGACGGCCAAAACCCTGTGAAATAAATCCATCGGCCGGCCAGGCAAACTTGCTTCGGTTATCTTCAAACGAAGCGGAAAGGGCAACATAACTCGTATTGTTTTTCGATTTGGCTTTGGCTTCGCGCGCTGCACGTTCCATTTCTTCCTTAATTATCTCGTTGATCTTCTTGTCAAGTTCAACCAACGCTTTCTTAATGTCTTCAATATCCTGCTTGAGCGACTTCTCCTGTTTTTCAAGATTCTTGACCAGTTTGTTCTGCTGTTCTTTCAAACTGTTCAGCTTGTTGTTTTCAGAAACCTCCTCGCCCAGCAGCGCATTTTTTTCGTTACGCTTGCTTTCGATAATTTTTACCTGTCCGGATAGTTCATCCTGTACAGCCGTGATGGCGGCAGCCTGTTGTTTGCGCCGTTCAGAATATTGCTTCATGTACTGCATGCGCATCACCAGTTGCTGAAACGATGCTGCAGAGAATAAGAAGGTTAACCGCGTAGCGCTGTTGTTGGCTTTCTGGGCAGCATACAGCATGGAGGCATATTCCTTTTTCAGTTTTTTGAGGTCATCCTCCAGTGCCCCGATAAATTCATTGTTTTCGGTAATATCGTTGTCGAGGTAACTGATTTCACTTTTAATGGAACCAATAAGATTTTCCTGCGCGGAGATCCGCTGCTTCAGCGCCGACAATTCACCGAGTGTATTCTTCTTTTTATCGGATGTCTGAGATAGAATTTTTTCAGCTTCCCGGATTTTTTCCAGGTTCTGTTGTTTCTCTTTTTGAAGCTGAGCCTTGGTTTTTGGTTTTTGAGCGACAACCGGCACGGCAAGTGCCACAAGCAAAAGCAGGAAAATGATGCGCAAGCTGCTACCTGCGATCATATTTCTTTGGAATGCTGAACGGGAACCTGAGTTCTTTATCACCCACTTCTACTTTACTGTACTCAAAAATAATTGTTGTATTCAACAAACCCGCAGGCGCTTTGTAAAAAAGCGAAATGGTGCCATCGTACGGGAAGAGTTTGGTGTCCAGCGGCTGAAAGTTTGCATAGTTAATAACGAGCGAATTGTGGGTGTTATTTTCTTTCAGTTCAACCTTCTGGATTTTCATGGTCGCTGAGCTGATGTAGTTAAGTACAGCAACAGTACCGGTTTGTTGGTTTAGTAAATAGGAAGCAGTTTTTCGCTCTACGGTGTCCTGTGGTGTTCGCGGCATCAACAGGTTTCCGAGCATAGCCGCCTGAATCATATCGTAGTTGATATCCATCTTGAACTTCCGGGAAAGTTCGGCATACTCGAACACGTAGTACTCATTCTTTACGTTGTTCATGATCGTGATTGAATCGCGCGTGATCAGCGCACGACCGCCTTGCACCCCGATCACCGAAAAATTCATCCAGATCACACTGTCTTTGCGGACGCGGATGTTGGCCTTCACTTCATTTTCCTTGTTGCCGTCTTTCAGCACCATCCGGCCACGGCCATGCAAATATTCGAAGTCGATTTCTTCCACCGAAAGACTATCGTTGGGAATAATAGTAGTCACGGGCCTGGAAGCAGGCGGGGTAATCTTTTTGCTGCATGCCTGGAAAACAGAAACAATAAGCAAAAGCAGCAAAAGCCGCGGGAGATTATTCATAGATGGTTCGGTTGGCGATTTTTTTGTTTAAGACTTCCGGAATGGTGGTGAGCATGTTTCTCGCTTTCTCCCACTGCTTCACGGCATTGTCAACATCGCCCAATTTATAAAGAATATCTCCGTAGTGCTCAAAATACGTTGCGGTGGCCGGCCCTGCAGTGATCGCTTTCTCAATCGCCTTCCGGGCGTCACGGTACTTTTCGCGGGCAAACAGAACCCACGCATACGTATCGAGATAGGCCGGGTTGTTCGGATTGTTTTTCAGCAGTTGACCCGACATTTTTTCGGCTTTGTCAAGATTAACTCTTCGTACTGCCAGGTAAAAGCTGTAGTTATTCAGAACATTCTCGTTGCTCGCATTGTATGCAAGTGCATCCTCGTACGCCAGGTCGGACTTTTCATATTGTTTTAGTCCGTTGTAGGCCTCGCCCAGCAGGCCGTTGATTTCGCCAATCATCGCAGTATTGGTGCCCGCAAGTTTTTTAGCTTGTTCCAATGATTGTGCCGCCTCGCGATACTGCTTTCTGCGAATGTTTGCCAGGCCGTTGAAATAGTACACCATGGCCTGATTAGGATGGTATTCCATCGCCTGTTCGGAGTGAAGCGCAGCGTTTTCATATTGTTCCAGTTGCATATCGAGATACAACAGGTTTTGCCAAACCTGAAAACTTGTGGAGCCATACCGGATGGCTTCGAGATATTCCTTTTGTGCATCCGATTTTTGATCGAGCGTTAGATAAAGGTCGCCACCCAGCACGTGCACATTCTCTTGTTCCGGGTAGTGTTTCCGGAGGATCGTGAGCAACTCCAACGCGAATTTCTCTTTGTTCGCATCGGGTTGTTTCTTAATGCGTGCCTGGTTGAGTTCACTGTTGTACGTTCCCAGAACAATTAGCTTGCTGTTGAGCTCCAGGTCGGGATCGTTAAAGGATGCCATCAGTAATTGACGTGCTTTATCTTCCTGGTTGGTGTCGCGATACAAGCCGGCAAGAAGCATTTGAGCGCTGGAGGCCGGTTTATTTTCGGCAATGAATTTCTCAAGATAGCCAATGGCTTTTTCCTTAAATCCGTATTGCGACACAGTTTCGGCTACCGCCACAATGAATTGTTCTTCGTCCGGAAATGCATCGATTAGTTTTTCACCTTCACGGATGGCATCTTCGGTTTGCGAGAGTTCGAAATAAAGTCTTGTTTTTTGCAGCGAAGAAATCTCGTTGATTCCGGAGAAGGTTTCCGCGCGAGTGTAGACACGGATGGCGTCTTCTTTCTGACCAGCATATTGATAAATAGCCGCCAGCTCATACAGATGTTCCTGCGATTCGGGCAGTTGTTTGAACATGATTTCGTATACCTGGGCTGCTTTGTCGAATTGGGTGAGGTCTGAATAAAGTTTGGCCGCCAGCAGATAGAAATATTTATTCTTTTTTTCGAGCGCCAGTGCACGTTCTATGCTGATTGACGCTTTCAGTTTGTCTTCCTGCTTATCACTTTGCGCCAGCGCCTCAGCGATTTTATAATGAACCGTGGCGTTGTTAGGATTGATCTCAAGTGACTTCTGGTAGTAGATTAGTGCTTTTGTATAGTTCTCCAGAATAAAGTGCTTCTCACCCTCCGTGAAGAACGATTCAGCATCGCGTGTTTTTCCGGACGCGACCGCAGAAGAATCCCGTTTATTTTTTTGAGCAAAACTGACTGCAGGAATAATGCCCACCGCGATCGTAATCACCGTTGCTCGAACGATATTTTTTGGAAAAGAGGGCTTCATGCACGTGTCGGTAAGCATACAATCTCAAAGATCACTCCAAAAGTAACGAATTTCCCGCTTGGGGAGTTTTAACGAATTCGGGCAATTATATGACCGGTTGCCGGAAATTTCGTCTTTCGATGAAATAAACCACGAGCCCGAATACAGCGATCACGAATGCGTGAAAACTTACCGACAGCCAGGGGGTTTCAATCACAAGCTGATTTACGGCAGTCACCAGCAACATGGTTCCGGCTATGTACGCCAATCCTTTTCCGATGGCGTATGGAATCGGGTAAAACCGCTGTCCGATCACATAGCACAAAACCGTCATCGATCCGTAACAAATTACGGCTGCCCAACTGCTGCCCATGAACCCGAAAAGCGGAATCAATAAATAATTGGCTGCAAGGGTGATGACTGCGCCAAAGATGGTGATGTATGTTCCGTATTGTGTTTTGTTGGTTAGCTTGAACCAAACACTGAAGTTGTAGTATATCCCCAGAAATAAGTAGGCGAGGAGTAACACCGGTACAATGGGAAGCCCAACACGATAATCTGCGCGCATGACATGTTCCAGAACATCCAGATTTATGCTGATGCCCAGCAGCACGACACAACACGCGATGATGAAATAGTGATTGATTTGTGCAAAGAGGGCCGGAGAGTTTTTGTCTTTCGCGTTCGAGAAGAAAAACGGTTCTGCAGCATACCGGAATGCCTGTATCCCCAAGTTCATGAATACAGCAAGCTTGTAACAGGCGCCAAATACACCCACTGCAGCCTTGCTGGTCATGTTACTGTAAAAGCCCTCCGGCAGCCAGCGATCAAGTGAAGTACGCGAGAACATTTCGTTGAACATACCCGCGATACCGGTAATCATGATCGGAAAGGCATATTGAAACATGACCGGTGCCATGGTCTTGTCGAGTGTGGGTCGCCAGTATACAATATCTTTCATGAAGAATAAAAGATAGAATGCATTGGCTGCGAGGTTTGCAATGAAAACATAGCCTACGTTAATATCCGGATCGTAGCTTACCGTCAGGAAGTAAAGATTCAATCCGACCATGATTAACACGTTCACAATTTTCAGCGCAGCAAACTTTATTGCTTTGTTCTCCAATCGTAAGCGTGCAAAAGGAATAGCAACTATCGCATCAATCAACATCACGAGCGTGAGGTATGTTACAAACTCGGGATGCGATCCTATTTCATAAAAGCGTGCGATCGATGATGAGCAAGCGATAAAAATTATCGAAGCAGGCACGCTGATTAACAGCACCACCGTTTGGGCAATGTTGAAGATTTTTTTCCGGTCGGCTCCCTCGGCAGTCGAGAACCTGAAAAACGTAGTCTCCATCCCAAACATGAACACCACGTTTACCACCGCCACCACGGCCATCAATTCGGTGATGACAGCATATTGTTCGCGCTGAAATGCACTGAACGTGTGAATCGGAAGAAGAAGGAAGTTCAGCATCCGCGGCAGAATGCTGCCCATACCATATAATAGAGTCTGGCCGGCTAGCTTCTTAATCTTATTCATGGTAGCCGGGGTGTCGTCTGAACATCATGCGATAGTATAACGGATTGGAATAATTTCCAAAATCTGGTCTTGGAGGGTTTTTATTGTCCCAATTTGGGCTTTTTTTCTGGCGATAGGCCACTCAATCTGATGATCGCGCAAAATTAAAATCTTCTTTTTTAGCCTAAAAAAGGCATTTTTTGATTGTCTGAGGATGCTTCTTCCGGCAAACCCGTTTTTCCGGCACTTTTCTCGTGAAGCAGCACGGCAAGTTGAATGCTTTAATCGATGATGAAAAAATTACTAACCCCTGCTTTACTTCTCCTGGCTGTCGTTGCCTTTTCGCAAGGATCTTATACTACCCAGAATAACAAAACCGCGAACTGGGAGACGGCTTCTATCTGGACCAAACAGTTTTCATGGATGGTGGCAGCCCCTCCGGGACCAGCTAACGTGGGTGGATCCTATACGGTCAACATTTACGGAGTGATTACGCGCAACGGAAACCTCACCATCTCCGGCAGTGCTGTGCTGAATGTATACGATACGCTGATTATCAAAGGTAACCTTACGATCTCAAGCGGTGAGGGCGTTTCCGTGCATTCGGGTGGCGTGCTGATCGTTCTGGGTAACCTGACGTCAACTTCGTCCGGTGGAAATAAGTTGGATAACAACGGTAATGTGGTAGTGACCGGAGAATTCTCCCACAGCGGAGGAGAGATCGATACACACAACCGAATTTACTCGTTCGACACCACACCTACGTTCGGCTGGGGATCGAGCATTAACGGAGTAAACTACAACGGAAACAATACCAACGGGATGGCTAACCAGCTCAAGACAAAGGCAAACCTCGCGTCTAACAATCCCTCACTCTCCAATTATGTTAACACGTTGCTTGGAGTTATGCCGATTAAACTGATCTCGTTCACAGGAACGCTCGATAACAACGTAGTTTCACTGAACTGGGTAACCGGCAAGGAAGAAGGTTTTGACCATTTTGAAATTGAACGTGCATCCGCTGAACTCGTGTTTGAAAAAATTGCTGAAGTTGCCGGAATGGGATTTAACACCGATGATGAACATGCGTATGCGATTACGGATGAGCACGCTCAGAACGGAACAAATTATTACCGCCTGAAGTCGGTTGACCTTGACGGTTCATTTGAATATTCTTCGATCGTATCAGTTGTGGTAGAAGTGGAAAAAGCGATCTCGGTATATCCCAATCCATCCAACGGAGATTTTGTGAACGTGGCGTCAACCTTTGAAGTTTCGGATAATACTACCGTGATGATTTTCAATGAAGGTGGTGTGTTGCTCCAGAAAACGCAGGTTACGGAGCGTGAAGTACGGATCGATTTTACCCGTCATCTTTCTTCCGGTGTGTATATTCTTAAATACACGTCACCGGAATATACGCAGGTTGTACGGCTGTTTGTAAAATAACGTCAGGCTTCCTGCGCCAGCAAAGCGGGCAGGTACTTTAAGATTTCTTCGGTCATTTCTTTCAACCCGAATTGATGGTTCCAGCCCCAGTCGTTGCGGGCCGCGGAATCATCAATTGATTTTGGCCAGCTGTCGGCAATGGCTTGCCGGAAGTCGGGCTGATACGAGATTGTAAACTCGGGGATGTGTTTCTTAATCTCCGCAGTAATTTCAGCAGGAGAGAAACTCATCGAAGAAATATTGTAGCTCGAACGATTCTTTACCTTTTCGGCAGGTGCCTCCATCAAATCAAGGGTGGCTTTCACAGCATCGTCCATGTACATCATCGGCAGGTATGTATCGGACTTCAGAAAGCATTCAAATTTTTTGTCGGTAATGGCCTTGAAGTAGATGTCGACTGCGTAATCCGTTGTGCCGCCCCCGGGTTTTGTTTTATAGCCGATCAGGCCCGGGTAACGAAGGCTTCGCACGTCAACGCCCATTTTACGATGATACCATTCGCACCAGCGCTCGCCCGCCTGTTTGCTGATTCCGTAAATGGTTGTTGGATCCATGATCGTATCCTGCGGGGTGTTCTGTTTGGGCGTTGTTGGTCCGAATGCTGCAATGGAGCTCGGCCAGTAAACCCGGTCAAGTTTATATTCAACCGCGGCATCAAGCACATGAATGAGTCCATCCATATTCAAATGCCATGCAAACTTTGGATTCTTCTCGCCAGTGGCCGATAACACGGCAGCGAGGTGATAAATCTGTGTGATTTCATTTTTGCGGATGAAATCGAACAGGTTTTTCTGTTTCAATACATCCAGTATTTCAAAATTACCCTGCGATAAAATTCCCTGTGGATCTTTGATGTCGGTTGCGATCACATTTTCCTTGCCGTATAATTTCCACAGGCCCTGTGTCAATTCGGAGCCAAGTTGTCCACCCGCGCCAATGATGAGAATTTTATGCTTCTTCATAGAGTAAAATGTGCGCGAAAGTTAAATAAAAATACCTTTTGCAAACGAACCGCTTATGTATGCTTTCGCAAGAACAATTACCTTTGAGCCGTGAACTTCGAAGAATACCTGGCAGCAAAGAAAATTGACAGTTTGGCCTTTAAAACAGCCGAACCTGCCCGCTGGGCGGAGTGGGAGAATGAGTTTGCGCAACTTCACCCCGACAGTTTCACGTTGCAAAAACTGAATCTAATCAATCCGATTCGCAGAAAATATCCGTTACCCGTATCTCAACAGAAATAAGTATGTATAAAAAGCTTCAGCCTGTTTTACAAAAAGAACTTGATTCCATCCGCGAAGCGGGACTTTTTAAAAAAGAACGTGTAATTATTACACCTCAGGGTGCTGACATTAAAATCAGCAATGGGCAGACTGTGATAAACTTTTGTGCAAACAACTACCTGGGTCTTTCGTCGCACCCGCGGGTGATTGAAGCAGCCAAGGCTGCCATCGATACGCACGGCTTTGGAATGTCGTCTGTTCGTTTCATTTGCGGAACGCAGGATATTCACAAAGAACTGGAACAAAAAATCTCTGAGTTTCTGGGCACGGAAGACACCATTTTATACGCGGCCGCTTTTGACGCAAATGGAGGAGTGTTCGAACCGTTGCTCGGAGAGAAGGATGCGATTATCTCTGACGAACTGAACCACGCATCCATCATTGATGGGGTTCGTTTGTGCAAGGCGATGCGCTATCGCTACAAGCATAACAACATGGAGGATTTGAAGAAGCAGCTTGAGGACGCGAAGGCCGCGGGCGCAAATCAAATCATCATCGTTACCGATGGTGCTTTTTCGATGGACGGAACTATTGCACAGCTCGACAAGATTTGCGATTTGGCCGATCAATACGAGGCACTGGTAATGACGGACGAGTGTCATTCTACCGGTTTCATTGGCAAAACCGGGCGAGGTGTTCCGGAATATCGCGGAGTAACGGGCCGGGTAGACATTATCACGGGAACACTGGGTAAGGCATTGGGCGGAGCATCGGGTGGATTCACTTCCGGCCGAAAAGAGATTATCGAAATGCTGCGGCAGCGTTCGCGCCCTTACTTGTTCTCCAACACGCTGGCACCTTCGATTGTCGGCGCATCCATTGAAGTGTTCAATATGCTTTCGGAAACAACTGCGCTGCGCGACAAGCTGGAAGCCAACACCCAATATTTCCGCACCGAAATGACCAAGGCTGGCTTTGATATTAAACCGGGCGAGCATCCGATCGTACCCATCATGTTATATGAAGCTCCGCTGGCGCAAAAGTTCGCTGAGAAACTGCTGGAAAAAGGAATCTATGTTATTGGTTTCTTCTTCCCGGTAGTGGCAAAAGGACAGGCGCGTATCCGCGTTCAGATTTCTGCCGGTCACGACAAGCATCATCTCGATCAGGCAATCAAAGCATTTACAGAAGTCGGGAAGGAATTGGGCGTGCTGAAAGGCTAAATGCCGAGTTTCTTTTTATTCTTGTTCACGATGTCGCCCATCTTAGAGGTATCCTCTGCGAGCAAGTCGTAGGCGGGTTCAATATTTTTTGAGGGCAGAAAGTAAATCGGCTTCCTGCGGGTTTTAAGTTTCATTTTGTAAATGTTGAATACCGGGATGAGCCGGATGGATTTGATGTCCGGCCATTTCAATACGAGGTTATTGCCGATTTCAATCACAACGACTTTATCTTTTCCGATAGCCACACGCCTCAACACTTCCATCAGGAAAAAGAAAATAACAAAAAAGATACAGCCCAGACTAACAAAGATGATCGTTGCGGCCGTGTTCTTGGGGGTGTTCTCAAAACGCATCGCAAGCGCGAGTGCTACGATCCATTGCAGCACGGCAAACCCTAAGAAGAAAAATTTTGCGAAGTAAAATTTAACCGGACTTGCTTGCTTTAGTTTACCCATCGTATATCCAAACTGCGTTTATTGGATAAAGATACGAAGTTTGAAATCAAATGTTACGGAATTGTTACGTGTCTACCGTACGTCTTCCGTCTCTTCTTCGGTAATGTCTTCCCAGATTTCGGGTTCTTCGTTGTGGAGGTACTCCAGAATTTTGCGTTCAACCTGCCGCAGTTTCAATCCTTTAATGTATTTGCCATTGCGCGCAAGAATTAACCGGCCGGTTTCTTCCGAGATCGCAACAACCAGCGTGTCGGTTCCTTCCGACATCCCGATCGCCGACCGATGACGCAATCCGTAGTTGGCCGGTAAATGATCGTTCTCGCTTACCGGTAACACACATCGTGCAGCTTTGATACGACCCTTGTAAATGATCACCGCACCATCGTGCAGCGGACTGTTCTTATTAAAGATGGAAATGAGTAACCCTTTTGTGATCTCGGCATCCAGCGGCTCACCCGTTTGAATGTAAAACTTCATTTCGGTATCGCGTGAGAACACGATGAGCGCCCCCGTACGGGAAGCTTTCAGCGTTTTCACGGCTTCCGTTACCTGGTGAATGTCGAAGTCGTCATGATACACATGTTTCCCGGTGGCGAGATTCTTCAGAAAGTTGTCACGGAATTCAGTACCGCGGCCGATCACTAACAGAAATTTTCGGATTTCGGGTTGAAACAGGATGATCATTGCAAGTACGCCAACACCCATAAATTGTCCGAGAATGGTCGTGAGCAACTCCATCTGGGCAGCGCGTACAATCAGGTAAACGAAATACAGTGCGAGAATGCCGAGAAAAATATTCACCGCAATACTGCCGCGAATCAGCTTGTAAACCTGATAGAGCAGAATGCTTACGAGCGTAATGTCAATCAGATCAACCCACGCAACCTCCAGGAAACCGATTTTGAAAAGCAGCACCATTACGACAAATGTAAACAGAACTGTGCAAGCCGTGAAGCATTTAGCTTACAAAAACGGGATTGGTCAAAGTCGGCTAAACAGCTTAACCACCTGAACAGCTTCTTTTACATCATGTACCCGCAGAATGTCAGCGCCTTTCAAGAGGGCGGTCATGTTCAGGGCGGTTGTTCCGCTTAACGCTTCTTCCGGTGTGGTGCCGAGTGTTTTCCAGATCATCGACTTGCGTGAAAGCCCTGCGAGAACAGGGCGATTCAGGTTCTTGAAATAGTCGAGATGTGCCAGCAATTCAAAGTTTTGATCGATGGTTTTTGCAAATCCAAATCCAGGATCAATGATGATATCGTTTACCCCGAGACTCTTCAGCTGGTTAGTCTTTTCAATAAAGTAATCGACAATCTCACCGATGAGATTCTGATAGTGTGTCAGTCCGTTCATGGTTTGCGGATTGCCACGCATGTGCATGGCGATGTAGGGAACTTTCAAGGCGGCAACGGTTTCGAACATGCCGGCATCCAGCGATCCGGCTGAAATATCGTTAATGATGCAGGCACCTTCACCGACTGCGTTTCTGGCAACTTCGGCCCGAAACGTATCAACCGAAATGAATGCCTCCGGAAATTTTTGAACGATCGATTTTATGGCAGTTAAAACCCGGCTGTTTTCTTCTTCCATGGAAATGTCCACCGCACCGGGACGTGATGAGTAGCCGCCCACGTCCAGAAACGTGGCGCCTTCCAATAGCATTTTTTCAGCCTTGCGCAGAATCTCCGTTTCGGTAGTCACGCGGCTTCCGGTGAAGAAACTGTCGGGCGTGATGTTCAAAATGCCCATCACCACGGGCGTGTTCAGGTTAACCAGTTTCCCGTTCACGTTCAGGGTTTTGGCGGAAGCATTAATCGAGGTGGCCGATTTCACAGAAAGTAAATTTGGTCTTATGTTTACGGTTTAAATCAACAGTTTTGATCGATAAAACCGCCTCCGAATATAAACAGGTCATAACCACCTGCAAAACCCTGTTCGAGAAGAAGACCCGCGACTACGGCACGGCATGGCGAATTTTGCGTTTGCCCTCTATTACGGATCAAATATTCATCAAGGCTCAACGCATCCGCAGCATCCAGGAGAAAGGCACGCAAAAGGTTGACGACCCGATTACGGATGAATTTATCGGCATTATTAATTATTGCGTGATCGCATTGATTCAGATTGAACTGGGCGAGACAAAAGAAACGGAAATGACCTTCGAACAACTCGAACCGTTTTACGACAAAGCGGTAAACGAGACTTTTTCACTTCAACAGAATAAAAATCATGACTATGGCGAAGCCTGGCGCGATATGCGGGTAAGCTCGATTACCGATATTATTCTTATGAAATTGTTAAGGGTGAAACAAATCGAAGACAATTTGGGTAAGACATTGGTGAGCGAAGGCGTAAAAGCAAACTATCAGGATATGATTAATTATGCTGTGTTTGCGATGATCTTACTGTCGAAGAAATAAGGACGTAAGCTGACGGTTAACCGCAGACTATCAAACAGTAGACTTTTATGATTAGAAAAATACTAGACCAGTTTTCCCGTTTTTTCATTGGCGGGCTTTTCATCTTCTCCGGACTGATTAAACTGAACGATCCTGTCGGGACGGAAATCAAAATGCACGAGTATTTTGAGGTATTCACCAACGATTTCGGTTCGTTCTTCAAGATTTTTATCCCGTACGCGCTGGAGATCGGGTTTATCATGGTGGTGTTGGAAATTGTGCTGGGCGTTGCCGTGCTGATCAACTACCGGATGAAAATCACCACGTGGGTGCTCTTCCTGTTGTTATTGTTTTTTACGTTCCTCACGTTCTATTCAGCCTACTTCAACAAGGTTACCGATTGCGGATGTTTTGGTGATGCCATTAAGCTTACACCCTGGCAGTCGTTTACAAAAGATGTTATCCTGATGGTGTTTGTACTGCACCTCCTTTGGCATCATAAACGCTATGAACCGGTACTTCGTACCCGCGAAGGTCACGCAGTGGTTCTCGCAACTACGGGTCTTTGCATCTTCCTGGGCGTTTACGCCGTCCGGCATTTGCCGTTTATCGACTTCCGGGCGTATAAAATCAGGAACAACATTCCCGAACAAATGAAACCCCAGGAGCAGCCCATTATTGAATACGTGTTTGAGAAAGACGGAAAAGAGGTGGCCTCGCAAACCTTCCTCACCGAGGGATATACGTACAAAAGCTCACGTGTATTGAATGCCGATAAGGCAGTGGCCAAAATCACCGACTTTTCTGTTACCAGTGCAGAAGGGGAGGATGTTACGCAACAGACCTTTACCGGCGCCAAGCTCCTCATTATTATGTATGATGTTAAAAAAGCTTCGACCGAAAATATTACGGACATTGTTAATCTGACAAAGTCATTGGAAGGAAAAGTTGATATGATGATTCTTACATCTTCTCCGGCCGATGTGATTGACGCGTTCCGCCATCAGCACCAACTGGCAGTGCCGTATTTCTTCACGGACGCAACCGTACTGAAAACAATCGTGCGATCAAACCCGGGGCTAACCCTGTGGGTTGATGGCACCGTAAAAGGCATGTGGCATCACAACGACACGCCTGACGCAGCGGATGTGCTGACGTTGATAACCCAATAGTTCATGAAAGTTTACCTCATCGGTTTACCCGGGTCCGGTAAGAGCACGCTCGGAAAACAACTTGCGGATGAGTTAACGGTTCCCTTTATCGATCTCGACCAGGCGATCGAACAGGAAAGCGGAAAGTCTGTACCGGCAATTTTCTCAGAACAGGGTGAAGAGTATTTCCGAAGCCTGGAAGCCGTAGCCTTGCGCCAGCGAAGTAAAGCGGCAGCATTTGTAATGGCCTGTGGAGGCGGCACGCCGTGTTTTCACGACAACATGGAATTCATGAACGCATCCGGGAAAACAGTTTTTTTGGATGTGCCGGTTTCGGAGATTGTTAAACGATTCAGCCGAACGCAGGAATATAAACTTCGTCCGTTGCTGAATGAGTCCGATCCTGAAAAATTGTCGGGTAAACTTGAAGATCTGTTAAAGAAACGCTTATTGTTCTATCAACAGGCTGCCGTAACGGTAACGGGCGCACGCTCTGTGACAGAGTTACTCACTGCGTTAAAACGTAAATCCAACGGTTAGCATCGCGCTGTTCATCGAATTCTTCAATCGTGCCACGGGGCCAACCACGTTGTTATCTTCATCTGTTACCGTATACGGACTGTACGAGGAATTGTAGCGGGTATTCAAAAACGTTCCGTCAATGAAGAACTTGTCCAGCCGCACGCCAACGCCTGCGCTTAGCGTAGTCATGCTACTGCCCAAGTTAAATGTGCTTTTGTAAGGATTGTTTTGAAGATTATAACCGCCGCGCAAACGAACGATATCAAGGCGCGCTTCTGCTCCAATCCGATAGTTGATCACGTTTGAGTAATAATATTTAATATTGTCGTTGTCAGGCTTGAACGTAACGCCGGGGCTGTTGGAATTGTACTTTGCCTTTCCATAGTTCACGAACTCTATGTCTCCAGTGATAACGCCATACTTGCCGGCGAAAACTGCAATACCAGTATTTAATTTCAGTGGAGTTGTCAGGTTATACTCCGAAACAATCGGTTCTGAAGATTCATCTTCATCAGAAAAGCCATCCCAATCCGCTCTTAAACGTGCGTTATATGTGTCAGTCAGATTGTAGTATGTTGGAGTTACTAGCGAAACCCCAACTTGGGCAAATTCTATAAATCGGTATACGATCCCGACCGTAAGATTGACGCCAGAACCATCGATTTCAATGTTCTGGTCAAGGCGAAAATTGTCGATGGGCGCCGTATATCCGCTACTGTAAGTGAAGCCATTTTCACTGTATGAGGAGGAGTATTTATACCTTAAGGTTGTGACTCCAATTGCTGCACCGAAAAAAAACTTGTCTGCAATGTTTCCACCATAGGCGAATGACCACTGATATTGCGCGCCACGAAGATTAATTCTGTCTTTTCTGTTAAGAGTCCTAACTTCGTTCGTGCCAAGTGTATCAAGAGCAGACGTGTAAGTTGTATAGTTGATTGAGTCTTGTGGTGTAAATGGATTCGGATACGGACTGGCCTCCGATATGGGGTTAATCAAAAACGTGTTGTAAGCAAGCCCTTCCGGAGAATCAAAATTCAACAGTGGAGTATTGCTATATGGATTTGGAAGAGTGTTAATTGAAAACCCTTGGGCTTGCTGCTCGAAATAGTCGATCATCGAGCTAACATCGTCTGTTCCCTGGTATTGGAATGCGTTTTGAAAATCGTTCGTACGGGTCATCGTGATGGCGAACGATCCGCCTAAAAAGTTACCCGATTCCCTCGGACTATGATGTACATAACTCAAACCGGGAATGTTAAATACTGTTTTTGAATCATCGGCCGTATTTGTTCCGGTATGATTCAACAGCGTGGAGCTCGACTTATAAAAGTTCAATCCGGGGCTAAAGGTAAACTCCGACCGATTGTACATTCCTAGTCCCGCCGGGTTCGACAAGGCTGAACTATAATCCCCGCCAAGGGCTATCTGGGCACCACCCATGGCCTGAATGCGGGCGCTTCCACCCGGTTTTGTTCGGCTGAATAAAAGCGCATTCTCAACAAATCCTTGTGCAAAAATTTCGCTGCAAAAGAACATGAGAATAACACCAAGGCTTACTTGAAAAGACCTCATACTTGTTTTTGTTATAGAATGTACCGATTAACCTCGACCGCGAGGGCGTGGGCTTGAACCACCACCGCCACCTCCGCCACCACTACCACCCGAGCCACTACGTGACGGAGCTGGAGAGTAAGAAGGCGTATGCGATGGAGTGCGGGAAGGCGTTGACGGCTGACTGAATAAATCCCGGCTCCGTGAAGGCCTGCTCGAAGGATTTGAAAATCCTGAATTGTTGTTATCAAACGGGCGGTTGCCGGAAGGATTCATTCCCGGGTTGAAACCGGTGTTTCTCCGTGAAGGCCGCACATAATAGTCATCTTGCGTTTGCCGCGTGCGGGTTCTTCCGTTCACATTAGCTACGTCATCGTTGGCACGGGAACGGGTCACCGTTCTTTGTGTTGGCTGAACTGTTGCTGAATGCCGTGACGGACGCTTTCCGTAGTTGCCGCGTACCGGCTCGTTATAATAACCTCCGCCATAATATACCGGGTATCCATATCCAAAGCCGCCATAGTACGGGTTTCCGCCAAAACCCCAGGGGTTCCAATAATTTCCGAACGTGAAACCGAGCGACCAGCCCGAGCGCCATCCGTACGATGGGCCCATACCGTAAGAAGGCATCATCCACGGATCATAGAAGCCTCCGCCATAGTAGGGATTCATCCACGGACTGGAATATCCCATTCCGTAATACGGGCTGTTCCACATGGTGTTCGCATAGTAGGTACTGCGCGCCCAGTTTGCGTTGTTATAATAGCTGTTGTTAAAGTTTGTTGTTGATGAAGGGGGCGTATAGCCTTCGAGGTAGTAATTGCTCTCGTCTTCACTTGCCTTTTCAGAGTTTGAACGCGACACGTACTCCGGGTTCACGTTACGTGCCGAATAGCTGTCAGTCGGATTCACGTTTTCATCCTCTTCTTCCTGAACTACTTCTTCCTGCTTCTGCTTTTTTGTCTTGACGGCAGTATTATCCGCGTAAGCTTCGAGCGATTTATTCCGCTCCCGATCCTTGCTGCGGAAGTACATATCGTCATTTTCCGCGCGCTGTGCCGCGACCTCCAGCGTCATCGTCATTCCCAATAAGCCTGCTAACACAATTCTGGTTTTCATAATGCCGATCGTTAGGTTAGTAGTATAACGTTTAAACAGGTGAAAAGTGTTCCTAAACTTACGAATTTGATGGGGTAAAGGCTACAGAAATTACGCTTACCCCTTTATTCCAAACCTTCCTGCTTTATATTTGCCGGATAGTTCAAAAAAGTGCAATAATTATACCAACATGGGCAAGGAATTAACCAGCAGAAGCGAGGATTACTCGCAGTGGTACAACGAGTTAGTAAAAAAGGCCGACCTGGCAGAACATTCGGATGTGCGGGGATGCATGGTGATTAAACCCTATGGATATAGCATCTGGGAAAAAATGCAGCAAACGCTCGACAAGATGTTCAAAGACACGGGTCACGTGAACGCCTATTTCCCCTTGTTCATTCCTAAGTCGTACCTGGCCAAAGAGGCCAGCCACGTGGAAGGTTTTGCAAAAGAATGCGCGATTGTAACGCATTATCGACTGAAAACTTCAGAAGATGGTAAAGGTGTAATCGTAGATCCTGATGCGAAACTGGAAGAAGAACTGATTGTAAGACCGACATCCGAAACGGTGATCTGGAATTCCTATAAAAAATGGATTCAATCGTACCGCGACCTGCCTATTCTGATTAATCAGTGGGCAAACGTGGTGCGCTGGGAAATGCGTACCCGGCTTTTCCTGCGTACGGCAGAATTCCTGTGGCAGGAAGGCCATACCGCGCACGCTTCCGCCGGTGAAGCGGTAAAGGAGACGTTGCAAATGCTCGATGTCTATGCCGATTTCGCGGAACGCCACATGGCATTACCGGTTGTAAAAGGAAAGAAGTCGGAGGGTGAAAAATTTCCGGGTGCGATCGACACTTATTGCATTGAAGGCTTAATGCAGGATGGTAAAGCTTTGCAAGCCGGAACCTCACATTTCCTTGGACAAAATTTCGCGAAGGCGTTTGATGTTCAGTTTGCGGGTAAAGACGGTAAGCTGGATTACGTATGGGGAACATCGTGGGGCGTTAGTACCCGCTTGATGGGTGCTTTGATCATGGCGCACTCCGATGACGATGGACTTGTGTTACCGCCCAAGCTGGCACCTATTCACGTGGTGATTGTTCCGATCTTCAAAACAGACGATGAGTTCAACCGCATCTCGGAGAAAGTAAATGAGATCACGGCCGAGCTGCGCAAACATAACATCACGGTGAAGTTTGATAACCGCGATACCCACAAGCCGGGGTTCAAGTTTGCCGAATGGGAGCTGAAAGGTGTGCCGGTGCGCCTGGCGATCGGGCCACGCGATTTGGAAAACGGAACTGTTGAGGTTGCGCGCAGGGATACCAAAGAAAAGAAGGTCATGGGCATGGATTCCATCGCGGTGGATGTATTGGTGTTGCTGGACGACATCCAGAAAAATATTCATCAGAAGGCGCTTAAGCTTCGCGAAGAAATGACCACGCGTGTCGACACATTCGAGGAATTCAAGACCGTGATGGAAGGAAAAGGCGGGTTTATCCTCGCGCACTGGGACGGAACCAAAGAAACTGAAGCGGCTATCAAAGAAGCGACAAAGGCCACGATCCGTTGTATTCCGTTGGATTCACCGGAGGAAAAAGGTGTTTGCGTGTTTTCGGGTAAGCCTTCTTCGAAACGGGTTCTCTTTGCGCAAGCATATTGATCCGTAATTGTGTACTTTTAACATCCTGAAATTTACTGCCTTATGTGGTTGATTATTGCAGCGCTGATTGCGGCTGGCATTGTGTTGATTATTGCGGAGATCGTTTTTATCCCCGGAACAACCGTTGTTGGTATCCTGGGCGCTGTTTTCATGATGGCCGGGGTCATTTTTGCGTACAAGCAGTACGGAAATGACGTAGGCTTTTATGTGCTGCTGGGAACCGGGGTTGCAACGGTGGCATCGCTCTACCTGAGCTTTCGTAACGGTGCCTGGAATAAGGTGGCGAACAAATCGGCTATCAAAAGCAAATTTAATGAAGGCTTAACGGCTCATTTAACAGAAGGCGAGGAGGGAGTTACCGTCTCTGCACTTCGCCCGATTGGCACGGCCGACTTTCACGGAAAAGTATTTGAAGTAAAAACAGGCGGAGAATATGTGGCGAATGCCATTCGCGTTCGAATCATAAAAATCCGCTCAAACGATATTGTAGTAGAACCAATTCAATAACCTCAACACCTAATCGTAATATTTATGGATGGCGTAGCACTTTTAGTGATAGTCTTTGCAGGGATAATCCTGTTTTTCATTTTTCTTTATTTCGTTCCGGTCAACCTTTGGATCACGGCTTTGTTCTCAGGCGTGCGTGTGGGCTTGGTGGAACTGGTGTTCATGCGCATCCGGAAAGTGCCACCACGGGTCATCGTTGAATCGTTAATCACCGCAACCAAAGCGGGATTAAAATTAACGTCAAATGAACTTGAAACACACTACCTCGCAGGTGGTAACGTTCCGAACGTAATTCGTGCACTCATTTCTGCCGATAAGGCAAACATTCACCTGGAGTTCAAGCAGGCTACTGCGATTGACCTTGCCGGTAGGGACGTGTTCCAGGCGGTGCAGATTTCAGTAAACCCGAAAGTGATCACCACACCAAAAGTTGCCGCAGTGGCAGCCGATGGTATTCAGTTGATTGCCGTAGCCCGGGTAACCGTTCGCGCAAGCATTCAGCAATTGGTGGGTGGTGCCGGTGAAGATACAATCCTGGCGCGCGTTGGCGAAGGTATTGTTTCGTCTATCGGTTCAGCTAAATCTCACAAAGAAGTACTCGAAAGTCCGGATAAAATTTCAAAGCTTGTGTTGTCGCGCGGACTGGATGCCGGAACAGCCTTCGAAATTCTCTCCATTGATATTGCCGATGTGGATGTCGGTGCAAACATTGGTGCGAAACTGCAGATCGATCAGGCTACGGCCGACTTGAAGGTTGCGGAAGCGAAAGCAGAAGAAAGACGTGCGATGGCGGTTGCGTTGGAGCAGGAGATGATCGCGAAAGCGCAGGAAGCACGTGCCAACGTAATTCAGGCGGAAGCTGAGATTCCGAAAGCCATGGCCGAAGCCTTTATCAAAGGGAATCTCGGAGTGATGGATTATTATAAAATGCAAAACGTTCAGGCGGATACCGATATGAGAAATTCAATCTCCGGTAAGGGCGCCACGAAGAAGGAATAATATCACACAGGCATTCAGGGATTGGGCATCAGGTACCAGGCATTCGAGACGTTTCGTAATTCCTGCCCCTGATGCCCAATAACTAGTCTCAGCTGATTCCCAATTTCAGTTTCTTATAAATCTCCAGGCAAACCCATGCATCGGTTGCCGCGTATACAATCTGCTTTTCGTTTAATTGTTCAGCTTCCCAATTGGAGGTTTGAGCGCCTTTAGAAATTCTGAAGCCTAACAGCAAAGCCGTTAATTTTTTTACGCTCTCCACTTCCAGCCCGGTTTCACGCGCCATCGTTGAAAGTTCTGCAAACCCTGCAGGTGTGAATTTTCCTAAACGGTGCAGCGTTTTGATGTCGTCACGCAGGCCTACTCCTGCCTTCACTACGTTTTCGTTCTCGAAGAAATTGGTGATCTCTTTCGTAAGACCTGTAAAGTTCAGTCGGATAAGAAAAACTTTTTCCGGAACAGCTAACTGAAGCAGCGCCACCTTGAACACTTGACCTTTTACAAACGCAGGCTTGGTTTCGGTATCGAAGCCTACCACGTTATGCTTTTCTATTTCCGCAAACACATCCGGGAGGTGCGAAGCTTTTGTCACGAGCTGAATATCTCCCATAAACGCTTTCAGCGGAAGCGCATTGATCTCATCGTGAGAGATTGTTTTACCTGGATTTTCCCCGCTCATTCTTTCAGAAAGGGCAAATATAAACCTCTTCGGGGATGTAGAAATGCGCGGGCAGCATTTTCAATCAGCAGATTGTGCAAGATTTTTTCCGCTGATCCGGTAATCCATGTATCCTGATCCAAATTTTACTACTTTTCAGTTCCTAAAACATAACCATGGCTGGCTCTATCTTTCGTAAGAAACCAATCTCCAATGTTGTACCGGATGGACACGGGCATCAGTTAAACAAGGTGCTCGGTGTGCGCGACCTCACTGCGATGGGTATTGCTGCTGTTATCGGAGCAGGTGTTTTTTCGACCATCGGTCAGGCAGCGTTCGATGGTGGCCCCGGTGTTTCGCTGTTGTTTGTGATCACCGCTGTTACGTGCGGCTTTTCTGCATTGTGTTATGCGGAATTCGCCAGTCGTGTTCCGGTATCGGGAAGTGCCTACACCTATTCGTATGTTGTGTTTGGTGAAATCATCGCGTGGATTATTGGCTGGGCATTGATTCTGGAATATGCCATCGGAAATATTGTGGTAGCCATTTCGTGGAGCACCTACTTCAATAACCTGCTCGTACACATCTTTAATATTCACCTGCCCGATTGGATGCTGATCGATTACTCAACGGCAAAGGCAGCATTCACTTCGGCTACCGAGTTTATGGCCACTGGCAATCTGTCAAACCCTGCGGATGTCAGTAAGTATCAGTTTGCAATCAACGCGTGGAACAGCGCTCCGCGAATTGGCGATACCCCGATATTTTTCAATCTGCCTGCTTTTATCGTAGTAGGACTGATCACCTGGCTTGCGTACATCGGCATAAAGGAAAGTAAGAACTCGGCCAACTACATGGTTGTGTTCAAAGTGGCCGTGATCATTTTTGTGATTATTGCGGGTGCGTTCTTTGTGGATGTAAGTAACTGGACCCCCTTTCTGCCAAACCGGTTTGAAGGTGTATTGAAAGGGGTCTCGGCAGTTTTCTATGCCTATATCGGCTTTGACGCTATTTCCACTACCGCGGAGGAATGTAAAAATCCCCAACGCGACATTCCGCGGGGAATGATGTATTCATTATTGATTTGCACCGGATTGTATGTGTTAATCGCGCTCATTTTAACCGGGATAGAGAACTATTCGAAATTCAGCGGAGTGAACGATCCGCTTGCCTTTGTATTTGAGAATCGCGCACCATGGATCGAAAAAATTGTTTCGGTTAGTGCCGTTGTTGCTACAACGAGCGTGTTGCTGGTATTCCAGCTCGGGCAGCCCCGTATCTGGATGAGTATGAGCCGTGACGGATTGTTGCCGAAGAAATTTCAAACCATCCATCCGAAGTATCAAACACCTTCTTTCGCAACCATCATCACGGGAATCCTGGTTGCCGTGCCGGCTTTGTTTATGGAAAGCGGGTTTATGACCAACATGACAAGCATTGGAACCTTGTTCGCGTTTGTGCTGGTGTCCGGTGGGGTGTTGATGTTACCGCGACTGCCCAAGGAACCTGGCAAGTTCAGGTTGCCGTATATCAATGGTCGTTTTATTGTGCCAATCTTATTCATCGTGTTCGTGTACTTTTTCCTGGATCGGATCTGGGATGCACTCAGTACCATGGATGTGGAGAACCGAAGAGTTTTTAGCATCGGCACGGTCATCACAAACCTGATCGATCATACCAATAAAACACTCTTCTTGCTGTTCGTAGTGTTAGCGGGCGTGCTCTCGGTTCTTACCGCAATCCGTAAATATTCGCTTATCCCGATCCTGGGGGTTCTTTTCTGCTCGTACCTGATGATTGAAATTCCGGCTGACAGCTGGGGATATTTCTTTTTATGGATGGCGTTAGGTCTTGCTATTTACTTCGCCTACGGATATCGAAAAAGTAAGCTGGCATAGAAGGGATTGGATCCAGCTCACTTCACGGTAACCTGATAATTCACGTTCCGGTCTTTCAGGTATTGCTGAATAAAATCAAAATGGCTTTGCTCTTCCCCTAAATACTCAGGCGGACAAATTCCCTTTCGCGTAAACTTGCCGTCAGCAACCAGGTTCGCGGCTGCTGTACACGTATAGCCGGTGGTGCGGGCCATGGATAATGTGCCGGTTGCTTTGTCAGTCCGGTCGAGCAGATTGTATTGATATGATTTTTTAACACCGTTTTCATCTCCGCTTACGCGGATGCGCATCACCGTAAATTCCTCTTCACCGGGTTTTAACTTCCATTTCGGGAATAACAATTTCGCGGTGAGATCAATCGGCCGCACTTTCTGCCCTTTTACATCAAGTTCCTCATACGAGAAGAATCCACTTTCGCGCAGCACGCGGAGGTATTCAATGTTTCCCGGATAGCGCAGCGTCTTTTCAATCATGTTGGGAATGTTCGGCATGGTTTTAATCAACGACCGCAGCCCATCAGAATTCCACGACTCGAGTGTTCCAACACCTTCAAACTTTATAAGCTCTGAATCGCTCAGCGCTTCTTTGATGACAATCTCACCACTTTGTACGTACCGTGCAGGCCGAACATACTCTTCAATCACGTCAATCGGAGAGAACACTGCCTTGTATTCGTACGGCCATTCCCGTACTACGGGAAGTCCGCCAACCAAACACTCATACGACTTAACAGCCATGCGTTTGTTGTGGTAACCTAGAATAATGTTACCCATACCCGGAGCCACGCCACAATCCGTTACGATTGTTACGTTGTGTTTTTTGGCCAGATCATCCAGCAAAAAGGGATCCTCCGGAAAGAACGAGATGTCGACCATGTTCTTTCCTGCTTCAATGACTGTTTTCACGGTTTGAAATCCCAAAAAGCCGGGAACGGCTCCGATCACCAGGTCGAACGGCCGAACGGTTTCCGCCAGTGCGTTCAAATTAGAAAAATCAAGTCGTTGTGTTTTCACGTTGTGCTGCTTCAGCACCGCAAGTGCTTCTTCACTGAAATCAGCCGAGGTAACGTCAAATTTTTTCGTAAGATCAAGGGCCATGGCTTTACCCACCAGGCCGGCTCCGAGCACAAGAACTTTTTTCATGCATGAAAATACACCCGTCAGCCGATAAATCCATACACAATTACAGCCACGGCAGGCGACATCAGCACAAAATCGATCAGTGAGAATTTTTCTTTGAGCGCAGAAATAATGTGGGCAGTCTTTTCCATGGCTGTCAGGGATTGGTTAGAAAGGGTGATTGGGGGTTTTGGCAGGCGTGTCAGAAGTTTCTTCCGACATTAGATTCGCAAACGGAACGAGCTGTTCTGAGTTACGTAAATTTCAGGTAACTTTCATTAAACTATTTCGTAGCATGTTTAATCCCGACACTGTTCTGCAAAAAGCCAAAACGTCATCCTTCTACAGACGCATCTTGAACTGGTCGCTTGCGCGGATGATCCCGTTTAACAAACCGCATGGATTTAAAATTGTGGAGATATCGGACTTCCGGATCAAGACAATCATTCCATACAAGCGCAGCAACTTCAATCACATTCGCGGGTTACACGCGTGCTCACTCGCCACGATCTCCGAATTCACCACCGGTTTTTTGTTAATCAGTAATCTCGACATGAAAAAATACCGGTTGATTATGCCGCGCCTGGAAATGGATTATCACTATCAGGGAAAAATGGATTCGTTTGCTGAATTTTCGATTTCACAAACCTGGCTCGAAGAAAATATCATTACACCCCTGAAAACACATGATGCTGTAGTGGTTCCGTGTGAAGTTAAAATTCATGATGCACAGGGCAACCACCTCACAACCGGAAAAGTTTTCTGGCAGATCAAAAGCTGGGACAAAGTGAAAACCAAAATTTCGTAGCCGGATTTTTGTAACTTCACCTCTAACCATCCTGACGTATGAAAAAGATTGATGCACTATTTTTGGAGTACGGTGAAAGTCACCAGAATCCAACCAATAAAGCGATTCACTGGATTTGTGTGCCGCTGATTTTTTTCAGCATTGTCGGACTGATTGCATCTATTCCGGCCGGACCGTTGCAAAACTTCACAGACGGGAACCCCTATGCGAACTGGGCTACTGTACTGTTGATCCTCGTGATTGTTTATTACGTATCGCTTTCTATTCCGCTGGCGATCGCCATGGCGCTTTTCGGCTTGCTGTGTGTCGTGTTGTGCAATGTGATTGTCGGGCTCAACATCGCGCCCCTCTGGCTGATTTGTGTTATTATTTTTGTAGCCGCATGGATCGGACAATTCTATGGCCACAAGGTAGAAGGTAAGAAGCCATCCTTTTTTAAAGACCTGCAATTTCTTATGATCGGACCTGCGTGGCTGATGCATTTCATTTTTAAGAAATTGGGAATTCCCTATTAGTGGCTTCGTTCTCGTTTCATGAAGGCCTGCCGGAGGGCCTGAACTTTCGGGTGGATGTGGGAATTTTTCACCATCCGAAACACTTGGCGCTTCAGGCTGCTGCTGGCTGGCATTCATTTTATATCAGGAAGGAGTCGGCTGTTGAAGGCCTGGTTCATTTCAACATTCATGAAGAGGAAGCATTGAGCCCATATCGCAGTCCGTTTGGTTCATTTATTTTTTCGGATGCAGTTGATCAGTCAGTCCTGCATGATTTTGTCAGCTATTGTGAAGACAAACTGACAGCACAAAGCGTGCGACACATCGCATTAAAGCATTGGCCCGAAGTTTATTCACCCGATAAAAGCAATCGGCTGGAGCATATGCTCAGGGCTTCGGGATACCAGGTTGCAGGGGAAGAAACGAGTGCAGTAATTTCTGTTACCGAAAAGTCTTTTGAATCCGGCCTTCACCGTTCGGAGAAGAAGCGATTGCGCAAATGTCGGGAGAGCAACCTGACCTTTGATGTAATGCCGATGGATCACCTTCAGAAAGTTTATATTTTCCTCGAATCCTGCCGGAAAGAGAAGGGTTATTCGCTGAGCATGTCATTTCCGGAAATCGGGCAACTCGCGCGTGCTTTCCCTGATAACCTTCTGTTGACTACGGTATCGGATAAAAATCAACTTGCGGCTGCCAACATTTCCGTTCAGGTGTATGACGATGTATTGTATAATTTCTACCACGATCACAGCGCGGAATACGATCATGTAAGTCCGGTGGTGTTGCTCAATGAAGGTCTGTATAGCTATTGCCAGCAGCACCAGATTCGCCTGCTTGATCTGGGGACGTCAAACCTCGGGGGAAAGCTCAACGAATCGCTGCTTAACTTCAAGCTCAGACTGGGTGCCCTTGCAGCACGAAAACTTACCTTTACCAAAAACCTGGAGTGATGGAGATGCCCTTGGTAACGGTGATCTGTTTATGCTACAACCACGAACGCTTTGTGGAGGCGGCTATTCGCTCGGTTCAAAATCAAACGTATAAGAATATTCAACTGGTGATTGTGGATGACGCCAGTACGGACAACAGTGCTAATGTTATCCGGGCGGTAATCGGCTCCGCGCAGCAGATCGAATTTCTCGCCTTGCCCGGGAACATCGGCAATTGCAAGGCATTTAACCGCGGTCTCGCACGAGCGAAGGGCTCATTTATCATTGATTTAGCGGCCGATGATATTTTATTGCCGAACCGGATTGAAGTCGGTGTCCGGACACTTCTTGAAAAAGGGGGGAAGTATGGGGTTCATTTTTCCGATGCGGAAATCATGGATGAATATGGAGCGCATTTGTACAATCATTCCGAACGGTTTCCGCACGACAGCATCCCGCAAGGTGATATCTATCGCGAAATAATAGGCCGGTATTTTATTTGTCCGCCTACCGTGATGTTTACCAAACAGGTTGCCGATGTACTCGGCGGCTACGATGAAACGCTTTCGTACGAAGATTTTGATTTCTGGATTCGTTCGTCACGCGCCTTTTATTTTGCGTATTCGCCAACCGTACTCGTACAAAAGAGAGTGTTTAAGGGTACGCTCGGGTCAAGGCAGTTCAAGATATTCAGTCCGCATTCGTCTTCAACGTTCCACGTTTGTGAAAAGATTTTGCGATTGAACAATACCCCGGATGAACAACGGGCCCTGCATAAAAGAATTGTCTACGAGATCGGTCTCAACCTTCGCTTATTGAACCTGTTAACGGCTGCCCGGTTTTTCTTCTTGATGATCCGCAACAAGCGGAAAACGTACTGATCACTTCCGATTGTCTTCTCCCATCACCATGCTGAAGTAGCTGGCATACCGGGTTTCTGCGATTTCACCACGCTTTACGGCATCCAATACAGCACATTTGGGTTCATTCAGGTGTAGGCAGCGCGCACCAAATTTACAGTTGAGACGCACATCGCGCATCTCCGGAAAATAATCCGATAGCTCTTCCTGCGACATATCGATTAGTCCGAATTCTTTGATACCGGGAGTGTCGATGATAAAAGTCTTTTCATTCAGACGGAACATTTCCGCAAAGGTGGTGGTATGGGTTCCCTTTTCTGAGTAGTCGGATATCTCGCTTGTTTTCTGTGCGGCTTCGGGAGCGATCTTATTCAGTAACGTTGATTTACCAACACCCGAGTGGCCGGAGAGCAGGGTGACTTTACCTTCCAGCAATGCGCGCACGGCCTCCTGGCTTTCGTTCAATGCGGATGTTTCGATGCAGGTAACACCAATTTTCCGATAGGTATCAATAAGTGCGGCTTGTTCCTGCGATTCGCTTCCGCTTAGCAAATCTTTTTTGTTGAACACGACTACCTGTGGAATCCGGAACGATTCTGCGGCTACCAAAAACCGGTCGATGAATCCAGTGGATGTGCGCGGCAGTTTCAGCGTGGCAACAATCATCGCCTGATCAATGTTGGCGGCAATGACATGCGCCTGGTTAGCTTTCTTGACCGATTGGCGGACAACATAATTTTCCCGGTCGAGTATTTCTATAATCGTGGCTTCGTTGTGTTCCGAATCCAGTACCACGCGATCTCCTACCGCAATCGGGTTTGTTTCCTTGATGCCTTCCAGTCGGAATTTACCGCGCATGCGGGCCGTGATCACCGTATTGTTCTCGGTAAGCACATCGTACCACGAGCCTGTTGAGCGCATTACCAACCCTTTCATGCTGCAATGTTACGTATTGGCGGGCAATAATTTCCGGCAGTACTGCATCACCTTTTCGGTTGCGCCCAGGTTTTCTTCCACATACTGACGTGTTACCTCGCACGCGAGGAGAAAATTCTGCGGCACGTTTACGGCATTGTACTTAGTCTTGAAATCCCGATAGTCGGCTACATCAAATGCGCCACCCCGGTTAATCAGATCAACAGCCTCCTGAAATTTCTGATAGGCCTGATTCCCGAAGAAAATCGGGATGCCATAACAGGCTGCTTCGAGAATGTTATGCAAACCTTTGCCGAACGCTCCTCCGATGTACGCAAATTCGCCATAGCGGTAAAGCCTGCTCAGCATGCCTACGTTGTCGATAATCAATACGTGCGCATCTTCCGGCGTTCCGGCCAGTGCATCGGAATAGCGAATCTTCTCGGCCGTGAGGGCTTGTTCAAGATTGTTCAGGAACGATTTTTCTATTTCGTGCGGAGCGATGATGAATTTGAGGTGATGATAGTTCTCGTTGATGAAGGGGATGATTACATCCAGGTCTTCCGGCCAGCAGCTTCCAATAACCATAACCTTGTCGTTTCCTTTAAACCGGGCAGCAACCGGAACGTTCTCGCCCTGGTTCACCAGTTCGTTAACCCGGTCGAACCGTGTATCACCCGCTTTTGTGAAATTCGAAAGGCCGAGTTTTTTCAATAGTCGCACAGACTCATCGTTTTGCACAAAGAAATGGGTGAAGTTTAGAAGGATCTTCCGGTAAAAGCCACCATAACTTTTGAAGAAGAGTTGCTGTTCCCGAAAGATTGACGATACGGAGAGCAACGGAATGTTTCGTTTCTTGAGTTGTGTCGTATAGTGATGCCAGAATTCGTACTTGATAAAAATCGCCAGCGATGGACGAACGATCGATACAAAGTGCGATGCATTTCGCCTGGTATCCCACGGGAGATAGAAAATATAGTCGGCATGGGCATAGTTTTTCCTGACTTCATAACCCGAGGGCGAAAAGAAAGTAAGGATGATTTTATAACGGGGAAACTCCTGTTTCAATTTTTCGATTACCGGCCTTCCTTGTTCAAATTCACCCAACGATGCACAATGAACCCAAATGAGCGGTGCGGAATTGGTCACCAGTTGCGACCTGAGCCGTTCGAAAAGATGCCTGCGGCCTTCATTAAATGCTTTGGCTTTCGGACTAAACAATCCTGCCACTGCGTACCCGAAACGCACAATCAGCAGGAGACAATTATAGACGATTGACATGGGACGCTAAAATATTAACATTACCGCCTCATTCCCTTGTGGTTAGGAAATAATTTTAAAAGTTTTGGATTAGCATGATTACCAAAATCCCTAAATTCGAATTCATGACCATTTACCCCAGAACCGAAAAACCTATGAATATGATTAAGGTATCTAAAAAAGTACTACCCCTGACAATGCTCGTTTGCCTGGCATGGACTGCCACGCTCGCTCAGAATCAGGAAGACATCGCCACATTTTTGAATGCGGGCGGAAAAGACGCTTCCAAACTGATCAGCGCCTACATTGAGCCAACCGTGAAAAGCCTTTCATACGGAATGACGGGTAACTGGTACAATACCGCAGCAACCCATAAAACACTTGGAATCGATTTTGGCGTATCGGTTAACCTCGCGATGATTCCCACGTCCGATGATTATTTCAATCCGAACAAGCTTGGATTATCGGTAACCACGTATGATGGTGCACGCGACAAAGACTCATCCGGGCCATACGATCCTACGCGCAAAGCCCCCACCTTTTTCGGGCCGAAAGATGAAACAAGTTATTCAGCAACCTACGATCCTGATGGTAACGGCACGCTTCCGTCACAAACCGTTTCTTTCTCCGGACCGGAAGGCCTTGCGGTAAAGGATAAAATCGGGTTTGCCGGAATTCCGGTGCCGGTTGCACAACTCGGCATTGGTATCGTAAAAAATACCGATTTAAAACTCCGCTTTATTCCTAAGGTGGAGGCCGGACAGTCGAGCATTTCGATGTTTGGTGTGGGTATTCAGCACGATATCAAGCAGCACATTCGCGGCATCAAGTTGTTGCCATTCGATTTGTCGGTGTTGGTTGCGTATAACTCACTGAAGGGCGAAACAGATTTGTCGTACACGAACGTAGATCCGGGTGACTCACGCCCCGGAAGTACCGATGGTATGGGTGAATACAAGTTCAACTCGTGGGTGTATCAGTTGTTGGTTTCAAAAAGAATCGCTGTGCTTACCGTTTACGGAGGCGTTGGTTATTCGATGATCAACACGAAAGTGAACATCAACGGAACCTACACGATTCAGGCAACACCTGACGACTTTGAAGTGAAAGATCCCGTGGCAATGTCGATCAAGAACAAAAGCATGCGCTTTACCGCAGGTATGCGTTTGAAGTTCGGTCCGATTTACCTGATGGGCGACTATACACTCCAGAAGTATAAGATGATCAACGTAGGACTTGGATTCTCGATCCGCGAGAACAAGAGCGTGTTATAAGAACGTATTGATTACGAACAAAAAAGCCCCGCACACGCAGGGCTTTTTTTATTTTCCGGTGAATACCGGTTTTCTTTTTTCGATAAAGGCTTTCATTCCTTCTTTTTGATCTTCTGAAGCAAAGGTCAGGTAGAAGTTTTTCCGTTCAAACATCAACCCTTCATCAAGCTGCGTTTCGAAAGAACGATTGATGGCTTCCTTTGCAAGCTGCACGGCCACGGGCGACATCTGCGCAATTTCTTTGGCGAGTTCAACCGCTTCGTGCATGTACATTTCCACCGGAACTACTTTATTGACGAGGCCGTAGAAATGAGCTTCCTGGGCGGAAAGAAATCTTCCGGTGAGAATGAGTTCCATCGCTTTGGCTTTGCCAACGGCCTTTGTCAGGCGTTGCGTTCCGCCTGCGCCCGGGATCGTTCCAATTTTTATCTCAGGTTGACCGAACTTCGCGGTTTCGGAAGCGATCACCATATCGCAGGTCATCACAAATTCACATCCGCCCCCGAGCGCAAATCCTGAAACGGCCGCAATGATTGGTTTTTTTGTTTTGCGGATCTGATCCCAGGTACTGAACTGATCCATGATCTGCATATCGATCGCCGACTTGTCGGCCATCTGTTTGATGTCTGCGCCTGCGGCAAACGCCTGATCGTTTCCGGTAATGATGATCACCTTTACGCTGTCGTTTTTATCGAGCTGTTGCAACGCATCACGAACTTCACCCATCAGTTGCGGGTTAAGAGCATTTAATTCTTTCGGACGGTTGAGCTGGATAAGCGCAATGGCAGGCTGGTATTGTTCGGTAACTTTTATCAATTCCATAATCGTGATTTAAGAGCTACGAATTACGAGCTACCGAACGAGAATTGCGAACCGGAATGGGAATTTTTTAACTGGATACCGGCTGAAGCAGACCGGGTGGCCTGAAAAAGAAAAGCCCCCTCTGAGCAAGAGGGGGGCTTTTCATAAACCAATACTCGGTAATTGTGCTATGTGGTTTAATACCGTCTTTTTGGGTTTTGTAACCCCTTTTTTCGTGTAATTTTGAGCGTTTTTACGTCATGCCTAAAACCCGAATCCTGTTTGTTTGCCTCGGTAATATTTGCCGTTCACCGTTGGCGGAAGCCATTTTCAAACACAAAATCCGCGCAAAGAAGTTAGCGCACCTTGTGGAAGCCGATTCGTGCGGAACGGCCAATTATCATGTGGGCGACACGCCCGACCCGCGCACGATAAAAAATGCATTAAAAAATGGTGTGGTGATTGACCACCTCGGCCGCCAGTTGTCGGCTCGTGATCTCGAAGCGTATGATTTCATCATCGCGATGGACAGAAGTAATCATACCAATATTCTTCGCCTGTCGAATGCAACCGATCATGCCCATAAAATCCGGCTGATGCGCAGCTTTGACATTAATCCCTCGGGCGATGAAGTGCCCGATCCGTATTACGGTGATGAGGAAGGATTCCAAAACGTGTTCGAAATCCTCAGTCACTCGATTGATTCTTTTATCGAATTTCTCGAAAAAGAACACCTTAAGTCCTGAGCAATACCTGTAAGGTGGAACGGGAGGATTGCTCAATCAGAATGCCCGGCTTCTTGCGATAGGCATCGAACGTGGCAGCATCATAATTTTTTACGGTGATGAGCGTAAGCCCGGTGTTGTAATACACTTCAAAATACTGTTGCAATCGGTCGAGCAGGTGATTCAATTTGCTTTCGCGGAAGTCGATGCAAAATGAGAATGAAATTGCGGAGTTCTGCATCACGTTAATCTTGATGTCGAGATCCGCCAGTGCATTAAAAATAATGCTGATTTGTTCTTCGTTGATAAACGTGTAGTCGGTGACGCGGCAGGAGAGCAAACATTGATTGTCTTTGAATACAATCAAAGGCGGCAGCTTCTCAACTTTGCATTCATGAATTTTCGTTCCGGGCAACGTGTGATCGTCAAAGCACTTTACATACAACGGAATTTGTTTCAGCGCCAGCGGCTTAATGGTTTTCGGGTGAATAACGGATGCTCCGTAGTATGTCATCTCGGCTGCTTCCGTGTAGGGAAGTTCATCAAACACAACCGCATGGGGCAGTCGTTTGGGATCGGCACTCATCACTCCGGGGACATCTTTCCAGATCGTCACCGATTCGGCCTGCAGGCAGGATGCAAAAATTGCTGCCGTATAGTCCGAACCTTCGCGGCCCAGGGTAGTGGTAAAACCCAGCTCGTTTGACCCGATGAACCCTTGCGTTAACAGAATATGGTTCTGCAAGTCGGCCTTGAGATGTTGAATATGCTCTTCGGTTTTCTTCCAATCAACTTTTCCTTCCCGGAAGGCTGTATCGGTGATAATGTGTTTTCGTGCGTCAAGCCACTGGCAGGGCAATCCCTGCTCTGCGAGGTAGGAAACAACAATCACAGACGACATTACCTCACCCAGAGAGATTACCTGGTCGTATACCTGATCATAGTCACCGGGGGTGTGCAGGTTTTCGGTGAGTTCTTCGAGGATAGCAGTAATTTTTTTCTTTACAGGATCGGGATCGTCAAAGAGGTTTTCGCAAATCGTGAAGTGGTAGCTTTTCAGCATCGCAAGTTCAGCCTGATAATCGCCTTCCTGGGTGTATGAATTGAGAATGCTTTCGAGAGCATTTGTTGTTTTACCCATCGCAGAAACAACTACCAGCAGGGGCGAACCGGCATACGCTTTCACAATCGAAGCCATGTTTTGAATGGCTGCTGCATTCTTAAGTGAAGCCCCTCCAAATTTAAAAACCTTCATTTTTATTGCACTAAATCGTTTGCGGACTAACTTTGAGCCCGAATTTAGCCCAAAGATGAAGGTAAAAAGCCAAGCCGCAAAGAGCATGGAGGAATCGCGCATCGCGCAACCCATCGGCATTGCGCTCGACCGGTTCATTAAAATCAACCAGGATCAATTTGCCTATGCGAGCGGAGAACTCTCGCAACTGCTCCGCGATATCGCGTTGGCCTCAAAGGTTGTGAACCGGGAAGTGAATAAAGCCGGGCTGATCGACATCATGGGGCAAGCCGGATCCATCAACTCCGGTGGTGATGCGCAGCAAAAACTTGATGTGTTGGCCAATATCCGGTTTACCCGGGCGCTGACAAAGGGAGGCGAAGCCTGTGCGCTGATCTCAGAAGAAACAGAATCGTATGTCGACCTGAGTAACGATGGCAAATATGTGATCGCGATTGATCCGCTTGACGGATCGTCAAACATTGATGTGAACGTATCTATTGGAACTATTTTTTCGATCTACCGCAGGAAGAGCCCCGTGGGTCAACCGATTAGTGACGCGGATATTCTGCAAAAAGGATCTGAGCAGGTGGCTGCAGGTTATATCTTATACGGATCATCGACCATGCTGGTATACACCACCGGGCATGGTGTGAATGGCTTTACGTACGATCCCACACTGGGTGAATACTTCCTGTCGCATGCGGATATGCGCATTCCGGAAGACGGAAAAATCTACTCCATCAACGAAGGGTCGTATAATTCATTCGCGCAGCCCGTTAAAGATTACGTTTCATACTGCAAAGACCAGCAGTACACGGGCCGGTACATTGGATCACTGATTGCCGACTTTCACCGCAACCTGTTGAAAGGCGGGATTTATATCTATCCGGCTACGGCCAAAGACCCCAACGGAAAACTCAGGCTAATGTACGAGTGCAATGCACTTGCGTTTGTAGCAGAACAGGCAGGCGGAAAAGCAACTAATGGAAAGATAAGCGTGCTGGACATCAAACCGAAGACGCTGCACGAACGAACGCCATTTTTTGTCGGTTCGAAAAATATGGTGACGAAGGCGGAGAGCTTTTAGGCTTTTTCGTCTTCCTTCTTGTCTTCTGCAGGTGCGAGAATTTCAGGAGCGTATTTCAGCAACACGCCATACCACTTCACAAGCTTTTTGATGTCTGACACGTACACGCGGCTTTCATCGTAATCCGGCAGTACCGATTTCATGAACGATTTTAATTCGCTGGGATCAGCCTCGGCATCAAGCCCCAGGTCAGCACCGTATTCCGCATGAATTTTCTTCAACACATCCGCCAGGGGTACTGTACCTTCTTTGGTGGTGGTGTAAATAGAAATTTCGCTGAGGATCGACAGCCGGTTATTGGCGGTTGCTACGATTTTGGTTTTAGCTTCATCAAGCGATTCAAGAATTACGCCCGATTTGGCTGGCTTAAAAACTTTGAAAAGGCCGCCTTTACCGGAGATTGTAGCAATGTCATCTAACGTCATGGTACTAAAATAAGGTGGCAAAACTATCACTTTTTGGGCATCTGCGGAAGCGCCTTTCCGATAAATGCCAATACTTCATCCCGGCCCTTTTTTTGAACCGCTGAAGTGACAAAAATAGGAGGCAGTTCATCCCAGCGCTTCAATAGCTCCTGAGCATACCGGTCGACATACAGGTTAACTTTTGCGGTAGAAAGTTTGTCGGCTTTTGTGAAGATTATTCCAAGCGGAATTTCATTCGTGCCACCCCATTCCAGAAAACTCAAATCTATCTTTTGCGGCTCAAGCCGGATATCGATCAGCACGAAAACAAAAAATAACTTCTCGCTTTGGCGGATGTAGTTATCGATAATCTTCCCGAACGTCTGGTGCGTATCTTTACTCACGCTCGCAAAGCCGTAACCCGGCAAGTCTACCAGGTACCACGACCCGTTGATGATGTAATGGTTGATGGTTTGTGTCTTACCCGGAGTGCCTGAAACTTTGGCAAGCGTTTTCCGGTTCGTGAGCATGTTGATCAGTGACGACTTACCCACATTCGATCGGCCGATGAATGCGAACTCGGGCAGCGGCTTACCCTTCAGTTGCTTCACATCGGTTATACTTGAAACAAATTCTGCCTGTTTGATCTCCATGGTGCGCAAATATACCCCTTCCTGAAACCTCCATGTAAGTTTTACCGGTTTTATCAACAAAATGGAGAAGCCTCAAATTGAGGGTTTTTTCTATATTGACAACGCAGTTATGCGTTTTATTCATAACTTTATTTAACAAACCGAATTGTGACATGTACAGTATCCGTTGTGTACTGATTTTTTTAGCTGTCGCGGTGTTTAGTCTGGCTGGATACAGTCAGGATGCCGACAAAAAAGCCGAAGCAGAGCAGTATTTAGCTATGGCCGATGAAATGCGTGCCGGGTCAACTGCGAACAATGAAATTCGGGAAGTTTATGTGATGGCAGCTGCGGCTGATCCGAATAACCTCCGCGCGAATTTCGAAGCCGGCCACTACCACCTCATCACCATTGGAAAAGACCTGGCCGTGCAATACCTCATGCGGGTGTATCAGCTCGATCCGAAATACCGCTTCGACCTCGAGTACCGCATCGGCCAGAGCTACCAGTATGGCCTCGAGTTCGACAAAGCCCTTGATTTTTTTAATCGCTATAAAGAAAAACTTGCTGCTCAGCCTACGTATCGTGGTAACGACCGGATTGACATCGAAGAAGTGGAGCGTAGAATTTTCGAATGCCAGAACGGAAAGGAGTTTGTCGCCAACCCGAAAAACTTTTCTATCGTCAACATCGGAGATCAGATTAATTCCGAGTGGGACGACTTTGCTCCGGTGCTGAACGAGGCTGAAGACGAGATTGTGTTTACATCCAGACGCAGGGATGGAAACCTGAACGAAAACGTAGACGAAGACAACAAGCCTTTTGAAGATATCTTCATCGCAAAAAAAACGGGCGGTAAATGGGGTGCTGCAAAAAACATCGGAGCACCGATCAATACTCCTTCGCACGATTCAAACCTGGCCATCTCAGCCGATGGAAAGATGTTGTTGATTTGTTCTGATAAAGGGGGTGGAGATATTTTTTACTGCCAGCGTCAACCCGACAATAGCTGGGGCGCCCCCCAATCGTTGCCCGGTAACATCAACTCTGACTATGAAGAGAAGTCGGCAACGCTATCAAAAGACCAAAAGACAATTTATTTTTCAAGCAATCGTCCGGGTGGATTTGGCGGCATTGATATCTACAAAGCAACCAAAGACAACAAAGGAAACTGGGGTAATGTAAAAAACCTCGGGCCTTCGATTAACACCGAAGACGATGACGATGCGCCTTTCATCGACTATGACGATAAAACACTTTACTTCAGTTCGGTTGCCCGGAAAGGCATGGGTGGTTACGATATCTTCAAAAGTGTAGCCGACAACAAAGGAAACTGGGGCGAACCGGAAAACCTGGGTTATCCGATCAACACACCCGACAACGACATTTTCTATGTTCATACGAAAGACGGTAAACGCGCGTACTACTCGTCTGTTCGGGAAGATGCCCTCGGCTATGAAGACATTTATGTGATCACCATCCCGGAAGAAAAGAAAGAACCGGAACCTGCAGCGGAGCCTGTTAAAAAGAAGGTGCCGCTGAAGTACATTGTGCGCATCACCGATCCTGCCAAAAAGAACATGCCCGCGAAGATAAGTCTGCAGGGATCAGGAGATAACGTGATGGTGGCCAGTTCATCGATCACTCCCGGAGTGTATGAATTCAAGATCACCGATGCGAAAGATTACAAGCTCTCGATCGAAGCAGAGGGGTTTATGTTTGTGAATGAAACGGTATCGCTCGAAGGTTCATCGGAAGAGGGTAAGGTAGTGATGAAAACCGTTGAGCTGAAGAAGCTTGAGGTTGGGTTCGTTTCCGTTTTACGGAACATTTACTTTGATTTCAATAAAGCTTCGTTCAAACAGGAGTCGTACACCGAGTTAAACAAACTGGAACGGATGCTTCAGCAGAACCCCGGCATGAACGTAGAGATCGGTGGTCACACCGATATTGTGGGAACGAAAAACTATAACAAGTTTTTATCGCAGAAGCGCGCAGAGGCAGTAAAAGACTTCCTCACGAAAAAGGGCATCGACAGCCGCAGAATTACTGCGGTTGGGTATGGGGCTACAAAACCACTGGCCAGCAACGATGATGAGCAGGAAGGCCGCGAACTAAACCGCAGGGTGGAGTTTAAGGTGCTCTCCGGCAAATAGCGCTGCTTTCACGCTTTTGGCTACCCGTATAACAAACCTGTTATTCTTCGAAAAGAATTTAGCAACTTGCGCCTCGCAGTTAGCTTACTATGACGGTTGTACCCTACAAAGAGAAGAATAGTTCGAAAAAAGAGCAGGTGGCGCAAATGTTCGACAGCATTAGCAGCCGCTACGATTTCCTCAATCATTTTTTAAGTCTGGGCATCGACAAAGGCTGGCGAAGGAAAGCTGTTAAGTTGCTGGCAGCATCGAAGCCAGAATTAATCCTGGATGTGGCAACCGGCACGGCCGATTTTGCAATTCAGGCACTGGATGCGGGTCCGCTGAACATTATCGGTGTGGATATTTCCGAAGGCATGCTGGATGTGGGAAGAAAGAAAATTGCCGAGAAAGGCCTCACCCGCAAGATCGAACTCCGCTTAGGCGATTCTGAAAATCTGCCCTTCCCGGATAATAATTTTGATGCGGTGACCGTTGGGTTTGGAGTGAGAAACTTTGAAAATCTGAAGAAAGGGCTGCAGGAAATCAACCGGGTAATGAAGCCGGGCGCGCAACTGATTATTCTTGAATTTTCACGACCAACCCGATTTCCGTTTAAACAGGTTTATAACTTCTATTTCAAGTTTATTCTGCCGCGAATTGGTCGTTTGGTTTCCCGCGATAAAGCTGCATACACCTATTTGCCCGAGTCGGTTGAAGCGTTTCCGGATGGCGAAAGGTTTATCGCAGTTCTTCATGAGACAGGATTTAAAAACACTGCATGCACACCACTGACATTTGGCGTAAGTTCAATTTACACCGCGCAAAAATAATTTTGCTCGGGCTGGTGCTTGCAGCGGGTGTTTCGCACGCGCAGAAGTTCAAGTGGGCACCCCGCAATAACCCCAACTATGACGACCGTAAGTGGACCTACGGGTTTCTGATCGGGCTTCACACAACTTCCTATCAAATCAAGTATGCTGATAATTTTATCACAGACGATTTGGATACCGTGCACTCTGTTATTCCCGACTGGAAGCCCGG
>JAEUUJ010000084.1 GCA_016786495.1 Cyclobacteriaceae bacterium
GGAAATTTTTACCGCGATAAGAAAGTGATTAGCTGGTAGTTACCGTATATCGGTGCATTTAACAACCAATCGGGTTCTCATTCGGCTTGTCGCGTTTGGGTTTTTGAATGTTTGCGCTTGCATTACGTTTGAATTCTAAAACCTACGCTATGAGATTCTGTGTTGCATTGCTTTGTCTGGTCGGTTCAATCTCCCTTTCTTTTTCTCAGACGCCTCAGCCCGCGCCCGAGGGGCCTCAAACCTTGCGACAACAATACGCTCATTTAAAAAGCGACCTGGAGGTGATTAACGGCTTCCGCATGATCAAGCTGTATGAGATGGATCAATTCTGGCGGGTTATCGAGGACTCACTCAAGGTTAAACGGACAGCGATCAACCAGGGCGTTGTATTGGCCAGAAGTCAGGCTGCCGAAATTGACACGTTAAGACAACAAGTCGCCAAAACGGAACTCGAGAAGCAACAACTTGTTTCGAATGTGGCGAACATCAATGCGTTCGGGATGTCGTTTTCCAAAGAAGGATTCGTAACATTTGTAACCACGGTAATCATCGGGCTGCTCATTCTTGCGGCTGCACTGTTTGTGATTAGTCGTATGGCCTTTAAAGCATCGCGTGAAAGCAAAAAGGTGAGTGATGACCTGTACAAAGAGTTCGAAGACTACAAGCATGTAGCCGTTGAAAAGAACATCAAATTATCGCGCGAGCTGCAAAGCCTGAAGAACCGGATGGCTGAGCTGAAGATAGCCTGATTACTTCTTCAATAAAAACTCCAGCGGAATATTGAATCGCTTATTCCATGAATTTTCGGAATGGTTCTCGCCTGGAAATTCTCTCGTCATCCAGCTAGCGGCTGTATAGCCTTTTTCAATCATGATTTTGTCGATCTCGGCCTGATGTGGCTTGTAGTATTGATCAAGCGTTTCCGTGCCATAGTCGAAGTAAACTTTGTGAGTTTTCGGTGAAGGAAGGTTTGCTCTGACGTACTGGTAGAATCCGTTCGGGATATACTGCGCCACCGGAGGCCAGCCCCCAATCCAATGTGTTGAAATACATGCTGCTCCGCCAAATACTTTGGGGTATTCGCACATCGCGTAGAGCGAGATCAATCCACCCATGCTGGATCCGGCAATGAATGTATTGTCGCGGTCGGACAACGTAGGAAAAGTTTTATCGATGAAGGGTTTCAGTTCTTTCACCAGAAATTTCAGGTATTCATCTGCGACAAGCGGATTTTTCAAATAGGTAGTGGTGAATGTATTCATGTCGGGTCCTGAAAAATAGGTCACTGCCTTCTGCGGGAAATACTCATTCCAGCGGGTCATGCCTGTGTTCCAGATCGCGACTACAATGCACGAACGCATTTTCTTCTCCCGGACCAACCGCGTTATCGTTTCATCGACTTTCCACTCCTGATGATTGAACGTGATGGTGCTGTCGAACAGGTTTTGGCCATCGTGCATGTATAACACCGGATACTTTCTTGTGGAGTCATAGTCTTGCGGAAGCCAAACAGCAATCGTTCGTGCGGCTACATACTTAGAGGCGAAAGCATCAACCCGTTTAATCGTGCCGAGAAAATTAACCGGCACTTGTGCGTGCGCGCACGCAACCATCACGGTCAGCCCGACCAGAAAGAGAAGTCTTTTCATACAGTTAATTTAGGAATTTTGAGACTTCGGTGGCGAAGAACATCTCATAAAACCTGGGGGCACGCTTAATCTTTTGAAAATCGTCTGTCGAAAGCTGGATGGCGACTGATAGATTTTTTTCGGGGAAATAATCCATCTCAGTCAGATATCCCGGGAACCAACCGCCATGGCCGTAACTTGTTCCCAGGGCAGAAGGACGGATTTGCATGCCGAAGCCGTATTGATGACTCTTTCCGGTTTTTGCGGCTATACCTGTTCGTTGCTGGGTGCGGATTTCGTCGGAAAGTGCTGCGCCATGATAATATATGCGCGCCCAACGGGCCAGGTCAACCGTGTTGGAGATGTATCCGCCACCGGCCCATTCCATTTGGGGGTTGATCCGCATTTTTCCGTCAACTAATACCGGGCCTGTAAGTTTAAACGGGGTTTGCGGACCACATACTCCGGTGACAAGGTCTTTCAAATCGCGTTTAACCGACGGTTCTGTTGCGGCAAGTTTGTTCGGTTTGATGAAGTGTTCATCGATTTGTTTGTATGCATCTTTTTTGGTGACCGACTGAATCACCAATCCAAGAATCAGGTAGTTGGTGTCCGCATAACCCCAGTCCGTGCCCGCTGGGAATAACGGTGGCCGGCCAAGCGTGTAGCCAATGCATTCCTCAGGCGTCCATTGTTTGTCGGGATTACTGATACATGTTTCAATAAAGTTTCCCAACCCGTAATACTCCTCAATGCCGGTGGTATGATTCATCAGCATACGGACGGTGATGGTTTCGGCATTCTGGACTTTTGAATACCACGGTTCTTTGCCGAGGTAGTGCGAGACTTTTTCGTCCAGTGAGAGCTTCCCTTCTTTAACCAGTTTCAGCGCAAGCGATGCGAAGAAAGTTTTTCCGGTGCTGCCCGCGAGCATGCGTTGTTCAACCTTCATACCCGATGACACCGAGATTTGCTCTCCGGACGGAAGAACACAACTGAATGCCATCGAAGGAATGTCGACCGCTTGCCGCACGGAATCGATTTTTTGCTGCAACACGGTTTTAAGCTGATCGATAGTTTTCTGCGCGAAAACCGTGAACGAACTCAGACCTGCAATGACGAGACAGGTGATTAACTTTTTCATCCGGAAAGGGTTTTGATCTTATTCAAAATAGGAATAAAAAAGCAAGTCCCGCAAACTTTTTACATGAATGGGAAAAATATGGATCAGGAAGTTTTTTTATAGTTAAAAATTGCCAGAGCGTTTAACCCGATGGCAAACAGCGTTACGATGATCAGGTGCGCTACGATATTTTTTATTTCACTGCCTTTGAGCATAACCATGCGCATCACTTCAATCAGGTAGCGGACCGGATTAAACCGCGTTACGGTTTTTGCCCACTCCGGCATGCTGTCGATGGATGTGAACAATCCGCCCAGCAGCACAAACAACATCATAAAAAAGAACATGATAAACATCGCCTGCTGCTGGGTTTCGCAGAAGGTGGAAACCAATAATCCAAACCCTAAAACCGATACGAGGTAAATAGCAATGAATAAATATAAAACAGCCAGATTTCCTTCCGGAACAATCCCGTAGATTAACCACGAAACGATTAATCCGAGAGTAAACACAATGTTTCCCAAAACCCAGAAGGGGATTAGCTTACCCAGAATAAAATGATGTTTGCGTATGGGTGTCACGTTGATTTGCTCAATGGTACCAACTTCCTTTTCCTTCACGATGTTCAATGCGGATAAAAATCCACCAACCATGGTAATCAGAATGGCAAGAATGCCCGGTACCATGTATACTTTGTAATTCATCAGTGGATTGAACCAGTTTGATGACGTGATTTCAATTAGGTGAAGTGGGTCACCGGTAACTCCGGAAACAAGTTCGGTACGGATGGTTTGGTTGTAGTTTTTAATAATCGCTGCGAGATAGGCTCCGCCCAGGTTGGCTTTCGTTCCATTAATCGCATTTACTGCTACGAAAAGTTTCTGCTGATTTTCGCGCACGAGGTTGCGTTCGAAACCTGCCGGAATTTCCAGAATCAAGTCTGCCTGGTCGCGTTCCACGAGGTGCATGGCATCCTGATAGGAGTCATTGTATCCTGTGAGCCTGAAATAGCCGGATGCCGTAACGGTTTGTATAAGTTGCCGCGAGAAGGTTGAATGATCGTGATCAACCACGGCCAGGTTAACGTTTTTCACTTCGTAATCGGCTGCCCAGGGCAATACCGCTAACTGCACTACCGGCATCACGCAAATCATCGCGATGATCGCTTTGTTGCGGAATATTTGCCGGAATTCTTTTTGCAACAGAAATCTTACGGTTCTCATGCCAGACGGATTTTAAAGTTCTTTAAGCTAACGATTAACAGAAATAATGTCATGCTGGCCAGAATCAGCGTCTCTTTCCAAATAGCAGAAAAGCCGAGGCCTTTGATCATGATCAATTTGACAATGATGTAGTACCATTTTGCCGGTACAATGTTGGTAACGAGTTGCAATACCTTGGGCATATTCTCAATCGGGAACATGAAACCACTGAACAAAATGGTTGGCAGCATCATTCCCATCAGCGAGATCAACATCGCTACCTGCTGCGATCCCGTTCTTACGGAAATGAAAATCCCAATCGTTAAACACGTGATAATGAATAGCGTGCTTTCGGCAAAGAGCAGGAGCAAGCTTCCGTTCACGGGAAGATCAAGTACAAACACACTTAGGCACAGGATTGATGCAACGTTGATCAATGACAGGATAAGATATGGCACCGCTTTCGAGAGGATAACAAGCAATGGCTTGAAGGGTGATACCAGCAGGATTTCCATTGTACCCATTTCCTTTTCGCGCACGATTGACACAGCAGTCATCATGACGCAAACCAGCATCAGTACGAGTGCCATAACGCCTGGAACAAATCCGTGAACACTTTTAAGCTGCGGGTTATATAGCATTTTCGTCTCCGGAATGATGCGGTAGGGCAGGGACGCGCTTTGATTCAGGTCCGACTGATAGTCCTGGATAATAGCCGTGACATAATTGGTGAGCGTGTTGGCCGTATTTGGGTCAGTCGCATCGGTGATGATTTGTATCTGGGCTTTATTCTGGTGCATGAGATCGGTATAAAAGTTTTGTGGGAAAATCAGCGCCAGTTTAACCTTACCCGCTTTGAACGACTCTTCAATCTGATGGTGGTCAGTGCTGAGTTTGTTAACTTCGAAATACCGGCTGGCTTCGATGCGGCTGATCAATTTCTGCGAGGCCTCGTCTTGTGCGTAGTCAATCACCACAATGGCCGAGTTTTTTACCTCATTAGTCAATGCGAATCCAAATATCAGAATTTGCATTATGGGCATTCCAAAAAGGATCAGCAATGTTTTGCGGTCGCGGAGTACGTGCGCAAATTCTTTTCGAACAAATGTTATAAACTGTTTCATGTTAATCTCCGCGTTTAGCGCCCCGGGCGAGCTGGTAGAACACCTCGTCCATCGAGCTTACTTTAAAGTTTCTTTTCAGTTGCGTCGGACTATCAAGTGCTTCAACTTTTCCGTCAACCATGATCGAAATCCGGTTGCAGTATTCGGCTTCGTCCATATAATGGGTAGTCACAAAAATGGTTACGCCTTGTTCAGCCGCAGCATAAATCAAATCCCAGAATTGTCTGCGCGTTACCGGATCAACACCTCCGGTAGGTTCATCCAGAAAAACAATTTTAGGTTCATGCAGCACGGCAACTGAAAACGAGAGCTTTTGTTTCCAGCCCAGCGGCAACGACCCTACAAGCTTTTTGGCTTCACCTTCCAGGCCCAGCCTTGCAATCAGTTCTTCACTTTTGGTCTTGATCTGCTGGTTTGTAAGACCATAGATTCCACCAAAAAACCGAATGTTCTCCAGCACGGTAAGGTCTTCATATAAGGAGAACTTCTGACTCATATAGCCGATGTTCTTCTTGATCTGTTCCGTTTCGCGATACACATCGTAGCCTGCGATAACGGCATTGCCCGAAGACGGTTTCGACAGCCCGCATAACATACGCATGGCAGTAGTCTTTCCCGCACCGTTCGCGCCGAGGAAACCGAAAATTTCACCTTTGTAAACTTCCAACGTGATAGCGTTGGTCGCCACGAAGTCGCCAAAGCGTTTGGTAAGCTTGTCGGTCTTTATAACAACGTCTTGCATATTACTTTTTTAAGAGATTGATGAAGCAGTCTTCAATTGTGGCGTCAATGGGCCTGAGCTCAACTCCGGATAATCCGCTGTCTTGCAGATAACGCTTCACGGTGTCTTCGCTGATGGCTTCCCGGAACGACACGTGTGCGTATTCCCCAAAAGCATAGCTGCTGGCAGCGTGTTCGTATGATTCCATCGTTTTCAGCAATGCGTACATGTTTTCGGCTTTCACGGCATACAATTTGTCGGGATACGACCGCGTAATGTTCTCCGGAGTTTCGATCGACAGGATTTTTCCCTGATCGATTAGTGCGATCCGGTCGCAGAGCGTTGCTTCATCCATATAAGGTGTGGAGACCATGATGGTGATGCCCTGCTGCTTAAGGCGCTTCAGCATTTCCCAGAATTCTTTCCGGGACACCGGATCAACACCCGTTGTGGGCTCATCCAGAAATAAAACCGTAGGCTTATGGATTAAGGCGCAGCAGAGCGCAAGTTTTTGTTTCATGCCACCGGAAAGCTTTCCCGCCCTGCGGTGCTTAAACTTTTCAATCTGGATATAAATGTCTTTGATCAGGTGATAGTTTTCTTCAATGGTTGTACCGAACACCGTGGCGAAGAAGCTGAGGTTTTCCTCAACCGTGAGATCAGGATACAACGAGAACTTTCCGGGCATGTATCCGACCGTGCTGCGGATGTACGCATAGTCTTTCACAATGTCGTATCCGTCTACGATCGCGCTGCCTCCGTCAGGCAGCAGGAGCGTGGTCAGCATCCGGAAGATGCTGGTTTTACCGGCACCATCCGGGCCGATCAGCCCAAACAGTTCACCTTTCTCAACCGTAAGCGAAACATTGTCAACAGCAACTGATTTTTCTTTGCCGTAGACTTTTGTAAGGTTGTTGAGTTTTACCGCGTGCATATGTTTACTTGTTTGTGCCGGTTGCAAGTTTGACCTCTCCGTACATTCCAATCTTAATCAGTCCGTCATTTTTCACGCGGATTTTAACTGCATACACGAGATTCGCCCGTTCGTCTTTTGTCTGGATTGTTTTGGGTGTGAATTCGGCTTTGCTGCTGATCCACTGAACCTCACCGTGATATTCTTTGTATGAATTTTCTTGCGCATCGATCAATACCGTTACCTGCTGACCGATTTTTATCGCGGGAAGCTGATCGCCTGTTACGTATGCGCGAAGGATTATTTCAGACAGGTCAGCAATTTTGTACAGCGGTTTTCCAATGGCTGCCATTTCGTTTGGTTCTGCATACTTGGTTAACACCGTGCCGTTTACTTCGTTAACGATCCTGCATTTGGCGAGCTGGTCTTCAAGCTGTGCGATCTGAATTGTAAGCGGCCCGCTTTCCTCATTCAAACTTTTAGAAGTGATCCCGAGCGAAGATTCTTGTGCGGCAATCTGCTTTTTAATGATCTCAACCAGTGCGGTGGCATCGTCAAGCTGTTTTTGTGTAGCAGCATCCGCGCTCAACAATTTTTCCACTCGCTGTTGCTCGTGTTGCGCTTGCCGGAGTTGTTCCTGAAGCGCGGCAATTTGGGTGGCAATGTTCGGCTTCTTGCTGAGCACCGCAGCAATCTGAGCTTCAAGCTGCTTCTTTTTCAGATAAAGTTGTACGCTGTCGATGTAGCCAACCACCTGATCAGTTTTTAGTTCCTGACCTTCCTGAACGGTGAATTTCCGGATGATTCCGCTTGCTTCTGCGGATACGATAGTCTCTACGGCTTCAAATGTTCCGGATGCATCGTATTTGATTTCGCCACCTGCGCAGCCAGCAATAAATGCGGCGAAAAGAATTACTAACTTTTTCATGTTGATTCTGTATTTAAATGGGGTTTGATTTTAAAGTGAATTTCCAGTTGTGGTTTGCTGCGCATATTGTGCCATCAGCATCTGAATCTCGTGCACGATTTTATTCTGTCGCGCTTTGTCTTCCGCATTTACTTCGCGCAAATAGTCGTTTGACGTGATCACGCCATTTTCCAGTTGTGCAGAAGCGGTTTGCTTCACACGGGTGCGAAGCGCAATGATGTCATTGTCGCTGGTTAACAGTTCGCTGTATTTGTTTACTTCCGCGCTTTGCTGACGCAGTGTGTAGTGGGTATTGAACAGGAACGTTTCTTTCTGAACGGCAATCGTTTGGCGGTTAAGGTCAAGCAGTGCTTTGTCTTTCTTGAGCGTGTAGAGCCCGCTCAGTGACCAGTTCAGTCTCACGCCACCGATGTAGTACGCTTCGAAGTCGTTACTCAGCATATTCAGCGCAGGCCGCCCGTAACCACCCTGAACAAACAAGTTTAACCTGGGCAGGTTGCGGGCGGTAAGCATCTTGTATTGCGCATCGATGGTTTTGTTTTGCGAGTCATACAAAGTGATTTCCGGACGGTTAATTTCGGGTGATACAACCAACGCCTTCGGTTTTTCAAGCGCAGTACCGGCATCAAGTTGTCGGTTGATAAACAGCCCCAGCATTTCTGCGTATGCAATGCGTGCTGCTTTCAATTCGGTTGTGCGCTGGTCGGCATTTAGTAGTTCGGCCTTAAGCACATCGGCACTGCTCCGGAATGCGGTGCCATTGGCGATTGCGGCTTCTGTTTTCTTTAACCCGAGCGCGATATCCTGTTTCAGTAACTCCGTTTGCCGGATTTGTTCGTCCACCAGAAGAATTCCGAAGAACAGCTGATTGATGCGTTCCCTTATTTTGTAGAGTTCGACTTCGAGTTTTTGCTGTTCTACCTGCAGGTTCGATTGCTGCGTGAGCTTTTGCTGTTTGATTACACCACCATCGAACAGGGTTTGAGTCACCTCACCATAAAATTTGTATTGGTCTTTGCTAAGCACAGCTACATTCATTCCCGGCACGCTGATCGGGACCTGCGTAACTTCTGATTGATAGGTCGCCTGGCCGGCAAGTGTCAACTGGGGCAGGTATCCTTTCGAGAGGTTCTGAAGGGTGTATTCATTGCTTTTGGTGAGCAACTCGCGTTGTTTCACCAACGGGTAATTTTCCGCGGCAAGCGTATAACATGTCTCAATCGTAAGGGATTGAGCCTGCAGCGCACCGGTCGCGATTAAAAGTAAAAGCAGCAGTTTTGTTTTCATGATCTGATAATTAATACGTTGTTTTAATCATTTGTTTAATACATCGGCAAAAAAATTTATTTGACCTTAAGCATTGAATCGAACCACTTTGGAATCCATTGTTTGCGATCGTTCATCATTGCTGTGAACATTTTGGTGTCGGCATTGCCGGCTTGCATGAGCAACGGTCGCATGAGAAAAGGAAAAACCACCAATCCCAGAATGCTCATGATCAGTTGCACCGGATGCATGTCGGGCCTGCGTTGATGAAGTTGTTTCACGAACTGCGAATCGACCAGGATTTTATCGAGGTGCACACTGGCCACCATCCTTTCGGCATTGGTACGGATCTCGCTCAAAATAAAAATCGGCAGGTCAGGTGTTTCGGTGAGCAGCGTGATGTAGCGATCGGCAATCAGTTCAACTTTCTGCTCCAGCGAGGTTGACGGATCATTGAGAATTGGAAAAATCACTCCGAAGAATGCCTGAAATTTTTCCATCATGACCAGTTCGAACAATTTTTCTTTGCTCCGGAAATAATAGTTCAGCAATGCGAGGTTGATGCCGGCTTCTTCTGCGATATCACGTGTGCGGGTCGCCGAGAAGCCTTTTTTCATGAACACAGTACGGGCCGCTTCTTTGATTTTTTCCTCCGTGGAAACTTCGTCTTCTGGTTTGATCTTTTTTGCCATCTCAATCAATTCAGCCACAAATATAATAGCCGCTTGTGAGATTTATACGAATGTTTTAATCAAATGTTTAAATATTTTTGAAATTGTTATAAAAGTCTATTGAAAGGCCCTATTGGGCCTTTTTGAAAAGAAAATTCAGCGTGATGGCAATGTCATCGGAGATGATATCGTCTTTCAGGAGATTGAAAATGGAACCCGACTGGTAGTTGATGCCCCAAAGCGTGCGGTTGATCGTGAACTCCGATGTAACGCGCAGGGTTGTTTTGGTTTCGGTGATTGTTGCGGGAAAAGTGATTGTGTTGGAGATACCTTTGAGGATCAGGTAGCCGGATACCGTGAACTTATCGGGTGCATTGCGAACCGAGTTTAACACGGTAAAATATCCCTTCGGGTGATCGGCTGTCGTCAGGAAGTCGGCCGACTTCAGATGATCTTCAAGGTCTTTTCCGCCATCATCGGGTTTCATGTCGGTTACGTGCACGCTATTCATGTCGATTACAAAACTCCCGCCCTGCACAATGCCGTCCTGAATCAGCATGGTACCGGAGCTTAGTTTCAGGGTTCCCTCATGACCTTTTTTGCCGATGGAATAGTCGACCTTCCAGGTTATGATGCTTTCCGGGAGTGAGAGCGTGTGGTTGCCATCGGTTAGTTGGGCATGTGCAAAAAGCGTGGTTAGCAGGGCAAAAGCGAGCAGTGCGTGTTTCATACGGTTAGTTTATTTTTTTTTCAAACGTATCCGTGTAAACGCTGCGGGTGGTAAAGGCCTCGTAAATAATTGTAAAATGATTGTAAAATATGAATCCTACGCATCTCCCGTGCGTACCTTTATGTGATGAAGACCCGGGTTTCTTTGATTGTGGCAGCGATTATGGTGTTGGTCGTTCTTTCGGCCGGCAGCCTGAATGTACTCCGGCCCGGTGCTTCAGAAAGCCATAAGATGCTGGTGATGCGCAGTATCGGTCACGAATTGCTGCACAACGCGGGCGACTCAACTTCCCGGGTGCTTCCGGTTCGGAAGACCGATGATCAAACGTACCTGATTGAGTTTGAGAAGAATTTTTCCTTTGTGCCTGACTCGCTGATGAACATCGTTTACCGGGCGCTTTCAAAAGATGATTTTCCTGCGCAGTATACGGTTGAGGTGTTAGGCTGTGCCGACCGGAGTATCGTGTACGGCTATGAAATCAATGGCCGTGAAAATCTGGAACCATGCCTCGGGCGTCAACAGCCCAGCGGGTGCTATGCCGTTCGGATTACGTTTTCAAAGCCGCTGCTTCCGTATCGGGAATCGTACATCGTGTTTGCCGTTACCGGGATCGCGTTAATCGGATTTGTCATGATCCATCGCAGCCGCAGAAAAAAGAAACCTGATGTGCAGGACGATGAGAGTTTTCTCCCGCTCGGTCAATATAAATTTTATCCGGCCCGGGGAATACTTCGTCATCCGGAAGAAACCGTTGAGTTGTCGCGAAAGGAAACTAGTCTGTTAACGTTGTTCGCGGGGAATATAAACGAATTGCTGTTGCGTGATCGATTGCTGAAAGAAGTGTGGGAAGACGAGGGCGTGATCACCGGCCGCAGCCTGGATATGTTTGTTTCGAAATTGCGAAAAAAATTACGCCACGATACTTCCGTCAAGCTCGTGAATGTACACGGTAAAGGCTATCGCCTCGAAATTGGTTAGCGGTTGGGAAGCTCTCTCCGCACGGTTTCTGATTTCACAATCTTTCCGAGATCTTTCAGGGTGAGTCCATCAATCATCACCGGACGATGTTGTGCCCGGATTCGCTCGAAGGGTTGTTCGATGTCGGCATAGGTAGCGGGTGTGAAGTATTCAACGGCAACGATAAAATCCCAGCTTTCGGCTTCGTTCGTATTTTCGATCAGTTCGTAGGCATGGATGAGCTTTTGCGCCACGGCAATACTATCCATCGCAAACCAATTCTTGTACACGTACTTTTTCAATCGCTCCTTTTGGCCGCTGGCTGCTTTCAGATACGTGAACGTCCATGTTTTTTCAGGTTGAGCCGTACCGCTTTGCGCAACTACCGGCAACGCGGTTGGCAGTAATGCGATCAGCAGGACGATGAGAAGATATTGTTGTTTCATCTGTTGCGAGAAGCGGTTATTCGTATTCACGTAATTAACGCGCTTCTGCACGGATTTGTTTTTTCAGAAAATCCTGGCCGAACGACAGCTTTTTGGCCAACGGACTATCGGGTTCGATCACACGCCAGAAAGGGGTTAGTTTGGAAACCGGTGTTCCCTGCTGCAGGTTTTCATAAGCAGCTTCGGCTACAATCCGCAGAAAAATTCCGGTAGTAACCGGGCACGTGTAGTCAGCCCCATGCTGAAGAGCCAGGTCTTTGCGAAGGGTTTTAATGTTCACCTGAGCGCCTTTCTTCAATTGCTTCACATAACCGTCAATGATTTGCGGGGTGGCAATAAACATTGAGCTCCCAGCCGGAATATCCGCAAAGTCGGTTTCGATCCGCTTGACTTTAGCTTGCTTCGTTTCGTGCAATTTGTCGGTCCAGGTTTTTCGCGTAGTCATACACGTACAATTTTATCAGCCAAGAAACGCCCGGTTGTGTCAACCGTATGTCAGCAGCGCGTCAAAGCCGTTAAACTTTCATAAAATTAGTTTTTTACGCCATTGTTAAGTTACTGCAAAGAAACAGAGCGTGTATCATGTAGGCTAATTTGTATCTTTGACTATGACCCAGACCTCAACCTCCTGCAAAAACTGTGGGGCCACGCTTGCCGGAAACTTCTGTCAGAACTGTGGCCAGAAGTCAGACGTTCACCCCATCACCCTCAAACACCTGCTGCACGAATTCTTTCACGCGCTAACGCATGCCGACAAAGGTATTTTGTTTTTGGTGAAAGAACTTCTGTACCGGCCGGGTGTGGTAGCAGTTGAATACCTGGATGGCAAGCGAAAAAAATATTTCAATCCACTGAGTTTTCTGGTGATCGCCACGGCTGTATGGGCACTGATTGTATTGAAAAGCGGATACTTCGAATCGATGGGTACGGGCAGTCCCGGAGGGTCGGGCGGGCGTTCGTATCGCATGCCGGAGGAGTTGGCTTTTTATTTCTCGCAGAGCATGAAGATTATACTCGTGTACGGAAAGTTCATCAGCCTGATTATCACCGTTCCCTTGCTCAGTCTTTTAACGTGGATGTTTTTCCGGAAGCGGAAACGTTCCTATGCGGAAAACCTGGTTTTGCAAGCATTACTGATTGGCGAGATGCATTTGATGCTGGCGTTGATTTTTGTGCCTGCCTTTCTGCTCTTCGGCCATGCGCGCATCAACAACTACGTTTATCAGTTAGTGTTTCTCGCGTATTTGGCTATTGCATATCACCAATGCTTCAAAGAGCATGTCATTGTGACGATCCTGAAAACGATTCTCGTTCAAGCGCTGTTTATAGCCTTTTTCTGGCTTTCGATTTTTGCGTTCGTTTTTGTGCGGGAACAACTGTTCCATTAACGGGTTTACTCTGCAAGTTTTTGATCACTTTTGCCAGGTGACGCTCTTTGGCTTCATCGCTTTTGAGATAATGCTGGTAGCGAACGATTTCTTTTTGCTGTGACGGAGTAAGTTGACCAAAAGCTTCCCACACGCCTGCCGAGGTAAGCCTTCGTTTGAAAGCCGGGGTAATTACCGAGTCTTTGCGGGGTTTCTCCGAAAAATCCTGTTCGATAACAAACGTAGCGGTTTTGCCAAGGCCCATACCTGATCCCTTTAGCATGAGTCCGTTTACATACAGGCGATACGGACTGTCTTTTACCGGGCAAAGTGTTTGCTGAAACGGATGGCCTTCAATTGTTCCGTTTACCGGGATGTAGCCTTTTTTCGGAAGCATGGTTTTGGTGATGCGATGAGGCACCTCAACAACCAGATTGATTCCAACTTTATAAATCTTTGCGCTGAATGTGAACTTCATGTTCAAGGAAACAATTTTCCGAACACTTCCGCAAAGGGATCGCGGTTAACGACCGTATAGAAGAACAAGCCGCCAAGCCAGCCGTGAAAAAGACCCATCACATACACGTTGCGTTCTTTTAAATAGATGAATCCATAAAACAGCGCGAGTACGAACGTACCAACCATCAGCCAGTAGTAGGGATAGTGAACAAGTCCGAAGAGCAACGCGGTCAAGATTATGATCGTGGGCTTGCTCAGGTTTTGATGGGGTAAATCCTGAAGGTTTCCTGCCATTAACCCGATCACCAAAAATTGCTGGATTACGCCCCAGATCGGATAAAAAAGAAGAATTGGAATAATGTGCCAGGTCATGTTAATCGTTCCCAGGAAATAGCCGGTCACGAAAAATGAAATCACGGCAAGAATTCCGAAGGGCAGAACCATGCGAAGCACCTTCGTAAAATTATCGAGCCGGAAACCCCAGTGGGCGAGGATACCCGGCTCTTTTTTATTCCGGAGATAAACGTATGCTGCCCAGCCGAGTGTTGAAACGATAATAAACAACAGCTTCCACTTCAGCCAGTCCATAAAAATGAACTTGCCCGCAGCCGTAAGTAACACGGCAGCAATCTCAAGTTTTCGGTTTTTGTGTGAACCGAACGACATTTAAATCCAGTCGAGTTGTTTTACTGTCATGTCACTTTCAACCTCACCTGTGTGTTTCGTGGCTTTCGGCTCAAACAGCAGGTTGAATACGATTTCACCGTTGGTGTGGGGCCGGTGTTCAACACCTTTCGGAACAATCAGAATTTCGCCTTCCTTTACTTCTACCGTTCTTCCATCGCGAAAGTCCATCAGCAGCGTGCCTTTGAACACCATAAACAGTTCGTCTTCGTTTTCATGGCTGTGCCACACGAATTCATCTTTGAGTTTGCACAGCTTTACATACTGGCCGTTTAGCTCGCCAATGATGTGGGGAGTCCACTGTTTTTCGAACAGCGAAAACTT
>JAEUUJ010000009.1 GCA_016786495.1 Cyclobacteriaceae bacterium
ATGCTTTGGCCTGTTTGGCCTGCGTGGTATCGCGGAAGGTGATATTGTCGGCCAGTGCGATTTTGAAAAATGAATCGTCTGTTGGGTCGCCGGGTGTATTTCGAACGAATCCAAAATCGTTGGCATGTGTTTTAGCGAATAGAATCCCTTTTGAAAGTTCGCGGTTCACTTCCAGCTCCAGCTCATAAAAGCGCTTGAGGGTTTTGTTGTTCTTTTCGAGATCTTTTTGCGATTCGAACGGATCTGAATAAACTGTACATGCTTTGATTGGTTTGCCGGTATGATCTAACCAACCGAGCAATACAATTCCGCCTATTGTAAGTGCTAACACCAGCCCCACCTGTATGAGGCCGGTTCGGGGGCTTTTGTAAGTGGGTTTTTCCTCTCTATTAAGTGCCTGACAAAATTGCCAGTAGCCAAGCGCAAAGCCGCAGCAAAGTACGGCCATGATGAAGCAGGGCACCCACATGCTTTCGGCCACGGCTATCGGGGTAGAGATGCCAACGGAAATGAGGATGGCGACTACCAGCAATGTACCCAATGCTATGTTGAACCTGTTGCTTAACGGTTTTACAGAAACAACTTTGAGTTCGTTTGTGCGACCTAAGAGCGCGAGGAACGCCAGGTAAAATAATACAGGCAGTGTTACATAGAGGACTTTGAACGCGACAAACAGGTTCATGCGGGTTTGAGGCTGCTCAAAAAGGTTGGCGATGTACTTAAAGGTTAGCGGGCTGAAGAAATCAAATGCGATAAAGCCCAAGACAACGAGCTTAACGAGGTCGTTGAACTTATCGCTTATGGGGTCTTTTACTGTTGTGCTCATGGGGATGGAGGGGTGTTAATGTTAAGGGGTTACTCCACTCGGCTGCTTGACCAGCCATCAGCCAACGGAGTACCCCCTGCTGACAGAAGTTTATTATCGCGGCTTTGTGCGGAAGTTGATTAATGGAATATCCACGGCAACGAAAGCACGAAGGCTTACATTCAGGTCGTCGTGAAGGGTAGCATCGGTGGCGGTTATCTTGCGCAGTTGCGGACCGAGTTGGGCACCCAGCCCTACTGATACGGGTGTTTTGGGTATACCGTACACGTAGTATAATCCGGGAGCGAAAATGTTGGCGAGCGTAACTTCGGGCAAGGCTTCGGTTTCATCGTCATCGATGCGAAAGGTGGAAAGGGCTCCTACGTCAATGAGGGAGATGAAGATGGAAGATGAGCCTGCGCTTTTGTCGGGGTTGGTGCAGCATGCGTGCCCCCAACTGAACGCTACGCCCACGGGGGCTGTCATTCCGAAGATTCCTTTCCATGTGGCCGTGGTACCATAGTACTCCGAACCTCCGGCCAAACCGATGTAAGCGTTGAGTGCGATGTTTGATTTTGTTTTCCGCTTGATGGATGCGCTGCCAACCGGCAAGGCTACGGATTCAATGGCATCGGCTACTTCTTCGGAGCTTTGGGCGTTGGCCACGGTGGCAGCAAAGGTTCCGTACTTGAGAAACTGGCTGAGTGCTTCTTCCTTACCGGGGATCGCTTTTGAGAGGATGGCGTAAGCATCAAACACTGCCGAGTTGTAGGCGCGGGTTTCAATGTTTGCACACAAGGAAGCGCCATGATCTGTGTAGAATTTGATTTCTTCCAGTTTATTCTTGTCGGGCTTGGGACCGGGGTAGAACTTTGAATCGGTAATGGTGATGGCCAGATCAACTACGCTGGATGCCGCCCGGAAGTAGTCGGAACCTTTCTTCTCGTTGTCTTCTTTTGTAATTTTTTGAATGGCGTCTTCCGCGTGTGCCGCTTTTTCTGAGAGCTCTTTGATGGTGGCTCTCAAATCGTCAACATGAACGGCAGCATCTTTCAGTACCTCTTTAAACGTACGCGGAGCTCCGTTGATGATTATTGTTAAGTCGGCGTCATCCGACTGCTCGTACATGATTCCGAGAAAAATTCGTACAAATACCGGGTTCGCGAACTGGCGGGCTTCGCCGGGTGTAATCCAATACCGATCGAGCGAAGCTGACCGAAGTGATTGCGAGAACAGGTCGGAAATCTTCAGGATCGGCCGCAGGTTGGCATGAATGGCTTCGAAATCAATATCGGTTTCGTCGGTGATGGAGGTTATGATATCGCCCGGGTGGACGCCATGGTCGAGTTCGCGCCCCACGTAAAACACAATTTTGAAGACGTTGTGGAGTTCGGGATTGGCCTGAAGAAGATTTCGCAACGGCAAATCTGTTTCACTGGAGGTTGACCACGCATAGCCGTTGGCCAGCAATTCACTCAAGTCGCTTTGGAAGGCTTCGCGCAAGGCAGGCAAAAAGGTTTGATAACTGTAAAGCTGTGTTTTCGCAGTTTTTAAAATGGTGTAGGTATCGGGAAAGAGTTTTTGAAGGTCTTTTTGTTTTTTCAGTTCTTCCTCGAACCGGTCGAAGAATGTGATGGTTAATTCTTCTTTCATGCGTTTGACGAGAAAGCGGGCAAGGCCATCGGCAAAGCTGGTTACGTTCATGTTGCCGAGCTGTTTAGGATCGAACGACCGAAGCGCGCTGGTAAAAGCCCCGCCCCGCGAAACGGCCGTTGAACTTTTCTTGATCAGTTTTGAGAAAAAAGGATTTTCGCGCTTCAGATATTTTGCTACAGACATGGGGTCGGCTTGTTTATCGGCCGGCACATAGGGCCTGACAATGTCGGTCCATTCTTTATACTTCGCGCAGTTAACATCGGGAGAACCGGGAACACAATTTGTTACCGGCACCGGTAACGAGTCGCTTTCGATCATTTTCAACAGTTTCACAGCATCGTAGTAGGGTGTTTGCGCTGATGCGGTTACGCAAATGACGAAGACCAGCAGTGGGGTAATAAGTCTTTTCATGGTAAGATTTTTTTTATGGCATTGATTGGGTTAATGATTCCCGCTCCATATATCTGAGCGTTTTGATTGGGAGAAGTTTTGGTGGCAGTGGTTTCCAGGTATGTTACCAACTGAGCATTAGACATTGGTTTCGATTTCTTGCGGCAATACGATTTCATGAGCGCGGCAATGCCGGCAACAAAGGGTGCAGCGTAGCTTGTGCCCGACCCGGTCATCGGGTTTGCGTGGTCGAACGGATTGATAACTTTCATATCCACGCCTGGGGCACACAGGTGTATCCGGTTCGATTTTACTGAATCGTAGGCTATCGTGTTATTGCGGTCGCACGCGCCTACAGCAATAAAACCATCCAGTGCAGCGGGATAATAGTCGACGGGTGAATCGTTGTGATTGCTGTAATTTCCGGCACCACAAATTATGAGTTTGCCTGACGCGGCTTGAATAAAATCTGCTGTGAGCGAATGGTTAAACTCGCCCTGCGGAAACGCATGCGAGATTACAACGATGTCGATGCCGGCGGGCAGCCCGCGTAACGCCCGCAATAATGTGCCAGCCGAAAACGTACCGGTGTCAACTATCTTAACAACGTAGAGGGATGCACGGGGTGCAATACCGATGGATTGCGCTTCTGCGAAGATTATTCCGGCAACGGGTGTTCCGTGCGCAAAATTATCAATGCCATACGTGGTGTTGGTGTAATCCTTTCCGGGTGCATTGCGCTTGCTCACCAGCGCAGGATGGTTAAGGCTCACACCTGTGTCAATCACGGCAATCTTCACGCCTTCGCCCCTAACACCCAGTTTATTCCAGATTTCCCGTATGCTATACCGGGTATGCCACCAATCAAATGCGTCAGGGTCATACTCTACAATCTTAACGGTATCCTCGCGCAGTACGCCTCCGCTCCAAACATAATAACCACCCTTAGCTTTATACCACCGGGTATTGGTCGCGTTAAGCGGAGCTTCGCCTTCTACCTCCGACTCAACTTCAATGATATCGCCCGGCAAATGCGGGTTGGGCAGCGGAGTATTCTTGGTACTCGGCCACAAGCGCTTGTTGAGTTTGGCGATCACTTTAACTTTCATCAGCCAAGCGGATTATCAGATGTATTCTTATTTGAGTCGGTTACGGCTGCCGGAGCGGGGGCCGGTTTCTTTCCGGCCGAGCGCAGGTCGACCAGTTTATTGAGCATGTCGTACCAGAACGGTGCACCCAGTGAAACTGCCAGAATGGTGATCAGCCAACCCATCAGGTTTTGCTTGAGCCCGGCCCAGAATAAGCACGCAGTTGAATACAGAAAATCGAGGAAATCGCTGACGTAGTCACGAAACGTTTTGTCGCCTTTCGATTCTTTTTCAGCGGGCGCTGAAGGCGTCCGCATTTTTTTCTCTTCGGCTACCTGCTTTCTAAGTTGATCCCAGCCGATGGGAAGTTTGAGGTCCTGAAGCTGATTGATACTGCTTCGTACTTCGGTGAGCATGGACCTGACGGTACTATCCTCGAGGGATTTGAGGCGATTGGCCGTAGTTGAATCGGTCATCATTTTCTCTGCCGCATCGGCAATGCGCGCTGCTTCGGTTGGATGATCGTAGAAATACCGGATGAGC